>NZ_JBITLU010000020.1:0-202644 GCF_044465525.1 Nonomuraea sp. NPDC049646 | reverse complement strand
GACGGCCGGGAGGCCGAGGTGCTGGGCGGCCGGGGCGGGGGGTTCTGGCTGGGGCCGACGGTGCTGGATCAGGTGCCGGTGGGGTCGCGGACGCATACCGAGGAGATCTTCGGTCCGGTGTTGTCGGTGGTGCGGGTGTCCTCCTACGAGGAGGGCCTGCGGGTGATCAACGAGGGTGTGTACGGCAACGGTACGGCGATCTTCACCAACGACGGGGGTGCGGCGCGGCGGTTCCAGAACGAGGTCGAGGTGGGGATGGTGGGGATCAACGTGCCGATCCCGGTGCCGATGGCGTTCTACAGTTTCGGCGGGTGGAAGTCGTCCCTGTTCGGTGACACGCATGTGCACGGCGCCGAGGGGGTGCATTTCTACACGCGGGGCAAGGTGGTGACGTCGCGCTGGCTGGATCCGTCCCACGGCGGCGTGAACCTCGGCTTCCCCACCAACGGCTGACCCGAGCCGCCGCCCGGCCCGCCCTCCCTCACAGGATCGACTCGAAGCCTGTGCGGCCGTTGCATGAGGGCGGGATGATCGGGTAGGCAGGGCGGCATGTCACTTTCGCACTGTGCGGGCTGGTTGCTGGCCGGACGCTACCGGCTGCTGTCCGAACTGGGCCGCGGTGGCATGGGCCGGGTCTGGCAGGCCCACGACGAGCTGCTCGACCGGCAGGTCGCGGTCAAGGAGGTCACCCTCGGGCACACGCTGGGGGCCGAGCGGGAACGCCTGCTCGGACGGACGATGCGGGAGGCGCGGCTGGCCGCCCGGCTGAGCCACCCGCACATCGCCGCCGTCTACGACGTGGTGGTGGCCGACGAACGGCCGTGGATCGTGCTCCAGCTCGTGCCCTCGCGCAGCCTGGCCGACGTGATCGCCGAACGCGGGCCGCTGTCCCCGCCCGACGCGGCGCGCCTCGGGCTGCAGGTGCTGGAGGCGCTGAGCGCGGCGCACGCCGACGGCATCGTGCACCGCGACGTCAAGCCCGGCAACATCCTGCTGAACGGCGACCGGCACGCCCTGCTCACCGACTTCGGCCTGGCCACCACCCTCGACGACCAGGCCAACATCACCCAGTCGGGCATGGTGGTGGGCACGCCCGCCTACATCGCCCCGGAACGCCTGCGCGGCGGCCACGCGACCCCGCAGGCCGACCTGTGGTCCCTCGGCGCCACCCTGTACGCGGCCGTCGAGGGCCAGTCGCCCTTCCCGCACAGCGGCCATTTGGCCGCCCTGACCGCGGTGCTCACCTCCGAGCCCGCGCCGTTCCACCTGGCCGGGCCGCTCGCGCCGGTCATCGCCGGTCTCCTGACCAAGGACCCCGCCCGCCGGATCGACGGCGAGGAGGCCCGGCGGCGCCTGACCCGGGTGGCCGCGCTGCGCGACGAGGAACCCCACGACACCGCCGCCATCCCCCTGGCCGCCCCCCTGCCCCGCACCGGCGACCTCCTTCCTCCCACCCTCTTCCCCGGCGCCCCCGCCCCGGAAGCCGCCCCCGTCCCGGAGGCCGTCCCGGTCCCGGAGGCCGTTCGCGTCCCGGAGGCCGTCCCCGTCCCGGAGGCCGTCCCCGTCCCGGAGGGCGCCCCCGCCACGGAGGGCGTCGCCGTTCCGGCGGGTGTCCGGGACGTGGGGGCCGTCGCCGGGGCGCGGCCGGACGCCAGGCGGCGGATCCCGGGGTGGGACCGCGCGGGACGCGGCACCGGCGAGCGCGGCCACGCGGCGCGCCGGACCATGCCCGACGCCGCGCGCGGCCTGCGCGCGCACCGCGAGCTGCTGCCGTTCTCGGTGTCGATCCCGCAGCCGGGCAGGCCGCAGCGCTGGCGGCAGCTCACCGCCCTGGCCGCGCTGGTCACCAGCGTGCTGCTCACGACGTCCTGGAACGGCGACGGCGGCCCGCCCGCCGCCCCCCGCACGCCCTCCTACGCCGACCCGGCGCCGAACCAGGCCCCCGAGCAGGGGGGCATCATGCACGCCGTGGCTGTCACGCGCGACCGGACCTCGAAGGACGCCGCCGACCGCGCGGTAGAGCACGGCGGCTCCCGTCGCCCGCCCGTCCAGCCCCTCGCCCAGCCGCCGTCCCAGCGGCGTGCCGTGACCGGCGCCAGGTCCGCCACTTCCGGCGCCACCTCGGCCGCCACCGCCGGCAAGGGCCGGAAGGTCGGCCATCAGGCCGCCAAGGCCAAGCACGGCAAGGGCCTCGCCCGCGGCCACGGCAAGCACTAGGAAGCGCCACCCACTCCGGGGAGGTCAGGCGAGGGGGAGGCGGAGGACGAAGCGGGCGCCCTTGGGGGAGTCCTCGATGGTCAGCGTGCCGTGGTGCGCGGTCGCGATCTCGCGGGCGATCGGCAGCCCGAGGCCGGTGCCGCCGGCGTCGCGGTTGCGGGAGTCGTCCAGGCGGATGAAGCGCTGGAAGACGAGCTCGCGCTTGGCCGGTTCGATGCCTCCGCCGTCGTCCAGGACCTCCAGCACGGCCCGGCCGTCCTCCTGCCGGACGGTCACGGTGACCTGCGTCTCGGCGTGCCGCTCGGCGTTGTCCAGCAGGTTCGTCAGCAGACGGGTGAGCTGGAGCCGGTCGCCCATGACGACGACGCCCGCCTCCGGGCCGGCGACCACGCGCTTGGCCCGCGGCCTGGCGGTCTCGGCGGCCACCAGCTCGCCCAGGTCCACCGGCTCACGCTCGCTCGGCGCCCCGGCGTCCAGCTTGGTCAGCGTGAGCAGGTCGGTGACGATGGCCTGCAGCCGGTCGAGGCTGGCCAGCACCTGGGTGCTGGTCTCCCGCCAGTCGGTCTCCTCCGGGTGCAGCATGGCCTCCTCGACCTGCGTGCGCATGGCGGTGATCGGGCTGCGCAGGTCGTGCGAGGCGTCCCCGGCGAACCTGCGCTGCTGCTCCATCGCGGCCTCCAGGCGGGCCCGCGCCGTCTCCAGCCGGTCCAGCGTCTGGTTGGCGGTCTCGGCCAGGGCTCTGATCTCGTCGTCGGTGTCCGGGACGGGCACCCGCAGGCCGCCGCCGTCGGCGGTGATCTCGGCGAGCCGCTTGGTGATGGCGCTGACGGGGGCCAGCGTCCTGGCCACGACCCGCGACACCCCGAAGAAGGTCAGCCCGACCAGCAGCGCCGACACCACGATCTGGAACAGCACGACCTGCGGGCTGACGAACCAGGGGACCGCGGGGTCGAAGGCGTAGATGATCCAGGTGCCCTCGGGCTGGTAGGCGCGCAGGGCGACCACGAGCTCGCACCGGCCGGGGAAGGCCGGCAGGTCGCAGCTCCTGCTGACGTAGTTGGCCTGGTCGCGGGGGATGTGGGCGGTCTGGCGGGGGGCGTCGGCCAGGTTGGGCGTCCAGGCGACGGCCCGTCCGGCCGGGTCGACGACCTGGATGCCGTCGAGGCCGAGGGGTTCCAGCACCTGGGGGAGCTGGTTGCGCTTGACCATGAGGAGCACGCGCAGGGCCCGGCCGGACACGTCGCTGGCGCGCACGTCGGCGACGTCGTCGTGGATGCCGAACATGACGAAGCCGCTGACGACGACGTTCAGCAGCAGCATGGCGATGCCGGCGAGCAGTGCCAGGCGCGTACGCAGCGACCGGCGCAACCGTGTTCTCACCCGTCTCCCCCCGGGATCAGCAGAACACGGTTGGTGCACCAGGCCCTAACTTAGGGAGATTCCTCGATAAATACGGTTACGCCGGGACGAGTCGCCCCCGCTGCTACTCCTCCACCGCCTTCAGCACGGCGTCCGCGATCGACCGCGGATCGACCCCGAAGTGCCTGCGCACGGCCTCCCGGGTGTCGGAGAGCCCGAACCCGTCGGTGCCGAGCGAGGTCCACGGCCGGTCGATCCACGGCCTGATCTGGTCGGGCACGGCCCGCATCCAGTCGCTGACCGCGATCACCGGCCCCTCGGTCCCGGCCAGCGCCTGCCGCAGGTACGGCACCCCGGTCGCCGACATGGCCTCGCGCCGCAGCTCGCTCCACGAGGTGACCGACCAGACGTCCACGCCCACGCCGTACTCGTCGGCCAGCAGCCGCTGGGCCTCCAGCGCCCAGTGGATCGCGGTGCCGCTGGCCAGCAGGTGCGCGGCGCCGCCGCCGGCGGAGTAGCGGTAGATGCCCTTGACGATGCCCTCCTCGACGCCCTCGGGCATCGCGGGCTGGGGCAGCGGCTCGTTGTAGAGGGTCAGGTAGTAGAACACGTCCTCGGCGGCCTCGCCGTACATGCGCCTGAGCCCGTCGCGGACGATGACGCCGACCTCGTAGGCGAAGGCCGGGTCGTAGGCCAGGCAGGCGGGGTTGGCCGAGGCCAGGAGCTGGGAGTGGCCGTCGGCGTGCTGCAGGCCCTCGCCCGTCATGGTGGTGCGCCCGGCGGTCGCGCCGAGCAGGAAGCCGCGGCCGAGCTGGTCGGCCAGGGCCCACATCTGGTCGCCCGTCCGCTGCCAGCCGAACATCGAGTAGAAGATGTAGAACGGCACCATCGGCTCGCCGTGGGTGGCGTAGCTGGTGGCCGCCGCGGTGAAGGAGGCCATCGACCCGGCCTCGGTGATGCCCTCGATGAGGATCTGCCCGTCCACCGCCTCCTTGTAGGCCAGCAGCAGCTCCCGGTCGACGGACTCGTACCGCTGGCCGAGCGGCGAGTAGATCTTCGCCGTGGGGAACAGCGACTCCATGCCGAACGTCCTGGCCTCGTCGGGCACGATCGGCACCCAGCGCCGCCCGGTCTCCGGCTCCTTCATCAGGTCCTTGACCAGCCGGACGAACGCCATCGTGGTGGCGATCGGCTGCGTCGAGCCCTTGGCCAGGGCCGCGAACGGCCGCTCGCCCGGCTGCGGCAGCGGCCGGGCGGCGACCGTGCGGCGGGGGATCGGGCCGCCCAGCTCCCGGCGGCGCTCGGCGACGTACTCGGCCTCGGCCGAGCCGGGCCCCGGGTGCAGGTACGGCGGCAGCTCCCCGGCCAGCGCCGAGTCGGGGACCGGCAGGCCGAGCCGGTCGCGCATGACGCGGAACTCGTCGAGGGTGAGCTTCTTCATCTGGTGGTTGGCGTTGCGCGCCTCGACGCCCGCGCCCAGCGTCCAGCCCTTGACCGTCTGGACGAGGACCACCGTGGGCGCGCCCCGGTTCTGCAGCGCCCGGTGGTAGGCGGCGTACACCTTGCGCGGCTCGTGCCCGGCCCGCGAGCCGCCGACGATGCGCCGCAGGTCGTCGTCGGAGCAGGGCACGTCGAGCCCCTGGAACAGGTGCTGCCTGATGTAGGCGCCGTCGGAGGCGGCGAACGTCTGGAACTGGCCGTCCGGCACCTCGCCGAGCCTGGCCACGAGCTCGTCGGAGCCGAGCAGGCCGTCCCACTCGGCGCCCCACAGCGCCTTGACGACGTGCCAGCCCGCGCCCCTGAAGACGCTCTCCAGCTCCTGGACGATCCGGGTGTTGCCGCGTACCGGGCCGTCGAGCCGCTGGAGGTTACAGTTGATCACGAAGGTGAGGTTGTCCAGCCCCTCCCTGGCGGCCAGCGTCAGCGCCGCGGTGGACTCCGGCTCGTCCATCTCGCCGTCACCCAGGAAGGCCCAGACATGGCTGTGCGAGGTGTCCTTGATGCCGCGGTTGTGCAGGTAGCGGTTGAAGCGCGCCTGGTAGACCGCGTTGAGCGGGCCGATGCCCATCGACACGGTCGGGAACTGCCAGAAACCCGACATCGCCCTCGGGTGCGGGTACGACGGCAGCCCGCCCTGCGTCTCGCGCCGGAACAGGTCGAGCTGCTCCTCGCTCAGACGCCCTTCGAGGAAGGCCCGCGCGTAGACGCCGGGGGAGGCGTGCCCCTGGAAGAAGACCTGGTCGTCCGTGCCGTGGAAGAAGTGGTTGAAACCGACCTCGTACAGCCAGGCGGCCGAGGCGTAGGTGGCCAGGTGGCCGCCGAGGCCGAGCTTGCTGCCCCGGCTGACCATGACGGCGGCGTTCCACCGGTCGTAGGCCGCGACGCGTTCTTCGAGCTCCAGGTCGCCGGGGTAGGCGGGCTCCTCGGCGGTGGGCACCGTGTTGAGATAGCGCGTGCTCGTGGCGAGCCTGCGCAGCAGGTAATCGGCCCGATCGGGACCGGCCGCCCGCCGGACCGCCTCAAGCGATTCGAGCCATTCGGCGGTCTCCTGTGGATCCAGGTCTTTCTCCATGCTTCCATTAAACACCATATGATCGATCATCCGATGAAAGGATTATCTGTGGAGCCCGTGGTGCGGCCGCCGTTGCGCGAGGAGATCAGGAAGGTGCTGCTCGACGGCCTGATCAGCGGCCGGTGGGAGCCCGGCGAGCGCATCGTCGAGCGCCGCCTGGCCGCCGAGCTCCAGGTCAGCCAGGCCCCCGTACGCGAGGCGCTGCGCGAGCTGGAGGCGCTCCGGCTGGTCGAGTCGGCCCCCAACCGCGGCGCGCGGGTGCGCGGCTTCACCCTCGACGACCTCCGCGAGGTCTACCAGGTCCGGGCCGGCCTGGAGGAGACCGCCACCCGCCTCGGCCGGCCTCCGGCGGCGGCGCTGCGCGCCCACGTGGACCGCCTGCACGCCGCCGCGGCCGCCGGCTCCCTCGACGACCAGGTGCGCCACGGCGTCGCCTTCCACCGGGAGATCGTGGAGGCCTCCGGCAACGCGCTGCTGGTGTCGGTGTGGGAGTCGCTCGGCGTCGAGGTCTGGACGCACGTGTCGATCCGGCTGTTCCGGATGCGGCCGCACGAGAACGCGGCCGACCACGAACCGCTGGTTGAGGCGTTCGAGCGGGACGACCCGCGGGCCGGCCGCCTGCTGCACGACCACGTCCTTGCCTACGCCCCCGACTGACCCCTCTCTTGACACCCCCGCGCCCGGCGTGGACAGTTCGAGACCATGATCACCAGAAGGACGTTACTCGGGGGCGCGGCGGCCCTGCTGGCCGGTCGCCCGCTCGTCACACCGGCACGGGCGCAGGCGCCGGCCTCGGTCGCCTACGTCAGCGGCTCGGAGATCCAGAAGCTCCTCGACGCCGCCAGGGACGGCAAGGGCGCCAAGGACGCCGCCGGCCGGTACATCGCCAAGGTGC
The DNA here is from genome assembly GCF_044465525.1 of Nonomuraea sp. NPDC049646. Classification (NCBI taxonomy): domain Bacteria; kingdom Bacillati; phylum Actinomycetota; class Actinomycetes; order Streptosporangiales; family Streptosporangiaceae; genus Nonomuraea; species Nonomuraea sp. NPDC049646. The sequence goes on along the minus strand of NZ_JBITLU010000020.1, from coordinate 195,601 downwards.
CCAAGGCCACCTACCTGCTCACCGAACCGCTCATCGTGCACAGCAACACCCATCTGGACGCCACGGACGTCAGGATCGTGGCCCGCTTCCCCGCCACGGGCGTCAAGCACACGATGGTCCTCAACGCCGTGAGCGCGACCGCCGGCGGCTACTCCGGCGCCACGAACATCGCCGTCACCGGCGGCAGCTGGGACCCGGTGTGGGACTTCGTCCAGCGCGGCGTGCTCGACCAGGCGCCCGCCATGAACGGCATCACCATGATCCACGCCTCCGACGTGCTGATCGAGAACGTCACCATGTGGAACGTCAAGTGGTGGCACGGCATCGAGCTCAACGCCGTACGGCGCGGCACGGTCCGGGGCTGCAGCCTGATGGGCTGGATCCGCGACCCCGACCAGGGGCTGTGGCACGGCGAGGCGGTCCAGCTCGACCTGCCGGCCGGCGGCAACACCTGGGGCGGCGCGAGCGACCTGACGCCGTGCACCGACATCCTGCTGACCGGCAACACCTGCGACGCCTCGGGCTCACAGCTCGGCTGGGGCCAGTTCACCGGCTCGCACACCTCCGACCCCGCCCACCGGCACACCAACGTGCGCATCCAGGGCAACATCGTGCGCAACACCCGCTACGACGGCATCGCCACGGTCAACGCCCAGAACGTACGCATCACCGACAACACGGTCGAGGGGTGCGAGGGCGGGATCTACGTGAAGTCGGTGGCGGGAGCCCCGCTGCAGACCGTCGAGATCACCGGCAACCAGGTGAGCGGCACCGGCACGCGCGACGCCCTCGGCATCCGGGGCGACGCCGCCGCGATCACCGACGTCGTGGTCTCCGGCAACACCGTCCCCTGCGAGAAGGTCCACTACTACGGGACGGTGACGCCGAGGGCGGGCGCCGTGCTCGACTGCGCGTCCTAGGCGGCGCGGACCGTTCGTGCCCGCCTCGGGCACGGGGAGGCGGCCCCGTACGCGTTCAGGCGCCGCGCGCCGCCGGTTCGGCGCGCTGGGCGCGCAGGCCGGCGGCGGCCAGGGCGACCGGCGCGCACAGGCCGAGCATCGTCAGCCACACCCCCTGGTACGCCCCGACCGCCCCGAGCCGGTCGCCCGACAGCACCAGCACCAGCGCCGAGACGCCGATGACGGCCCCGACGGCCCGCGAGGTCACCGACAGGGCGGTGCCGGTGGCCAGCCGCGCGGGCGGGATCTCGGCCACCGCCGCGCCGCTCAGCGACGTGATCAGCACGGCCACCGCGACCCCCGACAGCACCACCGCGGGCAGCACCACCGCCAGGTACGCCGGCTCGCCCCCCGCCGCGAACGCCAGGTACGCCGTGGACAGCGCCAGCAGCGCCGCCCCGCACAGGGCGAGCGGGCGATGGCCCGTCCTGGCGGCCAGCCGCCCGGCGAGCGGCGCGGTCAGCACCTGGGCGAGCGCGCCCGGCGTGACGGCGAGCCCCGCGGCGGCCACGGAGTACCCCCAGATCCCGGTCAGGAACAGGATGTTGGCCAGCGGCAGCGCGAACATCACCAGCCCGACCAGGAACATCGCGAGGTTGGCCCGCTGCGTGCCGCGCGCCCGCAGCGCGCCGAGGTCCACGATCGGCGCTGGATGCGTGCGCGCCCGCCGGACGAACAGCACGGCCACGACGACGCCCGCGACCAGCGCCGCGATCGTGCCGGGGCTGCCCGGCCCCCACGCGTCGCTCTGCACGATCGCCAGCGAGGGCAGCCCGATGGCCCCCACCAGCAGCAACAGCCCGGCGATGTCCGGCAGCCTGGACGTGGCCGCCTCGCCGGCCCCCTTGGGCACGATCCGCCAGGCGCCCGCCAGCACGGCCGCCCCGACCGGCAGGTGCAGGAAGAACACCGTCCGCCAGTCCCAGACGCCGACCAGCATGCCGCCCAGCGACGGCCCCGACGCCGTCGCCACCGACTGCGCCGCGCTCCACAGCCCGATCGCCGTGCCCCGGCGTTCCGGCGGGTAGTACGGCAGGATCAGCGCGAGCGTCAGCGGCGTGATCACCCCGCCGCCCACGCCCTGCACGACCCGGGCGGCGATCAGCGCGCCGGCCGACGGCGCGACCGCGCACAGGGCGGCGCCGACCACGAACACCGCCAGGCCGGTCAGGAACACCCGCCGCGCGCCGAACCGGTCGGCCAGGCCGCCGGCAGGCAGCAGCGCCGCGGTGAACACGATCGCGTAGCCGTTGAACACCCACGACAGCTCGGGCAGGCTGCTGCCCGGGAAGCTGCGCAGGATGTCGGGGAAGGCGATGTTCGCGAGCTGCACGTCGATCGCGCCGAGGAAGGCGCTCCCGCACAGGACGGCGAGCGGGAGCGCCCGTGAACCGGCCACCTCAGTCCGACGCCGCGCCGAACCGCTCCCGCAGCTCGACCTTGCGGATCTTGCCGGTGACGGTCCGCGGCATCTCCTCGACGATCTCCAGGCGCTCGGGCCAGAACCAGTCGTTCACGCCGGCCTCCTTGAGGTAGCCGCGCAGCTCCTCCAGCGTGGGCGGCTCGCCCGACGGCGTGACGACGGCGCACACCTGCTCGACCAGCGCCGGGTCCGGGATGCCGATGAGGGCGATGTCGCGGATCGCCGGATGCCGTCCGAGCAGCGCCTCGATGTCGCTGACCGGCAGCTTGAGGCACATGTTGGCGATGATGACGTCCTTGGTCCTGCCGGAGATGCGCACGCCGCCGTAGCCGTCGTCGCGGGCCAGGTCGCCGGTGTCGAACCAGCCGTCCGGGGTGATCGACTTGGCGTAGATCTCGTCGCGCAGGTAGTAGCCGAGGCACTGGGCCGCGCCGCGTACCTGGAGGGCGCCGATCTCGCCCTTCTCGACCGGCTTGTTCTCCTCGTCGACGATGCGCACCTCCATGCCGGAGATGACCGTGCCGTCGCTCTCGCCGGCCCGCTCGGGCGGGTCCTGGGGGCGGGTCATGGTGACGCCGCCGTTCTCGGTCATGCCCCACAGCGCGTACACGCGCACGCCCAGCGTCTCGGTGACCCGCTCCACCAGGTGCGGCGGGACGGGGGCCGAGCCGGAGACGAACACGCTCAGGGCGGGCAGCTCGCGCGGCCGGGCCGCCTGCTCCTCGCTGATCTCCCGGGCGAACGGCGGCGAGCCGTAGTACATGGTGACGCCGTGGTCGGCCATCAGGTCGAGGTAGACGCCGGCGTCCCAGGCGTCGGCCGTGACCGCGGTGCCGCCCAGCGTCAGCGCCGTCAGGTACGCCATCACCAGGCCCACGTAGTGCATCGACGTCTGGGCCGTCATGATGACCAGGCTCGGGTCCAGCCCGAACGCCTCCCCGTAGCCCTTGATGTCGGCGTACAGGGTGTTCTGGCTGTGCAGCGCGCCCTTGGGCTCGCCGGTCGTGCCCGAGGTGAACAGGATGAGGAACGGGTCGTCGGGGCCCAGCTCGCGGCCCTCGACGTCGGCCGGGTCGCCCGGTTCCGGGGTGAGCAGCAGCTCGTCGAAGTCGAGCGAGCCGGGCGGCCCGCCGCCGCCGACGACGATCACGTGCTCCAGGCTCGGGATCTCCCGGGCCAGGGTCATGCCCGTCTCGGCCGTGTCCAGGTGGCCGATCCGGCTCGTGGTGACGAACAGCTTCGCCTCGGTCAGCCGGATCATGAAGTCCAGCTCGCGGTGCCGGTAGATGGGCATCTGCGGGGCGATGCGCGCGCCGATCTTCATGCACGCCAGCGCGAGGGGCAGCGTCTCCCTGCGGTTGGGGAGCTGGATGGCGACGAAGTCGCCCGGCCGCACGCCCAGCCGGACCAGGCCGTGCGCGATGCGGTCGGTCATCGCGCCCAGCTCGGCGTACGTCACGACGTCGGTGACACCGTCGGCGACGCGCCGGCTGATCAGTGCCGCCTTGCCGGGGGACGCCTCGATGTTGCGGCGTAAGTCGTCCAGAAAGGTCTCGTCGCGCCACCAACCATTGCGCCGGTATTCCTGGCTCGTGTCCGACACGGTCACCGCCTTTCGTCGTTCTCGTTCTACTTGATTGCTAGGAAGTGGGAAATACGGTGTTTTCCCCGGCGGGGGTGACCAGGTAGAACAACCCCGGCAGATGCACCGCGACGCCCTCGTACACCTCCGCGCAGACCGCCACGCCCGGCCGGGCGAACGTGCCGGGCGGCGGCTCGGCCACCCGGATCACCGAGCGGCCCGCGTCCAGCAGCCGGGCCGCCACGGAGATGTCGCCGACCAGGGCGTCCCCGGGGGCGACCCACCGGTTGCGGCTGACCTTCATGCCGTTGCCCTCGGCCAGCTCGGCCAGCAGCCCGCCCCGGCCGATCAGCCGGTGGTAGTAGTCGCGCGGGTTGACGATCATCGCGTGCGGGGTCGCGCCCGACTGCTCGACCTCGTCGCAGGCCGACAGCACGCCGTGGACGTAGTCGTCGTACGGCAGCCGGGCGATCTCCGGATGGCCGAGCAGGGCGGTGGTCAGGGCCAGGTTCTCGGCCGTGGCCAGCCGGACCAGCAGGCGGTAGTCGAGGAAGGTGGCCAGGGCGTCCGGGTCGGCGGCCAGGCCGTCGGGGATCTGCACCCACGCCCGGATCGGATGCACCTTGGCCTCCGACATGCCGAACCTGAAGGCCGCCTCGCGGCGCACGTCGGAGTCGCGCACCGACCGCCGCTCCTCCTCGCCGGGCGGCGACTCCGTCCAGAACCGGGCCCGGTCGCCCTCGACGGGGACGACCTTGAGCAGGTTGCGCACGGTCAGGCGGGGCCGGTCCTTGGTCGGCTCGTGCGCCTCGGTGATGGTGTAGTCGAAGGTCACTTCCGCGTGGCCGGGGTCCTCGGCGTAGGCCCGCGCGAACAGCCGGCCCGGTGACTCTGACATGGATACTCCCTATTCGTCCTGGACGAGGCGCTGGTAGAAGGGGAGATGGTGGTCGTAGAAGGCCCGCAGGGCCGGATGGTTGTCCACGGTCGCGGCGTAGACGTTGCCGCGGTCCTCGAACCCGGCGCTGCCGCTCGCGTCCAGGTGCCAGCGGCGGGTCCGCCCCCACTCCGGGCGGTCGCCGGCGGCCCAGGTGAGCGAGCCGGGCAGGAAGGGCAGGCCGGTGTAGGCGCAGAACTCCTCGACGACCGCCGCCGGCTCGCGGATCAGCCGTTCGGTGCGGATCACCAGCGGCCGCCGGCCGGTCGCCTCCCGGACCAGCTCGTGCAGCAGGAACAGCCGCTCGTAGCCGATCTCGTCGCAGGTCACCGCCGGTTTGATCGCGTAGTGCGAGGCGATGGTCGGCCGCGGGTCGCGCACGATGAACGTGTGGACGATCCCCGCCAGGTCCTCCGGATGCTTGAACAGGTGCGGGTACTCGTAGTCGAGCACCTCCTTGACGAACACCGGCCGCGCCCGCGCCAGCTCGGCCAGCCGCGCCAGCAGGTCCTTCTCCGAGCGGGCGGTCACCTCGCCGCCGTCCGGCGCGGGCAGCGTCAGCGAGCCCTCCTCGGTCAGCGCCAGGAACGGCTCGTGCAGGACGGCCACGTCGCCCCGCTCGATCATCATGCGCAGGAACGCCGTCGAGGCCGAGCGCGAGTGCGCCCACATGGCGACCAGCGGCCCGCTCACCCCGACCACCACGCCGGCACCCGGTCCCAGCGGTGCCGCCGCAGCTCGCTCAGCAAGTCCGGGTCGAGCGGCCGCCCGTCGGAGACGCCGAGGTTGGCCTGCACGTGCGCCGGCCTGCGCATCCCCGGGATCACCGTGCTGACCGCCGGGTGGTGCAGCACGAACCGCAGCGCGACCTCCGGCAGCGAGAGCCCCTCCGGCAGCGCCGCCTTGAGCCGTTCGGCCCGCTCGACGCTCGGCCCCAGGTTCTCCGGCCCGAAGTACGTGCTGCGCCAGTCCTCCGGCGGCCACGTGCTGTCCGCGGTCAGGGTGCCGGTGAGCGTGCCCTCGTCGAACGGCACCCGGGCGATGATGCCCACGCCCTCGCGCAGCGCCCGGTCGAACAGCTCGTCCTCGGGCGCCTGGTCGAAGATGTTGTAGATCACCTGGATGACGTCGATCAGGCCGGTGTCGAGCGCGGCGAAGCAGTTGGCCGGCTCCCACCGGTTGACGCTGATGCCGACCGCGTCGATCAGGCCCTCGCTCTTGAGGTCCCTGATCGCCTCCTGCCACCGCTCGTCCCGGGCCCAGCGGTCCTCCCAGGTGTGGAACTGCATGAGGTCGATGCGCGAGACGCCCAGATTCTCCAGGCTGCGGTGGGTGTACTCGCGGATGTGCTCGGCGGGGTAGGCGTCGTCGAGGGTGTCGTCCGGTCCGGGGGGCCATTCGCGGTTCTTCGGCGGGATCTTCGTGGCCACGTACAGCCGGTGGCCGGGGTGGCGGCGCAGCAGCGCGCCGAGCAGCTGCTCGCTGACGCCGCGGCCGTACACCCAGGCGGTGTCGAAGAAGGTGCAGCCCAGTTCGACGGCCTGGTCGAGGCACCGGGGGGCGACGTCGTAGTCCCAGCCGGTGAAGCCGCCGGGGCCGCCGCCGATGCCCCACATGCCGTAGCCGACCTCGCTGACCTCCCAGCCGAGGTTTCCCATCTTGCGGTAGCGCATTCCTGACCTTTCCTGATCAACCGGTGGGCACCCGCTGCCCGGCCGTGCCCGCCAGGCGGGCGTGGTAGGCGGCGATCGGGCCGTCGAGGGTGCCCTCGCCGAGCCGCCATCGCTGTTCGAGCCTGTGGCACTCGTCCTTGCGGAACAGCGCGGGGTTGTCGGTGAGCAGCCCGCCGAACGCCCGGCGCAGCTCCTCCTCGTCCGCCGCGGCGGGCAGCAGGGAGGCGAGCGTGATCAGCTCGCGGTCCCCGCTCGCCCGGCCGGTCTCGCGCACGAGCCGCGCGAAGTCGCCGCACGGGATCGGCGTGACCGGCACGCCCGCCCGCGCCGGCACGTCGTCGATGCTGACGCTCTCGGCGCGGAAGACGTGCAGCGTACGGCCCCAGACCTCCGGGTCGGCCACCGCCGCCCCGACCCGCGCGGCGACGTAGTCGACCGGCGTGTAGTCGGTGCGCGTGGCGACGTCGGGACGCACGCCGAGCCGCAGGAACGCCGACAGCAGCAGGTGGGTGAAGGCGACCGGGTTCGGATAGCCGTTGTCGGCGCTCGGCATGATCTCGCCCAGCCGCAGCACGGTCACCAGCGCGCCCCGGCGCCTGGCCTCGGCCAGGTAGCGCTCGGCGATCCACTTCGACCGGCTGTAGCCGCCGCCCGGCGCCCTGGCCAGCGCCGGGTCGCAGTCCTCCGGGACGCGCTCGCCCCTGTGGAGCGCCTCCGTCTGCAGCGCGCCCAGCGTCGAGACGTAGTGCAGCGGCACCGGATGGTGGGCCATCGCCAGCCGCACCAGCTCGATCGTGCCGCGCACGTTGGCCTGACGGTGGGCGCGGTAGTCGAACAGGAAGTTCACCATCGCGCCGTTGTGCAGCACCAGGTCGCAGGCTCGGGCCAGATGCTCCCAGGTGGAGCCGTCCAGCCCGAGGCCGGGTAAGGCCAGGTCGCCCGCGTAGCCCTCCAGCCGGTCGGCGAAGCGCGGCTCCCACAGCCCCCGCTCGGCGAGCGCCGCCACGACCCGGGCCGTGGCCGCCTCGTCGTCGGCCGCCCGCGCCAGGCAGCACACCCGCAGCCCGCCGCGGCTCAGCAGCTCGTGCACCAGGCGGCTGCCGACGAACCCGGTGGCCCCGGTGACCAGCACCGTACGCAGCCGCTCCGGCCTGGACGCCCGCCGGATGGGCTCCCCGTCGGGCACCACGGAGTCGCGCGCCATCAGCACCGACTCCTCCTCGATGGCCTCGTGGTCCTGCCGCCGCCGCTCGATCAGCCGGGCCAGCGCGCCGGCCGTCGGGTGGTCGTACAGGTCCTTGACGTCCACGCGGACGCCGGTCTCGGCGGTGATCATGTGGACCACGGACAGGGCCTGGATGGAGTCGCCGCCCGACTCGGCGAAGTGCGTCTCGGCGGTCAGGCCCGGCCAGCCGAGGGCCGAGCGCATCGCCCGCAGCACCTGGTCGCCCAGGCACGCGGTCGGCGCGCTCTCGGCCAGCAGGGCGGTGTCCTCGGCCAGCCGGCCGTCGAGGATCTCCTGGAGCCGGCCGCGGTCCACCTTGCCGTTGTCGTGCAGCGGCATCTCGGCCAGCGGGAAGAAGTAGCGCGGGACGCTGGTCCGCGGCAGCGTGCGGCGCAGCTCGGCGGCCAGCGCGGCCTCGGTCAGGCCCCTGCCGGAGGCGAACAGCGCCAGCGCCTTGACGCCCGCCTGCTCGGCCACCAGCACCTCGGCCTGCAGCACGCCGGGGCAGCGCTGGGCCGCCGCGGCGATCTCGCCCAGCTCGATGCGCACGCCGTGGATCTTGACCTGGAAGTCCTTGCGGCCGGCGAAGAACAGGCGGCCGTCGTCGTCCAGGTGGCCGAGGTCGCCCGTGAGGTAGAGGCGCTCGCCCGGGATCTCGCCGGGGAACGGGTTGCCGACGAACGCCCTGGCCGTCGCGGCCGGGTCGCCCAGGTAGCCCGCGCCCAGGCAGACGCCGCCGATCGCGATCTCGCCGGTCGTGCCGGGCGGGACCGGGCGCAGGTCGTCGTCCACCACGACCGCGTAGCAGTTGTCGATCGGACGGCCCAGCGGGACCGCGTCGCCGTCGGCCGCCGACACCCGGTGGAAGACCATCCCGATCGACGCCTCGGTGGGGCCGTAGCCGTTGGTCAGGTCGAGGCCGGGCAGCAGGGCCATCAGGCGGTGCACCGCGCGCGGGCTGACCGCCTCGCTGCCGACGACGAGCCGGCGCAGGGACGACAGCGAGCGCAGGGCGGCGGCGTCGCCGTCCACGATGGCGACCAGGGCGTTGAAGACGCTGGAGACGAAGTCGGCGGTGGTGATGCCGTACCGGGCGATCAGGTCGATGGTGTGCCGGAGGTTGAGGAAGTCGCCCTGCACGGGCAGCACGGTGCGCCCGCCGGTGGTCAACGGCCAGAACAGCTGCCACAGCGCGGAGTCGGAGGTGTGCCTGCTGTTCTGCAGCACGACGTCGTCGCCGGTCGCGGCGAAGTAGCGGGTCATGAAGCGCAGCCGGTTGGCCAGGCCGCCGTGCCGGTTCATCGCGCACTTGGGGGTGCCGGTGGTGCCGGAGGTGAAGTAGCCGTACGCGAGGTCGTCCGGGCCCAGCTCGACCGCCGGCCGCTCGGAGGTCGGGACGATCGCGTCGATCCCGACGACGACCGCCCGATCGGCGGCGCCCGGCGGCAGCGGCTCGCCGCCCGCGCACAGGATCGGGCCGTCCGGCAGCACGTCCAGCGTGTCGCGCACGCGCTCGACCGGCCACGACGGGTCGAGCGGCACGAACGCCGCGCCCAGCTTCATCAGCGCCAGGTACGCGACCGGCAGCTCCAGCGAGTTGACCAGCAGGGCCGCGACCACGTCGCCCTTGCCCACGCCGTGCCCGGCCAGCGTCGCCGCCAGGCCGTTGACCAGGTCGTCCAGTTGCCTGTAGGTGAGGGTCCTGCCGTCGTAGGTGACCGCCGGCCGCTCGGGGCACCGGTCGGTCTGCTCCTCGATCAACGCCGGGACGGGACGGAACGGGCCGAAGTCGACCGCCCGGCCGGTGAAGCCGCGGGTGTTGCCGGTCATCTCCACCTCTCTGTCAGGAATGTACGAACGGCGACCGGCCCCCTTGCCCCACACGCCCCCGTCGCCTTCCTCATAGGCGTTCCAAGTCGTTCCGGAGCCGGCCCGGCGCGTACGCCGGTTCGACGGCCCCGTCCGTCGCCGCGGCGGCGGCGAGCCGGCCCGCCTCGGGCGACGTCTGGACCCCGTAGCCGCCCAGGGCGGCCAGCCAGACGAATCCCGGCGCGCCGGGGTCCGGCCCGATCACCGGCGTCCCGTCGGCCACCTCGCTGCGCAGCCCCGCCCAGGCGTGCCGGACGCTGCGGATCTCCAGCGTCGTGGCCTCCTGGACGCGCCGCACGCCGACGGCGACGTCCAGGTCGTCGGGGCGGGCGTCGCAGGGCGGGACGGGCGTGGCGTCGGCGGGGGAGACCAGCAGCCGCCCGGACTCGGGCTTGACGTAGAAGGTGTCGGCCACGTCGGTGACCATCGGCCAGGACCGGGCGTCCGTCCCCTCGGGCAGGTCCACCAGGAACGCGGTCCTGCGCAGCGGGCGCAGGCCCACCGGCCGCACCCCGGCCAGCCCGGCGACCTCGTCGGCCCACGCCCCTGCCGCGTTGACCAGGATCGGCGCGGCGTGCTCGCCCGCGTCGGTGACCGCCCGCCAGACGCCGCCCGCGCGCGACAGCGCCCGGACCCGGGCGGAGGTGACCACCTGGCCGCCCCGCGCCCTGATGCCGCGCAGGAAGCCCTGGTGGAGGGCGTCGACGTCGATGTCCATCGCGCCGGGCTTGAGCATCGCCCTGCTGAACCGGCCCGGACGCAGGATCGGGCAGTGCGCCTGGGCCTGCGCGAGGTCGATCTCCACGGCCGGCGTCGGGGCCCGCCGCCCTTCGGCCAGCGCCTCGTCGAACGGCTTCTCGCCGCCGGGCGGGCACAGCGCCAGCACGCCGCGCGGGCTCAGCAGCGGGACGTCGGCGAAACCCGGCGGGGGCGCGGCGAGGAAGTCCCTGCTCGCCGCGGTGAGAGCCCGGACGGCCGGGTTGCCGAAGTACTCGGAGAAGAGCGCCGCCGACCGTCCGGTCGAGTGGTGGCCGGGGACCTGCTCGGCTTCGAGCAGGGTCACGGTGCCCGACCTGGCGAGGAAGAACCCCGCGCAGGCGCCCGCGACGCCGCCCCCGACAATGAGAAAATCTCTCACGTCCGTAAACTGATCACATTTCACTGTGTTTCGGCAAACAGTTTGTGTGTCCTGACAGAAATGACTTGCCCGAAATGCGTAGTAAGTCAGGTCATAAATGCGGTAATTCAAGCATTTATATAAACGATCTTGTGATTACCGGCCTGTCAGGGGCTCGGCGGCGGTGGCCGGGCGTCCCGGCGGCGTCAACCCCTATGTCAGAAACGGCGCAGGCGTGCGCTCCGAGTGTCAGATCCGGCCGCTGGGCGGCGCGCCGCCGGACGTCCGAAACCCGGCGCCGCCGGGCGCGGCGGGACCGCGAACGGGGGCGCGGCGGGTGTGAAGCGGCTCATCGGTGGTAGCCGAGCGTCGGGAAGCCGACGACTTGGGGGGCAACATGGCCGAGCGCCTGACCGACGAGGACATCGACACCGCCCTGGCGGCGCTGGAGGGCTGGCGGCGGGACGGCGACGCCCTGGTCAAGGACGTGCCGATCACGCCCGACAGCTACGGCTGGCTGAGCGAGGCGGTGCACAACGAGGGCGCCACGCTGGGGTACCAGGCCGAGATCGAGCGGACGGCGGAGGGCATCCGCTTCCGCCTCTCGACCGGCGAGGCCGGCGGGGTCACCGAGCGCGACGTCGAACTCGCCGCCCACATCGACCAGGTCCTCGACGGCGGCGCCCGCGACCGCGGCTGACCTCGCGGCAACCCGCGACCGTGGCCGTCCTCCCGGCGGCCCGGGTCGCGACGGCGCGCCGTTCGGGGGGCAGTCCGGCTTGCGCGGACCGCTCAATGTGCAGGGCGCACAGGTTGTGCAGGGGGCACATCCTGTGTAGGGTGCATTCGGACAATAGGGGGATAAATGGTGCATTCCGCGCCCAGCCCGCGCTCCGGCGGCGGGATCGTCAGCGTGCTCGCGGTCGCCGGCATCGTCGGCTCGCTCATGCAGACGCTGGTGGTGCCGCTCATCGGCCAGCTCCCGCGGCTGCTGCACGCCGGTGCCGCCGACACGTCATGGGTGATCACCGTGACGCTGCTGGTCGGCGCGGTCGCCACCCCCGTGATCGGCAAGCTCGGCGACCTCTACGGCAAGCGCACCATGATGCTCGTCTGCTCGGTGCCGCTCATCGCCGGGTCGGTGGTGTGCGCGCTGTCCGGCTCCCTGATCCCCATGATCGCCGGACGCGGCCTCCAGGGGCTGGGCGTCGGCATGATCCCGCTCGGCGTCAGCGCGCTGCGCGACCTGCTGCCGCCCCAGCGCGTCGGCCCGGCCATCGCGCTGATGAGCTCGTCCATGGGCATCGGCGGCGCGCTCGGGCTGCCGATCTCGGCCGCGGTCGCCGAGTACGCCGACTGGCGGGTGCTGTTCTGGGGCTCGGCCGCGCTGAGCGTGCTGGTCGCGGTGCTGATCTGGCTGCTGGTCCCGGCCACGCCCGCCGCCGCCGTCCGGGCCCGGCTCGACCTGGTCGGCGCGCTCGGCCTGGGCACGGCGCTGGTCTGCCTGCTGCTCGGCGTGTCGAAGGGCGGCGACTGGGGCTGGTCGAGCGGCACCACCCTTGGGCTGCTCGGCGGCGCGGTGGTGCTCGCCCTGCTGTGGGGGCTGTGGGAGCTGCGCGTCCGCGACCCCCTCGTGGACCTGCGCACCACCGCCCGCCCGCAGGTGCTGCTCACCAACGTGGCCTCGATCCTCGTCGGCTTCGCCATGTACGCCCAGTCGCTGGTCCTCATGCAGATCCTGCAGCTGCCCGCGGCGCTCGGCTACGGCCTGGGCCAGTCGATGCTGGCCGCCGGGCTCTGGATGGCGCCGTCCGGGCTGACGATGATGGCGGTCTCCTCGCTCGGCGCCCGGCTGTCGGCCGCCCGCGGGCCCAGGACCAGCCTGTTCGTCGGCGCGCTGGTCATCGCGGCCGGCTACGGCACCGCGCTCGGCCTCATGGGCTGGAGCTGGGGCCTGATGATCGCCGGCTGCGTCGGCAGCGCCGGGGTCGGCCTGGCGTACGGTGCGATGCCCGCCCTCATCATGGGCGCGGTGCCGAGGAGCGAGACCGCCTCCGCCAACAGCTTCAACACCCTGATGCGCTCCATCGGCACCTCGGTCTGCGCCGCCGTGATCGGCGTCGTCCTGGCCCAGCTCACCGTGACGGTCGGCGGCCACACGCTGCCCTCGGAGACCGGCTTCCGCACCGCCCTGCTCATCGGCTGCGGCGTCGCGGTGGTCGCCGCGCTGGTCACCCTCACGCTGCCGAAGGCCAAGGCCGCCGCCGCCCCGGCCCCTGTCGCCGCCGCGACCCCCGCTGCGTCCCCGGCAACCCCGGCGACCCCCGCGGCCCCGGTGGCCGGGCCCGCTCCGGCCGCCGCCGGCGTCCTCGGCCCCTGGGAGGAGGCGTTCCGCACGCACGACCCGGCTCCCGAGGCCCGCCACCACCCGCGGCCGGTCCAGCCGGAGGCAACCGGCGTCCTCTCCCTGACCGAGCGGGACGAACTGCTCCGGCTGCGCCGCGAGAACGCCGAACTCCGCCGTGAGCTGGACGTTCTCCTGCGGGGCGCCGGCGTGTGGCTCAAGAACCTGGCAGCCGACAGGACGGAGTGACCCGCCCCGACATACATGTCCGGCAAATAATGATTTGAACGAGCGAGTACTCACTCATTACGCTCGTCCGCATGACCAAGAGGCGACGGGTGCCCGCGATGGCGCCCGAAGACCGCCGTGCCGCCCTCATCGAGGCCACCGTCCCCCTGCTGCGCGCGCACGGCACCGCCGTCAGCACCCGCCAGATCGCCGAGGCCGCGGGCGTGGCCGAGGGCACGATCTTCGGCGTCTTCCCCGACAAGGCCACGCTGCTGCGCGCGGCCCTGATGAGCGCGTTCGACCCCCGACCGGCCGAGGACGCGCTCGCCGCCATCGGCGCCACCGCCGGGCTGCGCGACCGGCTGCGCGAGGTGGCGGCGCTGCTGCGGGCCGGCATGAAGGCCAACGTCAACCTCTTCACCGTGCCCCGCGAGCTCATGGCCGAGGACGCCGAGTTCCGCGAGCACATGATGGACAGCCGCGCCCGCATCACCGCCGCGCTCGCCGCCCTCGTCGAGCCCGACCGCAACCATCTGCGCCGCTCGCCCATGGCCACGGCGCAACTGCTGCTCATGCTCGTCTCGGTGAGCGTCCACCGCGGTTTCGGCCTGTCGGACGACTTCGGCGACATGGACGACGACGAACTCGTCTCCGTCCTGCTCGACGGGCTGCTGCTGCCCTCCTACCGCACCCCCTCCACAGAAAGCGTCCGTTGATGCTGCTCCGCCTGCTGCGGGTCCAGCTCAGGCCGTACGGGAAGGAGATCACCCTCGTGGTCCTCTTCCAGTTCGTGCAGACACTGGCCACGCTCTATCTGCCCACACTCAACGCCGACATCATCGACCACGGCGTCATCACCGGTGACACCGGTTACATCATGCGCGTCGGGCTGGTGATGCTCGGCGTGACGTTCGTCCAGATCGTCTGCTCGATCGTGGCCGTCTACTACGGCGCCAGGACGTCGATGGCCCTGGGCCGCGACCTGCGCGCCGCGATCTTCCACCGCGTGCAGGGCTTCTCGGCGCAGGAGGTGAACAGGTTCGGGGCGCCGTCGCTGATCACCCGGACCACCAACGACGTCCAGCAGGTGCAGCTGCTCGTGCTGATGACGTTCACGATGATGGTGGCCGCGCCGATCATGTGCGTCGGCGGCATCGTCCTGGCGCTGCGCCAGGACACCGCGCTGTCGTCGCTGCTGCTCGTCGTGCTGCCGGTGATGATCGTCATCGTCGGCCTGGTCGTCTGGCGGATGCGGCCGCTGTTCCGCACCATGCAGGAGCGCATCGACCGGATCAACCAGGTGCTGCGCGAGCAGATCACCGGCATCCGGGTCATCCGGGCGTTCGTCCGCGACCGGCACGAGCGCGAGCGCTTCGGCGTGGCCAACGACCGGCTCACCGACGTCTCGCTGCGGGTCGGCCGGCTGATGGCGCTGATGTTCCCCTCGGTCATGCTGGTCGTGAACGTCTCCAGCGTCGCCGTCATCTGGTTCGGCGGCCACCGCATCGCCGACGGCACCATGCAGGTCGGCGCGCTGACCGCGGTCATCTCCTACCTGATGCAGATCCTGATGTCGGTGATGATGGCCATGTTCATGTTCATGATGATCCCGCGCGCCGAGGTCTGCGCCGAGCGCATCGAGGACGTGCTCGGCACCGACCCCACCGTCCACCCGCCCGCGGACCCCGTCACCCCCGACGGCCACCGGGGCGAGCTGGAGCTGCGGTCCGTCGACTTCCGCTACCCGGGCGCCGAGGACCCGGTGCTGTGCGGGGTGAGCTTCGCCGCGCGGCCCGGCCGGACCACCGCGATCATCGGCAGCACCGGCAGCGGCAAGACCACGCTGCTCAACCTCGTCCCCCGGCTGTTCGACGCGACCGCCGGCGACGTGCTGGTGGACGGCGTCAACGTCCGCGACCTCGACCCGGCGGCGCTGTCCCGCGCGGTCGGCCTGGTCCCGCAGTCGCCCTACCTGTTCTCCGGCACCGTCGCCTCCAACCTGCGCTACGGCCGGCCCGGCGCCACCGACGAGGAGCTGTGGCGGGCCCTGGAGATCGCCCAGGCCCGCGAGTTCGTCGAGGCGATGCCCGGCGGCCTGGACGAGCCGATCTCCCAGGGCGGCACGAACGTCTCCGGCGGCCAGCGCCAGCGCCTGGCCATCGCCAGGACCCTGGTGCACCGGGCCGAGATCTACCTGTTCGACGACTCCTTCTCCGCCCTCGACTACGCCACCGACGCCCGCCTGCGGGCCGCCCTGGCCGAGGAGATCGCCGACGCCACGATCGTCATCGTCGCCCAGCGGGTGAACACGATCCGCGACGCCGACCTCATCCTCGTGCTCGACGAGGGCCGGGTGGTGGGCAGCGGCGACCACGCCGAGCTCATGGAGACCTGCCCGACCTACCGCGAGATCGTGCTGTCCCAGCTCACCGAACAGGAGGCCGCGGCATGACCGCCCAGGCTCCCGCGCGCCGCCCGCAGCCCGCCTTCGGGCCGGGCAGGATGATGGCCGGGCCGGCCGAGAAGGCGCTCGACTTCGGCGGCACGCTGCGCAAGCTGCTGCGCCTGCTGCGGCCCGAACGCGCGATGCTCGGCGTCGTGCTGGCGCTCGGCACGGCCAGCGTCGCGCTCACCGTCACCGGGCCCAAGATCCTCGGCCACGCCACCGACCTGATCTTCTCCGGCATCATCGGCGCCCGGCTGCCCGCCGGGCTCACCAAGGAGCAGGCCGTGGCGGGCCTGCGCGCCAGGGGCGAGGGCAACTTCGCCGACATGGTGGCCTCGATGAACGTCGTGCCCGGCCAGGGCATCGACTTCACCGCCCTGGCCCACGTCCTGGGCTGGGTGCTGGCCATCTACGTGGTGGCGGCGCTGCTCGGCATCGCGCAGTTCCGGCTGACGACGACCGTCGTCCAGCGGGCGGCGTCCCGGCTGCGCGAGCGGATCGAGGCCAAGCTGGCGCGGCTGCCGCTCAGCTACTTCGACGGCCAGCCGCGCGGCGAGATCCTCAGCCGCGCCACCAACGACACCGACAACATCGCCCAGACCCTCCAGCAGACCATGAGCCAGCTCATCTCCTCGGTGCTGACCGTGGTGGGCGTCCTGGTGGTGATGTTCTGGATCTCGCCGGTCCTGGCGCTCATCGCCCTGGTCACGGTGCCCGTGTCGGTCTACGTCACCGCCGTCGTCGGCAAGCGGTCGCAGCCGCAGTTCGTCAAGCAGTGGTCGTCCACCGGCAAGCTCAACGGCCACATCGAGGAGATGTACGGCGGCCACACCCTGGTCAAGGTCTTCGGCCGCCAGCAGGAGGCCGCCGCCACCTTCGAGGAGCACAACCAGGCCCTGTACGCCTCCAGCTTCCGCGCCCAGTTCATCTCCGGCGTCATCCAGCCGGCGATGATGTTCATCGGCAACGTCAACTACGTGCTGGTCGCCGTCGTGGGCGGGTTCAAGGTGGCGTCGGGCTCGATCTCGCTGGGCGACGTCCAGGCGTTCATCCAGTACTCCCGGCAGTTCAGCCAGCCGCTGACCCAGGTGGCCGGCATGGCGAACCTCGTCCAGTCGGGCGTCGCCTCGGCCGAGCGGGTCTTCGAGCTGCTGGAGGCCCCCGAGCAGTCGGCCGAGCCGGCCGAGCCCGCCCGTCCCGCCGAGCTGCGGGGACGCGTGGCGTTCGAGAACGTCTCCTTCCGCTACGCCCCCGACCGGCCGCTGATCGAGAACCTGTCGCTGACCGTGGAGCCCGGCCAGACCGTGGCCATCGTCGGCCCCACGGGAGCGGGCAAGACGACCCTGGTCAACCTCATCATGCGGTTCTACGAGGTGACCGGCGGCCGCATCACCCTCGACGGCGTCGACACGGCCGAGATGTCCAGGGAGGAGCTGCGCGCCGACATCGGCATGGTGCTCCAGGACACCTGGCTGTTCGGCGGCACGATCGCCGAGAACATCGGCTACGGGGCCGAGGGAGCCACCCGCGAGCGCATCGAGGCCGCCGCCCGCGCCGCCCACGTCGACCGCATCGCCCACACGCTGCCCGACGGCTACGACACGGTGATCGACGAGGAGGGGGCCACGGTCAGCGCGGGTGAGAAGCAGCTCATCACGATCGCCCGCGCGTTCCTGTCCGAGCCGGCGATCCTCATCCTGGACGAGGCCACCAGCTCGGTCGACACGCGGACCGAGGTGCTCATCCAGCGGGCGATGAGCTCGCTGCGCGAGGGCCGGACCAGTTTCGTGATCGCCCACCGCCTGTCCACGATCCGCGACGCCAGCCTCATTCTGGTCATGGAGGAGGGCCGTATCGTCGAGCAGGGCACCCACGAGGCCCTCCTGGCGGCGGACGGCGCCTACGCCCGCCTCTACTCCGCCCAGTTCGCCCAGGCCGCCGTCGAGGTGGACTGACCGCCGATTCTCCCGGGCCTTCGCTTTACCGTCATTGACGGCCGGACTATCTCCTGGTCAGCGGCGTTCTGACCAAAAAGCGAAGTGCCCGGGAGGCCATTCCCGGGCACGTGCTCCCTTTCGCCTTCCGCGGTTCACGGCCGCCACAGTGGAGGGCGGACCGGTCAGGAACGTTCCGGCTCGTAGTGCAGGCCCACCACGCCGCAGTCGAACGCGCGCGCGCCGGCCAGGCGCAGCCGCTGGTAACCCTCGCCCGCCGGGAACAGCGGCAGCCCGGCCCCGATCGCCACCGGGTTGACGAACAGGTGCAGCTCGTCGATCAGCCCCTGCGAGATCAGCTGCCGGCCGATCGAGGCGCCGCCGGCCACCATCACGTCGCCGCCGGGCTTCGCCTTCAGCTCGTTGACGGTCTCGGCCGGGTCGCCGCCCGCCACGACGGCGTTCTTCCAGGGCGACTCGGTGAGGCTGCGGGAGATGACGACCTTCGGAGTGTTGATCATCTTGTCGATGCCCTCCTCGGTCTCGCCCGCCGGCCGCGACTCCCAGGCCGGGATGAACCCCTCGGCCAGCTTGCGGCCCAGCACGATGGTGTCGACCGGCTCCCAGAGCGCCGCCACGTGGGCGTTGATGTCGTCGGTCCAGGGGAAGGTGACCCAGTCCATCTCGCCGCCGGGGCCGCCCACGAAGCCGTCCGCGGTGATCTGGAGCTGCAGCTTGACCTTGCGCATTTCTCTGTGTCCTTTCCGGTTCCGCTCTGTGTGGTTCCCAGAGTGCCGGAGCAGGCTTACGTTCTGCTTCCGCCGGGCTTAAGGTTCCGGGCTCGAGTTCGCAGTGCTCACGGTCGTCGGGCGGCCCGGCGCCTGGCCGACGACCAGGACGCCGCCCACAGGATCGCGCCGATCACCAGCAGGATCCCGGCGATCTCGTACTGGCCCGCCGGACGGCCGGAGGACCACGGCAGCACCAGGTAGAGGCAGGTGACCGTGCCCACCACGGGCAGCACGCGGCCGGCGTTGAAGTGCTCGGCGCCGGTGACGTCCCGGCGCAGGACCAGGACCGCCACGTTGACCGCCGCGAAGACGGCCAGCAGCAGCAGCGAGGTCGTGCCGCCCAGCAGCGCCACGACCGGGCTGTCGGGGACCAGCGAGACGAACGTGATGAGGGCGATGGCGATCACCGTGGTGAACAGGATCGCGGCGTGCGGCGTGCGCCGGGTGGCGTGCACCGCCGACAGGAACGGCGGCAGCACGCCCTGCTTGCTCATGCCGTACAGCAGCCGGCTGGCCATCAGCATGTTGATCAGCGCCGAGTTGGCGACGGCGAACATCGAGATGAACGGCAGCAGCGAGGCGATCGGCACGCCGGGAGCCGCCGTCTGCACCACCGTGACCAGCGGCGTCTCGCTGGCGGCGAGCTGCCCGACCGGGACGACGGCGACCGCGCAGACCGACACCAGCACGTAGATCACCCCGGTGATGCCGATGCCCGCGAACATCATGCGCGGGAAGATCCGGGTCGGGTTCTTGGTCTCCTCGGCCATGTTGACGGAGTCCTCGAAGCCGACCATGGCGAAGAAGGCCAGCGACGTCGCGGCGCTGACGGCCAGGAACACGCCCTTGTCGGCGGGCGTCTCGAAGGCGACGACGCGGGAGAAGTCGGCGTGGCCGCCGGAGATGAAGTACCCGCTGAGCACGATCACCATCAGCAGCCCCGACAGCTCGACCGCGGTGAGCACGACGTTGAGCTTGACGCTCTCGCCGACGCCGCGCAGGTTGACGGCCAGGATCAGCAGCATGAACCCCACGGCGATCAGCAGGATGACGCCGTTGCCCGCGTCGAGGCCGAACCCGGTGGCCAGGTTGGCGGCGAAGGCCCGCGAGGCCGCCGACGCCGACGTGATGCCCGAGCACATCACCGCGAAGCACACCAGGAACGTCAGCGCGTGCTTGCCGAACGCCTTGTGCACGTAGAGGGCGGCGCCCGCGGCCTCCGGATACTTGGTGACCAGCTCAAGGTAGGAGCAGGCGGTGATCAGCGCGACGACGAAGGCGATCGTGAAGGGCAGCCAGGCCGCGCCGCCCACCTCGCCGGCGACCTGGCCGGTCAGGGCGTAGATGCCGGTGCCGAGGATGTCGCCGACGATGAACAGCAGCAGCAGGCCGGGGCCCATCACCCGCTTCAGGCTGGGCTGGCCGCTGCCGGCCTCGGGCGGGCTGGGGGGACTGATCTGAGCCATGGGGGTGGTCCTTCTCGTCCGTGAGGATGACGGCTAGGTCATGGGCGCGGGCGACGGCGAGCCCCGGCCGGTCGCCGCGCGCCGCCGCGACCACGTGATCTCGACCGTCATCCTGACACTGTACGATCCCCGCTTGTCATCCGTGAACACGTCGTCACGCTGAGCTGTTACCCCGGTACGCCGGTGGTGAGGGTTGCAAGCCGGGAGCAATCCCCGCGCAAGGGGCGGGTCCTAACGTCGGGGCGTGTCCAGACGACTGGTTCTCGGCGGCGCCGCCCTCGCGGCGACCGCCACGCTGACGCTCGGCCTTCCCGCCGTCCCCGCGCTCGCCGCCGCGCCCGCGCCCGGCACGGTGGCGGGCAAGCTGTTCCGCGCGTGGCTGGCCGGCGACCGCGCCGCCGCGGCCGGAGTCGCCACCCCCGCCGCGGTGCGCACGATCTTCGGTTACGCCTACCGCGCGCCCGACCGCTTCGACGGCTGCTCGCGCGGCGTGTGCCGGTACGTGCACACCAGCGTGCGCGTGCCCGGCGGCCTCAACGGCATCGCGATGACCGTGACCGGCTCCAAGGTCACCAAGGTCTACCTGTCCCGGCACGTCGTGCGGCCGTCCGCCGCGGCCGGGCACCTGTTCGACGCCTGGAAGCGCGGCGACCGGTACGCCGCGCTGGAGGTCGGCGCCGAGGGCGCGGTGCGGACGCTGTTCCGGGTCAGGTACGACCCGCGCGGCGTCACCCACCACTTCCAGGGCTGCGCCAAGGAGCCGAAGGGCTACGCGTGCGCCTGGTCCTACGAGGGCGGCGCGATGTTCATGCACGTCCGCGGCTCCGCGGCGAGGGGCTACGACGTCCGGTCGATCAGCTACACGGCCGACTGACGGTCAGCCGCCGGCCAGGTCGTTGGCGGCCACGTAGCCGAAGGTCATGGCCGGTCCGATGGTCGAGCCCGAGCCCGCGTAGCTGTGGCCCATGACGGCGCCGCTGGCGTTCCCGGCGGCGTACAGGCCGGGGATCACCGAGCCGTCGGCGCGCAGGACGCGGGCGCGGGCGTCGGTGCGCAGGCCGCCCTTCGTGCCCAGGTCACCAGGGACGATCTTGAAGGCGTAGAACGGCGGCAGCCAGAGCGGCGCCAGGCACGGGTTCGGCCGGACGTACGGGTCGGCGTAGTAGTGGTCGTAGGCGCTGTCGCCGCGGTGGAAGTCGGCGTCCCGCCCGGCCAGGGCGAAGCCGTTGAAGCGGGTGACCGTGGCGCGCAGGGCGGCCTCCGGCACCCCGATCTTGCGGGCGAGCTGCTCGATCGTCGGTGCTCTGAACAGGGCGCCGCTGTCGTACCAGGAGTCGGGGAAGGGCAGCAGCGGCGCGATGTCCTTGAACAGGTACTTGTTGCGGTACTGCTGGTCGACGATCAGCCAGGCGGGGATGTGCGGGTCGGACGGGGTGTTGCGGTCGTACATGACGTGCACGACGTCGCTGTAGGGCGCGGCCTCGTTGACGAAGCGCCGGCCGGCGCCGTTGACGATGACGCAGCCCGGCAGGGTCCGCTCGGCCAGGCAGAAGTACGGCTCGCCGGGCAGCGGGATCACCGGGCCCCACCAGGCGTCGTCCATCAGGTCCAGCGCGCCGCCGGCCTGCTCGCCGGCCTCGATGCCGTCGCCGGTGTTCTCCTTGGCGCCGACGGTCCAGCTCGTCCCGATGGGCTGGCGCTGGAACTCGGCGCGCATCGCCGCGCTGTGCTCGAACCCGCCCGATGCGACGATCACCCCGCGCCTGCCCCTGACCACCCCGGCCGGGGTGACCACGCCCGCGGCCCGGCCGCCCTCGACGTGCAGGCCGAGCAGCGGGGTGTTCAGCCACACCGGCACCCCGGCGTTCAGCAGCCCGGCGCGCAGCCCGGCGGCCAGCGCCTGGCCCATCGTCAGCGGCTTCTCGCCGCGCAGCGCCGCCTGCGTGCCCCGCAGCAGGCACGCCGCCGACACCTCCGCGCCCTTCGGGTTGACCAGGGCGAGCGTCAGCCACTTGTAGTCGGCGCTGAAGACGACCATGCCCGCCGGGGTCGCCATGTACGGCGGGTTCAGCCGGGCCAGCTCCGGGCCGAGGAGGTTGCCGTCGAACTGGTCGGGCTCGATCGAGCGCCCGCCCGGCATCCCGCCCGGGAACTCCGGGTAGTAGTCGGAGTACCCCTCCATGAACCGGAAGCGCAGCGGGCTGTTGCGCGTCACGAACGAGATCATCTGCGGCCCCGCGTTCAGGAACGCCTGCTGTCGCGCGGCCGGGACGGTGTCGCCCACCACGCGCGCCAGGTAGGCGGCGGCCTTGGCGGGCGTGTCCGGCACCCCGGCGGCCAGGATCACCTCGTTGCACGGGATCCAGATGCCCGCCCCCGACCGCGCCGCCGACCCGCCGAACGTCGGCGCCTTCTCCAGCACGACGGTGCTCAGGCCGCGTTTGGCGGCGGTGAGGGCGGCGGTCATCCCGGCGGCCCCCGAGCCGACCACCACCACGTCGTAGTCGGCCTCGGCGTAGGCCGGATCCTGGCCGAGCGCGGCGCCGGTGACCAGGATGCCGCCCGCGACGAGCAGGGTGCGGCGGCTGCGCCCGCGGGGGGTGAGGTCGTCGGAGGCCGCTGAGGCTGGTCGCATCGATGATCCCTTCGACAGGGGAGAGCCGGTCGGCCCCCTCGCCGAAACGAGCATGCGCTTGGTTGGTTAGCCTGTCAACGGGCCCGCCGCACGGCCAGATCCTTGACGTGGCCCGACGTGGCGGTGGCCGTCAGGGCGGTGGCGAACAGGATGAGCTGGTTGAGCACCTTCAGGAACAGCAGCATGCCCGCCGCGCCCGCCACCACCCGGTAGGCGGGATTGGCCGCGGTGAGGTTGACGTAGACCTGGCCGATCGTCTTGAGGATCTCCAGCCCGGCGGTGATGACCAGCGCCGGGCCGATCACGCGGCGCAGCGGCACCCGCAACCGGGGCGGCGCGGTCAGCAGCGCCATGGCCAGCAGCGTGTTCACGCCCAGGCCGAGCGCGATCCCGGCCGCGGTGAGCACCCACTGGGCCGGAAGGGCCTCGACGCCCACGGTGAGCACGGCCAGCCAGGTCAGCAGCCGCTCGGCGGCGAAGGCGACGGCGAGCGACAGGGCGAGCAGCATCCCGAGCCCGGCCATCACGCCCAGGTCGATGAGCTGGCGCAGGAAGAACCGCCCCGGATACTCCTCCAGCCCCCAGATCGCCCGGGTGGCCGAGCGCAGGGTGTCCATCCAGAACAGCCCGGTCATCGGCAGCGCGACGAAGGCCACCGCGCCGGCGGTGCCCCCGGCCTCCCGTAACGCCTGGACGTCGAGGCGCGGGAAGTTCTCGCTCAGGTAGTGCTGGACCGTGGCGAGGACCGTCGGGTCGTCCATGACGTGGCCGAGGATGCCGAACGCGAGCAGGGCCAGGGCGAAGGTGGCGAAGAAGGAGTAGTAGGTGAGGGCCGCCGACAACCGGCCGCCGTCGGCCTTGTCGTAGCGCAGCACGGCGCGGGACAGGTGGTCGAGCCAGCCGTGCCGGTCGCGGGCCCGCCGCCAGGCCGCCGCCGGGCCCTTGTCCCGTCCGGTGGCGTTCATGGCGCGGGGTTCCCTTCGCTCTCCGTCCCGGTGGCCGTACGCCGCCGGGTGCTCACCGTACCGCCAAGAGCGGATCGACAGACGAGCACCCGCCACGCACGGCCTGCCGGGAGGTGGGGGAGAAGACCGGGTTCGTGGTCGGCGCTGCGGAGTCGGGGGGGGCCGGTGGCGGTCAATGCGGGGGAGTGGGCGGTGGGGGGACGCCGGTTCCACACCGTGCACACGTACTTCTTCGCCCGGGTTCCGGGCATGGAGGTGCCCGAGCCCGCTGACGACGGGCTCGGGCACCGGTGGTGGAGCGCGGGCGAGCTCGGCCGCACCACCGAGCGGGTCTTCCCGCCGGGGCTGGCCGGGCTGGTCGAGGGCCTGCTCGGAGGCGTACGGCCCGGCTCGCCCGTCACGCTGGACTGGTGACCGCGCCGGGAGGCTCCCGGCGGGTGACCGCGGCCGCCGGGCGGGCGGCCGCGGTCACCGGGGTCAGCGGAGGTCGAACGCGCGCAGGGTGGTCTGCCTGAGGCGGTTGCCCGCCGCGTCCCACGCCTCCACCTTCAGGCTCACCGCGCCCTTGGTGGCGCGGTAGGCCGGGTACTTCGCACCGGCGGTGTAGACGCCGTCCCGGCCGCGCCTGAGGTCGGCGGGCTGCCAGGTGGCGCCGTCGTCGGTGCTGGTCCACAGCCGCACGCCCGCGATCGCCGGCATCCTCGCCGCCGACGGCCCGTGGTAGGCCTCCAGCTCGAACGTGTGCCGGCGCCCGGCCGCGACCGTGTTGCCGGCGGACAGCGTGTCACCGAGGTCGTAGCTGACGTAGACCGCAGGGGTGGTGCGGCACTGCTCGACCAGCCCGTCGACGAACCAGGCGTAGCAGTTGGCGCCCGGCCTGAGCTGCTCCTTGGACGGCGGGGCGGTGAACGTCCACTCGATGTCCGACAGGGCGTTCTTCGCCGTCAGCCGGTACGTGCCCGGCTCCTTGGGCAGCGGGTAGCGCGGCAGCGTGTCGAAGCCCGGCAGGGGGGCGTTCGGCAGTTCCTTGCCGTCGCGGTACAGGTGCAGCTCGTACTGGGGCATCAGGTCGCCGAACGCGACGCCGTCGTCACGCCGCTCCCCGACCCCGTTGACCATGGACGGCGTCACCCACAGGTTGCCGTCGTGCACGCAGATCGCGCACGGCACGCCGATCACGAGCTGCCTGAGCGGGGGCGCGTCCGCGGGGCCGCCGAGCGCGTACAGCTTGTCGGAGGCCGTCGAGGCGCCCGGCGTGCTCGGGGTGGCGAACCACTTCTGGACGGTGGTGCCCGGCCGGTCGAACACCTCGTGCCGGTAGCGGGTCTCCTGGACCTCCTCGCCGGGCGCGGACGCGACGAGCGCGGACAGGCCCGCCTCGCTCACGACCTTGGGGTCCAGCGGCCAGACCCACTGCGTCCTGCGCTCGGGCAGCGGGGCCGACCACTGCAGGATGTTGGTGTTGGTCGTCGTGTAGGAGATGTCGTCGGTCCGCCACGAGGCCCGCCAGTTCATGTACTTCGTGTACGGCCCGGCGTGCACGTCGAGGTCGACCTGGTGGAGCTGGCGCTCGGCCACCTCGTACCGCATCGAGGCGGGGACGCCCCCGTCCACGGACGGCCGGAACACGTACGAGTACGGCGTGTTCGGCGTGCCCTCGACCCGGACGGTCACCCTGCCCCGGCCGGCCTCCGCGCGGATCTTCAGCCCCTCGGCGTTGGAGACGTAGGCCACGGGGATGTTGACCGGCTGGAACGGGCCGCTGAACGGCTTCTGCGAGATCGGCAGCGGGATCGGGCAGGCGGCGGCCTTCTCGTTGAAGGCCAGGACGCCGGCGGCGCCCGCGTCCCTGATCGGGCCCACCCGCTCGATCTGCAGGCCGCACGCCGTACCGAAGACGCCCTCGGCGGGCTCGGCGTCGATCAGCACGAGCGCGCCGCGCAGGTCCTTGCCCGCGAGGTCCTCGGGACGGCCCTTGCCGGCGTCGACCACCCGCAGGTCCTTGGTGCCCTCGAACGGGACGTACCCCGGGTGGATCTCGCCGGAGTCGATCGTGTGGACCCGGGAGACCGGGTGCAGGGTCGTGCGCTTAGGCGTGCGCATGGTCATGGTGACCTCGGGCACGCCCAGCTCCCACTGGCCGGCGAAGCGGAAGCCGCCCTTGGTGACCTTCTTCGTCGGCAGCGCCCACACCTTCTCCCAGCCGCCGAGCGGGCGGCCGGACAGCAGCGTGCCGCCGAAGACCTTGCCGTTGGGCAGGGAACGCTGGAAGAAGACGTCGTAGGAGTTGTTCAGCGGCTGCGCGGTCTTCGGCGCGTCGAAGCTGATCTCGGTGGCCTTGCGGGCGTCGAGGGTGATCTCCATGTCACCGGTGACGGTCAGCTCGGGCTCGAACAGCCAGGCCCGGTTGGCGCGGTCGTCGGCGTCCACCCAGTCGAGCACCTGCAGCAGGCTGACGGTGCCGGCCGGGACGCGGCTCACCACCAGGCCCACGTCGTCGATGCGGTTGGGGCCGAGCTCGCCCTTGTTGCCGTCGACGTCCAGGACGCTCATGGCCGACGGGGTGCGCGGCTTGCCGTCCCGGTCGACGGTGTGGATGGTCAGGTCGTACTTGGGGACGTCCCGCACCGCGCCGAGCGGCGTGGTGAGCCGGACGCCGTCCGCCTCGGCCGTCACGGCCCCGCTGTAGGTGCCGACGGGCAGCCCGGCCGGGTCGAGGGTGACGGTGGTGGCGGCGGCGCCGCCGGCGGGGACGGTCAGCGTCGCGTCGGCCAGGACCGGCTTGGCGGCGCCCATCGCGGCCTTCAGCGTCAGCGTGACGGGCCGGTCGCCCAGGTTGCGGTAGGAGATCTCGCCGGTCTTCGGCGCGCTGCCGGTCTCCACCAGGCCGAAGTCCACGCCGCCGCTGGTCGCGAACACCTGCTGGCGGGTCGCGCGGTCCAGGTCCACCCGGCCGGCGCCCTGCTCGTAGACGGTGAAGCCGTCGTCCGCGGAGGTGGACATCAGGGCGGACTTGAGCTGCTGGGCCGTCCAGTCCGGGTGCCGCTGCGCCATGATCGCGACCGCGCCGGCCACGTGCGGCGTGGCCATGGAGGTGCCGGAGGCGCCGGTGTAGTGGTCGTCCACCGGGGAGCCCATGGCGGTGCCGGCCGACCGCGCGGCCACGATGTCCACGCCGGGCGCGGCGATGTCGGGCTTGAGCCCGCCGCCGGGGCGCGGCCCGCGGCTGGAGAACGCGGCGAGCTTGTCGCTCTTGTCCACCGCGGCCACGGTCAGCGCGGCGTCGGCCGCGCCGGGCATGCTGATCGTCTCGGCCTCGTACAGGTTGCCCGCGGCGACCACGAACAGCGTGCCGGTCTCGGCGGTCAGGTCGTTCACGGCCTGGCTGAGCGGGTCGGTGCCGTCGCTGGGCGGGCCGCCGAGGCTCATGCTGACGGCCTTGGCGCCGCTGCGCGCGGCCCACTCCATGCCCTCGATGATCCACGACTCCTGGCCGGAGCCGGTGTTGTCGAGCACCTTGCCGACGACGAGCTGCGCGCCCGGGGCGACGCCCTTGTACCTGCCGCCCGAGGCCGCGCCGGTGCCGGCGATGGTCGAGGCGACGTGGGTGCCGTGGCCGTGCCCGTCCTGGACGGGCTGGTCGGGGACGAACGACTTGCTGTCGGCGATCCGGCCGGCCAGGTCGGGGTGGCCGGTGTCGGCGCCGGTGTCCAGGACGGCGATCTTCACGCCGGTCCCGTCCTGGCCGCGTTCCCACGCCTTGGGGGCGCCGATCTGCGGGACGCTCACGTCCAGGTCGGCCTTGACCTTGGCGTCCAGCCACAGCTTGGCGATGCCGCCGCGCAGCGTGCCGGGTGACTTGGCCAGGCCCTCGCCGGCGGGCCGCCCGCCGCGCACGGCCTCCCAGAACGCGCCCGCCTCGGCCTTGGCGACGTCGAGGGCGGAGGCGTGGATGCTCTCCAGCGTCCGGGTGGGCTCGCTGGCGGGGACGGCGGCGGCCGAGCGCCTGACCGCGGCCTCCGGCTGGTCGCCCGGGTACTGCACGATGACCGGCAGCCGCTTGGCCACCTCGTCGGAGTAGCCGTTCTCGGCCAGGTACTTGACGTCGAACAGCCGCCTGTCCACCAGGCCCGCCTGGACGGCGGAGACGGCGTCATCCGGCAGCACGAAGACGCCGTCCGGGGTGAACTGGGTGAACAGGTTGATGCGGCGGCCGTCCTGGCGCGTGCCGGGGGCGGGCTCGACGCGGTACCGGCCGGTGGCGGACCGGGTGAGCTGGACCTTGTCACCCGTGATCAGCGTGACGACGACCTTCCGGGCGCGCACCCCGGACAGGGCGACGTCCTTGGCGGCCTGTCCGGGGTGCGCGGTCTGCGCGGGGGCGGCGGGTGCGGCGGGTGCGGGGGCGTCCGGCGTCGCGGCGGTCGCCGGCGCGGCGGTCAGCACGCCGGCGAGCGCGGTGACCGCGGTCAGCAGGACGCCTGTCCGGCGCGCCAGCGGGGGGCGGGGCAGTGCCATGGTGGCCTTTCTGGCGGGGGAGGGGTTCGGACGGCGGCGGTGGGCTCATGGCCCGGTAAGGAAGGAACCGTCCGTGAGGGTGCGGAAGGGGTTGACCGACCGGGAGGTGTCAGACGGGTTCGAAGCCGTCCGGCGGGCGGAGGGGCTCCGGGGTCTCCTCGTGCGGGGAGGGGACGGAGGGGGCCGGGTCGTCCGGGTCCGGCCGGTCGGGGTCTTGGATGGTGTCGGACATGCCGAAAGTGTCGCGGCAGACGTATGGGGTGGGGTATGGGGTGCCCTATGGGGAAAAATCCCCATCTTGGGGGTCAGTCGCTGGGGAGGAGGTGGCGGGCCAGCTCCGTCCGCGACCGCGCCCCCACCTTGCGCATGGCCGCGCTGACGTGCTTGTCCACCGTCTTCGGCGACAGGAACAGCTCCCTGGCGATCTCCTGGTTGGTCAGCCCCTCGGCCGCCAGCCGGGCCACCTGCTCCTGCCGGGCCGACAGGGCGTGGTCGTTCCCCGCCTGAGCGGGCGCGCTCTGCGCCGCCGGGCGGACGCCCCACCTGCGGCCCAGCCCGGTCGCGCGGTCGAGGTCCCAGCGCGCCCCGAGCTCGGCGTACACCGCGACGGCCCGGCCGAGCCGGACGGCGGCCTCGGGGTCGTCGAGGGCGAACAGGCAGGCGGCGGCCTGCTCGCTCGCCTGCGCGGCCTCGTACCGCGCCGGGACCGCCTCGAAGGCGTCGGCGGCGGCGGTGAACTCGGCCGCGGCCCGCGCCCACTGCTCCCCGGCGGCCGCCAGCAGGCCGCGGGCCTGCGCCAGCGCGGGCCCGGCCAGCGGCGCGTCGCGCCCGGCCAGCCGGGCGGCGTGCCGCGCGACGACGTCGGCGGCCTCCTGCGGACGGCCCGCCACGAGCAGCGCCTCGGTCAGCGCGGGCAGCGCGCGGACCGCCACGGGCCACAGCTCGCCGGCCTCCCAGTGACGGCCCGCCTCGACGGCCGCCTCGATCGCCGCCTCCGGCTCGCCCCGCGCGGCGCTCAGCCGCAGCGACATCGCCAGCGGCAGCACCAGGTCGTCGTACTGCCCCCGGGTACGGGCCTCGGCGGCGGCGTCCAGCAGCGACGGCAGCGCGGCCTCCTGGCGGCCCTGCACCGCGGCCAGGCAGGCGGTCACGATGTCGACGAGGATGCGCTCGTGCGGCTCGTCGCCGAACTGGTCGCGCAGCTCCTGGAGCCTGGCCGGCAGGCCCTGCCAGGAGCCCTCGAAGTAGTCGGCCGCGGCCAGGTTCACCAGGCAGCGCAGTTCCAGCCGCTCGCGCAGGTCGGGCTCGGCGCCCTCCTCGACCGCCGCGGTCAGCAGGCGGCGGCCCCGCCGGTGGTGCCCGCTGAACAGGGACGCGCCCCCGATGGAACGGTAGGCGTTGACCTCGCGGCGCAGCAGCCGCCGTCCGCCGGTCTCGCGCAGCAGGTCATCGGCGAGCACGGCCCAGCGCGGGTCGCCCATCACCACGAAGATCATCGCGATCTTGCCGAGCACCAGCATCCGCATGGCCGGGTCGGCGACCGCGGGCAGGGTAGCGAGCGCCCGCTCCAGCCACGACCTGCTCTCCTCCGGCGGCAGGCCGCTGGGCGGGCGGCCGACCCCGGCCATGGCCCACGCCGCCAGCCCCGGCTCGCCGGCCAGGTCGTCGGCGGCCCGCGCGAACGCCTCGCCGATGCGGGCGCCGTCGGTGCGGGTGCGCTCCAGGTGCAGCGCCAGCAGCAGGCGCAGGTGGCCGCGCAGCGGGGGCGGCACGTCCTGCTCCAGCGCGCCGGTGACCAGGTCGGCGACCGGCGGCGGGCGCAGCAGCTCCAGCGCGGCCCAGCCCAGCTTCACCGTCAGCTCGGCCCGCCGGGCGGCGGGCAGGTCGGCGCCGCGCAGGACGTCCTCCAGCAGGCGGGCGGCCTCGGCGTCGTCGCCCAGCCGGGACGCCTGCTCGGCCGCCTCGATCGCGGCCTGCACCCACTGCCCGGCCCGGCCGGCCTGGCGCAGGTGGTGGGCCAGGCGGCCCAGCGGCACCGGGCGCAGCTCGCGTACGGTGTCGGCGGCGGCGGCGTGCAGGGCCTGCCGGCGGCCGAGCGGGATCGCCTCGTAGACCGCCTGCGCCGCCAGCACGTGACGGAACCCGACCAGGCCGCCGGTGTCGGCGAACAGCCCGGAGCCGAGCACCTCGTCGATCGCCCCGACGTCGGGCCCCGACAGCAGGGCGACGGGCACCGGGAGCTGGAGCACGGCGGCGCGCTCTGCCACCGCCTTGGCGCCGGGGGAGAGCCGCGCCACCCGTTCCTGCACCGAGGCGCGCACGCCGCTCGGCACGTCGAGCTCCTCCAGGGCCCGCCGCGCCCAGCCGCCCTCCCACCGGATCAGCGTGCCGCGGTCGCGCAGCAGCGCCAGCAGCTCCTGCACGGCCAGCGGCAGGCCGGAGGCCCGCCCGCACAGGTGCTCGGCGAACTCGGCCGTCACCTCCTCGGCCCCGAGGATCGCCGAGGCCATGACCCGGGTCTGGGCGGCGTCGAGCGGCGGCAGCACCAGGTGCTCGGCCGTGATCGTGTCGGGGGCGCGGGCCGTGATCGCCCGCACCGCCCCGGACGCCTCCTCGCTCCGGTACGTCAGCACCACCCGCAACGTGCCGGGCAGCACGGACATCAGGTACGTCAGGAACTCGACCGTCTGCCCGTCGGCCCAGTGCAGGTCCTCCACCGCCAGGACGGCGGGGCCGAGCGCGGTCAGCACCTCGGCGAGCCCGCGGAAGACCCGGTGGCGCTCGGCCGCCCGGTCGTCGAGCGGCGGCGGCGTCTCCGGCAGCACCCCGGCCAGCTCGGGCAGCAGCTCGCGCAGCGCCCCGGCGACCGGTGACAGCGCCGCGCCGCCCAGCTCGGACGCCCGTCCGCGTAACGCCTCGACGAGCGGCCCCAGCGGGAACGGCTCCCTGATCTGCACGCAGGCCCCGCTCAGCACCCGCAGCCCCGCCACCGCGGGACCGCCGAGCAGCTCGGCCGTCAGCCTGGACTTGCCGATGCCGGCCTCGCCCTCGACGACGGCCACGGCGGGCGCCCCGGCGACCAGCGCGACAAGCCGGGCGAGCTCCTTCTCCCGCCCAACCAGAACAGGAGACACCACCCGCCCAGCACGCACCCGCTCATTCAACTGCACACGAAGTCACAGATCAACGTCACCGGGGGAAGGGGGAGAAGCGGACGGCGGGCCCTGTCTTCCCGCCTCAGCCGTGGCCCGGTCAGGCGGGGGCGATGCCGTCGTAGTCGATCAGGAGGTGCCGGGGGCCGCGGAGCACCGGGCTCGGGCGGTACGGCGGCGGGTCGGCGACCAGCCGCGGATTGCGCACCCGGCGCACCAGCTCACCCAGCACGACCTGCGCCTCCAGCCGGGCCAGCGGCGCGCCGAAGCAGTAGTGGACGCCGCCCCCGAACCCCAGGTGCTCGTTCGGCCGGCGGCACGGGTCGAACCGGTCCGGCTCGCGGACGTGGGCCGGGTCGCGGCTGCCCGCCGCCAGCGCCAGCACGACGGGCGAGCCGGCCGGGATGGTCACGCCGCCGACGACCACGTCGTCGAGGGTGACCCGGGAGGAGACGAGCTGCACGGGCGGCTCGAAGCGCAGCAGCTCCTCGACCGTGGTGATGATCAGGTCGGGGTCGGCGCGCAGGCGTTCCAGCAGCATGGGGTCGCGCAGCACGGTGAGCATGCCGTTGGCGATGAGGTTGATCGTGGTCTCGTGCCCGGCGATGAGCAGCAGCAGGGAGGTGGCGACGACCTCCTCGGGCGTCATGCGGCCGTCCGGGCCCTCGTAGGTGACGAACCCGGACAGCATGTCGTCGCCCGGCTCCCGCCGCCGCGCCTCGGCCAGCCCGGCGAGGTAGCGTTCCAGGTTCTGCGACACCGCCTGGCGCTCGCGGGCCCGCTCGGCGCGGTTCTCCTCGCCCGGCCCGAGCGTCTCGACGATCTGGTCGGCCCAGGCGTGGAACTGCTGCTCGTCCTCGGCCGGCACGCCGAGCAGCCGGCAGATGACGGCGATCGGCAGCGGGTAGGCGACCTCGTCCACGACGTCGGCCCGGTTCTTGGCGGCCAGGGCGTCGATCAGCTCGGTGGTGGTGGCCAGCATCATCGGGCGCAGCCCGTCCACGACGCCCGGCGAGTGCGGCGGGCCGAAGTGGCGCATGGTCAGGCGGCGCAGCCGGTCGTGCTCGGGCGGGTCGAGCCTGATGAAGGCGGGCGCGTGCTCCGGCTCCTCGGGCGCGTCGGCCAGGTTGCGCCGGTCGGAGCTGACCCGCGGGTCGTGCAGCAGCTCGACGATCTCCCGGTACGTGCTGACGACGTACGAGCCGTCCGCCAGCCGCGTCACCGGGTTGCGGCGCAGCTCCCCGAGGAACGGATAGGGGTCGGGGCGGCCGGCCGGGTCGAGGATGCGCTGGAAGGCGGCGTCCGAGGTCATGTCCTGCACTCCTGTCCTGAGTTCCTGCCGGGTCAGCTCTGCGGCTCGTGCCGCAGCGAGGCGCGCCGCTCGGCCGGGTCGTGGCCGGTCACCACGACCGTCGCCCCCTCGGCCGCGACCAGCCGCTCGGGCACCCGGGCCGGTACGGGCCGCGCCTCCCCGCGCATGTCCACGTGCCGGAAGGCGGGCGGGAAGGGCGTGGCCCGCTCGATCAGCCGCTGGTAGAACTCCAGCCACATGCCCTGGTCGAAGGTGACCGCGGCGGTGATCCGGCCCCGGTAGCCGTAGACGGCGACGAAGCGGCGCTCGTCCGTCGAGCCCTGGGTGACGACGAGCTCGTCGGCGAAGGTGGGCACGCCCACCGACTTGATGTTGACCCCGAACTGGCTGGACCAGAACACCGGCACCGACAGGTGCGGCCAGCGGTGGGTCTGGTCGCTGACCATGTTGTGCGCCGCGATCTCGGCCTGGGTGACGGCGTTCCCCCAGTGCTCCAGCGTCATGAACTGGTACTGGTACAGCGGGTGCGGGAAGCGGGCGATGTCGCCGGCGACGAAGACGTCGTCGGTCACCAGGCCGTTGGTGTCCACGGCGCGGCACCCGGCGTCGCAGGCCACGCCCCACACCCCGGCGGCCAGCCCCGAGTCGAGCAGCCACTCGACGTTGCGCACCGAGCCGAGCGCGACGACGGCGACCTCGGCCTCGATCGTGCTGCCGTCCGACAGTCGGGCGCCGCGCAGCCGCCCCTGCCCGTCGCCCTCCAGCGAGGTGACCGTGGTGTTGCACCGCAGGTCCACGCCGTGCTCGCGGTGGAGCTGGGCGGCGACGTCGCCGATCACGCCGCCGAGGGCGTTGACCAGCGGGGCCGGGCCGCGTTCGACGACCGTCACGGGCAGGTCCAGCTCGCGGCAGACCGAGGCGATCTCGCTGCCGGTGAACCCGGCGCCCAGGATGAGCACCCGGTTGGGGCGGGCGGCCAGCGCCTGCCGCAGGCCGGCGGCGTCCCGCATCGAGCGCAGCGTGTGCACGCCCTCCAGCCGGGCCTCCTCATCGTGCGGCCAGGGGCGGGCGCGGGTGCCGGTGGCCAGCAGCACCCGGTCGAAGCCGACCTCGCGGCCGTCGGCCAGCAGGACGCGCTTGCCGGCCACGTCCAGGCCGGTCGCCCGGGTGCCCCACAACCATTCGGCCTCGACCTCGCGCAGGTGGGGCAGCATGACGTGGTCGGGCGCCACCTGTCCCATGAGCACCTGCTTGGA
The DNA here is from genome assembly GCF_044465525.1 of Nonomuraea sp. NPDC049646. Classification (NCBI taxonomy): domain Bacteria; kingdom Bacillati; phylum Actinomycetota; class Actinomycetes; order Streptosporangiales; family Streptosporangiaceae; genus Nonomuraea; species Nonomuraea sp. NPDC049646. The sequence goes on along the minus strand of NZ_JBITLU010000020.1, from coordinate 161,769 downwards.
CAGCGGCGGCCGGTCGTACGGCTCGGCGGGCTCGTCGCCGATCACCGTCAGCGACCCGGTGAAGCCCTCCCGCCTGAGCACGCCGGCCGCCCGCGCCCCGGCCAGGGACGCGCCGACGATGACGATGCGCCCGTCGGTCAGCCCGCGCGCCGGCGGGCCGGGCGGCTCCGGCGTGAGCCGGGTGGCCGTCCAGTCGAGGTGGATGGCCTGGACGGGGCAGGCCGCCGCCGCCCGCAGCACGTGCTCGCGCCGCTCGTCGGCGGGATCGAGGTCGTACAGCAGGGACTCCTCGCGCATGGTGAAGACGTCGGGCGCGAGGAAGGCACACTGCCCGTACCCCTGGCAACGCGTCAGATCGACGACGACTTTCACCGGCCATCCCCCCGTCGAGCGAGCCGCGCGCCCGTTCCCCCGTCGGCGCGCCCGGCCCGGGATGGCCTACCCCCGCCGCCCGCGCCCGTAGCCTGCGCGCGCCGATCCTTCCCCGCTCTTTAGGCGGTACGGACGCTCTCCAGGCAGTACGGACGCTCTCCAGGCGGTACGGACGGTCCTCAGGCGGTACGGACGCTCTTCCGGGCGGCCGGTAGGCATTTGTCAGTGATCGCCAGTAACGTTCCGCGCAACGTGGCGGCGGGAGATCCGCGCCGCGACACATTCCCATGGCTTGACGGCGTGGCTTCATGCCATGGCTGCGCGAGGAGAGGCGGCGGCAATTGGGTTGGCTGGCGGCGGGCGACGCGTACGAGGTCGCCCTGATAGAGGGCCGGGTCACGGCCAGGGCCACGTCCGGCCGCTCGGCCGGACGGCAGCTGAAGACGCTGCCGAAGGCGGTGCGCGAGCACCCCGAGGCGGACCGGCTGCGCCGCTTCGCCGAATGGCTCGACCGGCACGCCGCGTCCTGCGTGGCGCACGTGGACGCCTGGATGGTGTCCTCGCTGCCCGTGCCGACCGAGCTGATCGCCCGGGTCTGGCCGGACGAGGCGTGGCAGACGGCGCTGCGTGACGTGGCGGTCGTCGGCGACGACCCCGACGAGGTGGGCTTCCTGCGCGACGCGACCTCCTCCGGCGAGCTGCGCATGGTCAACCTCGACGGCGAGACCGTCAGGCTGGCCCCGCGCACGGTGACGCTGCCGCACCCGGTGCTCCTGCCCGACCTCGACGACCTGCGCGAGTTCGCCGCCGAGCTGGGCATCACGCAGAAGGTCGAGCAGATCCACCGGGCCATCTGGCGCAAGCCCGCCGACCAGGCCGAAGGGGCGCGCCAGGTGAAGGACTTCGCGGGCGGCACGTACGCCTCCAGGTTCGGCGTGGCGGCCCGCGCCACCCAGCTCGGCTACCGCGTCTCCGGCGGCTTCGCCACCTGCCAGGTGCGCGACGCCGGCCGGCTCACCGAGGCCGCCGTCTGGATCGGCGAGCCCTACTGGGACAGCGAGACGTCCACGGGCGATCTCACCTGGCGCGACCAGGACGGCAGGACGCTCACGCTGCGCGAGGTCGGCCCGGTCGCCTGGTCGGAAGGCATGAGGATGGCCGCCGCGCTGCACGCCGGCCGGCAGGTCGAAGAGGGGAAGAACGCATGACCGGCAACATCGGGGAGAACGCCGAGGCGCGGGAGCTGCTCGACGCCGGAGCGGTGCTGCCGCCCGGCACCGAGGGCGCGGGGGAGCGGGCCGTGCCGCTGGTCGCCCGCGCCTACCGGCACCCCGGCCTCGACGACCGGGTGATCGTGCGCCTGGTCACCGAGGAGCTGAGCGGCGCCGAGGACGCGGTGGGCGGCTTCCTCGGCCTGGTGCCCGAGGGCGAGGCCGCGGTGGTCGGATTGGGCCTGCGGCGCTCGCTCGGCTTCCCCGAATGGGTGCTGGTCCACCACCCGCAGGACGGGCACCACGCCCTGGCCGTCGTGCCGGAGCTGGAGCGCGTCGCCCGGCAGGCCAGGACCAAGCCCAAGATGGCGCTCGACGCCTACCAGCGCCTGGCCGGGCAGCTCGCCGCGGCCGTCCCGCACTTCCTGCCGACCTTCTACGAGCAGGCCGCCCGCGTGTTCGCCGCGGCCGACAACGCCCAGTACGCCGGGCAGCTCTTCTCCGCCGCCCGCCGGGCCGAGGCCCAGCACGGCCTCGCCGTGGACGACGACCGGCTCGACGCGGTGTTCCTGGAGTTCGCGCTGGCCGGGGCGCTGCCGGTCAAGGCGCTGTCCGGGTACGCCAAGGAGCTGACCGCCCGCCTGCCCGCCGGGGAGGCCCTGACCAGGTACGCGCGGCTGTGCGTGCGCAGGACCGCCGGCGGGCTGGCCCCCTCGGCGCAGATGGCCGCCGACATCCGCAGGCTGGCCAGGGCCGCCGGCGTGGACGCCGAGAAGGCCGAGCAGGACTACCTGGCCGAGGTGCTGGCGCTGCCGGCCGCCATGCAGGCCCCGACCGGCTGGTGGAAGTCCCACGCCCCGGCCGTCGCGGCGCTGGCCAGGCAGCGGCCGGAGCTGCGGGGCACGCTGCTGAACGCCATCCCCGACAGCCACGACCGGGAGCTGCCGGGCATCTGGCTCGACATCCTGGAGAGCGCGGGCGCGACCGCCGACCTGCACGCCGACGTGCCCGAGGCGGAACGCCCGGCCGACGGCGCCGCCGGCTGGCTGCGCAGGTTCCTCGCCGCGCGGCAGCAGGCGTGGGGCGTCGCGCCGCGCCTGCCCGCGCTGCACGCCCTGATCGAGCGCATGGCCGACCGGCTGCGCGCCGAGCTGACCGCCACCGGCACGACGATCGCGGTCGACGACGAAGCCGACCTGATCGACCTGCTGCTGGCCCTCGGCATCCCGCTGGCCGACCCCGGCGACGGCGCCCGGCTCCGGCTGGCGCACTGGGCCGAGCACGACGACCGGCGCGACCTGCTCGCCCTGGCCGCCGACGGCCGCTTCCACACCGCCTTCCGGCGCGGCGCCGACCACCTCGACGCCGACGACGCGGGCAGGGCCACCGTCCGCGCCCTGGCCGCCTCGCCGGGCGGGCGTCCGCTGCTGGCCGAGTGGGTACGCCTGGTCGCCCGCCGTTCGGCCGCCGCCGGCCTGCCCAACCTGCCCGACGCCCTGCGCCGCCTGTCCTGGCTGCCCGGCGAGGCCCTGGCCCTGGCCGAGGACGAGGTGCGCCAGGCGGTGACCGACGCCGACGTGGCCGGGGTGCTGGCCCGCGCCCTGCGGTCCGGCGTCATCGACGAGCTGGGCTGGCCCGCCTTCGAGCAGGCCGCCACCCAGCTCGTGCCGGAGAAGGACGTCGAAGACCTCGTCGTCAGCGACGCCTGGCCCAACCTGGTCGTCGCGGGCGCCGCGCAGGCCCGGGTGCTCTCGGCCGACGGCGTCCTGCTCACCCACGACCTGCGCGTCCCCAAGGACGACACCTGGAGCGATCCCGGCTTCCACCACGTGGACGGCGAGCTGCTCGTCTACTGGGACTCCCGCGACCGTGGCAACGGGCTGCGCGGCTACTGGCACACCTCCGCCGACCGGGTGCGCGACCTGGACGGCAAGGACCGGAGCCGGGGCACGCGGCTGGACTACTACCAGGGCGACGACCCGGTCAGCCTGCCCGTGCCCGGCGGCGGCCGCACCACCGGGTACGGCCTGCTGCACGCCGGTGACACGGCCGTCCCCGACGAGCGGCCCGTGCTCACCGACGGCACGTCCTTCTGGACGTGGACCTGGTCGGAGCAGGACACCGGCTGGTACGAGTTCGACCCCGCCGGCGGCGGCGTCGGCAGGAAGTCGCTGCCCGGCTTCCTCGCCGACACCCCGTACGTCCGGCCCGCCGAGGGCTGGCTGCTGCCCGCCCCCTCCGACGAGCCCACCCCGGTCGGCGCCCCCGTGGACGGCCTGTACGGCCTGCGCGTGGTCAGGCTGCCCGACGGCTCCCACCGCGCCGAGGACCTGTCCGGGATCTCGGTGACGCTGCCGCCGGACGCCGGCGTGCCGGTGCGCGTGCTGACCTTCCCGGGCGCGGAGCGGGCCTGCGCCGTCGTGCGCGGCAGCTACCGGATCAGCCTCGTGGACGCCGACGGCGTCGTCCTGGCCGAGTACCGGACCGACGCCAAGCCGGGCGCGTTCGGCGCGGGCACGCCCATCCTGCCGCCCGAGCGCTACTGGTACTGCCTGCGCCCCCGCGACCTCGAAGGCTCGGCGACGCTGCGCCGCGCGGACCGCGAGACCGCCGCGGCCCTGCTCGAAGCGGCCACGCCCCAGGGCGCCGACCTGGCGGCGGCCGTCCGCGCGCTGCTGCCGGGCATCACCCACGAGGCGCTGGTGAAGGGCGTGGCCGGGATCGTCGGCTTCGCCGCCGCCCAGCAGGACGCGGTGCGCACCGTCGTGGCCAACCTCAACCGCGCGCTGGCCGGCGACCCGGCCGCCGAGCTGGGCCCGTCCGGCCCCGCCGACGAGCTGCTGGACGACGCGCTCAACGGCCTCGGCGACGGCCGCGGCTACCACCGCCACAACGCCGACGCCGCCTTCCGGCAGGTCCGCGCGGTGGGCGGGGCCGTGACCGCCGGACAGGACCGCCCGCAGGTGGCCAACCACCTCCGCCTGCCCGGACTGCCGGCCTCCGGCCTGCGGTGGGAGCGCCTGCTCGACCACTGCGCCGCCGTGGCGTACCGGTGCGCGGCGCCGACCACCCCGGCCGAGCACCGCGACGCGCTGGGCGTCCTGCTGGGCGAGCTGCGCGACGGCGGCCTGCCGGTCGCGGCCGGCTCGTCCCGCTGGCGCCGCATGACGGTGACGCTCCGGCGCGAGCACATGGTGGCCGCGGACGGCACCCCGGCGGCCGGCTCGCTCTCCGGCGTGCTGCCGCTGGGCGGCGGCGCGTTCGTCGCCTTCCTCGACCTGCGCGAGACGGACGTCGACGGCCTCGAATGGACGGCGCTGTGCCACGACCCCGCCGGGGTGTTCGAGGTGCCCGCGCCCTACACCGTCCGCGACTCCGCGCCCGTCGGCGGGGACCGGGAGGCGGGCTGGCTGGAGACGTTCCTCACCGAGCTGGCCGCGCGCGGCCCGGCCCCCTGGCACGAGGCCGCCGCCACGGAGTTCGCCCGGCTCACCGGGGTCTCCCAGACCGCCGCGCGGCTGGTCGTGGCCGGGTTCCCGCAGGTGGACACCTACGAGCGGACCTTCCTCGACAAGGAGGCCCGCGCGACGATCGGCGTGAAGGTGGCCGAGGCCGCCGTCGCCAAGGACGAGCTGCGCGCCCTCGGCGCGGGCGTGCGGCAGGCCGTCACCGCGGCGCTGCTGCCGGCCGACCCGGTCCGCCTGTGGACCGACGGCCCCGACGCGGCCGCCGCCGCGCGGGTCTGGAACGAGCACGTCGGGCAGCGGCTCGCCCTGCCCGAATGGCTGCTCGGCGAGGCCGCCCGCACGCTGCGCACCGCCGCGGACGACCCGGCGCAGGCCCTGCGCGCGGTGCTCGACCCCGCCGCCGCGCCCGCGCTGAGCGTGGACCTGGAGTGGGAGGTGCGCGGCGACCGCGTCCACCCCGTCGGCCAGGGCGCCGGGTTCGGCGGGCGGTCGCTGGTCACGGCCGTGGCCACGGCCGCCTGGCTGGCCCACCGGCTGCCGGCCGGGGACCCGCTGCGCGCCGGGCTGCCCGCCGCCCTGTCGGCGGTCCGCGACCGGCTCGCCCACCCCGGGCTGCTGATCGACCTCGACGAGTACGTCGGGCTGCCCGCGTTCAAGAAGGTCGCGGGCACGCCGACCGAGGTCGGCGACGGCTACGAGCGGTACGGCGCGGTCGTCATGGCCACCTACGACAGCCAGCCCTCGCCCGCGCTCCGCCCCCACCTGCTCGACGCGGCCGGTGACGACCCCTACCTGCGGGCCCTGATCGGGCTCAACGGCCCGTTCCCCGCCGTGTCCGCGCTGCGCATCGCCCTCGACCCGCGCTTCGCGGCGCTGCTGGCCGACCCCGGCGACCCCGCCCAGGGCGAGCGGGACGCCGACGGCGCCTGGTGGCCGCAGGATCCCACCCGCTCGGTGCCCGACCTGGTGGTGGACGTGGCCAAGGCGCACGGCCTGGGCGAGGACGCCGCCGCCGTCTACCTGATGCTGCTGGCCATGCCCGACCCCACCGACCGCAACACCGCCCGGTGGACCGGCTGGAAGCCGGCCCGGCTCAAGGCCGCGCGGGCCGAGCTGAGCCGCACCGACCTGGTCGTCCAGGCCGTGCGCGCCCGCGCCGGACGCTCGCTGTTCCTGACCGGCGGCTGGTCGGAGGAGCGCACGCCGCGGCTCCCGCTGGAGCAGTGGAAGCTGCCGATGTTCAGCCCGAACGCGGGCCTCGACGGCCTCCTGCTGCCCGGCGAACCCGTGGCCGACCTGTACGCCAGGGCCTGGCGGCGCGTCCAGGACGGCGACGTGCCCCGCTTCGAGCAGCTCGACGTCAGACGCGGCCGCCGCCGCTGACCCTGTCATCACCACACGAAGGACACGAAACCCATGACCCTCACCGACGAGGCGACCCCCGCCACGCAGGTGGTCTCCGCCGAGCAGCGGCACGCCACCGAACTGGCCTTCCTCGCCGCCCACGACGACGGCCCCCGCCCGCCCGGCTGGCTGCTGACGCCGCGCGCCGTCGTGACCTTCATCTGCGGCAGCGGCGAGGAGACCCTCTCCCTGCCCGCCTCCCGCCCCGCCCGCGACGGCCTTCCCGCCAGGCTCAAGGTGGCGCCCAAGTTCGTGGGCGAGCGCGCGCTGGTCGAGCGCTGCGTCGTGACGCTCGCCGGCGAGCGCGGCCTGCTGCTGGTCGGCGAGCCCGGCACGGCCAAGTCGATGTTGTCGGAGCTGCTGGCCGCGGCGGTCTGCGGCACCAGCGCGCTCACCGTCCAGGGCACCGCCGGCACCACCGAGGACGCCTTCCGCTACGGCTGGAACTACGCGCTGCTGCTGGCCCAGGGGCCGAGCCGGGGCGCGCTGGTGGACTCCCCGGTGCTGACCGCCATGCGCTCGGGGCGGGTGGCCCGGGTCGAGGAGATCACCCGCTGCCTGCCCGAGGTGCAGGACGCGCTGGTGTCCATCCTGTCCGACCGGCGGGTCAGCGTCCCCGAGCTGGCCGGGACCGGCGACGCGCAGGTGGCCGCCGTCCCCGGGTTCACGGTGATCGCCACGGCCAACCTGCGTGACCGCGGCGTGTCGGAGATGTCGGCCGCGCTCAAGCGGCGCTTCAACTTCGAGACCGTCGATCCCATCTCCGACGCGGCGGCCGAGACGTCCCTGGTGCGGCGGCAGGCCACGGCGGTCGTCCAGCGCGCCGGCGCCGGGTTCGCCGTGGACGACGCGGTGCTGGAGGCGCTGGTCACGGTCTTCCGCGACCTGCGCACCGGGCGGTCGGGCGAGGGCTGGGACGTGGAGCGGCCGGGCACCGTGATGTCCACCGCCGAGGCGGTGCAGGTGGCGGCCTCGCTCGGCGTCGCGGCGGCGTACCTGCCGGGTGGCGACGTCCTCGACCTGGTGCCCGGCCACCTGCTGGGCGTCGTGCGCAAGGACGACCCCGCCGACCACGGACGGCTGCTCGGCTACTGGGACGGGCCGGTGCGGCGGCGCGCCGAGGACGGCTCGGCCATGTGGCGCCGCCTCTGGGACCTGCGGGAGAACCTCCGTTGACGCCCCACACGCCGGACCCGGCCGCCCCCCTCCGGCACCCCGACCCAGCCGATCCGGCCGATCCGCGGGTGGCGGTGGCCGGGCTGGCCGCCGCGACCCGGCCGTACCTGGTGGGGGTGCGGCACCACAGCCCGGCCCTGGCCGTGGTGCTGCCCGACCTGCTGGAGGCGGCCGACCCGGAGACGGTGTGCGTCGAGCTGCCCGCCGACTTCCAGCGGTGGCTGCCCCACCTGGCCGACCCGGCCACCCTCGCCCCCGTCGCCCTGGCCGGGAACGGCGCGGACGGGCTCGGCTTCTACCCGTTCGCCGACTTCTCCCCCGAGCTGGTGGCGATCCGGTGGGCGGCCAAGCGCGGCGTGGAGGTGCTGTGCTGCGACCTCCCGCTGTCGGACCCGGGCCGGCAGGCCGCCGGGCCCGAGGCCGAGGCCGGCGACGCGCCCCGCTTCGCCGACGCGCTGGCCGCCTCGGGCACCGGGCGGGCGGGCGACGACATGTGGGACCGGGCCGTCGAGGTCCTGGCGCCGGGCTGCGAGCCGGAGGCCGTCCGCCGGGCGGCGCTCGGCGTCGGCTGGGCGCTGCGGCGCGACGCGGCGGCGGGCGGCGGCGTCCAGGCCAGGGATCTGGCGCGGGAGGCGTACATGCGGCGCGTGGTGTCGGCCGCCGCCGCCGGTGGACGCCGGGTCGCCGCGGTCGTGGGCGCCTTCCACGCCCCCGCCCTGCTCGCCGCCGAGACCACCGAACCCGGCCCCGCTCCCACTGGCTCCGCTCCCACGGTCTCCGCCGGGGCGCAGGCCGTCACCTCGCTGGTTCCGTACGCCTTCGACCTGCTCGACTCCCGGTCCGGCTACCCGGCCGGGATCCGCGACCCGCGCTGGCAGCAGGCGGTGTTCGAGGCGGACGGCGTACCGGACCGGGTCAGGGACGGCGCCGCCCGCGCGATCACCGACCTGTGCCGGGAGCTGCGGGCCGCCGGGCACACGGCGGGCACCGGCGAGGCCGTCGAGACGCTGCGCCTGGCGTGCGACCTCGCCCGCCTGCGCGACCTGCCCGCACCCGGCCGCGGCGAGCTGCTGGAGGCGGTGACGACCGTCCTCGGCCAGGGCGAACCCCTGGGCCGCGGGCGCGCGCTGGCCAAGGCGCTCGACGCGGTGCTCGTCGGGACGGCCAGGGGCCGCACCGCCCCCGGCACCCCCCGCTCGGGGCTCGGCCCCGCCGTCGAGGAGGAGCTGGCCGCGCTCAGGCTGCCCTGCCCGGACGACCCCGACCCGCGCGAGGTGCGCCTCGACCCGCTCCGCTCCGACCTGGACGCGCGCCGGGAGGTGCTGCTGCGCCGGCTGGACGTGTGCGGCATCGGCTACGGCGAGCCGATCCAGGTCGCGGGCACCGGCGACGCCACCGCGCTCACCACCAAATGGCGCCTGCACTGGACGCCCGCCGTCCCCGCGCTGCTCGACCTGGCCGGCGTCCGGGGCGTGACCCCGGCCCAGGCCGCGGCGGGCACGTTGCGGGAGACCTACCGGCGCGAGTCCGCGGACGGCGGCCCCACCTGCCGCGCCGTCCTCGACGGGCTGCGCGCCGCCGCCCGCTGCGACCTGCCGGAGCTGGTCGGGCAGCGGCTGGCCGACGCCGCCGGCATGCTGCCCGCCACGGCCACCCTCCCCGAGCTGCTCGACGCCCTCGACCTGCTGGAGGCGCTGCGCCGCGAGCACCTTCCCGGCACCACGCCGGAAGGGCGCGAGCAGGCCGGCGAGCTGGCCGTCACGCTGCTGGAGGCCGCGGTCCGGTCACTGCCCGGACTCGCCGGCAGCGACCGGCCCGAGGACGCGGTCGCGCTGGTCGCGCTCGCCACGCGGGCCGGGGAGGACCGGCTGGGCCTGCGGCTGGACGACGCGCTGGGCGCGCTCGCGCGTACCGGGGCGCCGCTCGTCCAGGGGGCCGCGCTGGCCGCCCGCGTGCTGCTCGACCTGGACGGCCCCGAGCTGCTGGGCGCGCGGGCGGCCGGCTGGATCGACACCGCCACCACCCCGGACGGCCGCCGCCGGCTGAGCCTGCTGCTGAGCGGCGTGCTCACGGCCGCCGGACCGCTGCTCCAGGCGGCGCCCGCCGCGCTCGGCCCGCTCATGGACCGGGTGGACGAGCTGGCGGACAAGGAGTTCCTCGACCGGCTGCCCGCCCTGCGCGGCGGGTTCGACACGCTCGCCCCGGCGGCGCGCGGCCGGCTGCTGGCGGCGGTGTCCGAGCGGCTCGGGGACCGTCCGGACCTGACGCTGGACGCGCCGCCCGACCTGCTGGCCGCCTGGACCGCCGCCGACCTGGCCGGCCTGACGGCCCTGCACACCCTCGGCCTCCTCCCCCCACCCGACGCCCCGGTTCCACCCGACGACCCGCCTTCGCCCGGCGCCCCGACCCCGCCCGACGCCCCGACCTCGCCCGACGACCCGGTTCCTGCGGTGTCCGGGCGACGGGTTGCGGGCGGGACGGGGATCGGCCCGGCCGACCGGTGGCGGTTGCTGCTCGGCCGGGAGCGCGAACGGCTGCCCGCGGGCGCCCGCCCGTACGCCCGCGCCCTGGACGAGCTCTACGGCGCCGGCCGCGGCGAGGGCGCCGACGACTTCGGGCAGCACGGCGACCCCGGAGGCCAGGGCGACCCGTTCCCCACGGCCCGCGAATGGGCCGACGAGCTGGAGTCCCTGTTCGGCGGCGACGTACGCGAGGAAGTGCTGGCCAGAGCCGCCGACGCCGGACGGCACGACGTGCTAGCCGAGCTGGACCCCGCCGCCGTGCGGCCGTCCGTCGAGCTGCTGACGTCCGTGCTGTCCCTGGCCGGCGGGCTGCCCGAGCAGCAGGTCGCCAAGCTCAGGCCGCTCGTCCGCCGCCTGGTCGCCGAGCTGACCCGCGAGCTGGCGACCCGGCTGCGACCCGCGCTGACCGGCCTGGCCAACCCGCGTCCGACCAGAAGGCCCGGCGGCCGGCTCGACCTGCCGCGCACGCTGCGCGCCAACCTGGCCCACACCCGCCGCCTGGACGACGGACGGCTCGTGGTGGTGCCGGAACGGCCGGTGTTCAGCACGCGGGCCAGGAAGGAGGCCGACTGGCGGCTGATCCTCGTGGTCGACGTGTCGGGGTCGATGGAGGCGTCGGTCGTGTGGTCCGCGCTGACGGCCGCCGTCCTCGCGGGCGTGCCGACGCTCTCGACGCACTTCCTGACGTTCTCCACCCAGGTGATCGACCTGACCGACCGGGTGGAGGACCCGCTGTCCCTGCTGCTCGAAGTGCGGGTCGGCGGCGGCACGCACATCGCCGCCGGGCTCGCGCACGCCCGGACGCTGGTCACCGTGCCGAGCCGTACGCTCGTGGTCGTCGTCAGCGACTTCGAGGAGGGCTACCCGGTGGGCGGCCTGCTCGCCGAGGTGCGCTCGCTGGCCGGGTCCGGCGTCCACCTGCTGGGCTGCGCGGCGCTCGACGACCAGGGCGTGCCCCGTTACTCGCTGCCCATCGCCCAGCAGCTCGTCGCGGCCGGCATGCCGGTCGCCGCGCTCAGCCCGCTCGCCCTCGCCCGCTGGGTGGGGGACCGCCTCCGGGGAGAAGTCCGGTGAACACCTCTGCAACGCTCCCGCCCGCCGCGCCGCACGTGGTGGCCGCCGCCGTCGACGGCCTGACCGGCAGGTTGCGCAAGAAGCTGGACGCGGCCGTCGACCAGTACGCCGCCCTCGACCGGGTGGGCGACGGCGCCGACGTGGTGGTCACGTGCGGCGAGGACGCGGTGGTCACGCTGTCGCCGGGGGCGTCGGGGGTGATCGCGGAGGAGGGGCAGGCCCGCTGCTCCTGCCTCCTCGCCCCCCGCTGCCTCCACCGCGCCGCCCTCCTCACCGCCTGCCCCCTGGCCGACCCCCTGCCCTTGGACGGCGAGCCGCCCCCACCCCCCTCACCCCCAGGCCAACCGGACACACCCCCCATCGACGGACATCCCGCCCACCCGGCCGCAGCCCTCGACGGGCGACCGGCCACCGGCCAGGCGGGTGCCGCGTCGAGCCCGGGTTCAGGGGCCGGGCAGGCGGGTGCCGCGTCGGGGTCCAGCTCAGGGGCCGGGCAGGCGGGTGCCGGATCGGGGCGGGGCTCGGAGGAGGAGGGCGTTCCGGTTGCGGTGGTGCCCGGGGCGGCGCAGGTGGCGGCGGCTGCTGGGTTGTGGCGGGCGGCGGCGGCCGTGCTGTCGGCGGGGGTGCCGGGCGCGGGCGCGGTGCCGCAGGCCGAGCTGCTCAGAGCCGCTCACACCGCCCGCCTGGCCGGGCTGCCCAAGGCCGAGGCCGCCACGCTGCGGGTGGTGCGCGGGCTGCGCGCCGCCCGTGCCCGGTACGACAGCCACCGCCTCGCCGACCTGGTCTCCGCCCTGCGGGAGCTGCTGCTCACCGTGGGCCGGCTGGCGGCGTCCGATCCCGACCCGGCGCTGGTCGGCACCGTACGGCGCGGCTACCGTCCGAACGGCGGCCTGAAGGTGTACGGCGTCTTCCGCGAGCCGGTGATCAGCAGCACCGGCTACGGCGGGGTGGTCACCCACCTCGTCACCGACGACGGACGCTGGTTCTCGGTCGCCGACGTCAAACCCGGCGGCGCCGCCCGCGCCCGTGGCGCGGCCACCGCGACCGTCGCCATCGGGGCGGCCATGATGAGCCACGCGCAACTGGCCCGCGGCGGACTGCTGATCGCCGGGGCCACCGTCTCCCCGGACGGCCGCCTCGGCGCGGGCAAGGGCGTACGGGCCACCCCGGTCGCCGGCCTGTCCTGGACGGACGGGCCGCTCGGCGCGCTGTTCACCCGGCCGCTGTCCGAAGCGGTGGGGGCCCGGCTGTCGGCGGGGGCGTGGAGCGAGGAGGAGTCGGCCGAGCAGGTACGGGAGCCGGTCGGCTGCGATCTGGTGATCGTCGGCGCGGCGGGCGACCACGTCCTGGCCCGCCACCTCCCGCCCGCCACCCCACCGCAACCGGCCGAACCCGGAGGAGCGGCGGAAACACCGCGAGCGGCGGAGGCCGGGGGAGCGGTGGGAGCAGCGCGAGCGGCGGAGGCCGGGGGAGCGGCGGGAGCAGAGGGCGGCGGTGAGGGGCCGGTGGTCCGGCTGGTTCCGGCGAACCGTCATCCCGATCTCGCGTACGTCGAGAACCTGCGGCGGCTCGCCTCGCGGCCCGGCCTGCGGGTGCGCGTGGTGGCCAGGGTGGAGCCCGGCCGGGCGGCGACGCTCGTCCCGCTCGCCGTGGGGCCGGTCGCGGGCGAGGAGGCGACGCTCAGGCTGTCCCCGGAGTGGCAGGGCCGGGCCGACCTCGGCTACGACCGCCTCCAGGGCTCCCACCTGCCACCCGCCGACGCCTGCCCTCCGCCCGCCGACGCCTGCACCTCGCCCGGCCAGGACGCGTACGCCCAGGCGGACCCGCTGGACGGCGCGCCGCTCTGGCGGGTGCGCCGGCTGATCGAGCTGGCCGTCTCCGGCGGACGCAGGGCGGTCGCCGAGTCCGCGCGCGGCGGCGACGCCCGGGGGCAGGCCGCGTCCCTGCGCCGCGCCGGGTTCCGCACGGCCGCCGACCTGGCCGTGGCGCTCGCCGACGAGGCCGACCGGCGGGAACGCGACGTGTTCGGCAGGCTGGCCGAGGCCGACCCGGACGGGTACGCACGGGCCTGGCTCGCGGCGGCCACCCACCTGGCCGCCACCGAACGCGCCCTCGTCCGCGCCTCCTGGCAGGCCACCCCCTGACGAACCGGCGACCGGCCCACTCCCTCAGGACGCGGGCCGGTTGGTCAGCTGGGGTGGCGGGTCACTGGGAGGGGGACGCCGGTTGCCGCCTCCCGGGCCGTGACGGTGAAGGTCAGGCCGGCGTCCACGCCGAACGTCACCTCGATCCGCGGCTCCCCGCGCCGGGCGGCGGGGATGCCGCCCACCATGTACGTCCCCAGCACCGCGTTGAGCGCGGCCGTGGCCTGCTCGCCCTCGAAGACCTCGACCCGCAGGGACGACTGGTCGTCGGCGGTGGTGGTGAACGTGACCGTCCGCTCGACCGGGACCGGGCTGTCGCGCTCGATGACCCTCCGCAGCACACCGCCCTTGCCCCGCAGGCCGAGCGTCACCGGGATCAGGTCCGCCTTGAGCACGCTCGCCTGCCGCGCCGCGCCGATGGAGGCGACCTCCTCGGGGCTCAGCCCCATGAGCGGGGGCATGCCGCCGGACAGCTCGGTGACCAGCGCCGTCACGGCGGGCATCCGGCTCGCGCCCCCGGCCAGCACCACGTGCGCGAGGTCGGTCACCTTGAGGCCGGAGTCCTGGAGCGCGCCCCGGAACGGCCCCCGCAGCCGGCCGAGCAGGTCGGCGGTCAGGCTCTGGAACTCCCGCCGGGTCAGCGTCGTGTCCAGGTGGAGCGGGCCCTGCCGGCCCGCGGTGAGGTAGGGCAGGTTGACGTGCGCCTGCCGCGCGGCGGTCAGCTCGATCTTCGCCCGCTCCGCGGCCTCGCGCAGCCGCTGCAGCGCCATCCTGTCGCCGGTCAGGTCGACGCCGTGGCTCTCCCTGAACCGTCTGGCCAGCTCGTCCACGATCCGCTGGTCCCAGTCGTCGCCGCCGAGCCGGATGTCACCGTGGGTCGCCAGCACCTCGATGTAGCCGTCCCCGATGTGCAGCACGGACACGTCGTAGCTGCGCCCGCCGAGGTCGAAGACCAGGATCGAGCGGTTCTCCTCCGCGTCGAGCCCGTACGCCAGCGCCGCCGCGGTGGGCTCGTTGATCAGGCGCAGCACGTTGAGCCCGGCCAGCGTGCCGGCCTCGGTGACGGCCTGGCGCTGGGCGTCGTCGAAGTAGGCCGGGACGGTGATCACCGCGTCGGTGACCCGCTCGCCGAGGTACGCCTCGGCGTCCTGCTTCAGCCTGCCCAGCACGAGCGCGCCGATCCGGGGCGCGGAGTACCGTGAGCCGTCGATCGCCACCGACCACTCGGTGCCCAGTTCCAGGACGATCGAGCGCACGGTCCGTTCCGGGTTGGTGACGGTCTGCCGCTTGGCGGCCTCCCCGACGACGACCTCGCCGTCCTTGGCGAAGGCCACCACAGACGGCGTGGCCCGCGCGCCCTCGGAGCCGGGGATGACGACCGGCTCGCCGCCCTCGACGACGGTGACGACGGAGTTGGCCGCGCCGAAGCAGATGCCGACCGCCCGGCCCGTCCGGCGGGCGGCCCCGGCCAGGCGGATCCCCGGCGGCGGGGCGGGGGCGGCCCGGGGCGGCGTCCGGGGCGGCGCCGGCCTGTTGCGCACGAACGGCAGCTCGTCGGCCGCGCCGGCCTGGCTGTACTCGGGCAGCGGCAGCCGCCGGTCGAGCAGGCGGTAGCGCAGCGCGCGGGTGACGTCCCCGATGGACAGGTCGGCGGGCCCGGCGGGAACACCGTCCTGGAGGATCCTGAGCAGCTCGCCGGTGAAGGCGGTGTGGCGCTCGCCGGGTGGCGCGAGCGACAGGGTGTCCCTGGCCGAGGAGGTCAGGACGTACGCGCTGGTCGTGTCGATCAGCCCGCGCAGGGCCGGCCCGCTCATCCCGTGCGCCATGCCGCTGTAGCAGCAGTCGAGCACTACGACGGCGCGGGGCGCGCGGCGCTCGCGGATGATCTCCCGGATGACGGAGAACCGCACGCCGCCGATGCGCAGCCGGTCGGGACGGGTGGTGGCGATCGGCAGCAGCAGGTCGTTCTCGGTCTTCTCGCCGTGGCCGGAGTAGTAGATGAAGACGGTGTCGGCGGCCTCGGTCGCCGCGTCGTGGATGAGGTCGAGGACGTGGTCGGAGCTGGCCGGGTCGATGAGCTGCGCGCAGTGGTCGCGCCGCAGCCCCCACGAGCGCGGCCCGGTGAGCACCTCGGCCAGGTCCGTGACGTTGGCCCGCACCGCCGGCAGGGCCGGCCACATGACCTGGTCGGTGTACGTCGTCGTGCCGACGAGGACGGCCCGGCAGCGGGCCGGGTCGGGCCAGGGGCTCATGGGGCGGGAGGCTCCAGCATCTCGGCCAGCCGCCGGGCCACCTCCATCACCTTCGCCGGATCCTTGGCCGCCTCCACGGTCAGCTCCAGCGTGCGCTCGCCATGGCTGACCTTGACCGTGAAGCTGTGACGCCGCGTCCTGAGCCACCCGGCCAGCGCCTGGACGATCGAGACTCCCAGCCCGCCGGACACGGCCGAGGCCGTCAGCATGAGGGCGTCGGCGGCGCCGTTCATCGACCCGGGCTCGGGCGGGCCGGGCAGCGGCCGGATCTCCATGCCCCGGAAGGCGCTGTCGCCGCGGAGCTGGCGCTCCAGGGAGGAGAGGGCGGGGGCGGTCGGCGTCTCGCCGTCGAGGCGGACGATTACCTGCATGCCAGAAGTGTGGCCCGCCCCCTGGCCCGGCACAACCGTCCGGCACAACCGTCCGGCACAACCGTCCGGCCGCTGGTCCGCCGAAGGCGCCCTACGCGGCGAAGCGGGGGCGCAGGCGGTTCTCGTAGAGGGTCAGGGCGGCGGCGATGGCCATGTGCATGTCGAGGTACTGGTAGGTGCCCAGGCGGCCGCCGAACCAGACGTCCCGCTCGCCCTTGGTCAGGTCGCGGTACCGGCGCAGCCGGGCGCGGTCCTGCGGCGTGTTGATCGGGTAGTACGGCTCGTCGGCCCGGCCGGCGAAGCGCGAGTACTCCCGCATGACGACGGTGGCGTCGGACGGGTACCAGGTGCGTTCGGGATGCAGGTGGCGGAACTCGTGGACGCGCGTCCACGGCAGGTCCTCGTCGGCGTAGTTGATCACCGACGTGCCCTGGAAGTCGCCGGTCGGCAGCACGGACGTCTCGAAGTCGAGCGTCCGCCAGCCCAGCTCGCCCTCGGCGTAGCCGAAGTAGCGGTCCAGCGGCCCGGTGTAGACGACGGGCACCGCACCGGCCAGGCTCTCCCGCAGGTCGAAGAAGTCGGCGCCGAGCCGGATCTCGATGTTGGGATGGTCGGCCATGCGCTCCAGCCAGGCGGCGTACCCGTCGGTGGGCAGGCCCTGGTAGAGGTCGTCGAAGTAGCGGCCGTCGAAGGTGTAGCGCACCGGCAGCCGGCCGATGATCTCGGCGGGCAGCTCGGCCGGGGCCGTCTGCCACTGCTTGGCGGTGTAGCCCCGGATGAACGCCTCGTACAGCGGCCGGCCGATCAGCGAGATCGCCTTCTCCTCCAGGTTGCCGGCGCTGGTCACCTCGGCGGCCTGCCGGGCGACCAGGTCGCGGGCCTCGTCGGGGCTGAGGTGGCGGCCGAAGAAGGCGCAGATCGTGCCCAGGTTGATGGGCATCGGGTAGACCTGCCCCTTGTGCACCGAATAGACCCGGTGTTCGTACGGCGTGAACGACGTGAACCTCTGGGCGTACTCCCACACGCGCGCGTTGGAGGTGTGGAACAGGTGCGACCCGTACCGGTGGACCTCGATGCCGGTCTGCGGCTCGCGCTCGCTGTAGGAGTTGCCGCCGACGTGGTCCCTGCGCTCCAGCACCAGCACGCGCATCCCCAGCTCGGACGCGCACCGCTCGGCCACGGTCAGCCCGAACAGGCCGGAGCCGACGACGACTAAGTCGGCGTTCATGCGGCTGCGGGGACGAGCCGGTCCAGCCACCGCCGCACGGGCAGCGCCAGCACGACCCCGGCCAGGACGAGGTGGACGAGGAAGAAGATCACTGCCACGGCGACGCTCGGCGGCCCGCCGACGAACACCGCGATGTGCGAGGCCCACGTCAGCGTGCCGGGCCGGCCCTGCGGCCAGTCGCCGAGCAGCCACATCGACAGGTCGTTCAGCCCGGAGATCACGATCAGGACGCTGGCGAGCCCGACCTTCAGCACGCGGTCGGAGCGCGCCCCGCCCAGCCGGTAGGCGAACAGCACGGCCAGCACGGTGAAGGAGTTCATGAAGAGCATGAACTGGTAGAGCTCGGGGAAGGCGGCCTTCTGGTCGGCGGACTCGGCGTAGGAGAAGATGTGCAGCACGTTGACCGTGTCGAGCACGCCCATGTAGCCGACGACCAGCGCGCACATCAGCGCCATGCCCAGCCCCGGACGCCGGGGGAACCCCGCCACGGCCAGCACCGCGAACACCAGCGGGCTGACCTTCCACAGGGCTTCGAGCGGGTTGTCCAGAGTACGGTCGGGCGGCAGGATCACCATGATCATGGTGGCCGCCCCGGCGCCCAGGACGGCGGGCGCCAGCCACAGCCAACGCCTCAACGAACGTCCTTCTCGGTGAAGAACGGTCCCAGGGCCAGGGCGTCCATGTCGGTCTTGAGGTAGCAGCGCACGGCGTCCTCGGGGGTGCACACGATGGGCTCCTCGTTGTCGTTGAACGAGGTGTTGACCACCATGGGCACGCCGGTCAGCTCCGCGAAGCGGGAGATCATCGCGTGGTAGCGCGGGTTGTCGGCCGCCGAGACCGTCTGGACGCGGGCGGTGCCGTCCTCGTGCGTGATCGCCGGCACCTTGTCCCGCTGGTGCTCCAGCACGTCGAACACGAGCAGCATCACGGGCGAGGGGTAGCCGCTGGCGAAGTACTCGCCGGCGTGCTCGGCCAGGCAGGAGGGCGCGAAGGGGCGGAACGGCTCGCGGTGCTTGACCTTCTCGTTCAGCCGGTCCTTGGCGTCGGCGCGGCGCGGGTCGGCCAGGATCGAGCGGTTGCCGAGCGCGCGCGGCCCGCACTCCATGCGGCCCTGGAACCAGCCGACGATCTTGCCGTCGGCCAGCGCCCGCGCCGTCGTGTCGTTGATGTCCTCGGTGCGCCGGTAGTCGAGGCCGGCGTCCTGGAGCGCCCGTTCCATCTCCTCCTCGCCGAACTGCGGGCCGAGGAAGATGTACTCCTCGTCGCGCGGGCGGCGCATGCCGTACTTCTCCACGCCCAGCAGCAGCGCCGCACCCAGCGCCGAGCCGTCGTCGGCGGCGGCGGGCTGGGCGAAGAAGTCCTCGAACGGCGTCTCCAGCAGGATGCGGCCGTTCATGACGCTGTTCAGCGCGACGCCGCCGGCGGTGACCAGGCGGGTCTGCCCGGTCTTGGCCTGCAGCCAGCGCGCCACGTGCAGGCCGGTGCGCTCCAGCGTGGCCTGCAGCGCGTACGCGACGTCGGCGTAGTGCTGGTTGGGGATGGCGCGCTCGCGCGGCCTGGCCGGGCCGAAGCGCTCCAGGAACTTGGCCGACATCTGGTGCTTGCCGGTGGCGTGGTGCCGGAACCAGCTCAGGTCCAGCTCGAAGTGGCCGTCGGGGCCCAGGCGGACCAGGTCGGCGAAGTCGTCCACGTAGCGGTCGGTGCCGTACGCGGCCAGGCCCATGACCTTGCCCTCGTCCCGGGTCGGGTTGAAGCCGAGGTAGCCGGTGACGCCGGCGTACATGGCGCCCAGCGAGTGCGGGAACTTGACGCGGCGGATGTCGTGGATCCGGCCGCCCTTGCCCAGCCCGAGGTAGGTGGAGGTGCCGTCGCTGCCGATGCCGTCCCAGGTGATGATCGCCGACTCCTGGTACGGCGAGATGAAGAAGGCGCTGGCGGCGTGGGCGCGGTGGTGGTCCATCAGGTGGACCTTGAACTTCGTCCGGCCCCGGAAGTTCTGCGACTCGCGCAGGATCTTCTCCAGCGTGAACCCGCGCCGCAGGTGCAGCAGCAGCGCGCCGCCCACGTTGTAGTCGTCCGGGTGGGCCTGGCCCTTCTGGTCGGACAGCGTCTCCAGCAGGCCGCTGGCCTTGTCGCCGTAGTCGCCGGCGTCGTTGCGGAAGACGGCCAGCGTGTGGGGCAGGTGCCGGGCGAAGTGGCCGAGCGCGTGCAACGTCTCACGGGGCGCCTGCCAGTAGTAGGCGACGTGGTCGACGTCGGCCAGCGTGATGCCGGCCTCCTCCAGGCAGTAGCGCACGGCCTGCGCGGGAAACCGGCCGTCGTGCTTGACCCTGGTGAACCGCTCCTCCTCGGCGAAGGCCACGATCTTCCCGTCGGCCACCAGGGCCGCCGCCGAGTCGTGGACCTGGCTGATGCCGAGCACAAACATGAATGCCCCCTGACAATGCGCATGACCCAGCGGCCCCGCGTCGGAGATCTTCCTAACAAACCGGCCGTAAAGAAATCAATACCTAGCTTTTGTCTGACACGTATGGATATATTCCGCAACCGGGGTCGTAGCCGGGTGGGAATGCCCGGGCCCTGTCACAGGGTGAACCGGGGTTGATACACGTGGTGAAGACCGTTCCATGAATGAGCATCCGCTTCCGGTTCCGCCGGACGGCCTGGCACTCACCGTGGTCGTTCCGTGCCTGAACGAGGCCGACAACATCCCTGACACCTATCGCGAAATCGCAGACGCGCTGGGTGACCAGGGGGAACTCGAAATACTCTTCGTCGACGACGGCAGTACGGACGACACGCTCGCGCGCATTCGCGCGATCGCCGAGAGTGACAATCGCGTGTCGTTCATATCGTTGTCCAAGAATTTCGGCGTGGAAGCCGCCTTCTCGGCCGGATATCGGTACGCCCGGAACCCCTGGGTGCTGCACCTGGACGCCGACCTGCAGTTCCCGCCCACCGAGGCCAAGCGGCTGATCGAGCGCGCGGCCGACGGGTACGACGCGGTGTTCGGCATCCGGGTGGACCGCAAGGACCCCTGGCCGCGGCGGACGGCCTCGATCGTGCACGACTGGCTGGCGCGGCGGCTGCTGGGCATCGAGATCCCGCCCCGCGCCACGACGTTCCGCCTGGTCCGCACGGAGATCGCGCGCCGGATCGTGGACCTGCGGCTCGGCACGCCGTACTTCCTGGCCACGCTGCCGCGCCTGACGCGCGCCTGGACGACCGTGCCGACCGCGCACCGGCCGCGGGTGCACGGCTCGTCCAAGGTGACCGTGCGCGGGCTGGCCAGGCACTCGCTGGACCTGTTCTTCGGCTTCTCGACGCGGCCCATCGCGGCCGCAGTGTGGGCGGGCCTGATCGGCCTGCCCGTGGCGCTGCTGGCCGGGATCACCGGCAGCGCGCTGCTGTTCGGGCTGGCGCTGGCCGCCGCCCTGTTCGGGCTGACCATGATGGCCCGCACGCTTCTGCACATCTCTCGCGGTCAGGCCCGTCCGCCGCTGTTCCTCGTACGGGAGGCCAACGTGCCGGTCGATTCCGCTGACCTGCTCGCCGGGAGGCTCACGTGACCGGCGCCCGCCGCACCATCGCGGTCCTCGGCGGCGCGGACGGCGCCATCAGCACCATCCGCGCCGCGGCCCGCCTCGGCGTGCGCACGATCTGCGTGGACATGCGGGCCGACGCCCCCGGCGTCGCGCACGCCGACGAGTTCCTCGACCTCAGCACCCGCGACGTGCCGCGGGTCGCGCGGGCCCTGGCCGAGCGCGACGACCTGGCCGGCGTGGTCTCCCCGGCCAGCGACGTCAACCTGCCCTCGCAGCTCGCCCTGGCCGCCCGGCTGGGCCTGCCGTGCGGGCTGTCGGAGGGCGCGGTGCGCGGCTCGGTCGACAAGGGCTGGTTCCGCGCGATGTGCGCCCGGCTGGGCCTGCCCGGCCCCCGCCACGTGAGCGGCGCCGCGGAGGAGGTCCTGCGCGACGCCCCCGGCCTGGGCTTCCCGCTCATGGTCAAGCCGGTGGACTCCTCCGGCAGCCGCGGCGTGTCGCTGTGCCGCGCGCCGGACGAGCTGCCCGAGGCCGTGGGGCTGGCCAGGGAGTGGTCGCTGTCGGGCCGCGTCGTGGCCGAGGAGTTCCTGGAGGGCGCCCACTACACGGCCGAGGCGTTCGTGATCGGCGGCAAGGTGGCGCTGATCGGCCTGGCCGAACGGGAGCTGACCCCGCCGCCGCTGTTCATCACCGTCCAGCACACCATGCCGGGCCCCGCCCACGTCACCGACGCCGTCCGGCCGATGCTCGACGCCGTGTGCGCCGAGACCGGGCTGCGCGAAGGGCCGCTCAGCGCCGACGTGCTGGTCACCGGGACGGGCGAGGTCGTGCTCGTCGAGATGGGCGCCCGCCTGGGCGGCAACGGCCTGGCCGAGCTGCTGGGCCTGGTCCACGGCGTGGACGTGGTCGAGCAGTACGTGCTGTCGGCCATGGGCGAGACGCCGTCCCTGACCCCGGCGGCGACCCGGTACGGCGCGGTCCGCGTGCTCAACGCGGAACGCGACGGGAAACTGGTCCGGGTGGACGGCGAGGAGCAGGTCAGGGCGCTGCCCGGCGTCGTCGACCTGGTGCTGGCCGCCGCCCCCGGCGACCACGTGGAGCGCTACACGCGGGCGGGCGCCAAGCTCGGCTACCTGACCGCCGCCGCCTCCGGCCGGGACGCCCTGGCCGGCGTGCTGGCCGAGGCCACCGGGCTGCTCCGCTTCGAGATCGGGGACGGCCTGTGAGTCATGGACTGGGCGTCGCCGTGCGGGAGGTGCGGCATGTCGTGGACGCCTTCCGCGCCATCCGCCGCCCGCGCGCCGAGACCGACCGGCTCACCCTCGACGGCCTGCGCGACCTGCTGGCCTTCGCCCGCGCGCACGTGCCGCACTACGCCGACCCGCGCTACGACGTGCCCCTGCACAGCCTGGCCGACCTGGCGAAGCTGCCGATCCTGGACAAGGCCGCCGTGCTGGACGGCGACCTGTCCCGCTTCCACGCACCCGGCCTGAGCGCCAAGGAGTACCGGCTGGACCGTACGAGCGGGACCACGGGACGCGTCCTGGAGGTCCGGCACGACGTGGCCGCCTACGGCTACCACGGCGCGACCATCTTCCGCCGCTTCCTGCTGTCGGGCTACCGGCCGTGGTGGCGGATCGCGCACATCAAGCCGTTCCCCCGCCCGCTGCGCTGGTTCCAGCGGCTCGGCCTGTTCCCGCGCACCGTCATCGGCGCCGGGCAGGGCGACGCGAAGATCCTGGCCGACGTGCTGAAGGTGCGCCCGCACCTGATCATGGGCTATCCGGTGGTGCTGCGCGGGCTGCTGCGCGCCGCCACCCCGGCCCAGGTGGCCGAGCTGCGGCGCACGCTGCGCATGGTCATGACCGACTCCGAACTGCTCACCGACGAGGTGCGCGAGCTGCTGGCCAACGGCTTCGGCGTCCCGGTGTACGACGAGTACTCGGCCTACGAGGTGCTGACCGTCTCCACCCAGTGCGACCGGGGCGCGATGCACGTGGACGAGGACCGCGTCCGCCTGGAGATCGTGGACGACGACGGCGCGCCGGTGCCCGACGGCCAGGACGGCGCGGTCGTGGTGACCCACTTCAGGGAACGGGCGATGCCGCTGATCCGCTACCGCCTGGGCGACCGCGGCATGATCGTGCCGGGGGAGTGCGGCTGCGGCAACCGGTTCGCGCGCATGCGGGTGACCGGCGGCCGGTCCGACGACTACATCACCTTCCCCGGCGGCCACCGCGTCTACACGGCCACGTTCCTGTCGCTGGCCATGTGGACGCCGGGCGTGGCCGAGAGCATGGTCCGCCAGGACGCCGACGGCAACGTCACCGTCCACCTGGTCCCCGAGGCGGGACGGGACTTCGACGAGGTGGCCGCGGCCTACCGGGACGGGCTGGCCAAGCAGGTGGGCGGCCCGGTCGAGGTGCGCTTCGAGCAGGCCGACCGGGTCACGCTCACCCCCGGCGGCAAGGGCAGGTTCGTCGAGTCGGCACAGGCCGGCCCGTGACCGTGAGCCTGCGCCGCAGGCCGCCGCCACGCCTCGTGGCGGTGACGGCGGCCCTGTTCGCCGGGCGCGGCGCGTTCCGCGCCGCCCTGTGGACCGCCAACCTGGTGCTGCTCGGCCTCTGGGGCGCCGACGAGTTCGCCCTGTACGCCACCGCCAACGGCGTGTCGGGCTGGCTGCTGGCGCTGACGTCCAGCGGCATCGAGAAGGCCGCGCTCGCGCTGGTGCCGCGGCGCGGCGGGCAGACGTTGCGGCCGCTGTTCATGCTGCTGGCGGCCACGCCGTTCGCGCTGGCCGTGCCCGTGTGGCTGGCCCTGGCGGCGGCCGACCCCGGCGGCGCGCCCGCCCGGTACGCGGCCGCCGCCGCCTACGCCTGCGGGCTGGGCTGCTGCGCGGTCATGGCGGCGCTGAACCGGCTGCGCGGGCGGGCGCGGGCCGACGTGTTCGCCTACCTGACGCTCGCCGTCGCGCAGGCGTCCGGCGTGGGGCTGGTGGCCCTGACCGGGATGCGGGCCAACGCGCTGCTGGCCCTGCACGTCGGCGTGCTGGCGGTGCTGAACGCCGTGCTGGCGGCCGGGCTGATCCGCGGGCGCGCCGGCAGGGCGGACAAGGGCGCCTACCGGCCGGCCGTGCGCGCGGCGGCGCTGCTCAGCGTGGGCGAGGTGACCGCCGTCGCGGCCACGTCGGTGACGTTCGCGTACTTCGCGCACCTGGACGACGCGCAGAAGACCAGCGTCTTCTACGTGTGGTCGGTGGCGCTGTCGGTGGTCGTGATGGGCGTGTCGTACCTGCTGCGCATCCTCCAGCCGCGGGTGGCGGTCTGGATCGAGGGCACGGGCGAGGCCGGCGCCCGCCGGATGGCGCGGCGCATCCTCGCGCCCGCCGTGCCGGCCGGCGCCCTGGCGGTGGTCGTGCTCGGCGTGGTGCTGGCGGGCGGCCAGCGCGGCATGGTGGCGACCGGCGCGGCGCTGCTGGCCGAGGCCGCCCTGACGGTGGCCGTGCTGCCCGCGTTCCTGCTGGTGGAGAACACCGACGACCGGGGACGGCGGCTGGCCGCGGTGGCCGCGTGCCTGCAGTTCGCGGTGGTCGCCGCCGCCGGCTGGTTCCTGGTGCCCGCCGCGGCGGCGTTCGGCGCGCTGCTGGCGTACTGCGCGGGCGAGGTGGTCAAGGGCGGCGTCATGCTGGCCACGCTGAAGAAGGAGACCTCATGAAGGGCTTGCCCAGCACGATCCCGGTGGTGCCGGTGGTGCGGAACCTGTACCTGGCGCGCTCGCGGGACCGGATGGACCCGGCCCGGCTCCAGGTCGTGCAGGACCGGCTGCTGACGGGGCTCGTCCGGCACGCGCACGCCAACGTGCCGTACTACCGCCGCGTGTTCCCGGCCGACGCCGTGGCGGCGCTGTCCACCGCCGCCGACCTGGCCGCCCTGCCGATGCTGGACCGGGCGACGCTGCGGGACCTGCCGCCCGCCGAGCTGATGGCCGCCGGGTTCACCCCCGACAACACCCGCGAGGCGCCCACCAGCGGCTCCTCCGGCGTGCCCATCCGTCCCTTCTACTCCGAGGGCGACCTCGGCTACCTGCGCGCCACCTACCTCCAGGACCTGCTGGCCTCGGGCCTGCGTCCCTGGGACCGGATCGGCTACTTCCGGGTGGGCGAGTTCCGGCCGCACCGGCTCCAGCGGCTCGGCCTGGCCCGTACGGTCCACGTCAACACCAGCCGGCCCCTGGACGAGCAGGTCGAGGCGTTCCTGCGCGGCCGGCCGACGTTCCTGTGGGGCTTCCCCGGCTGCATCGTCACCCTGGTGGACGAGCTGCGCCGCAGGAAGATCGCCTACCGGGGCGTGCACACCGTCATCTTCGCCGGTGAGACGCTCACCCCCGAGGCCCGCCGGCACGTGCTGGACTACTTCGGGGCGCGCGGCCACGAGGTGTACGCCTCGGTGGAGGCGTACACGATCGGCCGCACCTGCCCCGAGGGCGCGATGCACCTGCGCTCGGCCGACGTGGTGGTGGAGGTGCTGCACGACGACGGCGGCGTGTCGCTGGCCGACGGCGAGGGCGAGGTCCTGGTGACCCGGCTGCACGCCGAGGCGATGCCGCTGATCCGCTACCGGCTCGGCGACCGCGTGCTCATCGAGCCGGACGACTGCCCGTGCCGCGCCTTCCACACCCCGATCATCCGCCGGATCCAGGGGCGGACCGAGGACCGCGTCGTGGCCGCCGACGGGCGTACCGTGCACGCCAACTTCCTGACCAACCCGGTCGTGATGCCGACGGCGGGCGTGCGCGGCGTGCAGGTGCTCCAGTACCGGCCGGGCGCGGTGGAGATCCTGCTGGTGCCCTCGCCGTCGGCCCCCGCCGACCTGGCCCGGCGGGTGCGCGACGCCGTGGCCGCCGTCGCCACGGACTTCGAGGTGACCGCGCGCACGGTGGACAGCATCACCCCTGAGCCCAACGGCAAGGTGCGGATGGTCAAGATCATGCACAACACCCCCGCCTCCTGACGCCCGCCGCGGCCCGGCCGTCCGCCGCCGGGCCGCCCGTCGTCCGGCCGCCCGTCGTCAGCTCGGCCCGAGCCATTCGCGCAGGTCGGCGAGGTGGCCGAGCTCGGACTCGACGCGCCGCCTGTCGTCGGGGGTGAGCTCGGTGCCGCGCAGGTCGGCCAGCCACGGCTCGGCCGGCTCGCCGAGCGCCGTGGCCAGGTCGGCGAGGTGGCACAGGGCGATGGCCCGCTCGGCCGCCGGAGCCTGCGGGCCGTGCCTGCGCACGGCCGACTTGAGCGCCCGGTAGGCCTGCAGGTCGTCGTTCTTGAACTCGCGCAGGATCCGGGCGTTGTCCAGCGCCTTGGCCAGGCCCGTCAGCTTCGTGGAGCCGCCGTACTCCAGCTCGGCCGGCTCGTCCCGCTGGATGAACATGATCGAGTTCCCGGACGGGTCCATCAGCGTGAACCTGGACGCGCCGGGCCGGTAGCGGGTGATCCGCGGCAGGCCCGAGCTCAGCACCTTGCCGTAGGCCCGGCGCATGGCCGCGACCAGCGCGGCGTGGTACGGCGCCACGGCGTCGACCAGGACCAGGCACGCCCCGGTCGCCTGCCGGGCGGGGTCGAGGTCCTTCGGGGCGGGCCCGAAATGCAGGTCGAACCCGCTCCAGCGCATCGCCAGATAGACGTAGGGCCGGGTCTGCCGGTGGGTGACGGTGAACCCGAGCGCCTCGAAGAACTCCAGGGTCTGCTCGGGGGAAGGGCAGGGCAGCACCGGAACCGTCGTCTCGTTGGGACGGATCGCGGGCTCGGTCATCGATTCCACCTCTCGGGTCATCTGACGATGCTGGCATCTCCCGCGGCCGCTCGCATATGGATCGTTCCACGCCGGTTCCGCAGCTCCGACCGGTGAATTCCGGGAAATGACCGATCGGACAATGCGCTTTTCCCGATCCATTCAAATAGCAGGCGGACGGCGGCGAATTTCCGGCGGTCCGCCCGCTTCGAATGAGCCGGGAATTGTTTTCCGCTGAATCATTCGCGGACGGCAGAATAGGCGGCTCCGCGTCGGGAAAAAGCGCGCCGATCACGTTTCGGTGACTTCGGCGGGTGGAGGTGCGCATCGAGGCTGGTCGCGTCCTGTTCGCGCGGGTCCGGGCCGATCGCCGCCGGGACGTGGCGCGCGGACCTTCCTTGACACCGCCTCCGACCACCTTCTCCGGATGGGGCCGCTTTATCGGCCGACCGAAAATCCGGCCGACGCCATCCTTGAAGATCAAAAAGGATGGCGTCCCCCGAACCGGCCCGCGGCCCGCGACCGGCCGGTCAGGCGGGCAGGGCCGGGTAGTCGGTGTAGCCCGCGGCGTCGCCGCCGTAGAAGGTGGCCGGGTCCGGGGCGTTGAGCGGCGCGCCGGTCGCCAGCCGGCGGGGCAGGTCGGGGTTGGCGAGGAAGAGCCGGCCGAAGGCGATCAGGTCCGCGGTGCCGTCCTCGATCAGCGCGAGGTCCTCCGGGCCGGTCGGGCGGTCGCCGGTGTGCGGGTTCAGGACGAGCGGGCCGGGGAAGAGCCGCCGCAGGGCGCGCGTCAGCTCCCGGTCGGCGGCCTCCATGACGTGCAGGTACGCCAGCCCCAGCCCGGACGTCCGGCCCAGCAGCTCCTCGTAGACCGGCAGCGGGCGGGGCTCGTGCATGTCGTTGTTCGGCATCCCGGGGGAGATCCGCAGCGCGGTGCGGTCGCCGCCGATCGCGCCGGCCACGGCGGAGACGACCGCCACGGCGAACCGGGCGTGCCCGGCCGCCGAGCCGCCCCAGCCGTCGGCGCGCCGGTTGCTGCCCGGGGCGAGGAACTGGTGGATCAGGTAGCCGTTGGCGCCGTGCACCTCCACGCCGTCGAAACCCGCCTCGACGGCGTTGCGGGCGGCGTCCGCGAAGTCGGCGACGGTCTGCTCGATCTCGGGCTCGGTCAGCTCGCGCGGGGTGACGAACTCCTTGACGCCGTCGGGGGTGAACAGCCGCCCGCGCGCGGCCACCGGCGACGGCGCGACGGGGACCGCCCCCTCGGGCAGCAGCACCGGATGGCCGATCCGGCCGGTGTGCAGGAGCTGGGCGAAGATCTTCCCGCCCGCCGCGTGCACCGCGCCGGTGACCTCGCGCCAGGCGGCGACCTGCGCGGCGCTGTGCAGGCCGGGCGTGAAGGGATAGCCCTGGCCGATCACCGACGGCTGGACGCCCTCCGTGACGATCAGCCCGGCGGAGGCGCGCTGGGCGTAGTACTGCGCCGTCAGGCTCGTCACCAGCCCGCCGCGGGCGCGGCTGCGGGTCATCGGGGCCATGACGACCCGGTTGGCCAGCTTCGTGCCGCCCACGGCGATCGGGTCGAAGGCGATGGACATGGAGGTCTCCTTGCTGGAAGGGGTGGGGGTGGATCAGGCGCGGCGCGGCAGCAGGAAGCCGCCGGCCGCGAGGGCCAGGCCGAGCCCGGCCGCGATGAGGAAGACCAGGCCGTAGCCGTCGGCGAGCGCTTCGGAAGAGCCCGCGGCCGTCGCGAGGACCGCCAGGCCGATCGCCGAGCCCACCTGGCTCGTGGTGTTCGCCAGGCCCCCGACGACGCCCGCCGCGCCTTCGGGCGCCTCGGCGGTCGCCGCGGCCATGAGGGTGGGGAAGGTCAGCCCGATGCCGGCCGCGACGAGCAGCGTGGGCCCGAGGACGCCGGTGAGGTAGCCGCTGCCGGCCTGCGCCGGCGACAGCCAGCCGAACCCGGCCACGAGGAGCGCGCCGCCGCCGAGCGTCAGCGCACGCGCGCCGGCCCGCGGCAGCAGGGCCGCCGACGCCCGTGCGACCAGCATGAACGTCACCGCCGCCGGCGTCTGCCCGAGCCCCGCCAGCAGCGCGCTGAAGCCCAGGACGTTCTGCAGGAGCAGCGACGTGAAGTACCACATCGCGATGGTGATCCCGCCGAACAGCAGCAGCATGCCGTTCCCGACGGCCACGCCCCGGATCCGGAGCAGCCGCAGGGGCAGCATGGGCCGCCCGGCGAAGCGCGCCTCGACCACGACGAAGGCGGCCAGCAGCAGCAGGCCGGCGAGCACGGGCACGAGCACCCGTCCGGACGACCAGGCGTGCTCGGCGCTCTGCATGACCCCGTAGACCAGCGCCGCCAGCCCGGCGGTGCCGGTGACCGCGCCGGCCAGGTCGAGCGGCTCGCGCCGCGCGCCGCGCACGGTGACCAGCGCCGCGAGGGCCACGGCGATCAGCAGCGCGCCGACCGGCACGTTGATCAGGAAGACCCAGCGCCACGACAGCCCGGTGGTGATGGCGCCGCCGGCCACCGCGCCGATCATCCCGCCGACGCCGCCCGCGGCCGACCAGGCGCCGAACGCCCTGGCCCGCGCGCCCGGCTCGGTGAAGTACGTGTTGATCACGGCCAGCGTGGCGGGGGCCATCATGGCGGCTCCGGCGCCCTGGGCCACGCGGGCCGCGACCAGGACCTCCGCCGCGGTCGCCAGGCCGGCGGCCAGGCTGGCGGCGGAGAACAGCAGCAGCCCGGCGACCAGCGTCCGGCGCGGGCCGAACAGGTCGGCGGCCCGGCCGCCCAGGAGCATGAAGCCGGCGAAGGCGAGCAGGTAGCCGTTCACCGCCCAGGCGAGCCCGGTGGGGGAGAAGCCCAGCTCCGCGCGGATCGCGGGGAGGGCGACGTTCACGATGGAGGCGTCCAGGATGACCATGAACTGGCCGGCGCAGGCCAGTGCCAGGATCAGCCAGGACGGGATGGTCCGCGGGGCAGCCCGCCGGGCGGCGGCGCCGATGCTCGTCATGAGGTGTTCCGTTCTTGTCCGCTTGGCCCGATGGACGCACCGCGTCGGGGGCTCTACGTGATCCCGGCTTCTGCGGGCGGTGCCCGGCCGTGTAGGATTTGGTTACGCGAATAACTATTATGCAGATAACTAATTTCCGTCAAGGAGCGATCATGGACTTCGCGCAAGCCGACGCCGTCAACCAGGCGATCCGCCTGCTGAGCCTGCGCCACCGCGCCAGGGCCGCCGCCCTGCTGGCGCCGCTCGGCCTGCATCCCGGGCAGGAGGCGCTCCTGCTCGAACTCGCCCGCACCGGGCCGAGGATCCAGGCGCAGCTCAGCGAGGCGCTCGGCTGCGAGCCGCCCAGCGTGACGCTCATGACCCGCAAGCTGGAGGCCTCCGGCCACATCCGCCGCACGCCGGCGCCGTCCGACAGGCGGGCCAGCGTGGTCGAGCTCACCGACAGCGGCCGGGCGCTGGCCGACCAGGTGAAGCGGCTCTGGTGCGACCTGGCCGAGGAGACCGTGGCCGGGCTGCCGGCCGAGACGGTGGCCGGCCTGCCCGCCCTGATCAACACCCTCACCGACAACGTGGACAGGCGCCCCGGCCGGCGGCACGAGGCGGCGCGGCGGGCCGGTCAGGGACCGACCGGCGAGTACGAGCCCAGCGCCGCGGACTGGGTCCGCGAGCACGTCGAGCAGATCATGCGCACCGGCACGACCGACGGCGTCACGATCAAGGACCGGCCCGTCGTGCTGATGACCTACCGGGGCGCGAAGACCGGCAAACTGCGCAGGACGCCGGTCATGCGGGTCGAGCACGAGGGGCGCTACGCGGCCGTCGCGTCCCTGGGCGGCGCCCCGGTCAACCCCCAGTGGTATGCGAGCGTGCTCGCCGAGCCCGTCGTCGAGCTCCAGGACGGCACGGCGACCGGTGTGTACCGGGCGCGCGAGGTGTCGGGGGAGGAGAAGGACGCCTGGTGGCGGCGGGCGGTGGCGGCCTACCCCGACTACGCCGGCTACCAGGCCAGGACCGAGCGCCGGATCCCCGTCCTCGTGCTCGAACCGCTCGCCGCCGAGCGGTGACGACGGCGGCCTGTGGGTAGACGCAGGGGCACCCGCAGGCCCAGGAGGAGGGACACTCGATGATCGAGACGCTCGTCCCGGACAACGTCGCCGTCTCCACCGCCTACGGCGACCCGCCCGGCGTGCGGCTCTTCCCCGAGGAGCGGCACGCCGTCAGGAAGGCGGTCGCCAAACGCCGGCGCGAGTTCGCCACCGTCCGCCACTGCGCCCGCGAGGCGCTGGCGGCGCTCGGCATCCCGCCCGCGCCCATCGTCCCCGGCCGGCGCGGCGCGCCGCGCTGGCCGGCGGGCGCGGTGGGCAGCATGACGCACTGCGCCGGGTTCCGCGCGGCGGCCGTGGCCGACGCCGGCGACGTGCGCAGCATCGGCATCGACGCGGAACCCCACGAACCGCTCCCCGAAGGCGTCTTCCGCATGGTGGCCAGGCCCGAGGAGGCCGCGATGGTCCGCGAGCTGCGCGCCCTGCGTCCCGGCACCTGCTGGGACCGGCTGCTGTTCAGCGCCAAGGAGTCGGTCTACAAGGCCTGGTTCCCGCTGACCGGCGAGTGGCTGGGGTTCCACGACGGCTCCCTCGCCTTCTCCCTCGACGGCCGCTTCCGAGCCCGGCTGCTGCCGCCGGACGCCCCCCTGGCGGAGTTCGCGGGCCGCTGGACGGCCGCCCCCGGGCTGCTGGCCACGGCGATCGTCGTCCCCCGATAGGGTCAGCCCCGGCGGCCGGGCTCGACGAGCTGCTCCTGCTCGGCCCGGCGCAGGCGTTCCTCGGCGGTGAGCTCGACGCGTCTCATCGCGACGCGCAGGATCGGCGGCGCCATGAGCGAGGTGACGATCGCGACGACGATCACGATCGTGTACATCGCCGTGTCGATGATGCCGATGCGCAGGCCGACCATCGCCACGATCACCTCGATGACGCCGCGCGCGTTCATGCCCGCGCCCAGCGCGAACGCCTCCCACGCGCCCATCCGGCTCAGCAGCGCCCCCAGGTACGCGCCCAGGAACTTGCCGACGATCGCCACCCCCAGCACGACCCCGGCCGCTGCCAGCACGTCCGGCCTGGACAGCAGCGTGAGGTCCATGCGCAGGCCGGCCGTCGCGAAGAACAGGGGAGCGAGCACGCTGAGGACGACCGTGCGCAGCGGGGCCAGCCACGCGGCGTCGGCGTGGCCGGACCGCCCGATGAGCGCGCCGCAGACGAACGCCCCCAAGATGGCCTCCAGGCCGAGCGCGTGCGTGCCGGCGGCGGCCAGCAGCACCAGCACCACGGCGGCGGCCACGGCCGGGCCCGGCTCGGCCGAGCGGGTGGCCGCCCGCATCGTCCAGCGGACCAGCGGCCGGCCCACCCACAGCGCGAACGGCACCAGCGCGGCCAGGTAGACCAGCGACAGCACGATCTGCCCGGTGCGCACGCCGGTGGTCGCCATGGCCGAGACGACCGAGAGCATGAACCAGCCGAAGGCGTCGTCCACCATCCCCGCGGTCAGGCAGAGCTGGCCGACGTCGCGGTGCAGCAGCTTCATGTCCGTCAGCGTCTTGGCGATCACGGGGATGGCGCTGACGCACGTCGCCACGCCCAGAAACAGCGCGAAGACGGTCACGCTGGTGCCCTCGACGAGCAGGGAGGCGGGCAGCAGGAAACCGGCGCCCACGCCGAGCGCCAGCGGCACGACCAGACCGGCGACGCTCACCTTGACGGCCGTCGCGCCGCGCCGGCGGACCAGCCCGAAGTCGAGCTGGATGCCGGTGATGGCGACCAGCAGCAGGACGCCGACCTGGCCCACCGCGTCCAGCAGGTGGAGCTGGGTGAACTTCAGGGCGGGGGCGAGGTGGTTCAGCAGCGACGGGCCGAGCAGCACGCCCACGGTCAGCTCGCCGACGATGGCGGGCATGCGCAGGCGCACGGCCAGCCGGCCGAGCAGGACGGCGAGACCGAGGAGCAGGCCCAGCTGCAGCATGAAGACCAGCAGTTCGTGGGCTCCCAGAGGCATGTCAGGCACAGGAGAGGCTAGGCCGATCGGGCCGTCGTCCTGCTGCTCAATATTGAGCCCGCCCGCGGCGGACACCCCCGGGGGCCTGCTCAATATTGAGCGGAGCTTCCCGCGCCCGTGGGCGACATTCGGGGCATGACGAAGCCGGCGCAGTATCAGACCACCCTGCCCCCCGACCAGTTGCTGCACTCGGGCAACGCGGGCCTGATCATCCACCGCGTGGGGATGCTGGAGTACGGCATGGCCCGCGAGGGCCGCGACTTCAGCGTGGACCTGCTCGACTACATGAACCGCGCCCAGGCCGGCGTCGCCACGACCTTCTGCTACGAGGAGGTCTTCGGCGTACGCGAGCGGCTGCACTGGTTCGTGCACATGAAGTCCCCCGAGAAGTACAGCAAGCTCATCGAGATGGTGGACCACGACCAGGCGTTCCAGCAGATCTCGCTCAAGGACCGGCTGCCCAAGAAGGGCGGCGGCAACTGGGAGAAGATGTTCGTCCACGGCAGTCTCCAGGAGACCGTCATGTGCCCGCAGCACGGGTTCACCGACGACGTGCACGACGTGCCGGGCACGTTCGTGCCGCCCGCGACGTACCAGACCACGCAGCGGGAGCAGCTCAACTCGGCGACCGCCGGGGCGATCGTGCTGCGCACCGCCGACGCCCGCTACGAGCTGCGCGAGGAGGGCCGGCAGTTCCTCTACGACTGGTCGCGCTACCTCAACGCCAACCTCGAAGGCCGCGCCACCGCCTTCATCTACGAGCAGACGTGGGGCCGCCAGGACCGCCTGCACGCCCTCATCCACCTGCGCGAGCTGGACGACTACCAGGCCGTGCGGGAGGTGGACCGCGGCGAGGGCATGCGCAAGGAGGTCTACGACGTGGAACGGGTCCCCGAACGGCACGGCGGCGGGCAGTGGGACCGGCTGTTCGTGCCCACCAGCATCCACGACGTCCTGATGGTGCCCTAGGCCATGGCTCTCGGGATCGAGGCGATCAACGCGTACGTCGGCAGGGCGTACACGGACGTCCGCGCGCTGTTCGACGCGCGCGGCCTGGACGTGAACCGCTTCGGCAACCTGATGATGGAGCAGCGCTCGGTCAACCTGCCCTGCGAGGACCCGGTCACCAACGCGGTCAACGCCGCCCGCCCGCTGCTCGACGCGCTCGCCCCGGAGGAGAAGGACCGGATCGAGCTGCTGGTCGTGGGCACCGAGTCGGGGCTCGACTTCGGCAAGCCGATCAGCACCTACATCCACCACCACCTCGGGCTGAACCCGGCGTGCCGCTCGTTCGAGGTCAAGCACGCCTGCTACGGCGGGACGGCCGCGCTCCAGTGCGCCGCCGCCGTCGTCGGCGCGAGCCCCATCCCCGGCGTGAAGGCGCTGGCCATCGCCACCGACGCGGCCAGCGGCACCGCCAAGTCCACCTACTGGGAGCCCTCCGAGGGCGCCGGCGCGGTGGCGATGCTGGTCGGCGAGGACGCGCGGGTGCTGCGGCTCGACCCCGGCGCCAGCGGCTACCACACCTTCGAGGTGATGGACACGGCCCGGCCGCGCCACGACACCGACGCGGTCGACCCGGACCTGTCGCTGCTGGCGTACATGCGCTGCGCCGAGGAGTGCTTCGCGGCCTACGGGCGGCGGGTGGCCGGGGCCGACATCGTGGACACCTTCGACTACCTGGCGCTGCACACGCCGTTCGCCGGGATGGTGAAGGGCGCGCACCGGATGTTGCTGCGCAAGCTCAAGGGCATGGGGGCGCGGGAGATCGAGGCCGACTTCGCGGCGCGGGTCGCGCCGTCGCTGGCCTACGGCGTGCGGGTGGGCAACACCTACTCGGCCGCGCTCTACCTGGCGCTGTGCTCGCTCATCGACCACGGCGCGTTCGACGCGCCGAAACGGGCGGGGCTGTTCTCGTACGGGTCGGGCTGCGCGTCGGAGTTCTACAGCGGCGTGATCCCGGCCCAGGGCCGCAGCGGCATCGGCCGGGCGCTGGACGAGCGGCGCGAGATCGGCGTCGCGGAGCTGGACGCGCTGACCGAGCTGAGCGCCGACCGCGCCTTCGGGGTGCGGGACGCCGTGCTCGACCCCAAACCGTACGGCGACCTGTACGAGGACGCCTTCGGCGGTCGCGGCCTGCTGGTGCTGGACCGCATCGCGGACTTCCACCGGGAGTACAGATGGAGCTGACCTCGGCGACCCTGCGGCACCGGCTGCGCGGCCGGACGATCGACGACCGCGCCATCGACGAGCTGGGCGCCGCCCTGGACGAGGCCGAGCGCGCGCCCGGCTGCCGCATCCTGCTGCTGGAGGGCGGCGACGGCGTCTTCTGCACCGGCATGGACCTGGAGGAGGCGGCCGGCAGCGACGTCGCCGACGGCGGCCGGGCCTTCTACGGCCTGCTGCGCCGCTTCACCGAGACGCCCGTGACGGTGGTGGCCCGGGTGGACGGCCGGGTGGCCGGCGGCGGCGTCGGCCTGGCCGCGGCCAGCGACTTCGTCTTCGCCAGCGAGCGCAGCACCTTCAGCCTGCCCGAGGCGTTGTGGGGGCTGCTGCCGTGCTGCGTGCTGCCGTTCCTGATCCGGCGCACGGGCTTTCAGAAGGCGTACGCGATGACGCTGAGCACCCAGCCGGTGAGCGCCGCGGAGGCCGCCGCCTTCCACCTGGTGGACGAGGTGTCGGACGACCCGGAGGCGCTCGTGCGGCGGCTGGCCTACCGGCTGACCAAGCTGGACCGGTCGATCGTCACGGACATGAAGCGCTACTTCCGCGAGCTGTGGATCCTGTCGGACGAGACCGAGCAGGTGGCGGTCAAGGAGTTCGGCCGGCTCATGTCCAGCCCCGAGGTGCGACGCAGGCTCGTCGACTACGCGACCGAGAAGAGATTCCCCTGGGAACGCTAGAGAGGAACGCGCCTGATGTCCGTCGTGTGGGTTTTCCCCGGTCAGGGGTCGCAGCGCAAGGGCATGGGCGCGGGCGTCCTGGAGCGGTACCCCGACCTGTGCGCCCGCGCCGA
This sequence comes from Nonomuraea sp. NPDC049646, assembly GCF_044465525.1. NCBI lineage: Bacteria > Bacillati > Actinomycetota > Actinomycetes > Streptosporangiales > Streptosporangiaceae > Nonomuraea > Nonomuraea sp. NPDC049646. Next base: position 126,145 of record NZ_JBITLU010000020.1, on the reverse strand, counting down.
CGAGATCCTCGGCTACTCCGTCGCCGAGCTGTGCGACGATCCCAGGCGGCTGCGGGAGACCCGCTACGTGCAGCCCGCCCTGTTCACGGTCAACGCGCTGAGCTTCCTCGCCCGGCAGGAGGAGGGCGGCCGGCCCGACTACCTGGCCGGGCACAGCCTGGGCGAGTACGCGGCGCTGTTCGCGGCCGGCTGCTTCGACTTCGAGACCGCGCTCGGCCTGGTCAAGCGGCGCGGCGAGCTGATGTCGGCAGCGGGCGGCGGCGCCATGGCCGCCGTGCTCGGCGCCGACCGGGAACGGCTGGAGGAGCTGCTGGCGGGCACCGGCGTCGACATCGCCAACTACAACTCCCCGGAACAGGTCGTCCTGGCCGGGCCCAAGGACGAGCTGGACGCGCTCAGCCGCGGCGGCCCCGGCAAGTGGGTGCCGCTGAGCGTGAGCGTGCCCTCGCACTCGCGCTACATGGAACCGGCCGCCGACGCCTTCGCCGAGGCGCTGGACGGCGTGCGCATCGAGGAGCCGCGGGTGCCCGTCATCTCCAACGTGACCGGACGCCCGTACCGGGCCGGCGAGGCGGCCGAGCTGCTGCGCCGCCAGATCTGCAACCCGGTGCGGTGGGTGGACGGCCTGCGCTACCTGATGGACCAGGGCGTGTCCGAGCTGGAGGAGATCGGCCCCGGCGACGTGCTCACCAAACTGTGGACGGTCACCCGCCGCCACCCGCCCGAGCCGGCGGAGACGCCCGTCGCCCAGGAGCCGGCGGAGACGCCCGCCGCCCGCGAGCCGGCGGCCAGGCCACCCGTCCGGGAACCGGTCGAGTCGCCCGCCGTCCGGGAACCGGTCGAGTCGCCCGCCGTCCGGGAGCCGGTCGAGTCGGCCGCCGTCCGGGAGGCCGGGATCGCGCTCGGCTCGGCCGAGTTCCGCGCCGACTACCGCGTCCGCCACGCCTACCTGGCCGGGTCGATGTTCAAGGGCATCGCCTCGGCCGAGCTGGTGATCAGGATGGGCCGGGCCGGGCTGATGGGCTTCCTCGGCGCCGGCGGCCTCACCCTGGACCAGATCTCCGAAGCGCTCGACACCGTCCAGTCCGCCCTCGGCCCGGACGGCGCCTACGGCGTGAACCTGCTCTACGGCTTCGACGAGGACGGCCTGGAACGCGAGACGGTGGACCTGCTGCTCCGCCGCGACGTGCGGTACGTCGAGGCCGCCGCCTACCCGCACATCACCGCGCCCCTCGTCCGCTACCGCTACAGCGGCGCGCACCGCGACCCGGCCGGGCGGCCGGTCGCCGTCCGGCACGTGGTGGCCAAGGTCTCCAGGCCCGAGGTCGCCGCCGCGTTCATGCGGCCCGCCCCGCAGGCCGTCCTGGACCGGCTCGTCCGGGAGGGGGCGCTGAGCGCGGCCGAGGCGGAGGTCGCCGCGGAGCTGCCGGTCAGCGCGGACGTCTGCGTCGAGGCCGACTCGGCCGGGCACACCGACGGGCGCTCGCCGTACGCGCTGATGCCGGCGATCCTGCGGCTGCGCGACGAGGAGATGGCCGCCCACGGCTACGCCCGGCGGATCAGGGTCGGCGCGTCCGGCGGCATCGGCGCACCGGAGGCCGCCGCCGCCGCGTTCGTGCTCGGCGCCGACTTCATCGTCACCGGCAGCGTCAACCAGTGCACCCCGCAGGCCGGGACGTCCGACGCCGTCAAGGACCTGCTGGCCGGGCTCGACGTGCAGGACACCGCCTACGCCCCGGCCGGCGACATGTTCGAGATGGGCGCGCAGGTGCAGGTCGCCAGGAAGGGCACGCTGTTCCCGGCCCGCGCCAACAAGCTCTACCAGCTCTACCGCCAGTACGGCTCGCTGGAGGAGATCGACGAGCGGACCAGGCGGACGATCCAGGACAAATTCTTCCGCCGCTCCTTCGAGGAGGTGTGGGAGGAGACCCGGGCCTTCCTGGCCGCGCGCCGGCCGGCCGAGCTGGCCCGCGCCGAGCGCGACCCCAAGCACCGGATGGCGCTCGTCTTCCGCTGGTACTTCGTGCACACGATCAGGCTGGCGCTGCGCGGCGAGGCCGGACGGCAGGTGGACTACCAGGTCCACTGCGGGCCGGCGATGGGCGCGTTCAACCGGTGGGTGGCGGGCACGGAGCTGGCCGACTGGCGGGCCAGGCACGTGGACGTCATCGCCGACCGGCTGATGGAGGCCGCAGCCGGGCTGCTCGAAGCCCGGCTGCGCGACCTGGCCAAGGACGGTTAGACACTGAGGACGGCTAGCCGCTGAAGGACGGCTAGCCGCTGAAGGACGGCTAGCCGTTGAGCAGATGGCGGTTCAGGTCCTCCTGGACCGCCGTCAGCACCTCGGGCCGCGGGCCCTTGAGGTAGAAGTGGTCGCCGCCGAACACGCGCAGCGTGAAACCGCCGCCGGTGGCCTCGGCCCAGGCGCTGATCTCGTCCGGGTCGACCTCCGGGTCGGCGTCGCCGGTCAGCGCCGAGATCGGGCAGTCCGGACGCGGGCCGGGCAGCGGCGAGTACGACTCGTTCAGCTCGAAGTCGGCGCGCAGGCCCGGCAGGAACACCTCCAGCAGGCTGCGCTGGTCCATCACCTCCGACGGCGTGCCGTTCAGCTTGCCCAGCTCGCTCAGCAGCTCGTCCTCCGACAGGTCGGTGAAGCGGCGGCGGCGGGTCGGCAGGTGCGGCGCGCGGCGTCCGGACACGAACAGCACCGCGGGCGGGAAGCGGCGGGCCGTCTCCCAGGCCACCACGGCCCCCATGCTGTGCCCGAACAGCGCGAACGGCCGGTCGGTGTACGGCTCGACGGCCTCCGACAGCGGCCCGACGAGCTCCTCCATGCGGTTGTAGGGCCGCTCGCGCAGGCGCGACTCGCGCCCCGGCAGCACCACCGGGCAGACGTCGACGTCCGGCGACAGGTGCTCGTCCCATTTGCGGAACAGCGCCGACCCGCCTCCCGCGTGCGCGAAGCAGAACAGTCTGATGCGGGCGTCGGCTCTGGGCTCGCCGCCCGCTATCCAGGAACCAGGCATGGTCAGAAAGTTACGGCCGATCGCCTTGCGCTGCCTGCTCAGTCTTGAGCAGGCAGCGCGCGCCGTCCTCACTAGCGTCGCAGTGAGGGAGGAGGCCCATGGAGCACGACGAGCGCGTGACGGAGACGGTCATCCGCCTGCTGGCCGAGGTGCTGCCCGGCGGTGCGGAGCTGACCCCCGACGCTTCACTCAAGGACAGCGGACTCGACTCGATCTCCGCGGTACGGGTGTGGTTCGAGATCCAGCGGGAGTTCTCGCTGGACTTCCCCGTGGAGCGGCTGGGCGGCTGCGCGACGCCGGCCGAGCTGGCCGCGCGGATCGCCGAGCTGGCCGGGACGGCGGAGCACGACACCCCCGTGACCGGCGGGACGATCACCCGGGCCCCCGGCGACCGGCACGAGCCGTTCCCCCTGACGCCCCTGCAGCAGGCGTACGTCATGGGCGCGGACGAGGACGCCACCCCCGACCCGGTCGGCTGCCAGGTCTACCGCGAGTTCGAGGTGCCCGGCGTGGACCCCGCCCGCCTGCGCGCGGCCTGGCAACGCGTCGTCGACCACCACGACGCCCTGCGCCTGGAGCTGGGCGAGGACGGCACCCAGCGGATCCTGGAGCAGGCCCCCTCCTGGGACCTGCCGGTGGACGAGCCCGGCGCCCGCGAACGCCTCGCGCACCGGCGTTACGAGCCCGGCGTCTGGCCGCCGTTCGCCGTCGAGGTCACCACGCCCGGGACCGTGCACTTCGGCATCGACGCGAGCGTCACCGACGGCCGCGGGCTCGACGTGCTGCTGCGCGACTGGTGGCGCTGCTACCGCGACCCCGGCCACACGCTGGAGGAGAGCGGGCTGTCCGTCCGCGACTGCCTGCTCGCGCTGGACGCCCAGCGGCGCGGCCCCCGCCACCAGGAGGACCTGGACTACTGGCGGGAGCGCCTGGCGGACCTGCCGCCCGGCCCCGCCGCCGGCGTGCCCGACGGGTCGCCGCGCTCCGCGCTGACCGGCTCGCTGACCGCCGCCCAGTGGGGCGCCCTGCGCGCCAGGGCCGCCGAGCTGGACGTCTCGCCGACCGCGCTGGTGCTGACCCTGTTCGCCGAGACGGTCGGCAGGGGAGAGGACTGTTCCCTGGCCCTGACCACGACCGGCCGGGCCTGGCTGCCGCGCGAGGTGGACGAGGTGGTCGGGCCGTTCACCGGCACCGCCGTGTTCGCCGCCGGGAGCACGCTCGGCGAGCCGCTCCCTGAGGCGGTCCAGGAGGTGCACCGGCGGCTGTGGAGCGACCTCGGCCACGCGGGCGTCCCCGGCGTGACCGTCATGCGGGAGCTGCGCGAGCGCACGGCGCTGCCCGTCGTCTTCACCAGCCTGCTGGACGCCCGGCCGGACGAGGCCGTGCCGCCGGTGACGTACGCGCTGAGCCAGACCTCCGGCGTCGCGCTCGACCACCAGATGTGGGAGCACGACGGCGAGCTGCGGGTGCGCTGGGACCTGGTGCCCGGCTGCTTCGCGCCCGGCGAGCCGGAGGTCCTGTTCGCCCGCTTCACCAACGCGCTGCGCGCCCTGGCCGCCGACACCGGCGAGGAGGAGATCCGGCCGCTCAACGAGCTGCAGAAGGCGTACTACGTGGCCCGCGCGGGCGGCTCGCACCCGTACGACGGCTGCCAGGTCCACCACAGCTTCCACGTCCGCGACCTGGACCGGGACCGGCTCGAACGGGCCTGGCTGCGGCTGGTGGCCGCGCACGACGCGCTGCGCTCGGAGGTCACCCACGACGGGACGCTGCGGGTCAGGCCGCACGCGCCGGAGAACTGGAGCATCCCCGAGACCCCCGGCGTCGAGTTCGGGGAGCTGGCCGGGGAGATGGCCGGGCGGGCGTTCCCGCTGGGCCGCTGGCCGCACTGGGAGCTGCGGGTCAGCGGCGAGACGGTGCACGTGGCCGTCGACCTCGCCGTGCTGGACGGCCGGAGCATCCACATCGTGCTGCGCGAGCTGTTCCGGCTGTACGCCGACCCGTCCGCCGAGCCGCGCCCGCCCGCCGAGGCCCCGGCCGCCCCGGAACGTCCGCGCGAAGGGGGCTACTGGGACGAGCGGTTCCGCGACCTGCCGCCGGGGCCCGAGGTGGCCACTGCGCCCGCGCGCCGCGTCCGGCTGAGCGGCAGCGTCGCCGCGGTGTCCGACGAGACCGTCTTCGCCGCCCTGGCCGGCGCGCTGCGCGGGCGCTTCGCCGATCCGTTCAGCGTGTCCGTGGTGCGGTGGACCGCCGAGTCCGAGCCGCGCCGCCCCGGCGAGCACACCGCCCTGAGCTGGGTCACCGACGCCGAGTCCTACCCGGACCGGATCGCCGCCGACGCCGCGAACGGCGCCCTGACCGGCCTGGCCACGCTGCGCGGCCACGTCATGAAGGAACGCCGCCGCCGCGCCTACGCCTTCCCCGTCGTCTACACCAGCACCCTCGACCTGACCGAGCACCCCCTGCCGGACGGCGTCGAGGCCGGGCCCTGGATGACCTACACCCCGGACGTCGCGCTCGACTGCATCGTCATCAGGGAGGGCGACCGGCTGCACTACCACTGGGACGCGCTGGAGCCGGAGTTCCCCGACCTCGCCGAGCTGTTCGCGGCCTTCGAGGACCGGCTGCGCCCCGCGCACCGGCTGTTCGAGCGGCAGGCCGCCGCCCGCCCCGACGCGGTCGCGCTGCGGCACGCCGGCGGCACCATGACGTACGGGGAGCTGAACCGGCGCGCCAACGCCGTCGCCTGGCGGCTGAAGGAGCTGGACGTGGGGCCGGGGACGGTGGTCGCCGTGCGCCTGTGCCGCGGGCCCGACATGGTGGCCGCCGTCCTCGGGATACACAAGGCGGGCGGCGCCTACCTGCCGGTGGAGCCGTCCCTGCCCGACGAGCGGGCCGCCGTCATGCTGGACGACGCCGCCGCCGGGCTCGTGCTCACCTGCGCGGGGACGCCCGGCTGGGCCGTGCCCGAGGGCGTGCGCGCCGTCGAGCTGGACACCGGCCCCGACGATCGCGGCGACGACCGCGGTGACCCGCCCCTCGCCGGCACCGTGGACGACCTCGCGTACGTGATCTTCACCTCGGGCAGCACCGGCAAGCCCAAGGGCGTCGAGGTCAGCCACCGGCCGCTGCTCAACCTGCTCGACTGGTGCTACCGCACCTTCGGCTTCGACGCCTCCGACGTCGGGCTGTGCGTCACCTCGCTCGGCTTCGACCTGTCGGTGTTCGACATCTTCGGCCTGCTCGGCCGGGGCGCCTCGCTCTACATCGCCGACGAGGGCCAGCAGCGCGACCCCGAACTGCTGCTGGACGTGCTCATCGACGAGCCGATCACGTTCTGGAACTCCGCGCCCACCACGCTCAACCAGCTCGCCCCGCTGCTCGCCGAGCGGCAGGGCGGGGAGGGCACCGGCGACCTGCGGCTGGTCTTCCTCAGCGGCGACTACACGCCGCTGCCGCTGCCGGACGCCGTGCGCGCGACCTTCCCGCGGGCGCGGGTGGTCAGCCTGGGCGGCGCGACCGAGGCCACCGTCTGGTCGAACTGGTTCGAGGTGGGCGAGGTCGACCCGTCGTGGCGGAGCATCCCGTACGGGCGGCCGATCGACGACGCCCTCTACTACATCCTCGACGAGGACCGGCGGCCCTGCCCCGAAGGGGTGGAGGGCGACCTGTTCATCGGCGGCAGGTGCCTGAGCCTCGGCTACCGCAACCAGCCCGAGCTGACCGCCGAGCGGTTCGTGCCGGACCCGTTCGCGGGCGGGCGCATGTACCTGACCGGCGACCGGGCCGCGCTGCTGCCCGACGGCAACATCACGTTCCTCGGGCGGGCCGACAACCAGGTGAAGATCCGCGGGTTCCGGGTGGAGCTGGGCGAGATCGAGCACCGGCTGCGGCAGCATCCGGGCGTGCGGGACGTCGTCGTCCTGGCCCGCGACGACCGGTCGGGGGAGCGGAAGCTGGTCGCGTACGTGATGGCCGAGGGCGCGGAGCCGGACGTCGGGGAGCTGCGGGCGCACGCGGCCGGGACGTTGCCGGCGTACATGGTGCCCAACCACGTGGCGTTCGTCAGCACGTTCCCGGCCACCTCCAACGGCAAGCTGGACCGGGACGCCCTCCCGTGGCCGCTCACCGACCGCGCCCCCGAGCCGGAGCCCGAGCCGGAACCCGAGCCCGAGCCCGAGCCCGAGCCCGAGGTGGCGGGGCGGACGGTGGCGGAGATCGCCGAGCTGTTCGCCGAGCTGATCGGGGTCGAGGAGGTCGATCCCGGCCAGGACCTGTGGGACCAGGGCGTCACCTCCTTCACCATGGTCCAGGTCTCCAAGGCCCTGCGGAAGCGGTACGGCAGGCGGGTGCCGGTGGCGCTGCTGCTGGAGAACCCGACCGTCACCGGCATCGCCGCCGTCGTCGGCGCCCCCGCCGGCGAGCCCGCGACGAAGAAGCCCGCCACGGAGAAGCCCGCCACCGATGAGCCCGCCACCGATGAGCCCGCCGCTGGTGAGCCCGTCGAGCAGCCTCTTGAGCAGCCCGTGCGGGCCGGGGGCGAGGCGGACGGGCCGGGGGAGGTCGACTTCTTCTCGCCCGAGGACCGGGAGGCGTTCAAGGCGGGCCGATGGAACCTGCGCCCGCTGGAGCCCGACGCCAGCCTCATCCGCCTCGACCGCCTGGACGTGCCCGAGGAGCACTTCGCCTGGCGGGCCAGCGTGCGCGACTTCGCGCCCGGCTCGCTGCCGTACCGGTCGCTGTGCCGGCTGCTCGGGCTGCTGCGCGAACGGCGGCTCGGCGACCGCGCGCGTCACCTGTACCCGTCGGCCGGGGACACCTACGCCGTGCAGGCGTACCTGCACGTCGCCAAGGGCGCGATCAGCGGGGTCGCCGAGGGGATCTACTACTACAACCCGGTCGAGCACGCGCTCCAGCTCGTGAACGGCCGCCCCGAGCTCGACCGTACGGCCCACTTCGTCTACAACCGCGACCTGTACGACCGCGCCGGCTTCAGCCTCTACCTCATCGGCCAGACCAAGGGCATCGAGCCCCTGTACGGCGAGCAGAGCCTGCGCTACCTGACCCTGGAGGCGGGCTACCTCGGCCAGCTCCTGATGACCGGCCAGGCGGCCTGCGGCATCGGGCTGTGCCCCATCGGCGAGGTCGCCTTCGACCAGGTGCGCGACCAGTTCGACCTGGACGACGGCCACCGCTTCCTCCAGGCGTTCCTGGGCGGCCCCGCCGAGTACGCGACCGGCGACGCCACCCCCGTCTTCGCCACCCCGGACCCGAAACCGACCCCCCGCCCCGAGCCCGCTCCTCACACCGAGCCCACCCAGCGCACCGAGCCCGCCCAGCGCACCGAGCCCGCACCCCGCACCGAGGCCGCCCAGCGCACCGAGGCGGCCCGGCGGGGGGAGCCGGTGCCCGACGAGCGGCCGGGCGGGCTCGCCGTGATCGGCATGGCCGGACGCTACCCCGGCGCCGACGACCTGGACGGCTTCTGGCGCAACCTCAGCACCGGCGCCCGCAGCCTGGGCCCGAGCCCCAGGGGTGAGCGTCCCGGCGGCTACCTGGAGCACATCGACCGCTTCGACAGCCTGCTCTTCCACATCTCGCCGAAGGAGGCCGCGACGCTCGACCCGCAGCTCAGGCTCCTGCTGCACAGCGTCTGGGAGTGCCTGGAGCACGCCGGTCACACCCCCGGCTCGCTGCACGCGACCGCTCCCAGGGTGGGCGTCTTCGTCGGCTCGATGTGGCACGACTACCAGCACGCGGGCGCCGCCGCCTGGCGCGCGGGCGGCCCGGCCGTGGTGTCGGCGACCGCGTCCGACATGGTCAACCGCGTCTCGTACTTCTTCGGCTTCACCGGGCCGAGCATCGCCGTGGACACGTCGTGCTCGTCCACGCTGACCGCCCTGCACCTGGCCGCCCAGGCCATCCGTACGGGCGACTGCGACGCGGCCGTCGTCGCGGGCGTCAACCTGCTCGCCGACCCCTACCACGCCGGGCTGCTGGCCGGGCTGGGCCTGCTGGCCGAGGAGGCCGGCGCCGCCGCCTTCGACCCCGACCGGCCCGGCTGGACCGTCGGCGAGGGCGTCGGCTCCTTCCTGCTGCGGCCCGTCGCGGACGCCGTCCGGGCGGGGGACGCCGTCCACGGCGTGGTCGAGGCCACCTGGGTCGCGCACACCGGACGTACCGGGCGGTTCACCGCGCCGAGCGCCGAGGCCATGGCGGCGTCCATGCGCGGCGCCCTGGAGCGGGCCGGGGCCGGGCCCGGCGACGTCTCCTACGTCGAGTGCGCGGCGGCCGGCGCGGTGCTGGCCGACGCGGCCGAGGCCGAGGCGCTGGCCGAGGTCTTCGGCGAGCGGGCCGAGCCCGTCGCGGCGGGCACGCTCAAGCCGAACATCGGCCACCTCGAAGCCGCGTCCGGGGCCTCCCAGCTCGCCAAGGTGCTGCTGCAGCTCCGGCACGGACGGCTGGCGCCCACCCTGCTCGCCGAGCCGCCCACCGACGCGGTCACCGTGCCGGAGCAGCCGCAGCCGTGGACCGGCGAGCGGCGGGCGCTGATCAACGCCTTCGGCGCGACCGGCACGCACGCCCACGCCGTCGTCCGCGCGCCCCTTCCCGAGGAGACCCCGGGAAGCGCGCCGGATGAGAGCTCGGGCAGCGCGGCCGAGAGGACCCCCGGCAGCACGCCCGAGGGGACTCCGGGCGGCGCGGCCGGGGACGGCCGGGAGCATGCCGTCCTGGTCTCCGCCGCGACCCGGGAACGGCTGGTGACCGCCGCCCGCCGCCTGGCCGAGGCCGGGGAGCGGGACGTGCGCCGGATCGCCTACACCACCCAGACCGGGCGCGCAGCCCTCGCGCACCGGCTCGCCGTCGTCTGCCGTGACGCGGACGGGCTGCGGGAGGGGCTGGAGGCGTTCGCGGCGGGCAGGACGCACCCGTCCGTGCTCACCGAAGGCTCCGGCGACCGCCCGACCGGCACACGGGCTGGCGCAGAGGCCGGTTCAGCGGCCGGTTCAGAGGCCGGGGCGGCGGCCGCCTGGGTGGCCGGGCAGGACGTCGACTGGGCCCGGTTCTGGCCGGAGCCGCCCGTGCGGGTCGCGCTGCCGTCCTACCCGTTCGAGGCCGAGCCGTACTGGATCGAACGGGCGGAGCCGGTCGCGCCGGAGGCCGCCGCCGACGACATGGAGGACTACCTCAAGGGCGTCTACGCCGAGGTCTCGGGCATCGACGCCGACCGGCTGGGGACGCGGGTGCCGCTGGAGCAGTACGGGCTGACGTCGTCCCAGATCGTGGAGCTCAACGCGCGGCTGGAGCGGGACCTGGGCGAGCGGTCGCGCACGCTCTTCTTCGAGCACAAGGACCTGGCCGGCGTCGCCGCCGCACTGTCCGCCAGAACCCCCGCCCCGCCCCCGCGCCCAACTGACCAGCCGAACCAACCGAACCAACCGGACCAGCCGAACGAGCCGGACCAGCCGGATCCGACCGTCCAGACCGATCGGGCCGTCCGGGCCGATCGGGCCGTCCGGGCCGATCGGGCCGTCCGGGCCGATCGGGCCGACCGCACCGGGCCGCGCTCGGCCGGGCCGGACAGCGCCGATGACGGCGCGATCGCCGTCATCGGGATCGCCGGGCGCTACCCCGACGCCCCCGACCTGGGCGCGTTCTGGGAGAACCTGGCCGCCGGACGGCACTCCCTCTCCCGCGTCCCCGCCGACAGGACCCGCGACGGCTGGCCCGTGGACCTCATGTGGGGCGGCTTCCTCGACGGCGTCACCGACTTCGACCCGCTGCTGTTCGGCATCACCCCGCGCGACGCGGCCCTCATGGACCCGCAGGAGCGCGTCTTCCTGGAGGTCACCTGGGAGGCCCTGGAGGACGCGGGCTACCCGCGCACCCGCCTGCGCGACCGCCACGGTTCGAACGTCGCCGTCTACGCGGGCGTGATGTACAACGAGTACCCGTTCTTCGGCGTCGAGCAGAGCCTGCGCGGCACGCCCCAGGACACCGGCGCGACCCTCGGCGGCGTGGCCAACCGCGTCTCCTACCACCTGGACCTCAAGGGGCCCAGCATGTCGGTCGACACGATGTGCTCGTCGTCGCTGGCCGCGCTGCACCTCGCGGTCCGGTCGCTGCGCCAGGGGGAGTGCGAGCTGGCGATCGCCGGCGGCGTCAACCTCAACCTGCACCCGAACAAGTTCGTCCAGCACGCCCGCATGCGGCTCACCGCCGGTGACCGGCGCTGCCACAGCTTCGGCGCGGGCGGCGACGGCTTCGTGCCCGCCGAGGGCGCCGGGGTCGTCCTGCTCAAGCCGCTGTCCAGGGCCAAGGCGGACGGCGACCGCATCCACGCCGTGATCAGGGGCACCGCCGTCGTGCACTCGGGCCGGACGAACGGCTGGGTGGTGCCGAGCCCCGTCGAGGAGGGCGAGCTCGTCGCCCGCGCGCTCGCCGACGCGGGCGTGGACCCGGCAGACATCGGCTACCTGGAATGCCACGGCGCGGGCACCGCGCTCGGCGACCCCATCGAGATCAACGCCCTGATGCGGGTGTTCGGGCAGGCGGGGGTCGCGCCGGGCAGCATCCCGATCGGCTCGGTCAAGTCGAACCTCGGGCACGTCGAGTCGGGCGCCGGCATCGCCGGGCTCACCAAGATCGTGCTCCAGCTCCGGCACCGGCGGCTCGTGCCCTCCCTGCACGCCGACGAGCTCAACCCGGACATCGCCTGGGACGAGATCCCCTTCCGCGTGCAGCGGGAGGCGGCCGACTGGCCCGCGGGGCCCGGCGGCGCGCCCCGGCGGGCGGGCCTCAGCTCGTTCGGCGCCGGCGGGACGATCGCGCACGCGGTGATCGAGGAGGCCCCGCCCGCCCAGCCCGCCGCGACCGGCACGCCCGACGCCGGGCCGCAGCTCATCGTGCTGTCGGCCCACGACGAGCGGCGGCTGCGCGCCATGGCGGACCGGCTGGCCGGCCACCTGCGCGCGACGCCCGAGAGCCTCGCCGACGTCGCCCACACCCTCCGGGTCGGACGGGAACCGCTGCGCGAACGGCTCGCCCTCGTCGTCGCGGACGTTGCTGAGCTGTGCGAACGGCTGGCGCGGTTCGCCCGGTCGGAGCCCGCCGACGTGCTGCGCGGCCGGACCCGTCCCGGCGTCCCGCCGTCCGGGCGGGCCGGCGACCAGCAGTCCGGACGGCCCGGCGACCTGCTGGAGCTGGGACGGCACTGGGTGGACGGCGGCCACGTGGACTGGACGCCGACGCCGGGCGCGCGGCTGGTGGGGCTGCCGTCGTACCCGTTCGACCGGATGCGCTGCTGGCCCTTCGAACCCGCCTCGGGCGACCGGGAACCCGCCTCGGGCGACCGGGAACCCGTCTCGGGCGACCGGGAACCCGTCTCGGGCGACCGGGAACCCGTCTCGGGCGACCGGGAACCCGTCTCGGGCGACCGGGAACCGGCCGCAGCCGAAGTGCCGCTTTTCGAGCGGATCTGGACGCCGTCCGGGCAGCCCGCCCACGACCCCGGGACGCTCGGCGACGGGACCGTGGTGTGCCTGTTCGGCGACGCCTCCGAGGAGCTGGCGCGCTCGCTCGGCGACCGGGTCGTGCCCGTGGGCGCGGGCGACCCCGTCCCGGAGGAGTTCACCGGCTGGATCGACCTGCGCGATCTGGGCGAGGCCGACCCGGCGGGCGAGCTGGACCGGCTCGCCGTCCTGCGGGACGCCCTGGCCCGGCGCCGCCCGCTCCGGATCCTGCACGTGACCAGCGGCCTGCTGGACCTCGGCGGCGCGTCGCCGAGCCTGGCGGGGGCGCGGATGGCGGGGTTCGTGCGGATGCTCGCCGCCGAGTACCCGTCGGTGACGGCCACGGTGCTGGACAGCGACCGGCCCACGGCCGCGCAGATCCGCGCCGAATGGGCGGCCGACGAGCCGTACGGGGAGGTCTGTTACCGCGACGGCGAGCGGTTCCGTCCGGATCTGCGGGAGTTGTCCGCGCCGTACGCCGAGCCGCGGCTCGATCCCGCGGCCGTCTACGTCGTAAGCGGCGGCACCAGGGGGCTGGGCGCGCTGGTGGCCCGCCACCTGGCCGATCGCGGCGCGCGCCGGCTCGCCCTGCTCGGCGTGCGTCCGCTGCCGCCGCGCGAGCAATGGGACGGCTCCGGTGAGGAGGCCGTCGCCACCGTCCTCGACCTGGAACGCGCGGGAGCCCGGGTGGTCGTGCACACCGGGCCGCCGTCCGGGGTGGCCGCCTTCCTGGACGGCGTGCGCCGCGAGCTGGGCCCGATCGGCGGCGTCGTCCACTGCGCGGGACGCTCCAGCCAGGGCCGTCCGTCGCTGGCCCACAAGTCCGAGGACGACCTGCGGGCCGTGCTCGCGCCCAAGGCCGACCTGCTGGAGGCGCTGGACGAAGCCTGCGCCGGGGACCGTCCGGCCTTCTTCGTCGCCTTCTCCTCCGTGTGCGCCGCCGTGCCCGCGCTGGCCGCCGGGGTGGCCGACTACGCGGCCGCCAACGCCTTCCTCGACTACTGCACCGGGGTCAGGCGGCGGTCCGGGCGGACCGAGTTCCGGTCGGTCGACTGGCCGCAGTGGCGGGAGTCCGGCGGGGCGCGCGGCAAGCCGAACGTCGGCGAGGCCGTCGGGCTCGCGTCCCTCGGCGACCGGGACGGGCTGCGGGTGCTGGACCGGGTGATCGGGCTGCCGCGCGGCGCGACCGTGCTGCCGTGCCCGCCGTCCGGCGCGTCCGTGGACGTCCCGGCGCTGATCCGGCTGCCCGAGCGGGCCGGCCGCCGTCCGGCCGCCGCCCGTCCGGCTCCTGGGCCGGCGCGGGACGCCGGGGGCCCGGACTGGCTGGCCGTGCTGTTCTCCGAGACGATCGGCATCCCCGTGGACGCGCTGGACCCGACGGCGGAGTTCGGGGACCTCGGCGTCGAGTCGGTGATGCTGGCCGAGCTGGTGCAGCGCATCGAGGAACGGCTCGGGGAGAGCCTGGAACCGTCGCTGCTGCTCGACTACCCGACGCTGGAGCAACTCCGCGACCGCCTGGGCGTCCCGGAGCCCGACGCCGACCGCCCGGACGCCCCCGAGCCGGAAGCCGACCGCCCGGCAGCCCCCGCGCCGACCGTCAGCCGCCCGGACGCCCCCGAGCCTGCCCCTCCCGGTGTCGCCGAGGACCGCAGGATCGCGATCATCGGCATGGCCTGCCGGTTCCCCGGCGCCCCGGACGTGGCCGCGTTCTGGCGGAACCTCACCGAGGGCCGGTGCGACGTGCGCGAGGTGCCCGCCTCCCGCTGGGACCACCGGAAGCTGTACTCGCCCGAACCGGCCCTCGGCCGCAGCATCAGCAAGTGGGGCGGCTTCGTCGACGGCATCGAGGACTTCGACAACGACTACTTCGGCCTGGGCGAGGACGAGGCCCGCGCCCTGGACCCGGCCATCCGCATGTTCCTGGAGTGCTGCGCCGCCTGCCTGGCCGACGCCGGTTACGACCCCGCCGAGCTGCGCGGACGCCGGGCCGGGGTGTTCGCCGGAGCCCGCATGTCCGACTACGGGCGCCGGGTCGGCGTCCGGCCGGGCGGGCTGGCCTCCGACCAGAACTTCATCGCGGCCAGGGTCGCCCACCACTTCGACCTGCGCGGCCCCAACCTCGTCGTGGACAGCGCCTGCTCCTCCTCGCTGGTCGGCGTGCAGCTCGCCGCGCAGAGCCTGCTCGCCGGGGAGGCCGAGGTGGCCCTGGCGGGCGGGGTGGAGGTGCTCCTGGACGAGAACGACTACCTCCAGCTCAGCGCGGCCAAGGCGCTGTCGCCCACCGGACGGTGTCACACGTTCGACGAGCGCGCCGACGGTTTCGTGCCGGGGGAGGGGTGCGGGGTCGTCCTGCTCAAGCCGCTGCGCGCGGCGCTGGCCGACGGCGACCGGGTGCACGCGGTCATCGAGGCGGTCGCGGTGAACAACGACGGCCGCACCATGGGCGTCACCACGCCCAACCCCGAGGCCCAGGCCGACGTGGTCCGCCGGGCCCTGGCGGCGGCCGGCCGCACGCCTGCCGAGATCGGCCTGATCGAGGCGCACGGCACCGGCACGCTCATCGGCGACCCCATCGAGCTGCGCGCCCTGACACGGGTGTTCGCCGAGGGCGGCGGCGACCCGGGAACGTGCGCGATCGGCAGCGTCAAGAGCAACATCGGGCACACGCTCAGCGCGGCCGGGATCGCCGGGCTGATCAAGGCGGCGCTGGCCGTCGAGCACGGGCGGATCCCGCCGACGTTGTCCTGCGAGCGGCCCAACCCGCGCTTCGACTTCGCCGCCTCGCCCTTCGATCCCGTCACCGAGCCGCGGGACTGGCCCTCGCCCAGGGTCGCGGGCGTGAGCTCGTTCGGGCTCGGCGGCACCAACGCGCACCTCGTGCTGAGCGAGCCGGACCCGCGGCCGGGCGTGCGGCCGGAACGCGAGCCCGCCCCCGCGCCGGTCTTCCGGCGCAGGCGACTGTGGCTGGAGCGCGACCCGGCCCCGGCCGGCGACCCGGCCCGTGACCCGGCGCGCGACCCGGTCCCGGCCGGCGCCTCCGGCCCCGGCCCCGATCCCGGTCCACCGGACGACGCCAGCTCGCTGCTCGACCTGAACATCACCACGGGGAGGCGCTGACTCCATGCCCGCGATCGAGTGTCACACCACGCTGAAGCACACCGACTTCATCATGCGGAACCACCGGGTGCACGACGTGTCCGTCATGCCCGGGGTGACGTTCCTCGATCTGGTGTTCCGCACGCTGATGGCGACCGGGCGCGACCCCGGGGAGATCGTCCTGCGCGAGGTGCTGTTCACCGAGGCGATCGTCACCAAGCCGGAGGCCGACCGGGAGATCCGCGTCACCGTCGACGGCTCCGACGTGCGGGCGGAGAGCCGCTGGAGCAGGGACGGGACGCCGCTGTCCGGCTGGCGGCGGAACTTCACCGGCAAGGTGGGCACGCCGAACGGCCCCGAACCCGGCCCGATCGACCTGGACGCCCTGCGCCGCGGCGCCCGGCGGCACGGCGACATGGAGGACCTGTACGCCCGCGCCAGGGCCGAGGACATCAGCCACGGCGCCCCGATGAAATGCGCGGGACGGCTGCACCACGGCGACGGCTACCTGCTCGCCGAGCTGCGGCAGGACTCGCCCGCCCCCGGCCACGAGGGCTTCCACCTGCACCCCGCCCGCCTGGACGCGGCCACCCTGGCCGGGCTCGGCCAGACCCAGGCGTCGGGGCGGGAGCCGTTCATCCCGGTCTACATCGCAGAGTTCCGCGCGCCCCGGCGGCTCGGCGCGGCCTTCCACGTGTACGCGCCGCGCCCGGAGAGCATCGCGCCGTCCGGCGACGTGATCACCAACGACTTCGGCCTCTACGACGAGCGGGGGCGCTTCGTCGCCGGGTTCGGCGGGCTGTCGTGCAAGCGCATCAGGTCGCCGCGGCTGATCGAGCGGCTGCTCGACGACCCGGCACGCCCGGAGCAGCCGTCCGCCACCGGCCACAACGGCTCCGGCGACCTGGTGGGCCGCCTGCGCGAGCTCGTCGCCGGGCCGCTCGGCCGCCAGCCCGGCGAGGTGCCCACCGGGACCGGCTTCTACGACCTCGGCCTGGACTCGGTCACGCTCGTGGACATCAGCGAACGGCTGGAGAAGATCGTCGGGCGGCGGCTCTACCCGACCCTGCTGTTCGAGTACGGAGACATCGACAGCCTCGCCGCCCACCTGTCCTCCGCCTACGACCTCACCCCGGGGAGGCCGGAGCCCGAGCCGGGCGAGACGCGCTGCTTCCGCGACGTGTGGGTGCCGCTCCCCGAGGACGGCGACGACCCCGGCGAGTACCGCGAGATCACCCCCGGCGCCCGGTACGACGGCTCCCGGCACCTGGTGCTCCGGGCCACGCCGGGGGAGCCGGCCGACCCGTGCCTGGCCGTCTGGGAGACGGCGAAGGCCGTCCTCGCCGCGAAGCCGGAGCGACCGGTCACCCTCACCTACGCCCACACCGGCGACGACCCCGCCCACGAGGCCGTCGGCGCGCTGGCCAGGACGATCACCGCCGAGACCCCGCTGATCCGCTGCCGCAGCATCCGCCTGGACCCCGCCACTGCCCCTGCCCCTGCCCCTTCCACCGCCTCCGCCGACGTCCCGGCCTCCGCCGACGTGCTGCGGGACGCCTCCGCCGAGCCCGAGATCCGCTACGAGCGCGGCGAACGCCTGGTGCGCCGCTGGCTCCCGGCCGAGCCGGGCGAGCCGTCCAAGCCCGGCGAACCGTCCAAGCCTGGCGAACCGTCCAAGCCTGGCGAGCCCGGCGAGCTTGGCGGGCGCGTCGCGATCAGGAAGGGCGGCGTGTACGTGATCGCCGGCGGGACGGGCGGCATCGGCCGCCTCCTCGCCGAGCACCTGGAACGCCGCCACCAGGCCACCGCCGTGCCCGTCAGCAGGAACGCGGAGATCTCCGCCGACCTGACCGACCTCGACCAGGTCGAGCGCGCCCTCGCCACGGTCCGGGCGCGTCACGGACGCATCGACGGCGTCGTCCACTGCGCGGGCGTCAACCGCGACGGGCTCTACCCGGGCAAGCGGGCCGCCGACATCGAGGCCGTGGTGGCGGCCAAGGCCCTGAGCGTGCGCCACCTGGACGCCGCCACCAAGGACGACGATCTGGACTGCTTCGTAGTGTTCTCGTCGGTGTCGGCGTCGCTGGCCAACCCGGGGCAGGCCGACTACGCCTTCGCGAACGCGTACCTGGAGGAGTTCGCCCGGCGGCGGGCGGCGCGGCGGGACCGGCCGGGCCGGACCCTGGCGGTCGCGTGGCCGTACTGGGCCGAGGGCGGGATGCGGGTCGGGCCGGAGACGATCGAGCGCGCCCGCACGGCCACCGGGATGGTCCCGCTGCCCACCGAGGCCGCCCTCGACGTGTTCGACCGCGCCCTGAGCGGGACCGAGGACGTCCTGACGGTGCTGCACGGCGACGCGGACCGCATCCCGGCGCTGCTGCCGCCCGCCCCGCCGCAACCGTCGCCCCGCCCGGCCTCCCGGCCCGCGCCCGCCACGCCCCGCGCGCAGGCGCGGCCGATGGGCGGCGGCGAGCCCGGCGGGGTGCGCGGCGACGAGCCCATCGCGGTCGTCGGGCTGGCCGGACGTTACCCGCAGGCCCCCGACCTGCGCGCCTTCTGGCGCAACCTGGCCGAGGGACGCGACTGCATCGAGGAGATCCCGGACGGCCGCTGGAACCACGACGAGATCTACGACCCCGAGAAGGGCGCCCGCGGCAGGACGTACGGCAAGTGGGGCGGCTTCCTCGACGGCGTCGACCGCTTCGACCCCGCTTTCTTCGGCATCTCCCGCCGCGACGCCGAACGCATGGACCCGCAGGAACGGCTGTTCCTCCAGACCTGCTGGCACGCGCTGGAGGACGCCGGCCACCCGCCGGAGTCGCTGTCGGCGCAGAACGTCGGCGTGTTCGCGGGCGTCATGTGGAACCACTACCAGCTCGTCGAGGGCGGGGAGGGCGGCGTCGCCCCCACGGCCATGCACGCCTCCATCGCCAACCGCGTCTCCTACACCCTCGACCTGCACGGCCCGAGCATCGCGCTGGACACCGCCTGCTCCTCCTCGCTGACCGCCGTCCACCTGGCCGTCGAGAGCCTGCGGCGCGGCGAGTGCGACCTCGCCCTGGCCGGCGGCGTGAACGCGACCGTCCACCCGCAGAAGTACCTGCAACTCGCCCAGGGACACTGGCTGTCGGAGGACGGACGGTGCCGCGCCTTCGGCGCCGGCGGCAGCGGGTACGTGCCCGGCGAGGGCGTCGGGGCCGTGCTGCTCAGGCCGCTCTCGCAGGCCAGGGCGGACGGCGACCACGTCTACGGCGTCATCGCCGCCACCGCCGTCAACCACACCGGCCGGACCAGCGGCGCGACGGTCCCCAGCCCGCGCTCGCAGGCCCAGCTCATCGGCACGGCGATCCGCAGGTCCGGCTGGGACCCGGCGAGCATCGGCTACATCGAGGCGCACGGCACCGGCACCTCGCTCGGCGACCCGATCGAGGTCGAGGGCATGCGCCAGGCCCTGCCGGCGGACGCCGACTGCGCGATCGGCTCGGTCAAGTCCAACATCGGCCACCTGGAGGGCGCGGCCGGGATCGCCGGGCTGACCAAGGTGCTGCTCCAGCTCCAGCACGGGCAACTGGTGCCGTCCCTGCACGCCGACGAGCTCAACCCGAAGATCGACTTCGCCGCCACGCCCTTCCACGTGCAGCGCGCGCTCGAACCCTGGACCAGCCCGGACGGCACACCCCGGCGGGCCGGGGTCAGCGCGTTCGGCGCGGGCGGCACGAACGCGCACGTCCTGGTCGAGGAGGCGCCCGAGCCCGCTCCCGGGCCGGGCGCGGACGGGCCCTGCCTGGTCGTGCTCTCCGCCCGTACGCCCGAGGCGCTGCGCGACTACGCCCGCGCCTGGACCCGCTTCCTGGCCGAGACCGCCACGGCGGACGGCTCCCCGGCAGGCTCCTCGGCAGGCTCCCCGGCAGGCTCTCCGGGGGGCTCCCGGGGCGGCGTCGAACGGGTGGCCGCGCTGCTCGGCATCCCCGCCGACCAGCTCGACCCCGCCGACTCGCTGGGCGACCTCGGCCTCGACCCGGCCGCGCTGATCCAGCTCGGACCGGGCCTGTCGCTGGACGACACCGTCGCCGACCTGGCCGGCCCCGGCACGTATCTGGCCGACCTCGCCTACACCTCGCAGGTCGGACGGACCGGCATGGCCGAGCGGCTGGCGCTCGTCGTGAACGACGTGGCCGAGCTGCGGGACGGGCTGGAGGCGTACGCGGCCGGCGCGAACCCGGGCCCCGGCGTCTTCACCGGCTCCGGGGGCACCACCGGCTCCGGCGGCGAGGAGGGGACGCCGTCGGCGGCGGAGTGCGTCCGGCTGTTCCGGGACGGACGGCTGGAAGAGGTGGCGGCCGCCTGGGCCGGAGGAGCCGAGGTGCCGTGGCGCGAGTGCCACGACGGCGGGCGGCTGGTGTCGCTGCCGGTCTACCCGTTCCAGGAGGAGAGCTGCTGGCTCGGCCGCTGGCAACGCGCCACCACGGCCGCCGAGCCGCCTGCCCAGCCACCCGCCGAGCCGCCTGCCCAGCCACCCGCCGAGCCGCCTGCCCAGGCTCCCATCGAGTCGCCTGCCGAGTCGCCCGTCGGGCCGCCCGCCGTGGAGACGCCGGAGGAGCAGGTCGTGGAGCTCGTGCCGGACGGGGAAGGGCTGCGGTTCGAGGTGCTGCCCGAAGGGGTGGCGCTGGTGGTGATGGGGTCCGGGGCGTCCATGTTCACCAGGGAGCTGATCGACGACCTCCAGGCCGCGTTCGCCGAGATCGCCGGGCGCGAGGACGTCAAGGCGGTCGTGCTCACCGGCAGCGGCAACGTCTTCAGCATGGGCGCCACCCCGGAGGCCCTGCGCACCCTCGCGGGCGGCGAGGGACGCTTCACCGACGTGCCCTTCCTGTACGAGGGGCTGCTGCGGTGCGACCGGCCGGTCATCGCCGCCGTCCAGGGGCACGCGTCGGGCGGCGGGCTGGCCTTCGGGCTGTTCGCCGACCTCGTCATCATGGCGGCCGAGGGCGTCTACAGCGCCAACTTCATGAAGTTCGGCTTCACGCCCGGGATGGGCGCGACGTACATCCTGGAGGAGCGGCTCGGCCGGTCGGCGGCGCACGAGATGCTCTACACCGGCCGGTCCGTCACGGGTGAGGAGCTGGCCCGGCGGGGGGCCGGGGTGACCGTCCTGCCGCAGAACGCCGTGCTGAAGGCGGCGCTCAGGCACGCCCGCTCGATCGCCGCGCTGCCGCTGCCCGCCCTGCGGGCGCTCAAGTCCGAGCTGGCCGGACGGGTGCTCGACCGGCTGACCGGCGTCATCGCGGGAGAGTCGGGGATGCACGAGCGCGTGCTGGGGGAGGAGTCGCTGGCCCGCGTCGACGACTACTTCGCCAAGGTGGACACCTTCAGAGCCGACACCCCGAAGGCCGACACCCCGAAGGCCGACACCCCGAAGGCCGACACCCCGAAGGCCGAAGCCCCGAAGGCCGAAGCCCCGAAGGCCGAAGCCCCGAAGGCCGAAGCCCCGAAGGCGGGCGCCGCCGAGAAGCGGTCCACCGACGCAGGCTCCGTCGAGAAGGGGTCCCCCGAGAAGGGGTCCCCTGAGGCAAGAACCTCCGCAGCAGGGAACGTCGCGGACGGCCCTGAGGCGGGGGAGGTGCGGGGGGTCATCGAGGGCACGCTCATGAGCCACCTCTACCTCCAGCCCCACGAGGTGGACGACTCGCTGAGCTTCAGCGAGATGGGGCTGGACTCGATCGGCGCCGTGGAGATCGTCCGGGACCTGAACCGGAGCTTCGGGCTCGACCTGGACTCCGTCGCCGTCTACGACCATCCGACCGTCCCCGCGCTGGTGGAGGCCGTGCGGGAGGCCGTGGCCGCCGACGGGGTGACCGTGCCCCCGCCGCGTCCCGCCCCCGAGCAGCAGGTCCCGGAGGAGCGGCCTTTCGTACCGCGGCAACCCACCCCCGCCGAGCGTGACGAGACCCCCGAACCGGGCGAACCGGAGGCGGGCCAGGTCCGGCTGCCCTCGCTGGACGGCGACCGCGCCGAGCCGGACACCACGGCCGCCCAGCCGCCCGCGCGCACCGGCACGGTCACCCTGGAGACGGTGCGACCCTCAGCCGAGCCCTCCACCCGTGAGGAGCCCTCCACCCGTGAGGAGCCCTCCACCCGTGAGGAGCCGTCGGCCCGGGAGGAGACGCCCGCCCGGGAGGGGGACATCGCCGTCATCGGCATGGCCGGGCGGTTCCCGGACGCGCCCGACCTCCGGACGTTCTGGCGGAACCTGGCGGACGGCCGGTGCAGCATCCGCGAGGTGCCCCCCGAGCGGTTCGACGTGTCGCGGGTGTACGACGCCGACCGCATGGCGCCGGGCCGGACGTACAGCAAGTGGGCCGCCATGCTCACCGACGTCGACGCCTTCGACGCGGCCTTCTTCAACATCTCGCCCCTTGAGGCCGAGACGATGGACCCGCAGCAGCGGCTGTTCCTCCAGGAGGCGTGGCACGCCCTGGAGGACGCCGGCTACGCCGCCAGGTCCGGCCGCAGGCCGTGGGGCTGCTTCGTCGGCTGCGGCGCGGGCGACTACGCCGGCCTGCTCGCGGCGGCCGGACGCGACGACACCGGGCACGCCTTCCTCGGCAACGCCTCCTCGGTGCTGCCCGCGCGGATCGCGTACCTGCTGGACTTCGGCGGGCCGACCATGGCCGTGGACACCGCGTGCTCGTCCTCGCTGGTGGCCGTGCACCTGGCCTGCGAGAGCATCCGGCGCGGCGAGTGCGAGGCGGCGGTCGCGGGTGGGGTGGCGGTGATGAACACCCCGCGGATGCACATCTGGTGCAGCAAGGCCGGGATGCTCTCGCCGACCGGCACCTGCGCGCCCTTCGACGAGTCGGCCGACGGCATCGTGCTGGGCGAGGGCGTCGGCGTGGTCGTGCTGAAGCGGCTGGACCGGGCGCTGGCGGACGGCGACCACGTCCACGGCGTCATCCGGGCCAGCGGCGTCAACGGCGACGGCGCGAGCAACGGCATCACCGCGCCCAGCGCGTCCTCCCAGGCGGAACTGCTGGCCGAGGTGCACCGGCGGGCCGGGATCCGTCCCGGCGCGGTGGACTACGTCGAGACGCACGGCACCGGGACAGAGCTGGGCGACCCGATCGAGGTCAAGGCGCTGGCGAAGGTGTTCGGCGCGGACCGCGAGCGCCCGTGCCGCATCGGCTCGCTCAAGGCGAACGTCGGCCACACCACCATGGCGGCCGGAATCGGCGGGCTGCTCAAGACGCTGCTGGCGTTGCGGCACCGGCAGTTGCCGCCGTCGCCGGGGTTCGTCCGGGCCAACCCGAAGATCGACTTCGCGGACGGCGCGCTCGAGGTGGTCACGGAGCTGTCGCCCTGGACGCCCGGCCGCTCCGGCGAGCGGGTCGCGGCGGTGAGCAGCTTCGGCTTCAGCGGGACGAACTGCCACGTCGTCGTCGCCGAGCCGCCCTCCCGCGAACCGCGGCCCGCCGAGCCGCCCTCCCGCCAACTGCGGGCCGGTGAGCCGCCCTCCCGCCAACTGCGGGCCGGCGGCCGCGAGGACGTCGTCGTGCCCCTGTCGGCGTCGGACGAGCAGGCACTGGCCCGGCTGCGCACCGGCCTGGCCGGTCACCTCGACGCCCACCCCGAGCTGGACGTGCGCGACGTCGCCCGCACGCTCGCCGTCGGCAGGCCGCACCTGGCCGGGGCCCGGTGCGCGTACGTGGCCGGGGACCTCGCCGACCTGCGCGCACAGCTGCGCGACGGCGCCCGCCCGGCACGCGGCGAGGCGGCACGCCTCGCCGAGCGGTACACCGGCGGCGACGAACTTCCCTGGGACGACCTGACGGCGGGCGGGCGGCGGGTGCCACTGCCGGGCTACCCGTTCGCCGACGACCGCCGCCACTGGATAGGCGGCGACGACGACCACCCCACCGGCCCCACCCCCGGGCCACGGACCCGCCCCGCCGACCACCCGGCCGGCCCCGCCCCTAGGACGTCGATCCGCCCCGCCGACCACCCGACCGGCCCCGCCCCCGGGACGTCGATCCGCCCCGCCGACCGGTTGGTCGCCGACCACCGGATCGGCGGCACGCCCGTGCTGCCCGGCGTGGCCCTCCTGACGATCGCCGCCGAGCGCGGCGGCCTGTCCGGTCCGGTGCGCTTCGAGCGGGTACGGTGGCTGCGCCCGTTCGAGGTGCGCGAGGCCCGCCCCCTGGACGTGCTCGTGCGCGACGACGGCGGCTTCGAGCTGGACGGGCACGCCCGCGGCACCCTGCGGACCGGCCACGGCCCACTCGGGCGGCTGGACGTCGCCGAGGTCGAGGCCCGTTGCGCGGACAGCCGTCCGGCCGACGACCTCTACCGCTCCTTCGACCGCGCCGGGCTGCACTACGGACCCGGGTTCCGGGTGCTGCGCGAGGTCCGCGTCGGCGACGGCGAGGCGCTGGGCGTCCTGCGCGACGGCGCGGGCTGGGAGGCGCTGCTGGACGGCGCGCTCCAGACCGTCGCGGCGCTGCGTCCCGAGGACGGTGAGCCCGCGATGCCTTTCAGCGTGGAGTCGGCCGAGCTGGACGGCCCGATCACCGGCCCCGCCCACGCCCACGTGACCGACGAGGGCCGGGACGGGTACACGGTCCGCCTCGCCGACGCCACAGGGCAGGTCAGGGCCGAGTTCCGCGGGCTCGTCCTGCGCACCCGCCGCCCGGCCCGCCCGGCGGACGGCATGACCTTCGCCCCCGTCTGGCGCCGAACCCAGCCCGCCACCGAATCCACCGCCGGGCCAGGCGCGGGTGGCGGGCGGGCGCTCGTGCTGCACACCCCCGCCGCCGAGCCGCTGGCCCGCGCCCTCCTGGACACCCACGAGGACGGCCGCCTGGCGCCACTCACCGCCCCCGCCCCGCCGGACGGACGGTACGACTACGACACCGTGTACGTCCTCGCCCTGCCCGACCGGAACGTCCCGCCCGCCGACGACCGAACCACCCACGACGTGTTCCGCCTGGTCAAGCAGCTCTCCGAGCAGGGGCGCGGCGGCTGGAGCCCCACGGTGAAGGTGATCGTCGCCGGAGCCGTGCGGGTGACGGGGGACGAGGAGATCGTCCCGCATGCGGCCGGCGTGATCGGCCTGACCAGGGCGGTGGCCGCCGAGCACCCGCACTGGACCGTCGCCGTCATCGACGTCGGCGCCGCGCCGCAGCCCACCGCCGACCTCGCCCGCCTGGTACGCGCCGAGAGCTGCGCCGACGAGCTGGTCGCCCTCCGCGACGGCCACCGCCACCTCCGCACCCTGGAACCCCTGCCCCTGACCGCCGGCCACAGCCCGTACCGGGACGGCGGGGCCTACCTGATCGTGGGCGGGACCGGCGGCCTCGGACGCACCCTGAGCAGGCAGCTGGCCGCCACTGCGGGGGCGCGGCTGGCCCTGGTCGGGCGGCGCGAGATCAGCCCCGAGATCCGGGAGCAACTGGCCGAGATCGAGTCGCTCGGCGGCCAGGCCGTGTACCTGCGGGCCGACGTGGCCGACCGGGCCGCGTTCGGCAGGGCCGTCGAGGCGGCGCGGCAGCGGTTCGGCGAGCTCCACGGCGCCTTCCACGCCGCCCTGGTGCTGCGCGACATGACGCTCGCCAACATGGACGACGACGCGTTCGCCCAGGTGCTCGCGCCCAAGGTGGCCGGCGCCGCCGTCTTCGCCGAGGCGCTGGCGGGCCTGCCGCTGGACTTCCTGGCCTACTTCTCCTCGGCGGCCTCGTTCGTCGAGGTGGGCGGCCAGGCGAACTACGCGGCCGCCAGCACGTTCGAGGACGCCTACGCGCTGAGCCTGCCCGACCGGCCCGTCAGCGTGATCAACTGGGGCTACTGGGGCAGCGTCGGCGCGGTCTCCGGCGGCGGCTACGACAGCCGGTTCGCCGAGCTGGGCATCGGCTCGATCGAGCCGGAGGAGGGCATGGCGGCGCTGGCGTCCGTCCTGGGCTCGGGGGCGCGGCAGGCGCTCGTCGTCAAGGCGGAGCCGAAGGGCCTGGCCCACATCGGCGTCCGCACCCCGGACGCCGCCACCGAGCACGGGGAGCTGGAACGGGCGCGGACGGCGTTCGCCGCGCTGGACGACCTGGCCCGCGGGCTGCTGCACCGGTCGGCCGACCGGGTCAGGGCCGTCGAGAACGTGCGCGCCGACCGCGGACGGCTGCACGCCGCCGTGCTCGACCTGCTGGACGGGCCCGCGCCGCAGACGTCGCCGGCGGACGTGCTGGCCCGCTTCCCCGACCTGGAGCCGCACGTCAAGCTGCTGACCGCCTGCGTCGAGGCGCTGCCCGGCGTGCTGGCGGGCGAGCGCGACCCCATGGAGGTGCTGTTCCCCGGCGGCTCGATGAGCCTGGTCGAGCAGGTCTACAAGGGGCAGGCGGTCTCGGACCACTTCAACCGGCTGCTGGCCGGGGAGGTCGCCCGCGGCGGCCCCCGCCGCGTCCTGGAGATCGGCGCCGGTACGGGCGCGAGCACCGGCTTCGTGCTTGACGCTCTCGAAGGCCAGGACGTCGAGTACACCTACACCGACGTCTCGCCCGGGTTCCTGCGCCACGGCGAGCGGGAGTTCGGCGCGCGCCGCCCGGACCTCGTCCTCGCCCTCTTCGACGTGGAACGCGACCCGGCCGAGCAGGGCTTCGAACCCGGGTCCTACGACGTCGTGCTGGCCACGAACGTCCTGCACGCCACCGCCGACGTCGGCCGGACGCTGCGCAACGCCGCCGCGCTGCTGCGTCCCGGCGGCCGGCTGCTGGTCAACGAGGTGACCAGGGCGGCCGACTTCCTGACCCTCACGTTCGGGCTGACCCCGGGCTGGTGGCGCTTCACCGACGAGGAGCTGCGCCTGCCGCACAGCCCGCTGCTCGGCGCGCCGCAATGGCAGCGGGCGTTCCGGGCCGCCGGTCTCACCCCCACCCGCACCCTGGGCATCCCCGGCACGCCCGTCGCCGAGCTCGACCAGTGCGTCCTGGTGGGCGAGACCGCCCCCGCCACAGCCACCGGCACCGGCGCCCGCGGCTACGTCAAGCGGGTGTTCGCCGAGGTGCTCAAGTACGGGACGACCGACCTGGACGAGCGCGCCACGTTCGAGACGTTCGGCATCGACTCGCTGGTGAGCCAGAACGTCATCCACCGGTTCGAGCAGGATCTCGGGCCGCTGCCGTCCACCCTGCTGTTCGAGAACCTGACGATCGAGGAGCTGGCCGCGTACCTGGAGAACGAGCACGGCGAGCGCCTGCGCGCGGCCCTGGGCCAGGAACCCGCGCCGGAGCAGCCGGCGCGGCCCGCGCCGCGCCGCGAGCCCGCCGCGCAGGCCCTCGACATCGCCGTGGTCGCGGTGACCGGACGCTACCCGGCCTCCCCCGACCTGGACGCCTTCTGGAGCAACCTGGCGAACGGCGCGAACTGCATCACCGAGGCGGACCGCTTCGACCTGGACGCCCTGTACGACCCCAAACGCGGACGCAAGCAGCGCACCTACAGCAAGTGGGGCGGCTTCATCGAGGGCGTGGAGCAGTTCGACGCGCCGTTCTTCGGCATCCTGCCGCGCGACGCCGAGATCACCGACCCGCAGGAACGCCTGTTCCTGGAGACCGCCTGGACCCTGCTCGAAGACGCCGGCTACCTGAGCGAGCACACCAGGCAGCCGAGCACCGGCGTCTTCGTCGGCACCATGTACGGCTCCTACGGGCGCATGGCGGCGGCCGAGGGCTGGCCGGAGGGCAGGTTCGCGGGGGCGCACTCGGCGTACTGGTCGATCGCCAACCGGGTGTCGTACTTCTTCGACCTGCGCGGGCCGAGCCTCGCCGTCGACTCGGCCTGCTCGTCGTCGCTGACCGCGGTCCAGCTCGCCTGCGAGAGCCTGCGGCGCGGCGAGTGCGCGCAGGCCATCGCGGGCGGCGTGAACCTGATCCTGCACCCCGCCCACTTCGTGGCGCTCTGCTCGCTGAACATGCTCTCCGCCGACGGCGCCTGCAAGGTGTTCGACGAGGCGGCGGACGGGTTCGTGCCGGGGGAGGGCGTCGGGGCGGTGCTGCTCAAGCCCCTGGCCGACGCCGAACGCGACGGCGACCGGATCTACGGCGTCATCAAGGGCGCCTTCGCCAACGCCGGGGGGAAGACCGCGGGGTACACCGTGCCCAATCCGAGCGCCCAGGCTGCCCTGGTCTCCGAGGCGGTCCGGCGGGCCGGGCTGGACCCGCGGACCATCTCGTACGTCGAGGCCCACGGCACCGGCACCGCGCTCGGCGACCCCATCGAGATCGCCAGCCTGACCAGGGCCTTCGGTTCCCAGGACATCGGGGACGCGGACCGCGTGGACCGGATGGTCGGCTCCGTCAAGGCCAACATCGGGCACCTGGAGGGCGCGGCGGGCATCGCCGGGCTGACCAAGGTGCTGCTGCAGTTCCAGCACGGCCAGGTGGCTCCCTGCGCGAACCTGGAGACGCCCAACTCCAAGATCGACTTCGCCGCGTCCCCCTTCCGGCCGCCGGACCGGCTGACCGACTGGCGGCGGCCCTTCCTGGACGGCGAGACGTTCCCGCGCCGGGCGGGGGTCAGCTCGTTCGGCGCCGGCGGGGCCAACGTGCACGTCGTCCTGGAGGAGTACGTCCCCACCGGCGGGGCGCCGGCGCTGCCCGACGGCGCGGGGGAGCAGGTGATCCTGCTCTCGGCGCGTACCCGCGACCAGCTCCGCGCCATGGCGGGCCAGGTCGCCGACGTCGCGGCGAGCGGGCGGGCTGGGCTCGCCGAGCTCGCCTACACCACCCAGGTCGGCCGCGCCGAGCTGCCCGAACGGCTCGCCGTCCGGGCAACCACCCTGGACGAGCTCGCCGCCCGGTTGCGTTCGTTCGCCGGCACCGGCGAGGCAGAAGGCGTCCTCGTGGGGACGGCGAAGCCCGGCCCCAGCCAGCCTCCCTCTTCGGACGGCGTCGGCCAGACTCCGCCTTCGGAGGGCGCTGGCCAGACTCCGCCTTCGGACGGGGCTGGCCAGACTCCGCCGAAGGCGGGCGTCGGCCAGGCCCTGCCGAAGGCTGGCGTCGGCCAGGCTTCGCCGGAGGGCGGCGCGGAGGGGCTCGGGGCCGGATGGGTCGCAGGCGCCCGGGTGGACTGGGCCGCCAACTGGCCCACCACCCACCCGCGTCGCGTGACCCTCCCGCCCTACCCCTTCGACCGCCGCCCCTACTGGCTCCCCACCGACCGAACCACCACCCACCCCACCGACCGCCTCACGAACCAGACCAGCGGCGACCCCGCCCACAAGCCCACCGACCAGACCGCCGGTGCCCCCGCCGGCGGGCCCGGCGACCAGCCCGGCAGCACGCCCCGGCCTCCCGCCCTTCAGCCGACTCACGCCGACGCGGCCGCCCCTCGGGCGGGCTCCGAGCTCGCCGCCGGGTCGGCGTCCGCTCAGGGAGCGGGGGAGGCCGCGGACGGGCGTTGCACCTACCTGCGCCCCCGCTGGACGCCCACCGCACTCCCCGAAGGCCCCCGGGAACCGGAAGCCCTCCTGGTGATCACCGCCGACGACCGGCTGGCCGAAGAACTAGGCGGCACCCGGCTCCACCCCGACGACGCCTCCCCACCGGACGATGCCCCCGAACAGGCCGCCCGGCAGTTCGGCGGTCTGGGACGGGCTCCTGACGCCGTCGTGATCGCCCCTTCCGACCCGTTCCCCGGGACCGCCGCCTTCGACGTCCTGCTGCGCACGGCCACCGCCGTCCTGCGTGACGGGGGCCCGCTCAGGGTGGTGGTGTCCGCCACGACGGGCGAGCCGCACCACACCGCCCTGGCCGCCGCCCTGCGGACGCTGGCCCTGGAGCACACGGCGTTCAGCGGCGTGTGCGTCACCGGCGCCACCCCGGCGCAGGTCGCGGCCGAGCTGCGGGCGCCCGCCGCCGGGACCGCCCCCGAGCAGCGGGTCTCCGAGGTCGCCTACCGCGACGGCGCCCGTCTGGTGAAGGGCATGGAGCCGTACGAGCCGCCGCCTCCCGCGCTGGACGTCCGGCCGGACGGCACGTACCTGATCACCGGCGGCGCCGGGGCCATCGGGCTGGCGTTCGCCCGCTACCTCGCCGGGCGCGGGGCGGCGAAGCTCGTCCTGACCGGACGCTCCGAGCCCGGCGGCGACATCGAGCGCCGGATCGCCGGGCTGCCCGCCGTGTACGTGCGCGCCGACGTGTGCTCGGCCGCCGACCTGCGTGACCTGCGCGACCGGTACGGCCCCTTCCACGGCGTCATCCACGCCGCCGGGATCCACCGGGACGCGCGGGCCGTGCGTAAACGTCCCGAGGACACGCGGGCCGTGCTGGAGCCCAAGATCCTTGGCACCGTCCTGCTGGACGAGGCCCTGCGCGGGCAGCCGCTGGACTTCCTGGCGCTGTTCTCGTCGGTGGCGGCCGAGACCGGCAACATCGGGCAGATCGACTACGCCTACGCCAACGCCTTCCTCAACCACTTCGCCGAGCGGCGCGAGCGCCTCGGGCGCGGCAGGACGCTCGCCGTCGGCTGGCCGCTGTGGGAGGACGGCGGCATGAAGGTGGACGACGCCACCCGCCGGCTGTTCGCACGCCGCTGGGGCAGTGTCCCGATGAGCACCGCCGCCGGGCTCGCCGCCTTCGCCCGAGGGCTGGCCGGAGCCGAGACGAGCTTCGCCGTGGTCGAAGGCCCCGCCGAGCCCGCCCCCGAACGGTCCCAGCCGCCCGCGAACCCCGAATCCGAGGTTATGGAGATGAGTGAGCCCATGTCCGCGACGGAGACGACCGGGTCCGACGACGATCTGATCGAGGCGGTACGGGCGGAGCTGCGCCGCGCGGCGGCCGGCTTCCTGCTGGTGGGCGAGGAGCACGTGGACCTCGACGCCGAGCTGATGGACATGGGGTTCGACTCGATCTCCATGGCCGAGCTGGTGGACCAGGTCAACGAGCGGTACAAGCTCGACCTGCTGCCGACCGTGCTCTTCGAGGCCACCGACCTGGCCACCTTCTGCGACCACCTGCTCGCCGAGCACCGGGCCGAGATCGCCGCCGCCCACACCGCACCAGCCCCCGCCCCCAGCTCGCCCGCCCCCGCCACCCCACCCGCCCCCGCCGCAGAACCTCTCGCCGCCCCCGCCGGACGGCAGGAGGACGCCGAGCCAGGCCCGGCGCCGGAGACCGTGACCTCGCCCCCACGGCCCGGCGCCGGGACCTCCCCGACCGCCCCAGACAACCCACCGACCACTGGGACCGGCACAGCGACCGGCACAGCGACCGGGACCGCGACGGCCACCCCCGCGACGGGCGGCATCGCGATCGTCGGCATGGCGGGCATGCTGCCCGGCTCCGCCGACCTGGACGACTTCTGGCGCCACCTGACCGAAGGCCGCGACCTGACCCGCCCGGTCCCCGAGGACCGGCGCGAGCTGCGCGAGAACCCCGAGACGGCGAACGTCCGCGCCGGCTTCCTGGACGACGTGCGCTCCTTCGACGCCGCGCTGTTCGGCATCTCGCCCAAGGAGGCGGCGATGATGGACCCGCAGCAGCGGCTGTTCCTGCAGACCGTCTGGCGGGCCGTCGAGGACGCCGGATACCGCCCCGCCGACCTGGCCGGCACCAGGACGGGCCTGTTCGCGGGCGTGTCCGCGTGCGACTACGACGACCTGCTGCGCGAGCACGGCGTGCCGGTCGAGGCGCACACGGCCAGCGGCGTGGCCGACTGCATCCTGGCCAACCGCGTCTCCCACCTGCTGGACCTGCGCGGCCCCAGCGAGGCGGTCGACACCGCCTGCTCCAGCTCGCTCGTCGCCCTGCACCACGCGGTACGCGCCATCGAGGACGGCGAGTGCGACGCGGCCATCGCCGGCGGCGTCAACCTGACGCTCAGCCCGGGGCTCTACATCGCCTTCGCCAAGTCCGGCATGATCAGCGAGGACGGCGTCTGCAAGACGTTCGACGAGCGCGCCGACGGCTACGGCCGGGGCGAGGGCTGCGGAGCCGTCCTGCTCAAGCCGCTGCGGACGGCGCTGGCGGACGGCGACCAGATCCTCGCCGTGATCAGGGGCAGCGCGGTCAACCACGGAGGCCGGGCCAGCTCGCTCACCGCGCCCAACCCCGAGGCGCAGGCGCGCGTGCTGGTCGACGCCTACCGCAAGGCGGACGTCGACCCCGCCCGCGTCACCTACATCGAGGCGCACGGCACCGGCACCAGGCTCGGCGACCCGATCGAGATCGAGGGCATGAAGAAGGCGTTCGCCCGGTTGTACGCCGACCGCGGGCGGCCCGCGCCGGACGTCCCGCACGTCGCGCTCGCCACCGTGAAGACCAACATCGGCCACCTGGAGGCGGCGGCCGGCATCGCCGGGCTGCTCAAGGTGCTGCTCTGCATGCGCCACGGGGCGCTGCCGCCGACGATCCACTACGAGCGCCCCAACCCGTACGTGCGGCTGGAGGGCAGCCCGTTCACCATCAACACGCGGCTCACGCCGTGGGACGGGCCGGACCGGGTGGCCGGGGTCAGCTCGTTCGGCTTCGGCGGCACGAACGCGCACGTGGTGCTGGAGGCGTACCGGCAGGAGGTCCCGCCGGAGAAGGCGGGGGAGCCGCGGGTCCTGGTGCTGTCGGCTTCTCGCCGGGAGGCCCTGGAGGAGTACGCGGGGAACGTCGCCCGATACATCCGGGAACATCCGGAGATCGGCCTCGACCGCATCGCCTGGACCCTCCAGAACGGACGCCGCCACCTGTCCGAACGGCTCGCCGTGGTGGTCACTGATCGCGAGCAGGCCGTACGGGCGCTGAGCGGCGAACCGGCGGGCGTGCACAGGGGCACCGCCCGCAGGGACGCCCCGGCGCCGTGGGGCACCGGGCCGGAGGAGCTCGCCGAGGCGTGGGTCTCCGGCAGCGAGGTGGACTGGCAGGGATTGTGGCAGGGGCCGCGCCCGGTGCGGGTCTCGCTGCCCGGCCCGCCCTTCGCCCGCGTCGAGCACTGGTTCACCGCGCCCGAGCCGTCTCCCGCCGCCTCGGCCGCCGCCCCGGCAGCCGTGTCAGGGGCCGTGCCGTCCGCCGCGCCTTCGGACGGCGGGGTCGTGCGGCGGACCAGCGACGGGAAGGTGCGCCTGCGCGCCGCCAAGGGCGGCCGGACGCCGGACGCCCCCGCCCCCGCCGAGCGGGCGGAGGCCGCACGGCTGGAGGAGACGCCGGTCGCGCCCGCCGGGAGCGCCGGCGGGCCCGCCGGGGTGGAGGAGATGCTGCGCGAACGGCTCTCCACGATCCTGGACGCCGACCCCGCCGGCGTGGACGTGGACACCCCCTTCGAGGAGCTCGGACTCGACTCCATCTTCCGGATGGAACTGGTCAAGGCGATCAACACCGCCTTCTCCCTCGACCTCCAGGCAGCCGAGCTGTACGAGTACGACACGGTGGACCGGCTCGCCCGCGCCGTCGAATCAGCCATCACCGACTCCGCCCCCACCCAAGAACCGAAACCCACCCAAGAACCGAAACCCGCCCGTAAGCCGAAACCCACCCCAGCGCGCGCCACCGAACCGACCTCGAAACCGCCTCGGAGACCGGCCTCGAAACCCGCGCAGAAGGCCGCAGAACCCGCCCCCAAGCGCACCCGCACGTCCGAGCAGGCGCGGGCGCAGGCGCCCGGCCCGGCGCGGGCCAAGGCCCGGGAGAAGGCGGGCGCCCTGGAGGACCAGCTCGCGGAGCTGGTCGGCGCGATCACCGAGCGCCCGTTCGACGACGCCCGCAGCTTCGCCGACAACGGCCTGACCTCGTTCGAGATGCTGCGTGTGGTGAGCGTCCTGGAGAAGCAGGTCGGCGCGCTGCGCAAGACCCTCCTGTTCGACCACCCCACGCTCGCCGACCTGGCCGCGCACCTGCGCGACGAGCGCGGCGCGCAGTCCGTACGCCTCCCGGAGCAGCCGGACGGACCGGCCCCGTTCGAGACGCGGGTGCGCGACGGCGAGCCGGCCGTGCTGCTGAAGCGGGACCTGCACCGGCACCCGGACCTGCGGGACCTGGTGGCCGGCATCGACCGCCGCCACGCCAAGGAAGGCGGCCTGGCCGGACGCGACATCGCGCCGCTGGCCTTCATCGGCTCGGCGCGCGAGGGCTACCTGCACGTCTCCGAGAACGGCGGCAACCTGCTGGCCTGGAGCTACGCCGGCTCGGAGGAGTACTTCCAGGAGCTGGTCGAGGAGTACACCGCCTACGCGCGCGGACGCGGCCTGCGGCCCAACTTCCTGTCCCTGCTCCCGGTGCGCGAGGTGGCAGGGGAGCCGTACAGCGCGACGCCGTTCGGCGCCGTGCAGCGGCTCGACGACCTGGGCTCGTTCACGCTGAAGGGCGGCCGGATGGAACGCCTGCGCTACATGGTGCGGCGCTTCTGCAAGGCGGGCGAGTGCCGGACGGACGAGTACCGCTCGGGCGAGGACCCCGCGATGGACCGCAGGCTGGCCCGGCTGGTGGACGAGTGGGCCGGCCGCAAGCAGATGGTCAACCCGTACGTGTCGGTCGTCCGGCGGGAGATCGAGGAGGGCCGCCTGGACGACAGGCACCGCGTCTTCGTCACCTACCTGGACGACGAGGTGGCCAACGCCGTCGTCATCACGAAGATCCCGTCGGAGAACGGCTACCTGCTGGACGTCGAGTTCTACCCGAAGGGCATGCCGCTCGGCGGGCTGGAGTTCGCGATCGTCCAGATCATCGAGCAGCTCGTGGAGGAGGGCTGCACGATGTTCAGCTTCGGCGCCAGCTTCGGCGTCGAGACGGAGGAGTCGGCCAACGCCGCCCCGGACGTGCGCCAGGCGCTGGACGAGCTGCGTTCCGCGGGCATCTTCGGCGAGGGGAACTTCCAGTTCAAGAACAAGTTCCGGCCGGTGAACGTGCCCATCTACCTGTGCCAGCCGGAGGGCGAGGACCGCACGCCGGTCTCGGAGATCATCCTCATGATCGCCGACCCGGACCTGCGCCCCGCCACCACCGGAAACCCGGTTGAAGACGACCCGGCAGAGGACAAGCCGGGCGAAGACAAGCGGGCTGCGGAAAAGCCGGGCGCGGAGGATCTGCTGGCCCGGTACGGCGGCGAGCCGGCCCGGGTCCCCGCCCACCACGTCACCACCGACCTGATCACCGACTCCTGGGCCGAGCTGGACGCCCCCTGGATCGCCGAGCGGCTGCGGCGCCTGACGGAACGCTCGGCCGCCCGCCCGGACACGGAGATCGACGGCCTGCCGTTCCCCTTCGTCGTCCCGACGGGCTCCGGCCGGGCGGCCGAGGCGCTGCTGTGCCGGTCGTGGCCGGGCCGGCGCGGCCGGGTGCTGCACAACGGCCTGTTCCCGACCTGGTTCCTGAGCCTGGCCGACAACGGCTTCAAGCCGGTCGAGCTGCCCGGCGGCCCCGAGATCGACGTCGAGGCGCTGGAGGCGGAGCTGGCCGGGGACGAGCCGGTGTCGTTCGTCTGCGTGGAGGTGGCCAACAACGCGGCCGGCGGCGCGCCGACCTCACTGGCGAGCCTGCGCGCGGTCAAGGAGGCCGCGGCCCGGCACGGCGTCCCGCTGGTGATCGACGGCGCCCGCGTGGTGGACAACGCGGTGGCGGTCGCGGACGGCCGGGACGTGTGGGAGGTCGTCGGCGAGTTGCTGGAACTGGCCGACAGCGCCACGATCAGCCTGTCCAAGGACTTCGGGGTGCCGTTCGGCGGCCTGCTCGCCACCCGCGACGACGCCCTGCGCGAGCGGGTCGCCGAGCGGCTGGAGACCTGGGGCAGTGACGTCGGCCTGGCCAACCGCCGGATCATGGCGGCCGCCCTGGAGGACCGCGAGACGGTGGCCGAGCAGGTGCGCGCCCGGACCGAGGCGGTGGCGGCGCTCCGGCAGGGCCTGTCGGAGGCGGGCGTCGCGCTGGAGGGCCCGCCCGGCGGCCACTGCGTGCTGCTGAAGGACGCCGACCACGTGCGCATCTTCCGCGAGACGGGCATCAGGGGCGCTCCGCACTTCGGCCGCCAAGGCGTGGTGCGCCTGGCGGTGCCGGTCGGCCTGAGCGTCGAGGAGGCCAAGGACGCCGCCGCCCGCCTGGGCGCCCTCCTGAGCACCGACGCCCAAAAACCCGACACCCAAGAAACCGACACCCAAGAAACCGACACCCGAAGAGCCGACGCCCGAAAAGCCGACGCCCGAAAAGCCGAGGCCGGCAGGCGGAGGAACCCCGACAATCCCAACCTGGCGATCCTGCGCGAGCACAACCCCGACGTCGAGCACGAGATCGTCACCACCGCGGACGGCGACGTCGAGCTGTTCAGCGCCGGCTCCGGACCGGCCCTGCTGCTCATGCACCCGTTCAACGTCGGCGCCGGCGTCTACGCCCGCCAGTTCGAGGGCCTGGCCCACCGCTACCGCGTGACGAGCGTGCACCATCCGGGCGTCGGCGCGACCACGGCCGCCGCCGACCTGTCGCTCGGCGGCCTGGCCCGGCTCTGCCACGACGTGGCGGGCGGCCCGGCGCACGTGGCCGGGGCGTCGTTCGGCGGGCTGGTGGCCCTGGCGTACGCGCTCGACCACCCCGATGACACCGAGTCGCTGATCCTGATCGGCAGCTCCTGCCGCATCGGCAACCGGGTCGGCGACATCGACAAGCTGGAGGTGGTGGCCACCCAGGACTTCGACCGGGTCATCGAGGGCAGCGGGTCCAAGCGGCTGCGCAAGCGGCGGCAGGCCCTGATGCGGCTGCTGCTGCGCGCCGAGAGCATGGCCCCGCAGGTCGGCCTGCGCTACCTGGACGTGTTCGCCGAGCGCCCGGACCTGGGCGACCGGCTGCCGGAGATCCGGGCGCGCACGCTGATCGTCCAGGGCCGGTACGACACCGTCATCCCGGCCAAGACCGCGCACCTGCTGCACGCCCTGATCCCCGACTCCCGGTACGAGGAGATCCCCGACGCGGGTCACTTCCCGCAGCTCACCAGCCCCGACCACGTCAACCGGCTGATCTGCGAGTTCCATGATGAACAGAATTGACGACAGCACCGTGACCAGGACCGAGCTGGTCAAGCCAGGGATGTGCGGGCCCAGCTCGCTGTTCATGGGCGAGGTCGGCGACTGGACCTGGGACACGGTCAGCGCGCTGTGCGGCACGAACGCCTTCGACGCGCGCAACGCCGCCGGCGACCCGACGTACCTGTCGTTCTACTACTTCCACGTCAGGGGCAGCCGCGACCTGCACGTCAACGCGCTGACGTTCGGCGACGAGCTGGAGGTCACCTCCCGGCTGTTCGGCTTCGGCAGCGAGTCGGTGCTGGCCCTGCACCGGATCGGCCGCGGCGGCGGCCGGGCGGGCGAGCTCGACCCCGACCGCTTCTACGCCTTCGACGACCCCGGCTGCATCTACGTCGAGACCTTCAACCGCTGGATCTCGCGCAGCGCCCCCGGCAGCAACGAGGGGCTGGTCAAGTCGTCGCCGGTGGACTTCAGGCACGAGCACCTGCCGACGCTGCCCGGCGCGTACTCGCCGAGGAAGGTCTACGGCCACGCGAGGAGCAACGGCACGTTCCTGGCCCGCAAACCGGACGACCCGGTCACTTTCACCGCCGACTACCCGGTGGAGCCGTCCAGGGACCTCAACGGCGTGGGCCTGCTCTACTTCGCCTCCTACTTCGCGATCGTCGACTGGGTGCTGCTGCGCTTCTGGTGCAGCCGGGGGATCGGCGTCGCCGACTTCCTCCGGCGGGTCGTGCTCGACCAGCGGCTGTGCTACCTGGGCAACGCGAACGCCGACTCGGTGCTGCGGGTGAGCCTGGAGTGCTGGCCGGCGCCGCAGGACGAGAACGAGGAGATCGTCAACCTCGTCATGGAGGACCGGGGCCGCACGATCGCGGTCAGCACCCTGCGAGTTCTCAGGAGGGGAGACACCGATGACGACGCGTGACCACGTCGAGGGCGTCGTGCACAAGACGATCGACGAGATCCTGCCCGGCGTCGAGATCGACGGCCGGGCGCACCTGAAGGACCTGGGCGCGGACTCCGTGGACCGGGTCGAGATCATCCTGGCCGTGCTCGACCGGCTCGGCGTGCGCGAGCCGCTGTCCTCCTTCGGCGGCGTGCCCAGCATCGACGCCCTGGTCGACTTCCTGTGGGAGCGTGTGAGGTGAACGTCGGAATCGAGGCACTCAACGTCTACTGCGGCCTGGCCCAGATCCCGGTGCCGGAGCTGTTCGAGGGGCGCGGGCTCGACGCCGAGCGCCTGGGCAACCTGATGATGCGCAACCGCTCGGTCGGCCTGCCCTTCGAGGACCCGGTGACCAACGCCGTCAACGCCGCCCGGCCGATCGCCGGCGACGACCGGATCGAGATCCTGATCACCTCCACCGAGTCCGGCCTCGACTACAGCAAGTCGGTGGCCTCCTACGTGCACGAGTACCTGGGGCTGCCGAGGAGCTGCCGGGTCGTGGAGGTCAAGCAGGCGTGCTACGCGGCCACGGCGGCCGTCCAGCTCGCCGCCGCGTACGTCGCCTCGGGCGTCTCGCCCGGCGCGAAGGCGCTGGTGATCGCGACGGACGTGGCGCTGGTGGACGAGCGAGCCGCCTACGCCGAGCCCGCCATGGGCGCCGGGGCGGCGGCCGTGCTGATCAGCGACCGGCCGCGTGTCCTGGACCTGGATCTGGGGGCGTTCGGCAACCACAGCTACGAGACGATGGACTCGGCCCGGCCGGGGCCGACGTTCGACATCGCCGACTCCGACCGCTCGCTGTTCGCCTACCTCGACTGCCTGACGAGCTGCCTGGCCGGCTACCGGTCCAGGGTCGAGGACGCCGACTTCGCCACCACCTTCGACCACCTGGCCATGCACACCCCGTTCGCCGGGATGGTCAAGGCCGCGCACCGCAAGCTGATGCGCGAGTCGGGCGGCGGCACGGCGTCGGTCGAGGAGGACTTCGAGCGGCGGGTGCTGCCCTCGCTCGCCTACCCCAGGCGGGTGGGCAACCTCTGCTCCGGCTCGGTCTACCTGGCCCTGGCCAGCCTGATCGACCACGCCACCCTGGACGGCCCGGCCCGGGTCGGCCTCTACTCCTACGGCTCGGGCTGCTCGTCGGAGTTCTTCAGCGGCCTGATCGACGAGGAGTCGGCGAGCACGCTGGCCGCGATGCGGATCGGCGAGCACCTGGACGGCCGCTGCGAGCTCGCCTTCGACGAATACGCGGCGCTGCTGCCCGAGACCCTGACCTGCCTCGTGCCGGAGCGGGACAGGCAGGTCGACGTGGACGCCTACGAGCATCTGCTCGGCCGCGCCCGCTTCGACCGCGATCTCCTGGTGAACACCGGGACGAAGGACTACCACCGAACCTACGAATGGCTGGCACCATGACCAATGCGGAGATTTTCGAGACCGTCAAGCAGAACGTCCTGAGGGTGCTGCCGGACCTGCGGCCCGGCGACGTGACGACCGAGGGCACCCTGACCGACCTGGGCGCGAACAGCGTCGACCGGGCCGACGTGGTCACCATGAGCATGGAGGACCTCGGGCTGACCGTGCCGGTGTCGGAGTTCCAGGAGGTGCACGACATCCGGTCCCTGGTGGACCTGCTGGCGAGGCATTCATGAAGGTCGTCGTCACCGGCATGGGCATCGTCTGCTCGATCGCCTCCACCGTCCCGTCGTTCACCAGGGCGCTGCGGGCCGGGCGGTGCGGCATCGGGCCGGTGCCCGACCCCGGCGACGGCGGGCCGCGCCTGGCCGCCCTGGTCAAGGGCTTCCGCTTCCGGGAGGCGGTGGCGGCCCGCCGCCGCCTGCCCGAGGAGATCGTGCGCAACGCGCTGCGGGCGGCCAACCGCTCGCCGAAGCCGCTGCAGATGGACCTGGTCGCCGCCATGCAGGCGTACGAGCAGGCCGGGCTGCACGAGGCGCGGGCCGACCCCGAGCGGATGGGCCTGGTCGTGGCCGGGCACAACCTCAGCTCCGGCTACGCCCACGACCTGCACCCCAAGTACGAGGACAACCCCGCCCACCTGCCGGCCAGGTTCGCGCTGCACTTCATGGACACCGACCGGGTGGGCACGCTCAGCCAGGTGTTCGGCATCAGGGGCGAGGGCTACACCGTCGGCGGCGCCTCGGCCAGCGGGAACGTCGGCATCATCAACGGCAGCCGGCTGGTGGAGTCGGGGGCGGTGGACGTCTGCCTGGTGGTGGGCGCCATGACCGACCTGTCGCCGATGGAGAAGCGCGGCCTGGCCACGCTCGGCGCGGTCGCCGGCGTCGAGGAGCCGCAGCAGGCCAGGTGCCGGCCGTTCGACGAGGAGCACGAGGGGTTCGTGCCCGGCCAGGGCGCCGGCTGCGTCGTGCTGGAGAGCGCCCGCTCGGCCGCCGCGCGCGGCGCGCCGGCGCTGGCCGAGCTGTGCGGCTACGACCTGAAGCTGGACGCCAACAGCCTGCCCGACCCGCGCGAGGAGGGCGAGGCCAAGGTCATGGTCAACGCCATGGCCAACGCGGGCGTCGGGCCGCGCGACATCGACTACGTCAACGCCCACGCCACGGCGACGCCCAGCGGCGACGTGGCCGAGCTGGCCGCGCTGCGCAGGGCGCTGGGCGACAGCTTCGGCCGGCCGTGGGTCAACTCCACCAAGGGGCTGATCGGCCACTGCATGTGCGCGGCCGGCGTGGTGGAGGCGATCGCGACCGTGGTGCAGATGCGCCGCGGCTTCGTCCATCCCAACCTGAACCTGCGCCATCCGATCAACCGCGACTGCCGGCTCGCACCCGGCAGGCTGCGGGCCGCCGACATCCGTTACGCGCTGTCCAACAGCTTCGGGTTCGGCGGCTTCAACACCTGCATCGTCCTCGGACGCGAGCGTTGACCGAAGGCCGACGCATAGCGCCCAGGGTCAGGGGTAGCGAAAAAGAGAGCAAAAAAGGGAGCTGACATGACTACCCAAGGTAAGGGCTCGTACCAGATCACCGGTTGGGACGAGAAGCCCTACGAGGAGAAGAAGGGCCAGCCCAAGCTCACTCAGGCCCACGTCACCAACGCCTGGACCGGCGACATCGAAGGCGAGGGGCAGGCCGAGTACCTGATGGCCTACGCCAGCGACACCGAGGCCAGCTTCGTCGGCCTGCAGAAGGTCGTCGGGAGCGTCCGCGGCAAGAAGGGCTCCTTCGTGCTGCAGGCGACGGGCACCTTCGACGGCGGCGTGGCCAAGGCCGACTGGTCCGTCGTGCCGAACTCCGGCACGGAGGAGCTGAAGGGGCTGAGCGGCAAGGGAGGGTACGTCTCCAAGACCGACGGCTCGGCGGAGGTCACCCTCAACTACAACCTCAAGTAGGCGCTGCACGCCGGGTACGCGGGGCCGGGGGCCCCGCGTACTCGCA
This sequence comes from Nonomuraea sp. NPDC049646, assembly GCF_044465525.1. Lineage (NCBI taxonomy): Bacteria > Bacillati > Actinomycetota > Actinomycetes > Streptosporangiales > Streptosporangiaceae > Nonomuraea > Nonomuraea sp. NPDC049646. Next base: position 85,178 of record NZ_JBITLU010000020.1, on the reverse strand, counting down.
TGTCAGGAACTGCTCAGTGTTGAGCAGACCGCCTCGCGCCCGCGCGCGACGATGGCCGCATGGACACTGAAGTGATCGTCGTCGGTGGCGGCCAGAGCGGGCTCGTCGCGGGCTACTACCTGAAACAGGCCGGCATCCCCTTCGTCATCCTCGACGAGGAACCGCGGCTCGGCGAGGCGTGGCGGCAGCGCTGGGACTCCCTGGAGCTGTTCACGATCGCCGAGTACTGTGCCCTGCCCGGCCTGCGCTTCCCCGGCGGGAAGAACCGCTTCCCCACCAAGGAGGAGATGGCCGACTACGTCGAGGCGTACGGCAAGGAGTTCGACCTGCCGGTCAGGCTCGGCACCCGCGTCACCTCCCTGGAGCCGATCGAGGGCGGCTACCGGCTGGAGACCACGAAGGGCGCGTACGAGGCGCCACAGGTGATCATCGCGACCGGCGCCTACCGGGTGCCGAAGGTGCCCGAGCTCGCCGGCAGGCTGGACGCCGAGGTCTACCAGGTGCACACCGGCCGCTACCGCAACCCGTCCCAGGTGCCGGGCGGGACCGTCGTCGTGGTCGGCGCGGCGAACTCCGGCGCCCAGATCGCGCCCGAGCTGGCCGCCGGCCGCCGCGTGCTGCTGTCGCAGGGCTCGCCGCTGCCGCACTTCGGCCGCCGCTTCCTGGGCAAGGGCCTGCACTGGTGGGGCGACAAGTTCGGGCTGATCGCCAAGCCGCTGATGGGCGAGCGCGACCGGCTGCACAAGAAGACGATCCTGGTCGGGCCCAGCCTGAAGAAGCTGGCCAAGCGGCACCGCTTCGAGCTCGTGGGCCGTACGGTCGACGCCGAGGGCCGCACGATGCGCTTCGAGGACGGCCGCTCGGCCGACGTCGACGCCGTCGTCTGGGCAACCGGCTTCCGCTACGACTACTCCTGGGTGCACGCGCCCGTCGTGGACGAGGGCGGCGGCATCACGCAGGACCGCGGCGTCACCGCAGCCCCCGGCCTCTACGTCCTCGGCATGCAGTGCCAGCACTCCTACGGTTCGGCGCTCATCTGGTGGGTAAAGGACGACGCGGCTTATCTGGTCGAGCGCATCAGGCAGTTCCGTCCCCAGGCGGTGGCGGGCAGAAGGGGTTGAGCGACATGTCCAGGCAGGTGGCGCTGCTGCGCGGAGTGAACGTCGGCGGCCGGAACATGGTGAGCATGGCCGAGCTCCGCAAACTGCTGACGGGCCTCGGCTTCGAGGACGTCAAGACGCACCTGCAGAGCGGCAACGTCGTCTACACCAGCGGGAAGACCCCCGGCAAGGCGGCGGCCGAGATCGAGGCCGCGCTCGCCCGCGACCTCGGCGTATCGGTGCCCGTCCTGGCCAGGACGGGCGCCGAGCTGGGCGAGATCCTCAAGGCCAACCCGCTCGGCGACGTCGCCGCCGACGACGCCCTGCACCTGGTCACGTTCCTGTCGGAGAAGCCCGACGCCGGGCCGATCAAGGCGCTCGACCCCGACGCCTTCAAGCCCGACGTGTTCAAGCACGTCGGCAAGGAGATCTACGTCTGGTGCCCCGACGGGGTGCGCAACACCAAGCTGTCCTACTCCTTCTGGGAGAAGAAGCTCGGCGTCACCGCCACCGCCCGCAACTGGAAGACCGTCTCCAAGCTGCACGAGCTGGCCACCGCCGGTTAGCCCGCCAGCTCGCGCTTGAGCGTCTTGCCGATCGGCCCGCGCGGCAGCGACTTCGCGACCACGTACCGCGCCGGCCGCTCGGCCGGGTCCAGCCGGGCGGCGGCGAAGGCGCGCAGCTCGTCCTCGGGCACGGCAGAGCGCAGCACGACGGCCGCCGTGACGCCCTGCGGCCCCTGGAACGCGGCGGCCTCGACCACCTCGGGATGCCAGTGCAGGGCGTGCTCGACCCGCAGCGAGGAGATCCGGCGTCCGCCGGCGGTGATGACGTCGGCGGCCCGGTCGAAGAAGCGCAGCCGGCCCTCCCCGTCCAGCTCGCCCAGGTCGCCCATGTGGGTCCAGCCGTCGCGGAACGTGCGCTCGTCGGCGGCGGCGTCGTTCAGGTAGCGGCGGCGGGGGGCGGCCGAGCGCAGGCAGATCTCGCCCGCGTCGGTGACCTTCACCTCGGTGCCCGCGCTCGGGCGGCCCAGCAGCCCCTCGTCCTCCGGCGTGGGCGGCGTCTCCACCGGGCGGTGCACGAAGGCCGGGGCCGACTCCGTCGAGCCGTAGCCGATGACGATCCGCACGCCCGGCAGCGCCCGCATGAGCCGGGCCACCGTGGCCATCGGCACCGGCGCCGAGCCCAGCATGAGCGCCCGCAGGCCGGACAGGTCGTACCGCTCGTGCCAGCCGTGCGCCACCATCCGGGTCGCGGTGGACGGCGGGACGATCGCCATCGGCACCCGCAGCTTCTCCAGCATGCGGGCCACGTTCTCCGGCCCGAGGTCGGTCAGCACGTGCGTGGTCGCCGGGGCGGTCATCGCCGTCATCAGCGCGCTGTGCCCGGCGTTCGTGCCCAGCGGGACGGCGGCCAGCACGCCGTCGATGCCGGTGAACAGCTTCCCGCGGCCCTCGTGGCCGTAGGTGAGGTTCGCGACCGGGACGGCTATGGCCTTGGGACGGCCGGTCGTGCCCGAGGTGTAGAGGATCTCGGCGACGTCGTCGTCCCGCGTGCCCGCCGCGTCGCCCGGCGGGCCGGGCAGCACCTGGCCCACCCGGCACTCGGCCAGGCGGGCGCGGACCTCGTCCTCCGGCAGCGCGGGCGGCAGCCCGAGCACGGTGCCGCCGGCCAGGTGCACGGCCACGGCGGCGACGGCGTGCTCGATCCAGTCGTCGTGCCGCAGCGCCGTCCTGACCGGGGCCAGCCGGGCGGCCAGCTCCTCCGACCGGGCGGTCCAGTCGGCCACCCGCAGCTCGCGCTCGCCGTCCACGACGAGTGCCACATGATCGCCCGGACGGGCGCTGACCAGTTCTGCCGGGTTCGTCGTCATGCGGCCGATGGTAGGAAGCCGGGCGCTCGCCGGATGCTCAGTGTTGAGCAGACCCGGGGGGCGCTTTCGTGTGGGCTGGAGTCGGCATGGGTCCGCGAAGAAGTGGGACGGCTGCCAAGAACAAGGGAGGCGATGACATGAACCAAACCGGTTCGAGTACGCGCGGCCAGCTGTTCGCCACCATCGGCGCACTCCTGGCCCTGGCGCTGGCGTCGATCGACGTCTCGGTGGTGGGGGCCGCGATGCCCCGGATCGCCGCCGACCTGCACGGCCTGTCGCTGTACGCGTGGGTGGGGGTCTCCTACGCCGTCGCGGCCGCCGTCGTCGTGCCGATCGCCGGGAAGCTCGGCGACATGTTCGGCCGCAAACCGGTGCTGCTCGTCGGCCTGGCGGGCTTCCTGGTGGCGTCGTGGCTGTGCGGCGCGGCCCAGACGATGCCCCAGCTCGTCGGCGCGCGAGGGCTGGCGGGGCTGTTCGGCGGCGTGCTGATGGCCAACGTCTTCACGCTGCTCGCCGACGTCTACACGCCCGAGCGCCGCACCCAGATGCAGGGCGTCTTCTTCGGCTTCTCCGGCCTCAGCATGGTGATCGGGCCGCCGCTCGGCGGGTTCATCACCGACAACTGGAGCTGGCGCTGGGTCTTCTACGTCAACGTGCCCATCGGGCTGCTCGCCATCGCCGCCGTGCTGATCGGCGTCCCGTTCGTGCGCAGCGGCGCGAGCTGGCGCGACATCGACTTCGCCGGCGTCGTGACGCTGGTGGCCGGGCTCGTCCCGATCCTGATCGGGCTCACGCTCACCGGCGACCGGCACGCCTGGACCTCGCCCGAGGTGCTGGCGCTGCTGATCGGCGGCGCCGTGCTGCTGGTGGCGTTCTACTTCGTCGAGACGCGGGTGGCCAAGAACCCGCTGGTGCCGTTCGCGCTGTTCCGCAGCAACCAGGTGTCGGTCATGGCCGTGGTGGCCTTCTTCTCCGCGTTCGCCATGATGGGCACGGCCTTCTACGTGCCGCTGCTCTACCAGGGCGTGCTCGGCGTGAGCGCGACCCACTCCGGCACGCTGCTGATCCCGATGATGCTCGGCCTGATGCTCATGGCCCCGATCGCCGGCAAGGCGATGACGGCCATGCCGCGCTACCGGCTGCTCGGCGTGTTCGCCATGGCCGCCATCGTCGCCGGGCTGCTGATCCTGTCGGCGGTCGGGCCCGACAGCGGCCAGGGCCTGCCGATCGTCGCCATGGTGCTCATCGGCGTCGGCATCGGCATCGCGTTCCCGATGGCCACGGCCGTCACGCAGAGCGCGATCCCGATGGAGCAGGTGGGCGTCGGAACCAGCCAGATCCAGTTCTGGCGGATGATCGCCGGGCCGGTCTCGCTGGCGATCCTCGGCTCGATCATGTCGTCCCGGCTCGGCGTCGCCGGACAGGGCGGCGAGGGCGTCGCGCCGGCGGTGCTCGCCGACGCGCTGGGCGACCTGTTCCTGGCCTGCGCCATCGCGGTCGGCATCGGCCTGGTGGCCAGCCTCTTCCTGAAGGAGGTGCCGCTGCGCGACATGTCGATGGGCAAGTCGAAGGCGGGCAAGGCGGACAAGCAGGCCGCACCGAACCAGGGGCGCGCCGCGAGGGCGTGACCCCGGCGAACCGGGTGGCGGGGCCGTGCACGGCCCCGCCCTCGCCATGTCCGCTCGCCATGTCCGCTCGCCGTGCCTGTTCGCACGTGCCTGCTCACAGTTGAGCAGACGCGGGCGGGCGCGCGGGCGAGGCTGCTGGCATGGACTCCTACCCCATCCCCAGGACGTGCCCGCTGGATCCGCCGTCCGAGTACCGGGACCTGCAGGCGGGGCGGCCCATCACGCGCGTCCGGCTGGACTTCGACGGGAGCGACGTCTGGCTGGTGACGCGGTACGAGGACGCCCGCGCCGTGCTCGGCGACGCCCGGTTCAGCTCCGACTTCGCCACCCCCGGCTTCCCGGCCCGGCTCACCTCGCAGCCTCCGGGGCCGGGCACCTTCATCAGGATGGACCCGCCCGACCACTCGCGGCTGCGCCGCCTGCTGCTGCCGGAGTTCAACCGCAGGCGGGTCGACGCGCTGCGCCCGGCCATCCGGCGCATCACCGAAACGCTCGTCGACGAGATGGCCGCCCAAGGGCCGCCCGCCGACCTGGTCCAGACGCTGGCCCTGCCGCTGCCGTCCCAGGTCATCACCGAGCTGCTCGGGGTGCCGTACGAGGACCGCGACTACTTCCACGAGACCACCAAGGTCATCGGCGACCGCAACGTGGAGCCCGAGCAGCGCATGAAGGTCCGCGAGGACCTTCGCCACTACCTGGAGCGGCTGGTCGCCGAGCGCGAGCAGCGGCCCGCCGACGACCTGCTCAGCCGCCTGGGCGCCCACCGCGAGGCGGCCAAGGTCAGCAGGGAGGAGGTCGTCGGCATCGCCACGCTGCTGATGGTGGCCGGCTACGAGACCATCGCCAACCAGATCGGCGTGGGCACCGTGGCGCTGCTGGAGAACCCCGAACGCCTGGCCGAGCTGCGCGAACGCCCCGAGGCGCTGCCCGCGGCCATCGAGGAGATCATCCGCCACCAGACCGTCATCGACTACGGCGCCCGCCGCGCGGCCACCGCAGACGTCGAGGTCGGCGGCCGGCTGATCAGGAAGGGCGAGGGCGTGGTCGTCGTGCTGGCCGCGGCCAACCGCGACGAGGAGGTGTGGGACGACCCGGACCGGCTGGACTTCGGCCGCTTCGGCGACCTGGCCGAGCGGCAGGAGCACCTGTCCTTCGGCTTCGGCATCCACCAGTGCATGGGCCAGCTCCTGGCCCGCGCCCAGCTGGAGATCGCCTGGTCCACGCTGTTCGCCCGGCTCCCGGGCCTGCGCCTCGCGGTGCCGCTGGACCAGGTGCCCTTCCGCTCCGACATGTTCGTGTACGGCGTGCACGCCCTCCCGGTGACCTGGGGATGAACCGCGACCCGCGGGACCGGGTCCGCGCGCTCTTCGACCCCGGGACCGTCCGGCCGCTGCCCGGCGACGACGGCTGCGGCGTGCTCGCCGCCCGAGGCGGCATCGGCGGCGGACCGGCCGTCGCCTACGCCACCGACCCCGGCCGGATGGGCGGCGCGATGGGCGCCGAGGGCTGCGCCCGCATCGTCCGGGCCATCGACCTCGGCGTCCGGGAGCGGGCGCCCGTCGTCGGGCTGTGGCACTCCGGCGGCGCCCGGCTGGGCGAGGGCGTCACCGCGCTCGACGGCGTGGGCCAGGTGTTCGCCGCGATGGTCCGGGCCTCCGGCGCCGTCCCGCAGATCTCCGTCGTGCTCGGCCCGGCCGCCGGCGGCGCGGCCTACGGCCCGGCGCTCACCGACGTGGTGATCATGAGCGAGAGCGGGCGCGTCTTCGTCACCGGCCCGGACGTCGTCCGCAAGGTCACCGGCGAGGACGTCGACATGGAACGGCTCGGCGGCCCCGACCCGCACAGCAGGCGCAGCGGCCTGGCCCACCTCACCGCCCCGGACGACGAGGGCGCCATCGCCGCCGCCCGCCGGATCACCACCCTGCTCGGCGGCCAGGGCGAGCTGCGCCCCTGGGAGGCCCGCGACGACCCCGAGCTCGGCGGCCTGCTCCCCGACCGCGCCAGGCGCGCCTACGACGTGCACCCCGTCGTCGCCCGGCTGCTCGACGGCCCCGGCGAGGAGCTGCACCCGAAGTGGGCGCCCAACCTCGTCACCACGCTCGGCCGGCTGACCGGCAGGACCGTCGGCGTCATCGCCAACAACCCGCTGCGCAAGGGGGGCTGCCTCGACGCGGCGGCGGCCGAGAAGGCCGCGCGGTTCGTCCGCATGTGCGACTCGCTCGGCGTGCCGCTCGTCGTGCTCGTGGACGTCCCCGGCTACCTGCCCGGCGTCCGGCAGGAGTGGGACGGCGTGGTCCGGCGCGGCGCCAAGCTGCTGCACGCCTTCGCCGAGGCCGTCGTGCCCCGGGTGACGCTCGTGCTGCGCAAGTCCTACGGCGGCGCGTACGTCGCCATGAACTCCCGCGCCCTGGGCGCCTCCGCGGTCTACGCCTGGCCCACCGCCGAGGTGGCCGTCATGGGCGCCGAGGCCGCCGTGGACATCCTGCACCGCAGGAAGCTGCGCGACGGCCCGCGGGACGGGCGCGAGGAGCTGCGCCGCCGGCTCGTCGCCGAGCACGAGCGCGAGGCCGGCGGCGTCGGCAAGGCCGTCGAGATCGGCGTCGTGGACGAGGTGATCGAGCCCGCCGGCACCCGGCGGCGGCTCGCCGAGGCCCTGCTCAAGGCCGTGCCGCTGCGCGGCGACCACACCAACATCCCGCTGTGAGACCCCTGCTCACTTTTGAGCAGGCAGCACGGCGGCCCCTCATTAGCGTGACGAACAAGCCGACAGACGGAGTGGAACGATGACCAACCCGAATCCCGTCATCCCGCCGGCCGAGCAGCAGACCTCGGTGCCCGCGGCGGATCTGATCAACTCGGCCACGGCCGGCGTGATCGTCGAGCGGACCGCGCAGGTCAGGAACGGCTCCCACGCCAAGGGGCGCAAGTTCGCCCGGATGATGGCCGAGATGGTGACCGCCAAGCAGGTGGGAGTCGCCAGCGTCTTCCTGTACGAGGAGACGTTCGGGACCAAGGACCGGCTGCACTGGCTGATCCACCTCAGCTCGCTGCACGCCTACGAGCAGATGGTGCACATGGGCACCTCCGACGGCGAGTACCGCGACAACACCGCCGAAAGCGGCTGGGACGAGATCTTCGTCGACGGCAGCATGACCGAGACCGTGCTGCTGCCGCAGTTCTGGGGCATGTACGGCACCGCGGTAGACGGCGAGCGCGAGAAGCAGTCCAAGGTCTACCTGGAACAGGGTGAGATCACCGGCCTGCCGGGCGCCCGCGAGCAGGTGCCGCAGCCCTACGAGCAGCTCGTCCACTCGGGCAACTGCGGCCTGCTGCTGCACCGCACCGCCCAGCTCGACTACGACTTCCGGTCCGAGGGACGCACGTTCGCCCGCGAGGCCGCCGAGTCCATCAACGAGAACCTGCCCGGCGAGGCCACCGTTTTCGTCTACGAGGAGGCCTTCGGCGCGGCCGACCGCATCCACTGGCTGATCCACATGAAGTCGCTGAGCACCTACTACAAGGTCCTGGCGCTGCACGTGAAGGACGAGAAGGTGCGGGACCTGTACTTCCAGCAGCGCATCGCGCCCGAGCGCGGCGGCGGCACCTGGGCCAGGATGTTCGTGCCCGGCAGCATGACCGACACCGGGCTCACCCCGCACCACTGGGGGATGTACGCGACATGACCGGCCGCTGCCTGCACGAGATCTTCGCCGAGCGCGCCGCGAAGGCCCCCGACCGGATCGCCGTGACCTGCGGCGCCGAGGAGATCACCTACGGAGACCTGGACGCCCGGGCCGACCGGCTGGCCTGCCTGCTGCAGGCCGCGGGGACCGGCCCCGGCGTGCTGGTGGGGCTGTGCGCGGACCGCGGCATCGACCTGGTGGCCGGGCTGCTCGCGATACTCAAGGCGGGCGGCGCGTACGTGCCGATCGACCCCGGCTACCCGGCGGGGCGGATCGCGTACCTGCTGGAGGACAGCGGGGTCGGCACCGTCGTCACCACGTCGGACGTGGCCGCCCGGCTGGACGGCGTGCTGCCCGGCCAGGTCGTGCTCGCCGACGCCGAGCCGCCCGAGGGACGCCCCGCGGCCACGGCCCGCGACGAGGACCTGGCCTACGTCATCTACACCTCCGGCTCGACCGGCGCGCCCAAGGGGGTGCTGGTCGAGCACCGCAACGTCGTGCGCCTGCTGGAGCGGACCGAGCAGTGGTTCGGCTTCGGCGACGACGACGTCTGGACGCTCTTCCACTCCGTCAGCTTCGACTTCTCGGTGTGGGAGCTGTGGGGCGCGCTGCTGTACGGCGGCCGGCTGGTGATCGTCCCGGCCGAGGTGGCCAGGTCGCCGGAGTCGCTGCGCCGGCTGCTGGTGGCGGAGGGCGTCACCGTGCTCAACCAGACGCCCTCCGCGTTCCGGCACCTGGTGGCGGCCGACGCCCGGCAGGAGGAGCCGTCGCCGTACCGGCTGCGCCGGATCGTCTTCGGCGGCGAGCGGCTGGACGTCGAGCTGCTGGCCCCGTGGATCGACCGCTACGGCGACGAGCACCCGCAGCTCGTCAACATGTACGGCATCACCGAGACCACCGTCCACGTGACCTACCGCCGCATCCGCGCGGCCGACCTCGGCCACCCGGAGCTGAGCCCGATCGGCGTGCCCATCCCGGACCTGCGCCTCGACGTGCTCGACGAGCACGGCCGCCCGGCCGTCACCGGGAACCTGCACGTCTCGGGCCCCGGGCTGGCCCGCGGCTACCTCGACCGGCCCGAGCTGACCGCCGAGCGGTTCAGGGTCGCGCCGGACGGCGGGCGCCGCTACGACTCCGGCGACGTCGTCACCCGCCTGCCCGGCGGCGAGTACGCCTACCTCGGGCGGTCCGACGACCAGATCAAGGTCCGCGGGTTCCGCCTGGAGCCCAGGGAGATCGAGCTGTGCCTCCTCGGCCATCCGGGGGTCGCCCACGCGGTGGTGGCCCACCGCGACTACGGCGAGGGCGACGTGCGGCTGCTGGCCTTCGTCGTGCCGGACGGCGATCCGGGGCCGGACCTGATCGACCAGCTCACCGAGCGGGCCGCGAGCCGGCTGCCGGCGCACGCCCGCCCGTCCACCTACCACATCGTGTCGGAGATCCCCATGACGCCGCAGGGAAAGGCGGACCGCGCCGCTCTGGCCAGGTCCGCGCAGGCATCGTCGGCCGCCAAGGTCGTGCAGCGCATCGCCGAGGACGTGCTCGAACGCGACGAGGTGCCACCCCGGGTGGACCTGTTCGACCTGGGCGCGACCTCGCTGGCGATGACCCGCATCATCGCCCAGGTGAACGAGCGCTTCGGGCTGGAGCTGACGGGACGCGAACTGGAGGAGGAGGCGTCGGTCGCCGCCCTGGCCTCCTGCGTCGAGGAACGACTGACCGTGAGGGGATAGACCCATGCACGAGACCACCGTCCGGGGCGAGTACTCGATGACCCCCGAGGAGCTGAAGAGCTTCCACACCCAGGGCTACTTCGGCCCGTTCAAGGTCTACGAGATCGACGAGATGCGCCAGAACTGGCGGCGCGAGCGCATGCGTCTCATGGACCGCAGCAACGCCGTCTACCGCGACGACGCCGCCTCCGGCAACACCAACATCTCCAACTACGACCGGCACCTGGACTCGGCCTTCCTGGCCGACCACATCAGCCGGCCGCAGATCGTGGACCGCGTGGTCAGCGTGCTCGGCCCTGACGTGCTCTGCTGGCGCACCGAGTTCTTCCCCAAGTACCCCGGGGACGAGGGCACCGACTGGCACCAGGCCGACACCTTCGCCAACGCCTCCGGCAAGCCGCAGATCGTCTGGCCGGAGGCGGAGGAGTTCGGCGGCACGATCACCGTCTGGACCGCCTTCACCGAGGCGAACGAGGACACCGGGTGCCTGCAGTTCATCCCCGGCACCCACGAGACGATGTTCTACGACGAGACCAAGCGCATGCACTACGACCCCAACAAGATCAACCAGGAGGACAAGGACGGCGTCCGGCGCGGCTTCTTCGGCTACGACTACCGCGACCTGCAGATCGACCCCGACTGGAAGCCCGACGAGTCCCAGGCCGTCTCCATGGTGATGAGGCCGGGCGAGGCCATCCTGTTCTGGTCGACGCTCATGCACGCCTCGCTGCCGCACCGGGGCCTGACCGACGAGATGCGCCTGGGGTTCGCGGCCCGGTACGTCCCGACCAAGGTGGACGTCTACCCCGACACCGACGAGATCGAGGAGTACGGCGGCCGGGTCAGCCTCGACCGGTACGGCGCCGTCCTGGTCACCGGGCAGAACACCAACCCGCACAACAGGATCGCCACGGCCACCACCACCGGCCACCCCTTCACCACCCGGTGAGGCCCGCCGTGACCTCTCCCCGCCCACGGCGCGCGGCGACCCGCGCGTCCTCCCGCCACCCACGGAATGCGGTGATCATCTCGTGGCCGCCGAACTGAGACGTCTGACCCGGGCCGTGCAGGACGCGCGGCCCCTGGTGGACGTCCTGCGGCATCCGGTGCGCCTGGCCGGCCCGCCCGGCCTCGCCTCCCTCCTGGGCCGTGTGACCCGACGGCTGGGCGCACCGGAGTTCGCCCTGACCGACCACGACTCGCTCGACACCTTCGAACGCCTGGTCAGCGACCATATCGCGCTCCGCGACGGCATGGGCGAGGACCTGTCGCCGGCCGTCGTGGACGAGGTCGTGGACGCCGCGGCGCGGGACGGCTTCGAGGGGCTGTGCACGCGCGAGGAGGTCGTGCCGGCGGACGGAGGCCCGCCGCTGCCCGCCTACGCGGCCGGCGACCCGCGGTCCCCGGCCGTCGTGATCGTGGCCGCCTGCGGCATGCCGGCCCGCCTGTGCGAGCAGTGGATGCGGTTCCTGTCCCGCACCCATCACGTCCTGACCTGGGAGACCCGGGGGTTGTTCGGGCAGGCCCCCCCGGCGGAGCCGGACGTGGGGGTGACGGCCCAGGCCGGCGACCTCTTCGCGGTCATGGACCATTTCGGCGTCCGGCGCGCGCACCTGATGTGCCTGTGCGGCGGAGCCGTCATCGGCCTGGCCGCCGCGCATCTCCACCCCGATCGGGTCGATTCGCTCAGCCTGTGGCACGGCGACTTCGCCGCCGTGAAGGGCGCCGACCGGACCCACCACCAGCAGAACCTGGTGGGGCTCATGGAGATGGCCGCGACCGGCCCCGACCGGGCCGCCGCCATCCATCCCGTGCTCTGCCAGACGATGCTCTCCTCGGTGCCGCCCGACCTGGCCCACCTGGTGGTCTACCCGTACGCGACGCCCGAGCTGCTGCACCGCTACTGCCGCCTGAACGGCGAGATCATGACGACGGACGTGAGCCCCTGGCTGGCCGGGATCGACCGGCCCGTCCTGGTGGTCTCCAGTCATGACGACGAGACCGCCCACCCGGCGGGGTCGAAGGCCGTGGCGGCGGCGCTGCCGGACGCCGTCCTGCATCTGCGGGCGCACGGCGACCACATATCGCTGTTCAAAGGTGACCCGGAGTTGATGGATATGGCCCGGGACTTTATTGACTCCGCAGCGGCCCGATAACGGCCGAAATCCGCTTCCAGGCAATTCTTCGGACATTTCAGAGAATTGTGGGGCAGCTTGTTAATCAGTCGATTGATGGGTAGGGGCAACGACGACATGAAATGAATTCCGAGGGGCGGGGTAAATGAAGTCATCGGACGCTGCGCAACTGAGAGCCGGGCTCCGCTCCTTCATCTCCCAGGAAACGTCGGGCGCCTGCTCGATCCGGGTGCCGAGACGCGCCAACATCTACAACTGCGGCCAGCGCGACAGCAACATCTACGTGATCGAGAGCGGCCAGATCAAGACCCAGATGTACGCGCGCTGCGGCAAGGAATGCCTGCTCTCGATCTTCACCGCCGGCGACATCTTCGGTGAGTCCTCCCTGCTCGGAGCCGAGCGCAACGAGACGGCCACCGCCATGCGGACCACCTGGGTGCGCCGCATCCCGGCCGCCCGCTTCCGCGCCGCCATGGCCGAGAACGAACTCATGGACGGATTCATCGACTATCTCGCACTACGCCTGCGGGAACAGCAGGAAGTGATCGCGACAATGGTCACGATGGACAGCGAGCAGCGCCTGGCCTCCGTTCTCCTGCGCTTATCGAGAAAGATCGGTAAGCGCCGTGCCCCGAATGTGCGGGCCATCGAGGAACGCATCACCCAGGAAGAACTCTCCGGCATGGTCGGCACCACCCGCTCGCGCGTCGGATTCTTCCTCAAGCGATTCAAGGACGCCGGCCTGGTCCTGCCCACCTCGGACCCGTTCCTGGTCGTGGACGAGGAACGCCTGGCCGAGTACGTCGACGAGGTCAACTGACGGCCGGCGAGCCGCCCCCGGCCCGGTCCGCGCGCGGCGGGCCGGGCCGGGCGGCGTTCAGCAGGAGATCAGCTCGAACGGCACCGCCGGCCGGCCGCCGAACCGCTGCCCCGCGGCGTTCACGAACCCCTCCAGCGGCACCCGGGCCCCGCCCGGCGGCACCCCCAGCGCCGACAGGTACGCCGCGTGCGCCTCGACCGAGGCCAGCGCCGCGTCCAGGTATCCGGTCACGTCCACCGCGTGCGTCGGGTGGACGGAACCGGCGATGGCCACGTACTTGACGCCGCCCCACGGCTCGGCGCCGGCGTCGGGCAGGATCCAGCGGTTGCCCGCGTCGAGGACCGCGTCCAGCACGGCCCGGCCGGTGACGCGGTGGTCGGGGCTGTTCCACTTCCCGGTGAAGGTGAAGTCGTGGTGGTTGAAGGTGATCACCAGCTCGGGCCGGTGCCGGCGCAGCGCCGCCACCAGGTCGTGCCGGAGCCGGGGTGAGTGCTCGATCCCGCCGTCGGGATGGTCGAGGAACTCCACCGACGAGACGCCGACGATGGCGGCGCTCGCCCGCTGCTCCTCCTCCCGCACCTTGCGCGCCTGGTCCGGCGGCATCGAGTCGATGCCCGCCTCGCCGCGGGTGAGCAGGAGGTAGCCGACCTGCTTGCCGGCCCCGGTCCAGGCGGCCACGGCGCCGGCGCTGCCGAACTCCATGTCGTCGGGGTGGGCCACGACGGCCAGTGCTCTCGTCCAGTCATCGGGCATGGGCTGTAAGTCGTCCGTCATGTCCTTCCCCCTGACATGCAGGAAGATCGCTAAACCTGATCGTCCGGCCCGTAGCGGCGGGCGATCTCCTGGGAGGAGGGCCAGCGGCTGTAGGCCGGCGAGCGCGGCCAGCCGTCGGGGGAGTCCTGCCACTCCTCCTGCCGCCCGTACGGCAGCAGGTCGATCAGCGCGAAGGTGTGCGTGAGCTGCTCGGTGCCCCGGCCGTCGGTGTGCCAGGTGCGGTACACCGCGTCGCCGTCGCGCAGGAACACGTTCACGGCGAAGCCCGCGCCGGGCGGCGCGCCGACGTCGGCCCCGAACGGGCTGCCGGCCGTCGAGTACCAGGGCATCCGGTTGCCGACCCGCCGCCTGTAGGCCAGGGCCTCGTCGATCGGGCCCTGGGTGACGACGACGAACCGCGCGTCGTAGTCGTCCAGGAACTCCAGGCGGGTGAACTGCGCGGTGAACCCCGTGCACCCCGGGCACTGCCACTCCTTGCCGGGGAACCACATGTGGTTGTAGACGATCAGCTGCCGCCTGCCCGCGAAGACGTCGGCCAGCCGGATCGGCCCGTCCTCGCCCTCCAGGACGTAGTCGGGCATCCGCACCATCGGCAGGCGACGGCGCTGGGCGGCGATGGCGTCGAGCTCGCGGGTGGCGGCCTTCTCCCTGGCCCGCAGCTCGTCGAGCCGGAGCCGCCAGGTCTCGGCGTCGACGACGGGCGGTAGTGCGTTCGCGCTCATGGTCCCTCACTGATCGGTCGCTGCTTGCGATGCACGGGGACAGACCCGCCGCGCCCGCGAAACTCATCGGCCCGCCCGCCTCCCGCCGAGACCGCCCGGATCAGCCGGTGACTCCCGGCGGTAGCCTTCTCCCTCGGGTGGAACCCGGGAGGGGGCGCGGATGAGACTCGGCAATCTCGAACGGTCGGTCATGGAAGCCCTGTGGCGGCATCCCCAGGGCCTGTTCGCCCACGACCTCGCGGCCGGCCTGCCCTCCGAGCCCGCCGTCACGACGGTCCTGACCGTGCTGATGCGCCTGGCGAACAAGGGCATGGTCGCCCGCGAGCGGGTCGGCCGGGCCCACCTCTACAAGGCCACCGCGGACAAGGACGCCTTCGTCGCCGAAGCCATGCGCGCGGCGCTGGCGGAGGCCGGCGACGTGGTGACGGCGGGCTTCGCGGGCCCGGCGGACGGCGACGATATCCTGGGCGGCACGCCCGGAAAGAGGTGCCCTGTGTACGAGATCGTGGCCGCTCTCGCGCCCCCCGTGGTGGTCGGCGGAGCCTTCATCGTCGGCGTCGTCCACCTGGTGCGCGCCGAAGCGCGGGCCAAGGCCGCCGAAGGCCGGGCCGCGCGCGAGCGGGCGGCGGCCCCGCCCGAGCCGGGAGGGCAGCCGGAGCCGCGGGCCGACGGCTGACCCCGCGCCGCTACCGGCCGGGCCCGTCGCGACCGGGCCGCTCGGTGCGGGCGGCCCCCGTCCGCTCGGCGCCCGCCTCGGCCGCGTAGCGGAGCAGGTGGCGGGCGGCGGCCTCCAGGTCGGCGGCGGCGGTCAGGCACGCCGCCAGATGGGCGGTCACCGCCGCGCGCAACCAGGCAGGCGTCCCGTCGCCCGCCTTCAGACCTGCCTCGACGGCGCGCAGCCGCTCGGCGCAGGCGGCGAGGGCGCGGGCGTCCGCGCGCAGGACTTCGGCGTGCGCGACGATCGCCGCGATCGGGGCGGACATGGCTCCTCCGTCAGCCCGTCGGCACCGGGACGGCGGCGTCCCGGAGCGTCCGGCGGGTGGTGGCCGACAGGCACAGCAGCGGGCGGGCGCCGTCGAGGCCCAGCTCGCGCAGCCGATCGGCCAGCGGGTGGGCCGACCCCGGCTCGACGGCCAGCCGCAGCGACGGCGCCGCGTGCAGCCGGGCCCGCCCGCGGGCGCGGACGTGGGACCGCAGCACCGCGCCGGCCTCCCGGGCGTAGCCGACCAGGCCGGGATCGGGCAGCGGCAGGCCGGGGCCGAGCCGCCCGCGCAGCGTGAGGATCCGGTCGGCGGCGAGGTGCGCGGACCGCGGGCCGAGCCGCAGCTCCAGAGCCGTCAGGCCGGTCTCGCCGCCCCACAGCCGCGCCCCCAGGCCCTGGACGACCGCGCTGTCGACCGCCGAGCCGACGAGGAAGACGCCGCAGCGGCGCACGTCCGCGCCCCGCAGCAGGTCGGGAAGGAGACGCAGGCCCCGCCATGGCGGTCGGAACGGCCCCGGCACGACGACGCCGACCTGCAACTCCGCGTAGTCGCCCACGCCGGTGCGCAGGTTCCGGGCGGCGTGCACGACGACCAGCGCCCGCCCCGCCACCCGTACGACGGGACCGAGCCCCGTGCCCTCCAGCAGCCCCGCCACCGCCGCCGGGCTGACGGCGAAGCAGGCCGTGAGCGCCTCGCCGGCGCGGCCCCTGATCGGCAGCCCGACGCCCCCCTCGGGCCCGCCGACCGGCACGGCCGGGAAGGGCGACCGCTCCGGGCCGGGCGGACGGTCGAACAGCAGGTACGCCTGCGAGCGCACGACCCGCCCCCGGTACGGGGCGAGCCGCTGCTCGATGTGGTCGCGGGCCTCGGGCAGGTCGTCGGTGAGGTTGGCGAGGTAGCGCTCGACGCTGTGGCATTGCGGGAACATGTGGGTGGAGTCGCTGTAGTCCACCACGTACCAGCCGGGGTGCAGGTCGAAGCAGGTGCCGGCGCCCTGCCCGTCGAGGGTGGGGATGATGTCGTGCTGGTTGGTGACGCTGGCCACCCAGGTGCGCGGGTCGGCGGGGCGTTTGAAGTCGACGGGCGAGCCGACGGCCACGGCGTGCGTGACCGTGTGCCGGGCGCAGAAGCCGGGGTCCTGGGCCAGGTTCATGATCGCCGCCCCGCCCGCGCTGTGCCCGACGAGCGCCAGTTCGGCGCCCGGCGGCGGCCCGTAGTCGGCGACGGCCTGTGCCAGGGCGCGGCTGTAGGGGCTGGCGGCCAGGACGGCGCTGCTGAACGCGCCCAGCAGGTCCTGGGGCGACTCGCCGTCGGGACGCCCGAGCCGCATGCCCGGCGCGTGCAGGACGTGGCGGATCACGCCGTCCGGGCCCTCGACGCTCTGGAGGAGGGCCCGGCCGGTGGTGCCGATCGTGCTGATGTTGGACAGGAAGCCGAGCAGCGACCCTTGCGCGCACAGCCGGGCGGACTCGGCCGCGCTCAGCTCGACCCGGCGCGCGGCGCCGTCCCCGACGTCGAGGACGGCGATCGCCCTGTTGCTCACGCCGAGGAGCGGATCGGCGGTGGCGAAGCCCCGTCCCGTCGCGATGAGCCAGGCGGCGGCGTCGTTGAGCGGGTTCTCGTCCAGCAGCGCGCGCAGCGCCAGGACCTCGCCGAAGACCGGCGCGAGCTGGCTCAGCGCGCGCACCGCGCCACGGTCCTTGAGCAGGGCGCGCAGGGCCCGCACGGCCTCCACGTCGCGGTCGGCGGCGGCCGCCTCGATGAGCCGGGCGAGCATGGGATCGTCGGTCAGCTCGGGATGGGCGACCGCCACCGCCGCCACGCGCAGCCGCAACGACGTGGCCAGCACCCGCACGGCCAGGCTCTCGGCCCCCAGCATGGCGCCGGCCTTGGCGGCCGCGGTCGCCAGCCGGCCGCCGGCGAACGAGCAGCCGAGGCCGCGGCCGTTCGTCGTGGCCCGCAGCAGCGCGCGGTAGGCGGGCCGGGCCGCCGAGGGGGCGCGCGGCACGGCGCGCAGCAGCGCGTCGTCGGTCAGCGCGGCCGTGGCGTGCGAGGCCGCGCCGTGGATCGTGACCGCGATGTCCACCAGCTCCCGGGCCAGGGCGCGCAGGGGCCCGGCGGCCGGGTCGTCGCCGCCGGTCACGGCCGGGCCCGCCGGGACATGCTGACGAAGCGGGGGGCCGGGTCCTCGGGCGTGTTGCGGCGCAGCACGTCCGCGAGCGTGCGCGTGGCCGCGATGACGCGCAGGCCCTGGGGGGAGAACGTGGCGGCGTTGAAGATCCGCGGCGCCAGCAGCGGGTTGGTGAGCGCCTGGGAGAAGGCGTCGATGGCGATGATCTTGGTCAGCAGCGGCGGCAGGATCGCGTCGGGGGAGCCGGGCTCCTCGGCGAACAGCCCGACGTACAGGTCGACGTCGTCGACGTCGCGGTAGAGGTCGCGCAGCGCGCCGCTGACCCGCCGGTCGCCGGTGATCTGCTCGAAGGCGCGCACCCGGGGGAAGCGGCAGTGCTCGCGGTAGCCGTTGTACGGCGCCAGGCCGAGCGCCCGGGAGTCGGCCAGGCTGGCCACGTCGATCTCACGCAGCACCGGGTCGGTGTTGAACAGGCCGATGCGGCCGGCGCGCTGGCGGGAGGCGTCCTCGAACAGCCGCCCGAGACCGGGCCCGGGGATCAGCGAGCCGGCGAAGAAGGTCTCGGCCATCGGCAGCTCCCGCCCGGCCACCGACAGCCGGGACGGGACCAGGCTGTGCCAGCGGTAGACGAGGTTGAACTCCACGGAGGCCCAGTTCTGCCGGTGCCAGGCCGCGCGGTCGAGCCGCGTCGCCAGCCACGGGTCGAGGGCGAACCGGAAGTGGTAGGGGGTGATGTGGTTGATGTACTCCTCGACGACCAGCTTGATCAGCAGCACGATGAGGACGTTGCGGGCGGTCTGGAACAGCCGTTCGTCGTCCCAGCGCGGGTTCTCCCGGGCCAGCAGCCGCGCCACCCGGTTGTGCTCGCGCAGGAACAGCACCGTGAGCATGGTGAAGCCGATCTGGCCGTTGCCCCGGTCGCTGCCGGTGGCGAACAGCGTGTCGCGCTGGGCGTCGGAGAGCGTGTCGAAGCGGATGACGCGCAGCGGGGCGAACTCCGGCTTGATCTTGCCGTTCTCGCACAGGTAGGGCGGGAACTCGCCGCCGCCGAGCGACTGGCTCTTGAGCAGCCCGCCGTCGAAGGCGCGCAGCGCGGCCGTCGCCGCCTCGTCGAGGCCGTAGACCTGGTTGAGGTCGATGTGGTGGTTGGAGCTGTTCTTGCGCGGGTCGCGCGGGACGTTGACGTCGCCGCGCAGGAAGCCATCGGTGAACCACTGGGCGAAGTACGCGAACAGCACCGTGGAGCGCGGGCACGGGATCATGGACTCGCCGCGGGCGAACAGGTCGGCGGCTCTTTCCGGCGTGGGCAGCCGCTCTTCGGGGACGGCGACCGGAGGCAGGTGCCTGCCGCTGTAGGTGCGGTCGGTCAGGGAGGCCCACGAGGTGTAGTCGGCCATGGTGCTCAGCGGCTCGGGGCGCGGCGGCATCTCGCGGATCGCGTGGTCGATCAGCGAGGCGTTGATCCGGCGCCGCACCGGGCGGCTGCTCTGCAGCAGGTCCCAGAGGGCCCGGCCGTGGGTCAGGGCCAGGAACCGCAGGCGGTTGGACAGGCCGTCCGTGGCGATGCTGCGTGCTCGGCTCGCCGCCATCGTCAGCCTTCCCGCACGCCGGCGCCGAGCCCGAGCGCGAAGGCGTCGGGGAAGATCCCGAGCGACCGCTCCACCCGGCCTTCCGGCGGCGGCAGCAGCCGCACGCCCGGACGCAGCAGCAGCCGGCGCACGGTCTCGGCGATCACCACCCCGGCCACGTGCACGCCGAGGCAGGCGTGATGACCGGAGCCGAAGAACAGCCGATGGTGACGGGGACGGTCGAGGCGGAACTCGCCGGGCTCCGGCACCACGGCCGCGTCGAACATGGCCGAGGCCGGCGCCGCCAGCACGAACGTGCCCGCCGGGATCACCGTGCTGCGCGGCGTGCCGGCGGCCAGCACGTGGTCGCGCTCGCACAGCCGGGGAAGCAGCTTGAAGAACGGGCTGAACCGCAGCGCCTCCCAGACGTAGGGGTCGAACCGCTCGGGATCGCCGGCGGCGGCCGTCGCCTCGGCCAGCTCCCGCGGGCGCAGCAGGAGCTGCTCGACCGCCTCGGCCATGGCCCCCGGCGCGCTCTCCACGAAGCCCAGCGGCAGCCCGGCCATGTTGATCACGATGCGGTCGTCGGAGACGCCGGGCAGGGACGCCCGCACCAGGCGGGCGAAGACGTCGTCGGGCAGGTCGCGCCCGGCGCGCAGCGCGGCCCGGTGCTCGGCGAGCAGGTCGCGCAGGTATCCGACCAGCTCGGCGCCCGCCTTGACGGAGGCCGCCTGGAGCTCGGGGTCGCCGAGGAAGTTGGCGAAGCCGTCGGCGACGATGGCCCGCGTCCAGTGGCCCAGGGTCTTCGGGGCGGGGCCGGGAACGCCGAAGTACCGCGCGCACACGCCGAGGGCGACCGGGCGGAACAGCCCTTCGACCGCCTCCAGGCGCCCGCCCGGCTCGGCGGCGTCGAGCAGCTCGTCGGCCAGGCGGCCGGTCAGCTCGCGCACGCCGGCCGCGTCCTGCGGGGCGAGCATGAGCTGCATCAGGCCCTTCTCCCGCCAGTTCATCGGCGTGGCGTCCCGGCCCAGCATGAACGGGGCGCCCAGCGCGGCGTCGAGGCGGGGACCGAAGGCGCGTACGGAGAAGACCTGCTCGTGGGCGAGCACCTCGGCCACGTCGGCGAAGCGGGTCACGACCGTGAAGGCCGGGGTGACGAAGATCGGACGCCGCTCGCGCAGCTCGGCGAACAGGTTCCGCCAGTCGGTCCGCATCCACTCCCGGACCAGGCCGAACGCCGATATCGGGTCTTTGGCCAGCGCCTGGTCGTACCTCTCCAGATAGCCGCCCGTGGTCGCCTGATCGACAGCACCCATTCGTGGACCTTCCGCCTGATATCGGAGCGCACAGGGATGATCACTTTGCGCAATCACAATCTAGGGAGGCGTCACAGCCTTTCTTCATGACAACCGAGTGCATTGTTTTGGTGCCTCACGGTAATGACTCCGTCACTGTCAGGACATTGCCGCAGTCCATGGGCCTGGTCATTGAATAAGGAGCCTGATCGACCCGTACCGCTCATGGGAGGAAACGTGACGTCACCCCTGCCGCAGCCGGGCACGGCGGAGACGGTGACGGTCACCACCGGCCGCCGCACCGCCTATCTGGTCGTCCTGGTCGTCCTGCCCGCGCTGCTGCTGGCCCTCGCGGTGCCGGCGGCCTGGGGCTGGGGCATCGGCCCGCGCGACCTGGCCATCGCGGTCGTGATGTACCTGGTGAGCATCTTCGGCATCGCCATCGGCTACCACCGCCTGTTCACCCACCGCGCCTTCAGGGCCAGCCGGGCGCTGCGGATCGCGCTCATGCTGGCCGGCGGCATGGCCGTCGAGGGCCCCCTCACGCTGTGGGCCGCCGAGCACCGCCGCCACCACAAGTACGCCGACCGCGAGGGCGACCCGCACTCGCCGTGGCGCTACGGCGACAGCGGCCCGGCCCTGCTGCGCGGCATGCTGCACGCCCACATCGGCTGGTTCTACACGGCCCGCAAGCGCTCCAGCCGCCGGCACTGGGTGCCCGACCTGCTGGCCGACCCGGACGTGCGCCGCTTCGACGCCGCCTACCCGGCGGTCGTGCTGCTGTCGTTCGCGCTTCCGGCCGCCGCCGGCGGGCTCTGGTCGATGTCGTGGGCGGGGGCGTGGAGCGGGCTGCTGTGGGGCGGCCTGGTCCGCTACGCCGTCGTGCACCACGTCACCTGGTCGGTGAACTCGATCGCCCACACCTTCGGCGACCGCCCGTTCCGCACCAGGGACCGGTCGTCCAACGTGTGGTGGGTGGCGATGCTGACGCTCGGCGAGGGCTGGCACAACTGGCACCACGTCGACCCCACCTGCGCCCGGCACGGCGTGCTCAAGGGCCAGCTCGACCCCAGCGCGCGGCTGATCCGCTGGTTCGAGCGGGCGGGCTGGGCCCACGCCGTGCGCTGGCCGACCGCGGACCG
The DNA here is from genome assembly GCF_044465525.1 of Nonomuraea sp. NPDC049646. Taxonomy (NCBI): domain Bacteria; kingdom Bacillati; phylum Actinomycetota; class Actinomycetes; order Streptosporangiales; family Streptosporangiaceae; genus Nonomuraea; species Nonomuraea sp. NPDC049646. The sequence goes on along the minus strand of NZ_JBITLU010000020.1, from coordinate 63,591 downwards.
CCTCACAGCCCGCCGCGCCGAGCGCGGCTCCGGTTCTGTCACCGACTCCGTCCCCGACTGAGCGCCGGGCGCGCGGAGGCGCCCGGCCCCCCGGCTCACCGGCCCAGGTCGTCCCACTCCTGGAGCAGGTGGGCGGTGGCGGCGGCGGGGGCGGTGAACGACCAGCGGCCCGGCGGCAGGTCGAGGGCGCAGCCGCCGTCGGCCAGCCTGGTGGTCGGCAGTTGCTCGCCCAGGCCCATGAGGAAGGTGCCGTTGACGGTCATCCCGTCCCAGGCGCCGCGTACGGGCAGCACCGCGCGGGCGGTCACGCCCTCCGGGACGGCGAAGGTGAACTGGACCCCGTCGGGCCCGGCCCGCCAGCCCGACTCGACGGCCCCCGACGCGCTCGCGTACCGGGCGTGCGCCTGCCGCAGCAGCGGCACGGGGCCCGGACGCAGCAGCAGCTCGCCGAACCCGCCGCCCGTCCCGCGCGGGTCGTCGCCCAGGCCGGCCACGTGCCGGAACAGCCAGTCGCCCACGCAGCCGTAGGCGTAGTGGTTGAAGGAGTTCATGGCCGGCGTCTGCAGGCCGTGCCGGTGGTGCCAGGCGTCCCAGCGTTCCCACATGGTCGTCGCCCCGGCGCGGAGCTGGTAGCGCCACGACGGGTAACCCTCCTGGTTGAAGATCCGGCACGCCAGGTCGTGGTGGCCGGTCTCCGACAACACGGGCAGCAGCAGGGGGGTGCCGACGAAGCCCGTCATGAGCCGGTGCCCGTCGGCGCGGACCAGGTCGGCCAGCGCCCGAGCCGACCCGGCGCGGTCCTCAGGCCGGACGAGATCCCAGGCCAGGGCGACGGCGTAGCCGGTCTGCGTCTCGGTGCGCAGCCTCGGGCCGTCGAGGAAGGCCAGCCGGAAGGCGTCCGACACGCGGGCGGCGGCCTCGTCGTACTCGGGGCCGTGCGGCTCGCCGAGCACGGCGGCCGCGTGCGCGATCAGGCGGAGGCTGCGGGCCAGCGCGGCGGTGGCGATGAGGCTCCTGGGCGTCTCCACCGTGCCGGGGGCCAGCCAGTCGCCCAGCGCCCGGCCCGGACGCAGGCCGTCGTCGGACTGCGCCAGGCAGTAGGCGGCCCAGCGCCGCATCGGGTCGTACGCGCGGCGCAACGTGCGGTCGTCGCCGTAGCGCCGCCACAGCAGCCACGGCACCTCGACCAGCGCGTCGGACCAGACGGGGGAGTCGTAGCCGTACTCGGGCAGCACCGGCGCGACGTGCGGGACGGCGCCGTCGGCCCGCTGCCCGTCGATCAGCGTCGTCACCCAGCCGGACAGGAACGCCTGCGTGTGCCGCAGGAAGCTGAGCGTCGAGCCGAACACCGAGATGTCGGCCGTCCAGCCGGTCCGCTCGTCGCGCTGGGGGCAGTCGGTCGGCACGCTGACCAGGTTGCCGTCCGCCGACGCGCCGATGTTGGCGACGAGCTGCCGCACGGCGGGGTCGCTCACGGTCAGCGAGCCGGTGACGGCGAGCGCGGACGACAGCAGCACTGCCTCCAGGTCGTCCGGCCTCAGCGCGCCCGGCCAGCCGGTGACCTCCGCGTAGCGGAACCCGTGCAGGGTGAAGGCGGGCTCCACGACGTGTGATCCGGCGTCGAGGACGAACTCGTCACGCTGGTCCGCGGTGCGCAGGTTGTCGGTGTAGAGCCGCCCGGTCGCGGTCAGCTCCTCCCCGTGCCGCACGACGATCCGCACGGGCCCCGGCGCGTCCACGCGCAGCCGGACGCGCCCGACGACGTTCCGCCCGAAATCGGCCACCTGCACGCCCGGCGCGGGCTCGGTCACCGACACGGCGGGCACCGTGCCGATCACCCGGACCGGGGGAGCGGGGTCGGCCTCCACCAGGATCTCCGGCGCGGCGGTCGTCCCGGCCGGCCCGGTCCCTGCCGAGGGCGTCTGGACGGTCTCGCCCATCACCAGGTCGGCGCGCGGGCGGCCGAGGTCCCGCCGGGTCCAGGCGGCGTCCGTGGCGAACACGCGGCGCGGGCCGTCGTCGTCGCGCACGAGCACCTGGGCGCTGACCGCGGGCCGGTCGCCGTAGCGGCGCGGGCCGCCGCCGGCGACGTGACCGGCGTACCAGCCGGGGGCCAGCCACAGCTCCAGCTCGTTCTCGCCGGGCGCCAGCAGGTCCGTGAGCTCCAGCAGCCGGTAGCGCGTCCGGTGGCCGTAGTCGGTCCAGCCGGGGGCCAGCTCCTCCTGGCCCAGCCGGGCGCCGTTGAGCAGCGCCCGGTAGACGCCGAGCGCGGTGGCGGCCAGCCAGGCGCGTCCCGGCGCGGGCCGCCAGGTGAACGTCCCGCGCAGGCTCACCGCCGCCTCGGGATCGCCCGGCAGCCAGGGCGCGTCCCAGGCGCCGCGCGCCCGCAGGCCCGTGGTGAACGCGCCCGCCGCCAGCCCCTCAACCTCCCAGGTGTACGGCGTCAGCGGCCTCAGCAGGCCGTCCGGCACGTCCACGCCGTGCGACCCGGCGGGCACGGTGGACCGCCAGACCTCGCGCCCGTCCGCGGACAGCGCCACGGCGGCCTCCGCGGTCGTCCGGGCGTCCCACGACAGGCGGGGGGACGGCTCGTCCACGCCCACCGGGTCGGCCAGGCCGCACGTCAGGCCCGCCCGCGCGCCGGGCGGGGCCGGCCGGATGTAGGGCGTCTGCGCGCCCGAGACCTGCACGTCGAGCACCCCCGAGTTCCGGTTCACGCATCGAGCCCGGTGGTGAAGGCGTTGTGCAGGCCGTCGACGTCGACGCCGGACAGGCTCGGCGCCATCACGTTGATCAGCAGCACGAAGCACGCGTCCTGCTCCGGGTACATCCACCACTGGCAGCCCGAGGCGCCGCCGTGCCCGTACAGCCGCCGTTCCAGCAGGCCGGGGGCCGAGTGGCGCAGGTTCCAGGTGAGTCCCCAGTCCTGCCCGGCGTTGACCGGGTCGGGCTGGAGCTTGACCAGGCCCGTCGTCTGCGGGGTCGTCATGGCGGCCAGGGTGGTGGGGTGGATCAGCGCGCGGTCGCCGCGCAGCAGCGCCCCGCCCAGCGCCAGCAGGTCCTCGGCGCGGGAGAACAGCGCGCCCGCCGGGTGGCGGAGCCGGACGAACGCCTCGAAGTCGAAGCCGGGCCCGAGCAGTTCGAGGCCGTGCACCTCGGCCGCCGCGCACGCGGGGTCGAAGGTGATCCGCCCGCCGCCCGGCACCAGCGTGTTCAGGTCGGAGTCGACCAGCTCGGCCACGTCGCGCCCGGTGACGTCGCGGACCATCTCCGCGATCCCGGCGAAGGCCAGGTTGGAGTAGTGGCTGAGGGTGCCCGCCTCGAACAGCGACGGCGCGGTGAGGAGGTGCTCCACCAGGTCGTCGGGGGTCAGCGTCTGCTCGGCGATGCCGCTGGTGTGGGTCAGCAGGTGCCAGAGCGTCACGTCGGGACGGGCGAAGTTCGGCAGCACGTCCCGCAGCGGGCGGCGCAGCGACAACAGCCCGCGCTCGACCTGGCGCAGGGCCAGCAGGCCCATCAGCGGCTTGGTCACCGAGAACAGCGCGAAGTGGTCGTCGGTCCTGGTCTCGCGGCCGTCGTGGGCGCCGAACGCCTCCAGCACCTGGATCCCGTCGGAGGTCGCGGCGCCGAACACCGCGCACGGCAGCCGCCCCTCCTTGATCTCGCGCCTGACCCAGTCGAGCGCGATGTCGTGCGTGGTCATCCCTTCAGTGCACCTTCCGTGAGGCCGGCCAGGACGCGCTTCTGCGCGACGGCGTACACCGCCACCAGGGGCAGCGTGGTGAGCAGGACGTGGGCGAAGACGAGGTTCCAGTTCAGGCTCTGCAGGGTGCCGGAGGCGAACTGGAACAGGCTCAGCGGCAGCGTGGCGTTCGCGCTGCCCTGGAGCAGGAAGAGGGCGAAGAAGAAGTCGTTCCAGACGTTGATGATCAGGATCACGCCGCCGACGAACAGCACCGGCCGCAGCAGGGGCAGCAGGATGCGCACGAACACCTGCGGACGCGAGGCGCCGTCGATGGCGGCGGCCTGCTCCAGGTCCGGCGGGAACGCCCGGACGAACCCGGTGGCCAGGAAGATCACCACGCCCAGGCGGCAGCCGGTCATCGTCAGCACGTAGCCGAGCGAGCCGCCGTCCAGCGACAGGGCGCGCAGCAGGTAGACGGTCGGGATGATGGACGGCGGCAGCAGGATCGACAGCCCCATCACGAAGTAGGCCGCCTGCAGCCACCGCGACCGGCTGCGCCCGAACGCCCACGCCGCCGCCGCGCCGAGCAGCACCACGGCGATCACGATCGGCACGGTCACCTTGAGGCTGTTGAGCAGCCCGGTCAGGTAGCCGCCCCGGTCGAGCACGATGCCGTAGTTCTCGGCGATCGCCCACGTCCTGGGCAGGCCGAGGCCCAGCTCGGCGGCCTCGCCCGCGGGCTTGAAGGAGTTGACGACCACCAGCCAGACGGGCACGAGCACCCACGGGACCGCGAAGACCGTCAGCGCCGCGTACTTGAGCGCCGCTCTCATCCCGTCACCTCCCTGCGCCGCAGCCACCACACCAGGGGGACGGCGGTCGCGATCACCAGCAGCGTCACGGTGAAGCCCAGCGCGCTGGCCGAGCCGAAGAAGCCCTGTCCCCATTGCTGGCGCATCACCACGTTCAGGGCGCGCGTGTGGTCGCCGGGGCCGCCGCCGGTGGTGGCGGCGATGACGTCGTACGCGCTGAGCGCGCCCACCAGCGTGACCGCCACGTTGAAGGTCAGCGCCGGGGCGAGCATCGGGAACACCACCCGCCGCAGCCGGGTCCACGGGCCGGCGCCGTCCACGGTCGCCGACTCCAGCAGCGACTTCGGGATGGAGTTGAGGCCCGCGATGTAGACCAGGGTGATCAGCCCGCTCCACTTCCACGCGTCGATGAACGCGACCACCACCAGCGCGGTGGACGGTTCGCCCAGCCACGCCCACTCGATGCCGAGGAAGGAGTTGATCGCCCCGTCGGGGGCCAGCAGCCCGCGCCAGATGTAGCCGGCGGCCAGCGGCGAGATGAGCGTCGGCAGGAAGAACGCCGAGCGGAAGACGGTGTTGATCCCGCTGGTCCGCTGGAGGGCCAGGGCCAGCGAGAGGCTGACCGTGTTCTGGATCGCCATGCACAGGACCGCGTACAGCACGGTCACGGTGACCGCGTTGGCCAGCAGGTCCTGGTCGATCAGCGTGCGGACGTTCTCCAGCCCGTTCCAGGTGATCTCGGCCCGGAAGCTCGTCCAGGAGGAGAACGCGAACCGCACGTTGAGCAGGAACGGGGCGACGAAGAAGACCGTGACCAGCACGATCGCGGGCAGCGCCCACGGCAGCCAGGCCGCCCTGTTCCGCATCACCATCCGGGCAGCCCTGCCGCCTTGGCCGCCTGCTCGACCTGGCCCTGGAGCTGGGTCGCCGCCTTCTGCGGGTCCTTCTGGCCGGCGATCAGCTCGGACATGAGCTGGGCCAGGCCGCCCATGCCGGGGATGTCGGAGTTGAAGGCGATGACGGCGCCGGTGTCGTACGCCTTCTTGACGTCCTGCAGCACGGAGGAGACGCCCTGAGGGCCGGGCACGTCCTTGAGCACCGGGAAGGTCTTGGACGCGGTGATGTACTCGGCGTAGGCCGGGCCGGTCATGAAGCGCACGAAGTCGAGCGCGGCCTTCTCGCGTGCCGTGTCACCGGTCTTGGGCAGGTAGAACGTGCCGATCGGGCCGGGCGCGTAGGTCACCAGCGGCTTGTCGCTGGACAGGCCGACGAAGCCGACGGACTCGTCCACGGCCTTCTGGTCGCCGCCGGCGGCCGCGAGCAGGGCCGGGAGCATGTCGGAGTGCTGGGCGACCATGGCGGCCTCGCCGGTCACCAGGGCCTTCATCGAGTCCTCGAACTTGGCGGTGACGATGTCCTTGTTGAAGCAGCCGTCGGCCTTCAGCTTGGCGTAGGCGGTCAGTCCGGCGACGAAGGGCGAGCCGGGGTCGGCCAGCGTGCTGCTGTGGCCGGCGATGGCCTTGCCGTAGGCGTTGGCCTGGTTGGCGCCGGCCAGGTAGAGGATGGGCAGGATCTGCACGGGCCAGATCGAGCCGCCCGACTCGAAGACCGGCGTGACGCCGGCGGCCTTGAGCTTGGGGCAGGCGGCGGCCAGCTCGGTGAAGTTCGCCGGCGGGGTCAGCCCGGCCTTGGCGAAGACCTTCTTGTTGTAGTAGAGGCCGAAGACCTGGGGGAAACCGGTGATGGCGGCGTAGACCTTGCCGCCCACGGCTCCGGCGGCCTGGTAGAGGTCGCCGGACCTGGCGATGTACGCCTCGCCGGTCAGGTCGCGCAGGTTCTCGGCCGGGTTGAGGGCGAGCAGGCCGCTCACCGTCGCGTGGTACTCCAGGATGTCCGGGCGCTCGCCGGTGGCCCACTTGGTCTGGGTGGTGTCCTCGAAACCGTCGGACGGGATGGACACGAGCTCGATCTTGTGGCCCGACTGCTTCTCGAACTTCTTGTACATCTCCAGCAGCGGCGCCGGATCCGCGCTGTTGTGCCAGAGGGTCAGCTTCACCTGGCCGGTCCCCTCCGGGGCGGCGGACCCGCAGCCGGAGAGGGACAGGGCGAGGACGGCGCCAATCGCCGCGCCGAGCGGACGAGATGGTGCTCTCACGCTCGTGCTCCTGTTCATGTGGGGGGGGAGAATGTGTAGAACGTTCTACGGCAAGATCGAAACCTCCGTCAAGGGGTGGACCTGAGGAGTGGGGGAGGACTAGCCTCTGCTTCCAGCAAAGTGTGTAGTTCGTTCTACGAGAACCCGGAAGGATGGCGTGTGACGAGCGGACGGGTGACGATCGCCGACGTGGCCAGGCGGGCCGGGGTGTCCACGGCCGCCGTGTCGAAGGTGGTGCGCGGGGCGTACGGCGTCAGCGCGGAGATGCAGGCCAAGGTGCGGCAGGCCATCGACGAGCTGGGCTACCGCCCGCACGCCGCGGCCCGCGCCCTGCGCGGACGCACCTACACCCTCGGCGTCATGCTCTCCGACACCCGCAACCCGTTCTTCCCCGACATCATCGAGGGCATCACCGGCCGGCTGGGCGACACCGAGTACCAGGTGCTGCTCGGGCCCGGCGGCATCGAGCCCAAGACGCAGGCCAGGATGACCGACGCCATGATCGACAGGAGCATGGACGGGCTCATCCTGATCTCGCCGGTCATGACGGACGCCGAACTGGCCGCCATCGCGGCGGCCGTCCCGGTCGTCGTCGTGGGCAGGCACGGCGGCGCCGCCGACCACGACGCGGTCGTCGACGACGACGTGATGGGGGCCCGGCTCGTGGTCGACCACCTGGTCGGGCTCGGGCACACCCGCATCGCGCACATCACCCACCTGGAGCGGGCCCGCGCCCAGGGACTGCCGCACATGGTGCGCGCCGAAGGCTACCGCCAGGCGATGCGCGCCCACGGGCTGCCCGACGACGTGCTGGCCACCTCCTTCACCGAGGAGGGCGGCTTCGAGGGCGCGCGGGAACTGCTCGCCCGCGACGACCGGCCCACCGCGATCTTCGCCGGGGCCGACATCGCGGCGCTCGGCGTCCTGCGCGCCGCCGACGAGGCGGGCCTGTCGGTGCCGGAGGACCTGTCCGTCGCCGGGTACGACAACATCGGCATCGCCTCGCTCAAGCGCATCTCGCTCACCAGCGTCGACCAGGACGGACGGGTGATCGGGGCGACCGCCGCGCGCCTGCTCGTCGAGCGCATCGAAGGACGCACGCGGTCGGTGGCGTCGTCGGTGTCGCCCACGCTGATCGTCCGCGGCACCACCGGACCGCCCCGCCCCTGACAGGCCGGCCGCGCCCCGGGGGCCTGTCGCGGGCCATGCATTAAAACGATTCGATGGAAGGACCCCCCACGTGAGACGACTCGCTCTCCTCGCCCTTCTCCTCCCGCTGGTCGCGCCCGCGCAACCGGCCCTGGCCCAGGCGTCCGCCACGACCTGCCCGGTCAGGGTGGACCCGGCCGCCTTCGCCTCCGAGGCCCGCCTGAGCGCCCTGGCCACCCGGCAGGGGACGTTCGGCCCCAGGCCGACCGGCTCGGCCGCGCACGCCGGCTACGTCGACTGGCTGGAGGAGGAGATGTCGGCCATCCCCGGCCTCCAGCTCTCCTCCCTGCCCTACGCCATCGACCGCTGGGACAACCTCGGCACCGGGCTGACCGTCGGCGGCACGTCCGTGCAGGTCGCGGCGCCCGTGCCGTTCTCCTCCTCCACCGGCGCGGGCGGCGTCTCGGCGCCGCTCGTCCACCTGGCCGCGGGGACGAACATCACCGCCGCCAACGCCGCCGGGAAGATCGTCGTCCGGGACCTGCCCTGGACCAGCGTGCCCAACCTGCTGTTCTATCCGCCCACGCTCGGCTACTCCATGTACGACCCGGGCATGACGATCAACCTTCTCGGCTCGGAGTCGATGGAGGCCCCGGCCGCGGCCGACGCCGACCTCAAGGCGGCCGCCGCCGCGGGCGCGCTGGGCGTGATCGAGGTCAGCCAGCTCCCGCACGCCCAGATCAAGGACATGTACGCCCCCTACGAGGGCCTGCCGTACGGCGTGCCCGGCGCGTACGTCGGCGCCGACCAGGGCAAGCAGATCAAGGACGCGCTGGCCGCCGGGCAGCCGGTCCAGGCGTCGCTGAAGGTGAACGCCGCCTGGACGCCGACGACGACCCGCACCCTGCTCGCCACGCTCCCCGGCGGGAGCGCCCAGAAGATCGTCGTGGAGAGCCACACCGACGGCATGAGCCCGGTGTGGGACAACGGCCCGCTCACCATGATCGAGATGGCCCGCTACCTGTCGACGCTGCCGGTGGAGTGCCGTCCGCGGACCGTGCAGTTCGCGTTCGTGACCGGCCACCTCTACCAGCACCTGACCGGCCCCGACGTCCGCGAGGGCGGCGCCGGCCAGCTCGCCGCCCAGCTCGACGCCGAGTACGACCAGGGCAAGGTCTCCTCCGTCGTCGTCCTCGAACACCTCGGCGCCAAGCGCTACGACGCCGTCGCCAGGCCGAACGGCCTGCCGGGCAAGCAGCTCGTCGCCAGCCCCACCCTCACCGAGCTGCTGTGGGTCCCCGTCAGCGAGAGCACGCCGCTGCGCGAGCTGGTCAAGGGCCACATCGAGTACTGGGACGTGCGCCGCACCGCGATCCTCAAGGGCCTGTCGGCGGCCGACCTCGCCACCGTGCCGCACCACTGCAGCTTCGGCGGCGAGGGCACGCCGTACAACCAGCACCTGCTGCCCGTCATCGCGCCCATCGCCGCGCCCAAGACGCTGTTCTCGCCGCAGTTCGGCGCCGAGGCGATCGACCTGCCGGTGATGCGCAAGGCGTCGCTCGCCTTCACCGACGTCGTGCTCGACCTCGGCCCGATGGCCCAGTCGGCCGTCGCGGGCGACGTGACGACCATGCGCCAGCAGCGCGCCTCCGGCACGCCGGGGTGTGCGTGAGCATGGACCGAAGGGCACTCGTGCGCCGGCACAACGTCGCCGACGCCGGGTGCCCGCTCACCGTCGGCAACGGCGAGTTCGCCTTCACCGCCGACGCCACCGGGCTCCAGACGTTCGCGCCGCTCGGCACGCAGGCGCAGTGGGGCTGGCACACGATGCCCAACCCCAAGGGCCACGTGCTGGAGGACGCGCTCACCGACTACGACGGCGTCGGCTACCCCGACCTCTACCCGGCCACCGAGGCGGGCGGCTGGCTGCACGTGAACCCGCACCGCCTGCACCTCGGCCGGATCGGCCTCGACACCGGCGAGGACACCCCGCTCGGCCGGCCGGCGCAGACCCTCGACCTGTGGACCGGCACGCTGTCCAGCTCCTTCGAGCTGGGCGGCCGGCCGCACGAGGTGGAGACGGTCTGTCATCCCGAGCGCGACCTGCTGGCCGTACGCGTCGCCGGCGGCACGGGCGTCAGGATCGCCTTCCCCTACGCCAGCGACGGCTGGCACACCACCGCCGACTGGGACAGCCCCGACCGGCACACCACCACGTGCGCGCGGCGCGGCTCGCGCTGCGACTTCACCCGCGTCCTGGACCAGGACGGCTACCACGTGGCCGCCGAGTGGACGGGAGCGGCGCGGTTCACCTCGCCCGCCCCCCACGTGTACCTGATCCAGGGCGAGGAGCTGGAGCTCGTCGTCGAGTTCGCCCGCCACCCCGTCGGCGGCGACCTGCCGTCCTTCTCCGAGGTCCGTACGGCCGCCGCCGCCCACTGGGAGCGGTTCTGGACGCGCGGCGGCGCGGTCGGCTTCGAGGGCAGCGCCGACCCGCGGGCGCCCGAGCTCGAACGCCGGGTCGTGCTCTCGCAGTACCTCACCGCGGTCAACTGCGCGGGCACCACCCCGCCGCAGGAGACCGGGCTGGCCGTCAACTCCTGGAGCGGCAAGTTCCACCTGGAGATGCACTGGTGGCACGCCGCCCACTTCGCCCTGTGGGGCCGGCCGGAGCTGCTGGAGCGCAGCCTGCCGTGGTATCGCTCGATCCTGCCGCGGGCCAGGGACACGGCCGCGCGGCAGGGGTTCCGCGGCGCCCGCTGGCCCAAGCAGGTGGGGCCGGAGGGCAGGGAGAGCCCGAGCGAGATCGGCGCCTTCATCGTCTGGCAGCAGCCGCACCTGATCTCCTTCGCCGAGCTGCTCCGCCGGATCCGCCCGGCGGCGCTGGAGGAGTACCGGGACCTGGTGTTCGAGACGGCCGAGTTCATGGCCTCCTTCGCGGCCGGCGGGCACCTGGGGCCGCCGCTGGTGCCGGCGCAGGAGTCCTACCACGAGTCCAGGAGGTCGGTGCGGGACCCCGCCTTCGAGCTGGCCTACTGGTGGTGGGGGCTGGCGACGGCCCAGCGCTGGCGGGGCCTGCTCGGCCTCGACCCCGACCCGGAGTGGGCGCGGGTGCTGGACGGCCTGGCCCGGCCGCTGGTGCGCGACGGCGTGTACGCGGCCATCGGCGTGGAGCCGTACACGGTCAGGACCGACCATCCCTCGATGACCGGCGCGCTCGGGTTCGTGCCGCCCACCCCGCTGATCGACCCCGAGATCATGCGGGCCACCCTGCACGACGTGCTCGCCGACTGGGACTGGGACAGCGCGTGGGGGTGGGACTTCCCGATGCTCGCCATGTGCGCGGCCCGGCTCGGCGAGCCCGGCACCGCCGTGGACGCGCTGCTGATGGACGCCCCGAAGAACACGTACCTGCCCAGCGGCCACAACCACCAGTGGCCCGGCCTGCTGCCCCTCTACCTGCCGGGCAACGGCGGCCTGCTGGCCGCCGTCGCCCACATGGCGGCGTCGGGCTGCTTCCCCGAGGGCTGGCGGGTTCAGGCCGAAGGGGTGGTCGCGATGCTGTGATCAGAGCCCTGATCGAGGCCGTGATCAGGGCCGGCGAGCAGGGCGACGGTGTAGTGGTAGAGGTCGCCCGCCGACGACGTCAGCGTGGCGGCGCGGCCCGCGCGCACCTCCGAGGCGATGAACTCGGTGGTGCCGTAGACGATCAGCCGGGGGATCGCGGCGCGCAGCGGCGGCAGCGACGGGTCCTCCAGCCTGGCCCGCGCGGCCAGCGCCGCCAGCATGTCCAGGAAGGGCCGGTAGGCGGTGTCACGCTGCTCGACGGCCCGCTCGCCCGCCCTCGGCAACTCCACGAAGTACGCCTGCGCGTACTCCGGGCGCTCCTGCCACCACCGCAGGTAGGCGGCCAGGCCCAGCCGCAGCGCCACGCGCCAGCGGTCGGCCGCCCCCGACGCCGCCGTCCGGATCGAGTCGATCATCTCGGGCAGGTCGCGCTCGCATCCGGCGAGGAAGCACGCCTCCTTGTCGGCGAACTGGGCGTAGAAGGCGTTGCGCGAGACCCGCGCGGCGGCGATCACGTCGGGCACGGTCGTGGCGGCGTAGCCGCGCCTGGCGACCAGCCGCAGCATGGCCTCCACGAGGCGGTCGCGCTGCGACTCGCGCACCGTGTCGGGGGAGAGCCCGTGCCGCCCCCGAGGCAGCGGCCGGACCGCCGGAACTTCCTTCTGTTCATCTCTTGACATCGCTCACCGATCGTACTTCCCTCTCTTAGGAGACGTTCACGTCTCCAAATATCCCACGAGGTGACCATGGAGAACTTCACTCGTCGGCAGGCGTTGCGGGCCGGGGCGCTCGGCCTCGTGTCGGCCGGATTCCTGTCGCGGACCACCGCGGCCGACGCCGCCTCCACCATCGAGACCATCTACAAGGCGACGGGTCCGTGGCCGGTCGCCACCGGCACCTCGGGCGGCCACCGGCTCTACTACCCCTCGAACCTCGGCGCGGGCGGCGTCACCCACCCGATCGTCACGTGGGGCAACGGCTCGTGGGCCACCCCCGACAACTATCCGGGGCTGCTCAACCACCTGGCCTCCTGGGGCTTCGCGGTGGTCGCCTCCACCGACACCACCACGGGCACCGGCGCCGAGATCCTCGCCGCCGCCCAGCACCTGGCCGGTCTGGACGCCGACCCCGCCAGCGTCTTCCACGGCAAGCTGAACACCGCCCAGATCGGCGCCGTCGGCCACTCCCAGGGCGCGGGCGGGGTCGTCAACGCGGCCAACCACTCCGCCGGGCTGATCAAGACCGTGGTGCCGATCGCCGTGCCCGCGCAGTGGATGGCCAGCCCCGGGGACGAGTTCTCGGTGGCCGCCCTGACCTGCCCGGTGCTGTTCCTCAGCGGCGCGGACGACTGGCTGATCTCCTCGGCCGCGACCGTGCAGGGCTACTACGACCAGGCCACCGCCGGAGCGGGCCGGGCGCTGCTCAAGGGCGCGGGGCACAACGACATCCAGAACACCGGCGGGGCCTTCCTCGGCTACGTGACCGCCTGGCTGAGGTACCGGCTCCAGGCCGACGCCCAGGCCCGCGGGGCGTTCGCCGGCAGCGCCCCCGAGCTCCCCACCAACACCGCCTGGCAGAACCAGGCGCTCAAGAACCTCACCTAGGAGAACCACCATGGCGGATCTGACGCGGCGTGGGCTCCTCGCCGCCGGCGCGCTCACCCTGCTCGCCGGATGCGGCAAGGACCAGCCCCGGCAGCAGGCCGCGGCCGCCGGGCCGCACGGCGAGGTCACCGTCTGGCTGCACGGCTCGCAGGACACCGGCCAGCAGTTCCAGGAGCTCGTGCACCGCTACATCGCCGAGTTCAAGGTGGACGTCAAGCTGCTCTACCTGCCCGTGGGCCAGCTCGACGCCAAACTGCTGACCGCCTTCAGCGGCGGCGCCCCGCCCGACGTCTTCAAGATCGGCCACTGGAGCTTCCCCGCCCACGCCAAGAAGCAGCGGCTCGCCCCCGTCGACACCAAGGCCCTCCCGCTGGGGAACTACGAGCCGGGCACGACCGCCCCGCTGACCTACCGGGACGTGCCCTACGGCGTGCCCATCGACTTCAACCCCTGCCTGCTCTACTACCGCAAGGACCGGTTCGAGCAGGCCGGGCTCGACCCCGACAAGCCCCCGGCGACCTGGGAGGAGGTCGCCGAGTACAGCGCCAAGCTGACCTCGCCCGACCGGGCGCGGGTCGGCCTGCAATGGCTCTACGGCGACCCCCAGTGGGCCCTCATGACGCTGACCGCCCTCGTCCGCGGCAAGGGCGGCGAGCTCGTCACGGACGGCGGCGGCAAGGCGTCGCTGGCCACCGAGCAGGGCATCGCCGCCCTGACGTACATGTCGGGCCTCGGCAACCCCAAGCTCTCCAACCCGCTGGGCGCGCTCGGCCTGTTCTACTCCGGCCAGGCGGCCATGGTCGTCAGCGGCGCCTTCCTCGGCCCCGCGCTGGAGAAGCTGGGCAAGGACAAGCTCACCTTCGGCAAGCAGTACGGCGTCGCCCCCATGCCCACCTGGGACGGCGGGCCGTCCGTCGTCCCCGCCTACACGTGGGGCTGGGGGGTGGCCAAGGACTCGCCCAACCAGTTCACCGCCTGGCACCTGGTCAACTACCTCCAGGGCGCCCCGTCGGTGGCCGCCAACCTCGACAACGGCATCATCATCCCGACCAAGGGCTGGCGCGAGGCCGGGCCGCGCGGCAAGTCGGAGATCATGGAGATCGTCGCCGGCAGCCTGCCGCACGTCGACTTCGGCCCGATCATCCCCGGCGCGCTGGAACTGGCCAAGGCCGCGTCCGGCGCCGTGGACTCCGTCGCCCACGGCAAGGCGACCCCGGCCCAGGCCGCGGCGACCTTCGACGCCACCGTGCGACCGGTCCTGTGAGCGTGCTCGGCGGAGTCGGGGCCCGTCCGCACGGCCCGGTGAGCGTGCTGGGCAGGGTCAGGGCCCGGCCGCAGGCCACGGCGGGCGTGGCGCTGACCCTTCCGGTGGCCGTCTTCTTCGTGGTGTTCTGGCTGGTCCCGTTCCTGTCGGCGATCTATCTCAGCTTCACCGACTACGAGATGGCCGGGACGCCCAACTGGATCGGCCTGGCCAACTACGAGCGCATGTTCGCCGACCCCGGCTTCCTCAACTCGGCGTGGATCACCGTCGTCTACACGGTCTGCACGGTCGTCCCGACGATCGTGCTGGCCCTGCTGGTGGCCGTGCCGCTGAGCAGGCCCGGACGGCTCAACCGCTGGCTCAGGGCGCTCGTCATGATCCCGGCCGTGATGCCGCTGGCCGCCACGTCCATGGTCTGGGTGATCATCTACTCCGACCGCGGCCTGGCCAACACCCTCCTCGGCCTGGCCGGGATTCCCGCGCAGTCCTGGCTGACCAGCTCCGGCCTGGCCATCTGGGCCCTGGTCGTGATGGTCGTCTGGAAGAGCATGGGGCTGTTCGTGATCATCCTGACCGCCGGGCTGCAGGCGCTGCCCGGCGAGGTGTACGAGGCCGCCGCCATCGACGGCTCGGGGCCGGTGACCACGTTCACCCGCATCACGCTCCCGCTGCTGCGCAGGACGCTGCTGTTCGTCCTGGTCATCTCGGTCGCCGGATCGATGCAGGCGTTCGTGCCCGCCTTCCTGCTCACCGGCGGCGGGCCCGCCGACGCCACCCAGGTGCTGCCGTACTACATCTGGGCCAACGCCTTCCCCTACGAGCACATGGGCTACGCCGCCGCCATGGGCATGGTGCTGCTCGTCGCCATGGTGATCGTCTCGGCGCTGCAGTTCGCGTTCCTGAAGGGCGGCGACGAATGAGGGTGCTGCGCGCCGCCTGGCTGATCGTCGCGGTCGGGTTCATGCTGCTGCCGGTCTACGCCATGGTCGTCGTCGCCTCGGCGCCCGACGACACCGACCTGCGCGGGCTGGTCTTCAACGGCTTCCACCTGCCCGAGAACATCGGGGTGCTGTTCGGCGCGGGCAACCTGCCCACGTACCTGCGCAACAGCCTGATCCTGTGCGTCGGCACCGGCGTGCTGGACGTGATCTTCTCGGCCGCCGCCGGGCACGCGATGGCCCACCTGTCCTTCCCCGGCCGCCGCGTGCTGTTCGCGCTGGTGGTCGGCACGCTCGCGCTCACCCCGATGGTCATGGTCATCCCGGTCTTCCTCATCGTGAAGGAGCTCGGCTGGGTCAACACGTTCCAGGGCATGATGGTGCCGGGCATGATCAGCGCGTTCGGCGTCTTCCTGGTGCGCCAGTTCGCCCTCGGCATCCCGAAGGAGCTGCTGCTGGCCGCGCGGGTCGACGGCGCGGGGGAGTTCCGCATCTTCGCGCGCATCGCCGTGCCGCTGCTGCGGCCCGCCCTCATCACCCTGTTCCTGGTGCACTTCCTGGCGCAGTGGGACAACCTGCTGTGGCCGCTGATCGTGGCCAACGAGCAGGAGCTGTGGCCGCTGCCGGTGGGGCTGGCCAACTTCCAGAGCGAGGTCGGCGTCACCTACCACCTGACCACCACCGCGGCGCTGGTCACCGCCGTGCCGCCGTTCGTCCTCATGGTCGCGCTGCAGCGCTACTACGTGGCCGGGCTCACCTTCGGAGGGGTGAAACGATGATCCCTGACCTGATCCCCGGCGCCGCCCTGATGATGGAGTGGATCGAGACGGTCACCGCGCGCGGCGTCCGGCGTCCCGGTTATCCGGCCGACGACTGGACCGCCGCGTGGGCCGCCGGGCGGTTCACCGAGTTCGGGCTGCGCGACGTCCGGCTCGCGCCGGTCGAGCTGCCCGTCTGGCGGCCGGGTACGGCGTCCCTGGTGGTGCGCCTGGACGCCGACCCGTCCAGGGTGGTGCGGGTGGCGGCGTCCGCGCTGCCGTACACCACGCCCAAGGCGAGCGTGACCGCGCCGGTCAGCCGCGAGGTCGTGCCGGGCGCGATCGTCGTGCCCGAGTACGCCTTCACCGAGCTGCCGCAGTCCTACGTCAGGGACCTGGCGACGGCCGTGCACGACCCCGAGGGCGTCTTCGACGACCTGGTCCAGACGCTGCCGTTCCAGCTCGACTACCTCGACGTGCTCCAGGGCGTGATCGACGGCGGCGCCGCCGCGTTCGCGGGCGCGCTGACCGGGGTGCCGTGGGAGACCCGCGACTACTACGTGCCCTACGACGCCGTGCACCGCGACCTGCCGGCCGTCTGGTTGTCGGGCGGCGACTCGCGGCGGGTGCTCGACCTGGTCGACGCCGGCCCCTGCACGGGCACGCTCACCGTCGAGTCGGAGACCGGCCCGGCCGTCTCGCACAACGTGATCGGCACGCTGCCCGGCCGCTCCGGCCAGTGGGTGATCATCGGCTCGCACCACGACGCGCCCTGGGCCTCGGCCGTCGAGGACGCCTCGGGGATCGCGCTGGTGCTGGCCGCCGCCCGGTACTGGGCGGCCGTGCCCGAGCGGGACCGGCCGCACAACCTGCTCTTCCTGCTCACCGCGGGGCACATGGCGCACGCCGCCGGCACCCGGGCCTTCATCGAGCAGCACCGCGGCCTGCTCGGCGACGTCGTGCTCCAGCTCCACCTGGAGCACGCCGCCCGGCGGTGCGTGGCCGTGGACGGCGAGCTGGTCCCCACCGGCGACCCCGAACCCGGCTGGTGGTTCACCACCCGCAAGCCGGAGCTGGAGAGCCTGGTGGCGGCGGCCCTCGTCGCGGAGGACCTGAGACGCTCGTTCGTGCTGCCGCCGGACGCCTTCTCCCCGATGCCGCCCACCGACGGAGCCTTCTTCCACCCCGAAGGGGTGCCGCTGGTGCACTTCCTGTCG
Organism: Nonomuraea sp. NPDC049646; assembly: GCF_044465525.1. Taxonomy (NCBI): domain Bacteria; kingdom Bacillati; phylum Actinomycetota; class Actinomycetes; order Streptosporangiales; family Streptosporangiaceae; genus Nonomuraea; species Nonomuraea sp. NPDC049646. The sequence goes on along the minus strand of NZ_JBITLU010000020.1, from coordinate 46,442 downwards.
GCCCCCATGTACCTGTTCGACTCGGCCGACACCCTCGACAAGGTGTACGAGGACGGCCTCGAACCGCTCACCCGGGCGGCCGTCAGAATCGTCGAAGGGACGGCCGGATGGCGTCGCGCATGATCGTCCGTACCACGTCGGGGCTGATCGAGGGCAGGGCGGAGGAGGGCGGGCTCGCCTTCCTCGGCGTGCCGTACGCCGCCCCGCCCTTCGGCGAGCACCGCTTCGGCGCGCCCGTCCCGCCACCGCCGTGGGACGGCGTGCGGCCCGCCGTCACGCGCGGCCCCGCCGCCCCGCAGGCGGCCGGCACGGACATCGGCCTGTACGCGCCCGACGTCTTCGAAACCGGCGAGGACTGCCTCAACCTCGACGTGCGCACCCCCGGCGGCGGCGAGACGGGGCTGCCCGTCCTGGTCTGGATCCACGGCGGCGCGTTCTCCATCGGCGGCAACGGGGCGGCCTGGCACCAGGGCCACCGCTTCGCCCGCGACGGCGTGGTCTGCGTGGCCGTCAACTACCGGCTCGGCTTCGAGGGCTTCCTCGCCCTGGACGACGCCCCGCTCAACCGGGGCGTGCTCGACTGGCTGGCCGCGCTGGAGTGGGTGCGCGACAACATCGCGGCCTTCGGCGGCGACCCCGGCAACGTGACGGTCGCCGGGCAGTCGGCGGGCGCCGCGGCCGTCGCGACCCTGCTCACCATGCCCCGCGCCGAAGGGCTGTTCCGGCGCGCGATCGTGATGAGCGGCTCGGCCACCCTGGTCGCCGGCGAGCAGGAGGCCCGCGACCACGCCAGGGCGCTCGCCGCCCGCCTCGGCATCGCCCCGACCAGGGCGTCCTTCGCCGCGCTGCCCCCCGAGGAGCTCGTCGCCGCGCAGCCGCCGCCGCTGACCGGCGGCTCCGGCGGGCTGAACGACTCGGTGCCGGTCAAGCCGGTCGTGGACGGCGACCTGATCCCGGCCGTCCCGCTGGACGCCCTGCGGGCGGGCGCGGGCGGGCGCCTTCCGCTGCTGGTGGGCTGCACGTCCCAGGAGGCCGACGTGTTCGTCCGGGGCATGGCCGCCGGGCTCGACGAGGCCGCCGCGCGGGCGGCGCTCGACCACCTCGGCGTCCAGGTGGACGAGCCCGGCCTCACGCCCGCCGAGCGCGTCGCACGCGCCGTCACCCGGCACCTGTTCACCCGCGAGACCCGCTGGATCCGCGAGGCCAGGCCCGCCTACGGCTACGAGTTCCGCTGGGAGTCGCCGGTCGAGAGCCCGGCCGGCGGCGGACGCGTGGGCGCGGTGCACAACCTGGACCTGCCCTTCGTCTTCGACGTGCTGGACGCGCCCGGCGTCGCCCGCACGGCCGGACCGGGCGCGCCGCAGGCGCTGGCCGACGCGATGCACGCCGCCTGGGTGCGCTTCGCCCGCACCGGCGACCCCGGCTGGCCGCTCGGCCACACCATGATCTTCGACGATCCCGCGCCGCCGGGGTGAGGGTCAGCCGGCCGTGAAGTCCGCGCGGTGGTCGGCGACCCACTCGGCGAGCGTGCGGCCCGGCCGTCCGGTCACCGCGGTCACCGGACGCGGGACGTCAGGGACGGTGAGGGTGTCGTGCCAGTAGTCGAGCAGCATCTTCATGACCGGCTCGGGGACGAACCGCCCGGCCTCGGCACGGAACTCCGCCGGCGTGATCTCCACCAGCGGGATCTCCACGCCCAGGGTCTCGCCGATGATCGCCACCTGTTCGGCGCGGGTCAGGGCCTGCGGGCCGGTGAGCGGGATCGCCGTCGCCAGGTGATCGTCGCGGAGCAGGGTCTCGGCGGCGGCCTCGGCGACGTCGTACTCGTGGATCGGGGCCTGCGCCGAGGCGAGGTAGGGCGCCCGGATCGGCGCGCCGGAGCGGATCTGCCAGGCCCAGGAGAGCAGGTTGCCGGCGAACGTGCCGGGACGCAGGATCGTCCAGGCCTGGGCGCGGGAGGTCACGGCGGACTCGACCGCCGCGTGGTGGACCTGGCTCGCCGACCCGTGGTCGCGCCGGAACTCCTTCGCGGCGGCGAGCGAGGACAACACGGTGAAGCGGTGGACGCCGCGGGCGGCGGCCGCGGCGACGAACGACGCCACGCCCTCGGCGGGGAAGACGAAGGCCCGATCGACGCCGGCGAACACCTCCGGCCCGAGCGTGGCGGCGTCGGCCAGGTCGCCGGCCACGACCTCGGCCCCGGCCGGCAGGCCCGCGTCGTCCGGCTTTCGGGTCAGCGCGCGCACGGCGGCGCCGCGGGCCAGCAGGGTCGTGACGAGGTGACGGCCGACGGCGCCGGTCGCGCCGGTGACAAGGATGCTCAAGAGGACCCGCCTCAGGAAAGTGGGGCCGGTCCATCCGGCCCGAACTCCAACCTAGAAACCATTCAGGGCAGTTTCTGTCCACTTCTATTAGGCTCGGCGGGTATGCCGGACGAGACCACGACCGGGCGGGCGCTGCGCCTGCTGGAACTGCTCCAGGCCCGCCGGTCCTGGAGCGGCGGCGAGCTCGCCGGCCGCCTCGGCGTCGACGGCCGCACCCTCCGGCGGGACGTCGATCGGCTGCGCCGCCTCGGCTACCACGTCGAGGCGCGTCGCGGCCCCGACGGCGGCTACCGGCTGTCCACCGGCAGCGACCTGCCGCCGCTGGTGTTCACCCCGGACGAGGCGCTCGCCGTGGCCGCCGCCCTCGCCTCGTCGGCCGCCGGCGGCGCGGCCGGCGGCGGCGAGGTGGCGCTCACCGCCCTGGCCAAGATGGAGCAGGTGATGCCCCCGGCGGTGCGCGGGCGGGTGCGGGCGCTGCGCTCCTCGGTCGCCTTCGGCGGCACGCCGAACGCCGTGGCCGGCGCCTACCCGGCGCCCCTGGACGCCGGCGTGCTGGCGGTCCTGGCGCTGGCCTGCCGGGACGCCGAGCGGGTCCGGCTGCGCGTGATGAGCACCGAGGGGGCCGACACCGGACGGGAGACCCCGTGCCACGTCGAGCCCGCCGCCCTGGTGCCCCGGCAGACCCGGTGGTTCCTCGTCTGCCGCGACCTCGACCGCGACCTCGACCGCGACCTCGACCGCGACCGCGGCTGGCGGGTGCTGCGCGTCGACCGGATCACGGGGGCGTCGGCGACGGGCGTGCGCTTCGAGCCGGAGGAGGTGCCCGGGGGCGATCCGGCCGCGTTCGTCGCCGGCCGGCTCGGCGCCCCGCCGCGCAGGCACTCGGCGACGATCCTCATCCACGCCCCGATCGAGCAGGTGCAGGCGTACATGGGCGGCTTCGCCACGGACTTCGCCCCGGCGACCACCGCCACCGGCCAGGCGGCGACGCACTGGCGCATCGCGGACGTACGCCTTGAGGTCCTCGCCGGCGGCCTGCTCTGGGTGCGATGGCCCTTCGAGGTGGTCGACTCTCCCGAGCTCGCCGCCCTGCTCCGGGACCGTGCGGCGGCCTTCGCCCACGCCGCCGACCCGCGCTGAGGGCTGCTGCGAGGCCCCGCCCGCGGCCTTCCGCGGGCGGTCATGCCGGAGGCGTCCAGATGCGGCTGCGGAGATCGGTGCCGCGGATCACCTGGACGCGCCAGGGCTCCAGGCGGAGGACGTGCAGCGCGGGGTCTGTGGGCGACCGCCAGAAGGCCCCGAGGTCGTAACCGGCCCCGCGCGGGCTGATCGTCCGGTAGAGGTCCCAGACGTGGCGCTTGGTCTCCGCATCCTCGACCCAGGCGGCCGTGGCCTCGATGGCGACCGAGCTGTTGCCGGGCTTCCAGTACGAGAAGGAGGTGTGCGGATTGCCCGCGAGGTGGGCCGCCTTGACCGGCGTCCGGTAGGTGGCCAGCCAGCCGCGCGGCCGGCCGTCCACGGTCTCCCAGACGGGGATGAGGATGCGGGTGCGGGGACGGTTCCTGGCGTCGACGGTGACCATCGTGGCGTACCGGATGGCGCCGACGTAGGCGTTGAACTCGCTCTCGATCTCGGCGAATGACGTGGTCATCGACGGCACTCCTCAGGACTCGGTACGTCTTCGGTGACCAGGGCATCTTGCGCCGCAGCGAGGACACCGCGGAAGACGGCACTTCGAAGGCACCGAGTTACCGCCCGGGAACCGACCCTGACCAGGCAGGACGCGCGGGGGTCCGAGGATCGTCATCAGCTCGGCGGGGCGGGATGGTCACTTCTTACCTTTCAGGTCGCGCGAATTTCATGCAGGTCGCCGTTTCCGTACATGTTGGTGCTCCAGGTTCAAGTCGTTCACTTTTGAAGCACGTGTCGTGGCGTCGATCGCGCCGCGACAAGATCGGGGAGCACCACATGCGACATGCCCACGTCACTGTCCGCCGGGAGCCGGCCGCCTGGCGCCACCTCGCGGCAGTCTCGGTCGGCATCGGGCTGGGGCTCTTCCCGCTGGCACAGAGCGCGTCGGCCGCCCCGCACGGGACGCCGCAGGCCCCGGCCTTCAGCGTCGACGGCGGTCGTCACGAGCAGGCGGTGTCCGTCGAGCTGCGGGCCGGGCGGGGCGAGACGATCCGGTACACCACCGACGGCAGCATTCCCACGAAGAGCAGCCCGGCCTTCGTCGGCAAGCCCATCCGCATCACCGAGGACACGAACCTGACGGCCCGCGCCTTCAAGGGCAACCAGGCCGGCGCCGTCAAGTCCGAGGGGTACCTCATCCGCGAGGGGGAGCAGCCGATCGCCCGGATGATGATCGTCTCGGACGTGCACATCGGCGACTACGAGGCCGACCGCCATCGCTGGTCGTCCTACTTCGACACCATCGCGTCGGTTCTGGGCACCCCGGACGCCATCCTCTCCAACGGCGACATGATCAACGACAACTGGGACGGACGCGGCAAGGACCACCAGCTGACCGCCCGCATCTTCAAGGAGAACCTGGCCCGCAAGGGCATGAACGCGACCCAGGTGTTCATGTCGTACGGAAACCACGACGCGACCCTGGCCGAGCTCCGTGCGGGCTACCCCGAGGAGTGGTTCCCCGACTCCGGCGACGGGTACTACCGCACGGACGTCAAGGGCGTCCCGATGATCACGGTCAACACGGAGAACTACTCCGCGGCCCAGGCCGCCTGGCTGCGTGACCAGCTCGGCCAGATCTCCGCGGACCCCGCCTACCGCGACCTGCCGATCATCGTCCAGGGGCACCGGCCGGCGCCTGGAACCGTCATGGACGGCCAGCAGACCAGCAACCCGCGCCTCACCGAGGACCTGTCGAAGTTCCCGCGCGCCGTCTACTTCTCGGGCCACTCCCACCTGAACGTGAACGACCCGCGCTCGATCCACCAGAAGAACTTCACCGCGGTCAACGACGGCAGCTCGTCCTACATCGAGATCGACCACGGATACCAGATGCTCGACGCCGAAGGACAGCTGGCCAATCGCTTCGAGACCCCCACCGCCCAGGGGCTGGCCGTCGAGGTCTACCGGGGACGTACCGTCGTCAACCGCATCAACCTGAACGCCGACCTGCACGACATCTACACCGGCGGCAAGTGGTCGGCGAACTGGAAGCCCCCGTTCCAGAGCGACGGGACGCTGGCCGGCAGGTCCTGGGAGATCAGGACGGCCGGCGCCGACGCCCAGGTCGTGCAGAACTTCACCTACACCGACGCCAACCGCAACCGCACGGCCCCGGCCTGGACGTCCCAGCACCCGCTGACGGCCCAGACCGGCAAGGACGGCCGCCTGGCGCTGCGCATCGAGCAGGCCGCGGACGACGAGCTGGTGTACCACTACAAGGTGCGCGTCACCCGCGCCGACAACGGCGCCGAGGTGCTCAGCACCAAGGTCGCCAACCGCTTCGACGTGGTGCCCGCCGCCGCCTCCCTGGACATTCCGCTCCCGGTCCAGCGCGACGGCGCGCGGTACCGCGCGGAGGTCGTCGCGGTCGACGCGCAGGGCAACCAGTCGCCGGTCGCCGCGGACGTGCTGAAGTAGTTGTCGGCCCCGTCGTCGATCGGGCACGGTCGATGACGGGGCCTTCTCCCGGACGACGTCGCGCCCGGCCGCCACGTGACGTCGCCGGCGGAAGAGCGCCTGAGCACGAGTGAATAGACTTGTCGTCATGTTCGACGACAAAACCCAGGAGACCCTGCGGCGCCTGCTGGACCTCGCCGAACACCCCTCCACCCCGGACGCCGAGCGGGCGCTGGCATTCGTCCGCATCCGCGCCCTGCTGGCCGTGCCGGCCGACGACGCCCGCCGCAGGGCGCCCGTGGCCGGCATGGACGCCCAACTGCTCACCAAGCTCAAACCGCTGCAACGGCACGTGGACGAGGACCTGGTCGACGACGTGCACGGCGACCTGCACTCCTTCGGCATCCGCTACCGGCTGGTCTCGGAGGTCGCCGGCGAGCTGGCCCACATCCTCGACCTCCGCTCCCGCCTCGCCCCCGGCAAGCGCCACCGCCACGACGACGGCGTACGCCAGACGGCCGCCAGGCTGACCTACCTGCTGGAGCGCTCCGACGGCTTCCGCACCTCCCGCTGGCGCACCAAACGCGGCTGACCCGGCCGCCCAGAAGCACGGAAGGGGTGACCGGCGTGGGGCGCGCCGCCGGGGTCATGACGCTCTCGACCGCCTGGTTCTCCGGCCGGAGAGGCGACGTCGCCATCGCGGCGGCCACCACCGCGGCCACCCTCGGCCCGCTGCTGGTGCCCGGTCCGAAGGCGTGGTGGATCCTCGCCCTGGGCGCGCTCGCCTCCGCGCCCGTCTACTGGCGCAGGCGCGCGCCCATGACCGTGGCGCTGTTCGTCGGCGCCGCGATGACCGTCATGGTCTTCTGGGAGAAGCCGTTCCTCCCGTTCGGCCCCCTGGTCGCCGTCTACACCGTCGCCGACGTCAGTCCCACGTGGAAGCGCCTGGCCGCGATCCCGGCGATCGCCGTCATCGTCGGCTTCTCCCTGGCGCTGCCCGGGGAGGACAGCGAGATCTTCCGCCTGATCGGCACCGCCTTCGTGGCCGCCTACGCGCTGGGCACCAGCGCCCGCGCGAACCGGTCACGTACCGCGGAACTGGCCGAACGGGCCCGTCGCCGCGAACAGGAGCACATCGCCGCGGTGGCGGAGGAACGCGCGCGGATCGCTCGCGACATGCACGACATCATCACGCACGCCGTCGGGCTGATGGTCGTCCAGGCCGAGGCCGGGCCCGTGGTCGTGCGGAGCGACGCGCCCAGGGCCGAGGCCGTCTTCGACGCGATCGCCGACACCGGCAGGGGAGCGCTCACCGAGCTGCGCGGCCTGCTCACCGCGCTGCGCGCGTCGGACGTCCCGGCGGGGGAGAACCTCGGGCCCGCCCAGCCGAGCCTGGACGGACTCGCCGCGCTGGCCGGACGCAGCGGCCTGGACGTGGTCATGACCGTGGAGGGCGAACGGCGGCGGACCTCGGGCAGCCTGGAGGCCGCCGTCCACCGGATCGTCCAGGAAGCCCTCACCAACGTGCGCAAACACGCCGGGGTGCGCGACGTACGGCTGCGCCTGCGCTGGACCGCGCGGGAACTGCTCGTCGAGATCGCCGACGAGGGCGCCGGGTCCCGTCGCGACGGCGGCGGCTACGGCCTGATCGGCATGCGCGAACGGGCGACCGCGTACGGCGGGACGCTCACCGCCGGACCGGGTCAACACGGCGGATTCCTCGTCAGAGTCGTCTTTCCGCTTGAATAACGCGCATGCTGCGCGTGCTCATCGCCGACGACCAGGATCTCTTCCGCGCCGGGTTCGGCCTGATCCTCGGCGCCCAGCCGGACATGCTGGTGGTGGGCGAGGCGGCGGACGGTGACGAGGCGATCGCGCTGGCCGGGCGGCTGCGTCCGGACGTCGTCCTGATGGACGTGCGGATGCCCGGCACGAACGGCATCGAGGCCACCAGGGAGATCTGCGCCACCACCGCCGCCAAGGTGCTCGTCCTGACCATGTTCGACCTGGACGAGTACGTCTACGACGCCGTCCGCGCCGGCGCCAGCGGCTTCCTGCTCAAGGACATCCGCCGCGACGAGCTGGCGCACGCGGTGCGCACCGTGGCCGCCGGCGAGGCGCTGCTCGCGCCCGCCGCCACCCGCAGGCTGCTGGAGAACCTGGTCAGACGGCCGGCTCACGGCCCGATGCCGCGGCTGGCGGGACGGCTGGCGGCGCTCACCGAGCGGGAACGCGAAACGCTCAGGCTGGTCGCCCGCGGACTGTCCAACGCCGAGATCGCCGCCGCGCTCGTGGTCACCGAGCACACGGTCAAGACCCACGTCAGCCGCATCCTGACCAAGCTGGACCTGCGGGATCGGGTGCAGGCGGCGGTGTTCGCCTACGAATGCGGCCTCGTGGTCGCCGGTGAGAGTGACATCGGAGATCACACTCACGACTGACGCGCCACCGGGGTGGCCGCGAGCAGCATCGTCGCCATGAAACGTGTCCTGACCGCGCTCGCCGCGGCCCTCGCCTCGGCCGTCCTGCTGCACTTCGGCACCGGCCTGCATCCCGTGGCCTGGCTGACGTGGCTCGCCCCCTTGCCCGTGCTGCTCGCCGCCCCCCGGGTGGGGGCAGGCCCGGCCTTCGCCGCGGGCGCCCTCGCCTGGCTCGCCGGGCAACTCCAGTGGTGGCCGTACTTCACCGGGACGCTGGAGATGCCCGTCCCGGTGGCGGCCGGCCTGCTCGCCGGGCCCGCGCTGCTGTACGGACTCGGCGTGCTGCTCCACCGTTCGCTGCTGGCCAGGCGGCGGACGCTGTCGGCCGCGCTCGCCGTACCGGCGTCATGGGTGGGCGTCGAATACCTGATGGCGCTGGCCGGACCGCACGGCGCCTGGTGGAGCCTGGCCTACACGCAGGCCGACGTGCTGCCCGTCCTGCAGACGGCCTCCGTCGCCGGCGTCTGGGGGATCACCTTCCTGCTCCTGCTCGTGCCCGCCGCCGTGGCCGCGCTGCTCGCGCCGGGCGCGACCCGCCGGCTCCCTGTCGCGGTGACGGCGGGCGCGACGGTGGCGCTGGCCCTGTCGTACGGCTTCGCGCGGCTCGGCACCGCCCAGGACGGCGGGCAGCACCGCGAGGTCGCGCTGATCTCCACCGACGACCCGCGCGACACCGCGGATCTGGACTCCCCGCAGGGACGCGACCTGCTCCGGCGCTACCGCCGGGCCGTCGACGCGGCCGCCGCCCGCGGCGCCGAGATCGCGCTGCTGCCGGAGAAGACGTTCGACCTCGCCGGCCGTGCGGCCACCGCCCGCCTGCCGCTGGCCGGGCCGGGAGTCGCGGTCGTCGCCGGCGTCGCGCTCGGCGCCGGCGCGACGCGGACCAACAGCGCGCTGGCCTACCCGTCCGGGGCCCGCTACGACAAGCACCACATGATTCCCGGGCTGGAGTCGGAGTTCACGCCCGGAAGCGCGCTGACCCTGCTCGGCCCGACCAGGACGGGCTTGATCGTCTGCAAGGACCTGGACTTCCCCTGGCTGGTTCGGCAGTACCGCCAGGCCGGCGCGACGACGCTGCTCGCCCCCGCCTGGGACTTCGACGACGACGCCTGGCTGCACAGCCGCATGGCGATGGTCCGCGGGGTGGAGAGCGGGTTGTCGGTGGCGCGCGCGGCCCGCCAGGGACTTCTCACGGTGAGCGACACCCGGGGACGGGTGCTGGCCGAAGGCCGCAGCGGCAAGCCCGGCGTGACCACGGTGTTCGCGGCGCTGCCGCAGCAGGGCGCCTCGACCCTCTACACCGGCCTGGGCGACTGGGCCGCCTGGTGCTCGGTCGCGATGCTGCTCATCACCCTCGCCAGGCTCCGCGTCGCCCGCTCCGCGCAGGACGCCCGCACGGTCCGGCGATGAGGACGCGGAACCTACTCGGTCCAGACGGCCACCAGCACCTCGACATCCTTGAACAGATCGGAGCGGACCAGCACCATCAGCAGGCCGAACAAGGTCGCAGCCGCCGTAGCGTCGTTCCGAACCGGAGCGGCTGCGTACGCCGCCGAGGAAGGCGGGGCCTCTCCCCGAAGCGTGGACACCTTGAGCACCGGATGACGGAGAGCCGGAGACGAGGAGTTCCACGGGGCGATGAGGTCATGCCCGCCGGAGTTCAAGGCGGACGCCGTCGCGTTGCACCTCACATGCCGTCCGCGCTCCACCGGCCGGCGGAGCGGCTGCGGACGGGGAGTGACGAGATGACAGGGGCGGGGATGGGAGGTCGGGGAAGGGGGGCAGGCACGGTGGAGGGGGAGGGCCCGGGAGCCTGGCCGGCGTGACGGCATGACAAGCCGGAACCCGCCGCCCTTGGCCAGGCGGCGGGTACGGGTCGGCTGCGGGGGTCAGCGAAGGGGGAAGGCGCGGGTGGTGGTCTGTTCGATCCTGTTGCCTCCGGTGTCCCAGGCTTCGGCCTTGAGGGTGACGGCCCTCTTGGTGTCGGCGAGGGCGGGGTAGGTGAGCGTGGTGGTGTAGACGCCGGTGCGTACCCTGCGGACCTTGGCGTCCTTCCAGGTCCGGCCGTCGTCGGTGCTGTAGGCCAGCTTCAGCCCCGCGACCGCGGGCATGCGCTCGGCCGACGGGGAATGGGTCACGTCGATCTGGAACGTGTGCCGCCCACCGGCGCGTACGGTGTTGTCCAGGGCCTGGGTGTCACCCAGGTCGTACCCGACGAACACCAGCGGTTGCGGGTTGCACGAGCCGGACGTTCCCATGATCGGGTGGCAGTCGGTCGTCGGCGGGACGGTGTCCTTGTCGCGGGCCTTGGAGTGGAAGGTCCAGACGTTGGCGTTGCCCGAGCCGCTCTGTTCGAGCCGGTAGACGCCTTCCTCCTTGGGCAGCGTGAACATCGGGACCGCCGCGCCTGCGATGCGCGGGAGCTCCTTGCCGTCCCTGGACAGCTTCACGTCGGCGTTGTAGAGCCCGCCGGGCCCGGCCAGCCGCCCGTCGCCGGTCACGTACGTGTAGGCGGGCAGGAACGTGTCGCCGAGCCGGCACATCGCGCACAACACCTTGTTCAGGACGCCGGGGACCTCCGGGATCACCATGCCGCCCGGGGTGGCCGGACCGGTGCCCCAGCGCATGGTGGCACTGCCGGGCTTCTCGATCGTCGTGTCCAGCCCCCAGGGCCTGGTGCTGGTGCCGATGACGCTCCCCTTGCGCAGGGTGTCCGCGCCCGACACGCTGAAGTACTCGATCCGCCTGGAGGGGGCGGCGAAGTGGAAGGCCGTCGCGAACGACACCCGCTGCAACGGCTTGAGGCTGTGCCAGATCTCCATCTGGCTGTCGAGGCTCGTCGGCGCGTGGAACGAGGTGTCCACGGCCCGCAGCCGGCCGTCGGTGAAGCGGTAGACGGGCTCGGGGACCCTGCCGTCCTCGTAGTCCTGGAGCTGGTAGGTGTAGTCGACGCTCGGGTTGTTGGTGATCTCCAGCGTCACCGGGCCGTCCGCGAGCCGGGCGCGGAGCTTGTCGCCGACGGCCTTGAAGACCTGGATCACCGGCAGTTCCGGCTTCTCGTCCCCGCTGGGCCAGGTGGGGATCGAGCAGCCGGGGGCCACGACGTTGGCGAACAGCACGATCCCGGCGGCGCCCGCGGCCTTCAGCGCCCGCACCCGATCGAGGTCGGTGAGGCATGTGTCACTGGGGTCGATCGTCATCAGCGCGAGCTTGCCGCGCAGGTCACCCTGCGGGTTCGCGCCGCCGCCGACGTACGCGAGGTCGTAGCGGTGGGTGCCGGCCGGGAACGGCATCTCCCAGCCGAGGTCGAAGCCCAGCCCACCGTCGAAGTACTCGTAGGTTCTGGCGTCGATCGCGTACCGCTGCGGGGCCACGGCGCGTACGGCCAGTTGCGGGTTGGCGGCCGTGGCGCTCATCGAGAACAGCAGCTTGCCCTTGGTGACCTTCTTGGTGGGGCTGATGTACCAGTCGTTCATGCCGAGGGCCCCCATGTTCCCGGAGGTGATGGGGGTGCCGTCCCAGGCCGTGCGCACGAGGGAGAAGCTGCCTCGGGCGTGCCGCCAGTCGATCGGCTTGGGCGTCGTGAAGCGCAGCAGTTCGGCTTCGCGGGCGTCGAGGGTGATCTCGGCGCCCTTCTCCGGCACGACCACCTCGGGGTCGTACAGCTGGGCGACCGGGGGCGGCCCGCTGTCGACCGTGTTGTGCTGGATGCCGGCCTGGACGCTGTAGGTGCCCGGTTCGAGCATGTAGCGGTAGACGCCGTCGGCGACGAACGTGCCCTGGGCGGGGCTGAAGCTGTCGACGACGTCGACCGCGCTCGCCGCCACCCAGGTCAACATCGGCGACGGCGGATTGCCGTACCTGTCGATGAGGTGCACGGTCAGCGGCACCAGCTTGGGCCCTCGGCGCAGCCCCACCGGGGTCGTGACGCGCGTGCCGGACGGCCCCGTGGCCACCACGGCGCCGGTGTGGCCGCCCTTGGGCAGGCCGTCCGGGTGCAGGGTGACGGTGACGGACGCGGTGCCGCCCGCCGGGACGGTCACCGACGGGGTGCTCAGCGTCAGCGTGTCCTTGTTCTCGCCCAGGGTGGCGGCGAGGGTCAGCGTCACCTCGGCGGTGCCGTCGTTGGCGTAGGTGAGCGTCTTGTCCGCGGTGTCGTTCACGTCTACCGGGACGATGCCGTAGTCCAGGTTCGGTGTGGTGGAGGTGACGGCCTGGGAGACGGCCCTGGCCACGTCGACGCGACCGGCGCCCTGCTCGTAGGCGGAGAATCCGGCGTCCTTGGCGGTCGACATCAGCGCGATCTTCTGGTGACTGTCGCTGGGGTCTGAGCTGACGATGGCGGTCTAAATGATCTACCGTATTACACGGTCCGTACACGAGAGCAACCACCGAGCAACCAACCATGATCAAAAACGAGATCCGAGGCCGGCGAAAACCGAGAAACCCCAGGTCGAACGCGGTATTGAAGAGTAGGGCGGGTGGGACTTGAACCCACGACCCACGGATTATGAGAATCATTGGTTGATGTGGCTGGGTGCCGCGAAGTGTCGCTTTGAATCGCTTCAGTCGGAATTATCGCCCGCGTGGTGCCGGGTCGTGACCATGTGTGCCGGGTTGTATCGTGTGCACGCGAGCAACCGTCGAGCAACCATGCATTTCTTACCATCGGCATTATGTGGTATTTGTCCCCTTCGCGTTGAGGGCATCACCTTGCGCAGGGCCGGGTCTCCTCGCCGGCTGAACGTACACGAGCAACCATTGAGCAACCATGGGGCCATCGATGCGGAGCCCAGCAGGGTGCGGCTTCTCATCTGTGAGTACAGTGGTTCTACACCCTGCGCTAAGTTCGTCAAGCCCTGACCCGACGGTCTCGCTGCGTTGCAATTCCGAAGCCGCGTACGGATCGAGAGCGAAGCGCTGGTCTGAACCTCTCGGCCGAGCTCTTTCTTGAATACTCGCATGTCGCTTGAACTTCGCGGACAAGATCGTTGGCAGGAGCACTATTGGAGGCTGGAAAAGGCTGATCGATCAACAACGACAATTGTGCCTTCATATAACGTCCAGGTGCCACGCTGATTCACGAGTCAGATGACGGTGGTTGGCCCATTCTTGGGCGATTCTCTGACCGTTGGTGAGAAGGGCGGTAACGGCTTGGAGATGAGCAGAATGCAGCCAAGAGGTGAGGGAAGCCGCAGCGGATGGGTTGATGGCTGCCTCGGTTCCGCGGCGAGGTCGACCAACGCGCAGGAGCAGGTCGTAGAGAGCGTTGGCCGGAAGAACGGGTGGGAGGCCAGTCGCAATAGCGGCCCGTGATGCTGTGAGGGGGATGGTTAGGCCGCTTGGGTCAAGGTCTCCGAAATAGCGGATTTCGGTGATCCGGTGTTTGGCGGCAATCGATCGAATCGATGCACGGAATGAGTTTCCGACTCCCCAGGCCACATATCCGAGCCGATGTATTGGCGGCAGGCTGTCAACGATGGACCACCAAGTTGTGGAGTTCTCGATCACCAATAGCATGTCACCTCCACCTACCCGATGGAACCGGCCGCTTTCGTCTTCGCCAGGGAAGGTTTCGGTGAGGAGAGGAAGCGGTGGTCGGAAAGTGCGGATTATGCGGTCGAGGCGTGAGGGTTCAGAGAAGAGGATGCCACTCTTGAGGTTGTCGAGGGCCTTTTCAGGGACAGGAAAGTCATCATCGGAGCCATGGGTACCGAAGATCTCCAACGTGCGCTCGCGAAGGGGAAGCGGTGTCAGATCAGGAGAGCTTTTCAGCCACGTGTTTATGGCAGCGTAGGCAGCCCGTTGACGTCGACCCGCTGTTTTCCAACCAGGGGCGAGGAAGCTGAGTTCAGGATGCCAAGGCGGCATGGGGGTAGGGGACGGTTGCGATACAGGCTTAGGCAGCAGCCAGATCCCGACAGGAAGTGGGATTTTCTCGGGAGTCAGCTCTCGGAGCGATTTGATGATGTGATGAAGCTCGAGCTGCTGGAGGAGATGAGCGAGCACTTCCGGTTCGTAGACGTCGTCGGGGTTGCGGTTGTTGATACGGCGGAAGATATCGAAGACGTCTTGGATCGGTATGCGGGTCTTGGAGCCTTTACCGAGGCCACGGTCGGTGGCCCACTGACGGAGCCCGGCGGCGAGCTCACGTTCTCGCCTGGGAAGAAGGTTCTCCGGGGTCTCTGCCATGGTCGTAGATTCTCGCAGCAGTGATCAGTCCTGTGCCGTCGGCAGGGGGTAGGTGGTCGAGCTGTCCCTTGATGCGTGCCTCAAGGGACAGGTATTTCCGGGCAGATCGGAGGTCGGCGTCGTTGCGAAGCCTGATGATCAAAGGGAACTGGCGGAGCGCCTTGTCATCGAAGAGCCCCGTCGTGTAGATGAGCTGAACGCCGAGCGCGTGTGCGACAGACCGTTGAAGATCAAGGAGGTAGTCGGCGTTGGCCCGACCGATCGGGTTGTCGAGAAACAGCAAGCCGGCGCGGTGGTCCAGTCGCCGCCCCCGGTCGTTGGCCCGAAGCGCCGCCATGGTGCAATAGAGGAGGATGGCGGCGGTGAGTTGCTGGCCGCCGGAGAAGACCTTCTTCACTCGTGACACTCGCTCGCGTTCAACGCGCAGAGTTGTGTCGGGTTTGAGGACGAGGACCTTGAACCCTCTGGGTACGGCGGCGTGGATGGCCCTAAGCACTAAGGCGAGGCCGGTGCGCTGGACTTTGCGGTTGTCGGAAGTTCTGCCAGCGGCCGCTTCGTCGATGACCTCACCGAGACGGTCGATGAGCACTTCATCGCTTAGGCGGTCGTACTGGAAGCGTAGAAATTCCTCGTTTCGCCAATCACCGAGGTGACTCGGGAGCCGGGAGACTCGTTGAGCGGAGCGCAGGATGTTGAGTGCCTTGCCGACTTCCCCTTTAAGAAGGGTCACGATGGTCCGGCGATGCCGCTCGGTGTGCTCCAGATCGTCGTTGAGGGACCGGAGCCGAGGACGGAGCCGTTCTTCCCAATGCGGAGCGCTCTCGGCGAGCCGTTCAGCCTCTGTCCCGTTGATCTCACGCTGGACCGCAGCGCTCAGCTGTGCGAATCGCTCCTCCCTGCTGAAGGCATGTAGGGCACGTGCCGACATTTTGACCAAGTCTGCGCCTTCTGTTGCCATGGATCGTGCGGATTTCCTCGCGGTAATCAGAATGGCGTGTTCGCTTTTGGCGGCCAGGTAGTCGCCCTCATAAGGCACGCTGACGGTTTCGGGCAGGTCCTCCCGGAGAATGTCAGCCATTGTCTCGAAGGACTGGGCTGCTTCTTTCGCGTCCGAGTGTTCCCGTCGCCGGCTGAGGAGTGCTTTTTCTCGATCGATGGCCAGAGGAATGGCCTTTGCTAGCGCGTCATGTGTTTCCTGGATGCCTTGATCGCAGATCACGACGTCTGTTGGCAGAAAATCGTGGAGCTCATCGGCAGGTCCGACGTTGCTGTCGTTCCAAGCTTCCTGTTGTCGCTGAACCTCGTTGCGTCGCTCTCCGCAGAGTACGAGCGCGTTCTGGTGCTCTTGGTCCGCGGCGGTCTTCACTCGTGAGGCTAGTCCCAACGCCGACGTTCGGCTGGTAGCGCTAGCGCCTTCCGGCGTGCCGAGAAGCTCCTTGGCACGTTCCCGGACATTGGCGGATAGCGTCTCGTAGGCAGTCGCCGTCGTCGTAGCCGCCTTCTCTGCGCCCGCGAGCCGATCTCGCAAATCCTGGACGCTGCCGGTAGTTCGGTAGCGCTCGGCGGCAGTCTCGTAGAGGTCGCGCAGTACCGGGACGGGCTCGGACGGTCGCTCATCCCCGACCGTTACTCCTTCACAGCCCGGTAGCGCGGCTCTCTCCCCATGGAGGTCTTGCTCCGCTCTGCGCTGCTGATCGGCGGCCAGCACCGCCTGCGTGGCCTTGTTGCTCTCGTCCTGTGCTCGTCGTCCGTGAGCCTCGGCGGCATCGCGGTTCATCCGTGCGAGCTCTACTAGTGCTTTCTGCTCGTTCCGCCAGCCAAGCATCTTCGCTGCCTGCTCGGTCAGAGCCTCGAGTGCTCGGGCTCGCTTCTCTAGCTCGATCTTCTCTTCCGTCGCGACCAGTTGCTTTGTGCGCGCTCGGGTGAGGAGGGCGTCATTCCGTTCCTTCGCCTGTTCGGCTTCCGTGACGGTGGACAGAGCTGCGGCGTACTGCTCAGCAGCTCTGTCCCGCTGCTCTTCGAGCTCGGCGACGCGACCCGCAGGATAGTCTCGCAACCAGTCGCCGACCCTCCTCGATAGATCAATGTCCCTCTGGCGGGACTTTGCGAGCAAAGCGAGGTTTGCGGTCCGCTCCTGGTGCCGCGTCTCGATCCGCTGATGCTCCTGGTCAGCCTCCGCCGGGTCGTAGAGCGCAGGTTTGAAAGGTAGAACCAAGGCCGGTGCGCTCGGACTGGGCTGTTCCAGCGCCTCTGTTGCGGCGATAGTCACAGCCCATGCCGACTGGTGCCGGTCCCCGGAGAGGATCCGCCTGGCACTGTCGATGTCGTCTTTCGAGTTCAGCAGGATGCCGGCCACCAGATGAGGGTGGACGCGGATGAACTCGTGTCGGCGGTCCGGATCGGGAATCCCGGCGGCATATTCCCACCCTGGCCAGGCTTGGACGCCCTCAGCACCGAGTGCTGCGCACGCCTCCTCTACCTCGATTGGCGGAGGCAGTAGGTCGCCTTCGGCTAGAGCTAGACGGTCGCGTTCATCCCGGGCCTCTTCGACCATGAGACCCACACTGTCGCGAGTGCAGTCCGCGATTGCCTGGGTCAGGAGCTTCACAAGAGCTGGAGCGTCTTGTTCGAGGCGGACATCCTCGGTGTCGAGGAGTGCCGCGAGACGTTCCTCGGACTCAAGAAGACCGCGCCGCTGATAGGCCGCCTCGACCGCGGCTCTCGCCGTCCTGTCTCGCTGCTCGGCATCCTTTGCTTGAGAATCCGCAGTGCGCAGATCCGCATCAAGGATTGGTCCGTTATCAATGAGCTCATTGATCCGCTTCTGGATGCTGAGAACTTCCTTCACGGAGTCCTCCAGTTTCTGCTGGGCGGCCGAGAGCGCGATCGGGAGTTCTTCAACCGAGTCGATGAAGTTGTCCCTTACGGCTTCGCTGAGTTGCCCGTCTACGCCGGCGATCATCTTGGAGAACTGAGCCGCGTTCGCCTCGGCCGTGGCGGCTGCCGCTATCGCCTCCTGCTGGGTCTTGCGTGCGGAAATTGCTTGCTTCT
The DNA here is from genome assembly GCF_044465525.1 of Nonomuraea sp. NPDC049646. Lineage (NCBI taxonomy): Bacteria > Bacillati > Actinomycetota > Actinomycetes > Streptosporangiales > Streptosporangiaceae > Nonomuraea > Nonomuraea sp. NPDC049646. Next base: position 28,804 of record NZ_JBITLU010000020.1, on the reverse strand, counting down.
CATGATCCTCAGCTCTTTCATCCCAGCCAGACGCGGCCTCGGCTGCCTCCTGCGCGAGACCGAGAAGAGCGCGGGCGAGGCGCTTGGCAGCGATCGTACGAGCTTCGAGGACGGGGCGTGCCTGTACATCGTGTAGCTGAACGAGTATGCGGAGCCGTTCCGCCTCGGCCGAGTTCTTTAGATGCTCGAGCACCTTGTCAGTGCTCTCCCAGGCCTTGACCTCGGTATCGGCTCGGAGGGCTTTACCAGCTGCCTCGTTCGCGTGCCGCTCCGCCTCATGGAGTTCCAGTGAGGCCTTCTGAAGGCGTAGCGCATCTTCGCGTCGTCGTAGGTCGGCGACCGCAGTGTCGGCGGCCTTGAAGTCGCTCTCGGCTGCTTTCACCTTCTCCACTAGATCTACCAGCGAGGACTTCTCCCGATCCCGCCGAGCGGCGATGCGGCCAGCGAAAGCACTTATGAACGCCTGCGCCTGCTCCGACCTCTTCTGAGAGACCGCAGCGCGTTCTGCGTCTCTTCGCAGCGGTTCGAGCAACGCCAAGGTTCCGTCAACGAAGTCCCGCTCCAGCAGGGTGGTCGCGCGCCTGGCCAACTTGTCGACGTGCTCGGCGACGAGGTCGGCGAGTGGCATCAGCTCCTTTTCGTGAAGGACCGCTTCCAAAAGGAAGTCGACGAACCGATCGTCTGTCTCGAGAGCGAACGCCCGGACCGCTTCGCCCTCTCCCGCGTTCATATGTCGCTGGTAGCGAAAGAGTTCAGTGTCGATACCAAGCTTCCCCAAGCGCTCCGTCCAGTCGCGGTGGGTCCTGAGCCAGTAGAGATCCAGCCGGGGGTCCTCGGTGAACCCCGCGTTCATCTGAGACCGGAACGCCTGGAAGGTCAGATAGCGGCCATTCTCGACCAGTGGAAGGTTGTCGAGGTGGAGCGTTTCGGTTGGAAAGAAGCAATACCACTGCTCAAGGAAGTTGTCGGCGACCGCGGAAACCGCCTGCCCCTTCCATGCCATGGTCTTCCCAGTGATCAGCAGTCGTCCTGTTACCGTGTGTGTCCACTCCAAGACGACATGTGAGATGTCTTTGGCGCCCACGAAGTCGGCCAAGGTGCTTCCGTCGGCACTGCCGACGGTGTTGCGGACGCCGGGAAGCAGGACGGAGAACACGAGTTTCAGAAGGACGGACTTGCCCCCGCCGTTCTCCAGGAAAATGATGCTCGCCGGAGACGGGCGCAGGACCTCCGACACGCTCGCGAACAAGTTGCCCTGATACCCGGTGACCGGATGCCCCGCCTTGCTGAAGTCGAGCAGGACGTTCTCATACCGCGCCCCGGCCGGACCGACCGAGCGGAGGTAGATCCGCGAGATCTCGTACATCTCAGTCGGCTCCGAGGAGTGGTGAGGAATCCGGCCGCCGGCTCAAACCGCCGCCCCCAGCGGGAGGTCCGTCCATGATTCTGGTCAGCTCTTTGAACAGTTCGAGAGCTGCGAGCTCCCGGACCTGTAGTTGGTATCGGCTGGTCGTCCGGAAAACCCGATCGCTCTCCTCGCCCTCTTCGCTGTAAGGCGTGAGCATGCCCTCTTCGACGAGGTATTTCACGACTCTGGAGATGAGCGCCTCGTTGGTGTGGGGCGCTACCCGATCATCTCGGGTCTCCGTGGCGTCCGGGCGGCGGGCGTACAGCCGCCATACCCGCTCTAGCTTCGGTTCGTCCTGTGGGGGATCGCCGTTCTCGCCAATCGCCGAGGCACGCGAGTCCAGTTCTTTGCAGACGTCTTGGACGACCCGGTCGACCTCCTTGATCGAGACCCGGCCGACGTAGCTGTCATCGACGAGATCGGCGGGCCGGGGAAAACCGAGTGCGGCCGTGGCCAGATGAACGATGCCGTGGAGGACGCGTTCGGTCTCCTTGTGTTGGGCTGGACGGAACACCCGAGCATAGGCTTCAAGCTTCGTCTCGAAGACTGAGCCGGGCAACGGTGCGAGAACGGCACCGGCACGGCCGGTGATCCCTACGATGCGCACTTTAAGCCCCGCCACATACTGGTGGACGACCTGCTCGAAGTAGGGGTCTTCGCAGTAACGCCGGATGAGGGCCGCGTAGTCAGGATCGCGTGCCGGACGCAATCGAGGCCGGAAGCCATAGGAGACGAGACGGCCGGCGGCTTCGATGTCGTCCTCGTCATTCAGAACCGCGTTCACTGCCCGTCTGTCCTTTCGTTGTTTCCCTCGACAAGCGCCGAAGTCACCAGAAGGTCGTCACCGCCGAAACCGGGGACCTCGAGCGGGGCGTCCGCGAGTACGGCCAGGCGCATCATGCCGTCTCCGCGGCGAACGCTTGAGAGCGCTTCCGGCCCGAAGGAGTGCAGGGCCAGCAAGGCCACCAGTTCCGGAAGATTCTCAAGATCGGACTCCGACGCCTCAGCGAGAAGATCCGACAGGTAGCGGACCCGGCCCGGCAAGTTGAGGAGACTTTCGGCGGCACGCCACTCCTCTTCGGTGAATCCACCGCGCTCGATCGGCGCAACGAGGTCGGGCTCGGGAACGGGCTCGGCGTGACGGGGGCGCTCGGGTGGAGGATCGAGCAGCATTGGGACGAGCGTCGCCAGATGGACCGGGCAGTCCGGTTCAGGCCCACTGGACGCGGCGAAAAAGCGCGCGACGGGTTCAGCGGCCTCGGCGATGGAGAGGCCCATCAGCGGTTTGAGCAGGCTTCCGTACAAATCGATACCGAGACCGTCAGACCTTCCTGAGAACTCCTGCCGGTCCTGCTCCTCCCGGAAGACCGTGCGCGCCCCGATCAACCATCGCTGCAGTACTGTGTGTCGGCGAATACAGTCTTCGACGATATCCACCAGCTCGGCCGCCATTCGCTTGGGGTCAGGATCGATGGCCTCGTCTCGCAGCTGAGTGACCTGTGATGCGATCCCGCGCTCCATGACGACCCGCTCCTCGATGTGCTCCAATGCCTCATCGAGCAGCGCGGGCATCGCCTCCATCCAGTCGACCGACCACACGTCGCGACGGGTGGCGTCGAGACGCGCCCGGATATCTTCTCCCAACTGGATCGTCCGCACTCTCGCCTGCTCCGCGACCAGTCTGGCGTCTTCGAGTCTTCCCCGCTTGATCAGATTCTGGAGCCGAACCTCGGCAGCGATCTGTGCACTCTCGACATCTGTGTCAAGAGCCCCAACCAGCACGTTGAGTGCTTCGTTGGACGCTCTTAGGACCAGACCACCGCGCTCATCCCGCTGTTCCTCCAGGAGCCGGAAACGGAAGAGCAGCCGTTGGTGACGCCCCTCTTCATCCGTCATGCCATAAGTCGAAGTGAAGCCCCGCTCGACATTTTGGGAGTTGAGCAGACCGTTCAGCACCCAGCGCGCCACGGCCGTCCACTCGCTCGCTGGCCGGTCCGGAGCGATCTCCCGGACGAATCCCGCGAGTCGTTCGATGACGTATTCGTGCCCGGCGCCCGTTTCGAAGTCCTGAGCGATCGCGACGATGTCAATGGTGTGCAAGGCCAGCTCGGCCATCGGGTACGCTCGCGCATTCGCCCAGGTGACGAGGCCCTTCCTCTCATCAAGCTCGTGTAACGGCTTAGTGAGCGATAGCGCTTTGACTCTCTTGCTGAACCCGCTGCCGGACGAACCGCCGGATGCCATGACATCGCCAGCCACGCCAATCACTGTAACTCTCAGCTGGGTCCTGAGTGCCACCCTTAACGTTGATAACGTATGCGTATGGCGGCTCGCCTGAGCGGCCATCGCTGTCTAGCCGACCAGTAACCCTGGGGTGGTATCCGCTCGGCTACCTGGCCTCGGGTGGGCCCGCGGCCGACGCGAGCTACCCCGGAAGCGTGATGGGATGTACGACGCTGGCACATCATGACCGATAACTGTCGTTTCGCTAGGGGGATCGTTGGCCGATGATTCGGGATACGCGACTCTTCGGATGTGCTTGCGCCCGCCGCGGGTCGCGGTGGTCTTCGACGCTGGGGAGCGCTGGCACTTCTGGGCGCGGTTCGCCCTCTATGCCTGCACGAAATTCTGGGGCGGCGAAGGGTTCATTCTCATCCCGCACAATAACGGCACGGTGCATCCGGCCCTGCTCGCAGCGGCACGCGCGTACGATCCCGACTACGTCGTTACCTTGCAGCGGACCGTCCGCACGATTGAACAAGCGATGCCTGGCGCACTCAGCCTTCTGGACTCTGACGGTAAGCGGTCGGAGGGTACGGCTCGCGATCAACTCATCGAGCAAGCCGGAGACATGCCGATCCCATGGGAGGCAGACGAGCAGGCGCGAAAGCGGGTGGCCGAGGTCTGCTCATCGCACCGCCGCCGTCATGTCAGTGACGAGACCGGGTGGGACGAACACGTCACCTGGATAGCCGCTAACGGCGACTCCCCCCACCTGTCGAAGGCCGCGGACATCCCCGGCAACCCTACGGACGTATGTCTCAGCGCTCCGCCGGAGTGGGCCGGCACGCTCGGTGTTGCGGTCGCCGCTCGATGCGGTGCGGTTGAGGAACCCCAACTTGGCGCCGAGCCTGGTCTGGATGAGTCTGTGTTCCGGCGTCTGGTTTCCTGGCTGATGGACCCTGATGGAGGGCTTGGCACGCTGCCGCCTGACATCGTGTGGCATCCCGCTGCGGCGTCTAGCGTCGACCCCGGTTCTTTACCTACCGCGTTCGAGAGGACCAAGCATGGCCTTACGCTGATCGGCCGAGGGTTCAGATCACGGCGTCGCATCATGTTATCCGTCGGCGATGCGGCGGAGGACTTCGCTCTCGCCTATGTGTATCAGCGCCTTTACGGAGGCGGGATCTGGTTGCCTACCGTGTGGCTGACAGCAAACGACACCGGAGAGAGGGGCATGGACTTCGCCGTCCGAACAGCGATCTCCGGTCACGTCTTGAAAGGTGACAACATCACCGTCACCACCACCTCGGCCACCGACTCCACGCTCGACTCGATCGTGGCGGGTCTCCGTCAGCCCATCTTCTGGACTTCCGGAGACGAGGAGAGTATCGCCCGGCAATATGAGGAGCGGCTCACGCGCGGTACTGTTGACTGGCCTGGAGAGGGAGTCCAATTTCTTGCCGTAGCCGATCAGTTCAATCACGACTACGCCATCCCCATCACCCGCAGCGAAGCTGGCGACATCGAGATGGTCGTGCCCTGTCCGCCCCCGGCCATCAACCATCCGACTCTTGCGGCGTCCACAGCGCTGCGATGGCAGGTGGACATCGAACTGACCGAGGCGATCATGCCTTACGGCCGAGGACTTGACGGTCATGCTCTGCTGGCGGAGGGCGAAGATTCCTACCTGACATGGATCCGCAGCGGGCGTGACGGCATCGTCTACGAGTCGGAGCGTTACAACTTCATCGCCGCAGGTACGCCGCCAGTATCCCGTCTGGCCCGGCCCCGTTTCCGGGTCCCGAGTCTGACCACATGGGCCGACCTCATGGCTAGGCGAGGCGGCAAGCGCGTGGAATTCTCTGGGGCCGGACGCCGGGTGGAGGTCATGCGACACCTCTGGGGGGATCGCACGGCCTTGGCCGCACACTTCGCGGGGCCGATGCTGCCGGTTTTGCGAACGTTTCGACCCGCAGGCAAGAAGTCTGACTTCAAATTCAAGAAAACCGATGGCGTCGTCCTCCCCACCGGCGCCGGTGATAACCTCTGGGAAGGATACTTGACCTTTGCTGGCATCCTCGATCACGGCAAAGCAGAAGCCGAAGAGGTAGTCGCCTTCCGCCGCCAGGTAGACGATATGTTGGCGCGAGGCGTTCTCCGGCGAGGGCTCATCCTCGGCTGCGCGCAGTGCGGCAAACCAGCCTTCACTATGATCGACAACCTTGCCCAGGTCAACCGGTGCTCCCGCTGTTCAGCGCTGAACAACCTGTCCCAACCTCGTTGGCGGGAGCCGGACACCGAGCCGCAGTGGTATTACGATCTACACCCGACCGTCCGCGAGCATCTCAGCCAAGACGGTGACATCCCTCTCCTTCTGTCGCACTACTTGCGCACCAAGGCGCGCAGTTATATCGATGTTGCCGAGCTCGAATTGGTAACCTCCGACGCAAATCCGCTTGCAGAGGCCGATCTGATTGCACTCAGCGATGGACAACTGATTACCGCAGAAGCGAAACGACCGGGGTCGCTAGGAAAATCGAAGCTTGCCCATACGGCTGCGAAGCGAGCCCTGCTCGCTGAGCAGCTTCACGCCGACCAGATACTCCTTGCAACCGCTGACTCCCAATGGCAAGAGGCCAGCATCAATGCTCTCTGCCAGCAGGTCAGGACTCGCCCATGGGCTATCCCTGCCCCGCGTGTACGCCTCGTCTGCGGACTGGGAACGGATGAGATTACCGATCTCTGTGTCGATGTCGAGACGGGGCAGACTTCACTATGGCAATAATCCGAAGAGCTCGATGAGGTTGCCGAATGGTCGGCGAACACGACCTTAAGACCCGCCGCAGCCGACAACGACATCACCCACTGGGGCGTGGCTGGCTCTTCTCAACGGCGATGCTCGACTCCGCATGGTCTACTACTAGCTGGATCCGGGAGCCCGTCACTTTGATGTTTCAACCTCTCCCACGCTCGTGACGGGATCAGAATTGTCCGCCGCCAACAAGCTGGCGCCTATGCCGGCGGGCGTCTTCTATGGCTTACCCGATTGCTTCCCGTTCTTGGTTCTGTTGTTGCCCGGCTCATACGTTGTCCTGCTGACGACTCAAAGGCGGGGCGATGGAGAAGAACGAACACGGGCACTGCGTGGTGTACAAGCGGTGCGGATGCAGCGACGAGGTCAGCGGCAGGCGGCTGGGTGGCCGTTGCAGCCGGTTGGCCGAGGCCGAGCATGGGAGCTGGTACTTCGCGGTTCAAATTGTGGGGGCGTCGGGTCGGCGGGAGCGGGTTCGGCACGGTGGGTTCAAGAGCTCTGAGGCAGCGCGGTCAGCGGGCCGTGAACTGCTGACGGCGGAGGCGGACGGGCCGCTTTCCGCTGGGTGCACGGTGGGGCAGTGGTTGCGGTACTGGTTGTCGGTGGTGGAGTCGCGGTTGCGGCCGACCACGCACCGGGCCTACCGGGATCATGTGCGGCTGCATCTGATCCCATATCTGGGCCGTGTCAAGCTGGTGGAGTTGTCGCGGCGGGACGTGACGCGGATGTTCGTGGCGCTGGGGCGGCGGCGGAATCGGTACGGCCAGCCGATCAGCGCATCGACGTTGGAGCGGATCCGGGCGACGTTGCGGGCGGCGCTGAACCACGCGGTGCGTGAGGACCTGATCGTCGTCAATCCGGCGCAGGGCGTCCGGTTGCCGGCGCCGGCGCGGATGCATCCGGTGGTGTGGACGGCTCGTCGCGAGGCTGCCTGGCGGCGCGGGGGAGAGCAGCCGCCTGTGGCGGTGTGGACGGTCGAGCAGTTGGCCGCCTTCCTGCGCTTCGCACATGAGGATCCGTTGTTCGTGCTGTGGTGGCTGGTGGCCCTGCGCGGGCTCCGGCGCGGGGAGGTGGCCGGGCTGCGCTGGGTGGACGTCGACCTGGAGCGGCGCGAGCTCACCATCACCCATCAGCTGGTGCACACCGACGAGGGGCTGCTCCGGTGCGAACCGAAGAGCGCGGCCAGCCGGAGAACCTTGGCACTCGATCCGGAGACCGTGCGGCTGCTGCGCCGGCACGAGCGTGCGCAGCGCCGGATGCCGGGCGAGCGGTGGTCACCGACAAGCCCGATCTTCACCGCAGGGAGCGGAGCGCCGGTGCAGCCGAGCTATCTCACCCACCGCTTCCACAAGCTGGTGGCCGCGAGCGGGCTGCCGCCGGTGCGGTTGCACGACCTGCGCCATGGAGCTGCGACGTTGGCTTTGGCGTCGGGCACGGAGTTGAAGGTGGTGCAGGGCACGCTGGGGCATGCCAGCATCGTGCTGACCGCCGACACCTACGTCTCGGTGCTGCCGCAGCTGTACCACGACAGCGCCAAGGCGACGGCGAGACTGGTGCTGAAGGCGGTCCGGGCGGCCAACCGGAAGATCGGCAAGGCCCGGGAGGCGACGTGACTCACGCGTGGCTCACCGTGACTCACGATCAGATGACGCGGCTACGGATTCGGGTAAAGCCGCAGGCTGGCGTGGTAGGGCGGGTGGGACTTGAACCCACGACCCACGGATTATGAGTCCGATGCTCATCGTGTCAGCCGGTATCGACAAATGTCGCGGGATCAAGGTTCTGGCTGGTCGAGGCGATGCGACCGGTTCGACCGGTGTCAACAAATACGCTTCAAACCGGTCACGTCCATTCCTGCCGGTCTCCCTACGGTCTCCCACCCCGACACAACGAACCCCCCGTACCTGAACGCTTCGGGGGGTTCCGTTGTGCGCGGCTGTAACGAACTCTTGCCTCATTGATCACGGGGAGTCACGCTGACGCCATGGAACTACGTGACCTTCACCCCAAGCGATGGAAGCTCCACCACAACCGCATGACGAAGGCGGCCGGCATCTCGCAAGTCGGACTCGTCTGCCATATCGACACATGGTCGTACATCACCAAGGTGACACGGTTCGCGGTCACGCCAACGCCGACCACCAGCGACGAGGTGATGGTTCGAGTTCCGCTCTCTGGGCCCGCCCTGGTGACTGTCCTCGCGGCGATGAGGACCCAAGTGCGTTACTACTCAACCCCGGACATTGCCATTGCGAGGCGCGTGTATGCCGCCTTCGCCGAGGTGGTGGACGCTGTCGATCCGGCAGCGAAGGACGGGCCCCCCATCCCAGACGTCGTGCTCGACGACAAGCTCGGCCCTGCTCCCGGCTGACGACCCGGTCTCATCTCAGCGAGCGGGCTCGAGCCACTTGGGCGAGCAGGGCGTGAGCGAACTCCTCGGCTTCGTCCAGGGTGAGATGCTCGTCCCGCTCGCAGTAGACGATGATGCGCGGCCCATCCTCGGGGATGCTCATCAGTCCGACATACGGGTCGATAGAGCCGCCGCCGGGGACCTCTCCGGGAATGGGGATGTCGGCGGCGTTGCACAGGTCGTCGGTGTGGTCGACGCACCAGGGCTGGCACGTCTGCCGCTGGGCGGGAACGGCGACAGGCGGGGGTTCGATGGCGATGCGGTCTCTGGTCCGAGTCGAGAGATCCATTTCCGGTCCTCCTGAACACACAGGCTAGGGGATCAAAGGTGGACGGAAGCGCCGTAAACGCCGTCGCTCACCTGTTCGAGGTGTGGGTCAAGCGGCCGTCTTGACGGACGCGGCGGGGATGTGTGCGAGCAGCAGCCAGGCAAGAGGCCACGGCAGCGCGCACCCCTTGGCGTGGTTGCACGGCCGGCAGGCGAGCACGAGGTTGGCGCTGGTGTGGGTGCGCCACAGCCGGTACGGCACGTAGTGGTCCAGGGTGGCCGCGGCCAGGTTCTCGAACGGCGCCTGGCAGTAGAAGCAGCGGGCGCCGTCGCGGGCGGCGAGGCGGAGCCTGAGCCTGTACCCGGCTTCGCCTCGCACGTGCGCCGGCCGGTTGCGATTCCGGCTCACCGGCTGGCCCGCGGGTGAAGTCGGCCTCGGCGAGCCTTCCGGGCGGGCCGGCCCGGGGCTGGCTTCCGCAGAGGCCACCCGGGCGCCCAGTCGGGCAGGTCGCCCTGCTCGACACCGTTCACGATCTCGGCGACCTGCGCGCACCAGTCGGGGTCGTCGTGGGCGGGCACGTCCAACCAGAAGCCGACGAACGGGCCCTCGACGCGGCGGAAGAACGCCACGGGGAAGTCGACCTCGAGAATGGTGAGGGAGTGGCGCCAGCCAGGGGCCGCGTGCAGGTGCTTCAGCAATTCGCGGTAGCCCGCGTTGGAGGCGACGAGCGGGGCGGCCATCACGCGGCCCGCCTGGTCACGTAGGCCAGGACGTCGGCGGCGGCGAGGTGGTAGCAGCGGATGCCGCGCTCGCCGGCCTTGCAGGTACAGGTGTGGGCGGCCTGGTCTACGAGGTATGTGGTGGTGCCGTCGGACGACACCGCGGCGTACAGGCGGTCGCGGGAGGTGGGGACGATGGCGTTCTGGTCGATGAGCTCGGCGGCCTTGGCGATCTGCTCGGGCTTGTAGGTGGTGAGGTCGGCGGCGATGGCGGCCTTCCTGACCTTGGCCTGGCAGGTGCGTCCGCGGCCGGCGGCGATGCTGGCGGCGGCGGTGAGCTTGCGTCCGCAGCTCAGGCAGTTCGCGGCAATCGGGTGGGGTGTGGTGGAATTCTCCACAGGTCTCTCCCTCGGTCTCCAGATCGATCTCGGAGGGCTGGGACTCAGAGCGGGCCGGGTGTTGGCGCACCTGGCCTGTTCGTTTTTGTGCTGTCCCGTTGCGCTACACGCTAGCGCAACACTCTGGATTGCGCAACGGCATAGCGCTATATTGGGTCGCATGGGAGACGACGAAATCGCAGCACTGCGCGAGGAGATCCGAGCCGCGACCCGCAAGTATGAGCGGACCGAGAAGGCGCACAATCAGGCACGCGAGGAATTGATCGCCGCCATCGTCAAGGGGATGCGCGGCGGCGTCCGGCCGGTTGAGGCCGAGGAAGATTCACCCTTCAAGGGCGCCTACATCCGCCGGATTCGTGATGACCATGGCATCCCAGCCTTCCGTAAGGGACACCCGCCGGCGCAGAGCTAGGCCACGGCAAGAGCGTGATTCGGTAGCCGTTTGTGACCGTCCGGAGCCGTGACGCAACCAGGCCGCGTTGGTTGCGTGGAGGGCGTGCCAATCAGACGATCACTCGCCGCAGCCACCGCCGCAGCCGGGCTCGGCCTCGCGTCAGCCGCCTACCAGACGTGGGGATCGGCCCGCGACCGCCGCCGCTATCAACCACCCGGCCGGCTCGTCGACATCGGCGGACGGCGCATCCACCTCTGGACCGAAGGAGAGGGCGGCCCAGCGGTAGTGCTCGTGCCCGCGCTCGGCGAGACCACCTACGACCTCGCGCCCCTGCTGCCCGAACTCGCACAGGAGACGACGGCCGTCATCTTCGACCGGGCCGGACTCGGCTACAGCGACCCCGTCTGGAACCCCATGGCACTCATGGACGCGGCCGACGACCTGCATCAGGCGTTACACCGGGCCGGCATCGACCCGCCCTTCATACTCGTCGGCCACTCCATCGGCGGCTTCATCGTGCGCCTGTTCGCCACGAGCTACCCGAACGAGGTATCGGGCATCGTGCTCATCGACTCCAGCCACCCGGACCAGGTCCGCATCCCGGGCTACCACTGGCGCACCGTCAAATACGGGGCCCGGCGCCGGCTGCAGTGGTTCGGTGTGCGCCGGCTCGCCGTCGAGCTTGGCTTCAAGGACCTGAGGTCTGCATGGTGGCCGTCTGAGTACGCGGACGCTGCCGTTGCGCAGCTTCTCGCCGATCGGCGGCGGCGCACCTCCTGGTGGGAGTGGGCGCTGCGCGCGCAGCTCGGCGCCGCGGTTCGGCGAAGGACTGGGGCGCTGGGAGACATCCCGCTGACTGTGCTGACGTGCAGCGAGGTCGGGCCGGATGCCACCACACCGGAAGAGGTCGCGCACCAGCGCGGGCACTTCCGAGACTGGTACCCACTGCAACAGGACCTGGCGGCACTGTCCACGGACTCCAAGCACGTGGTGGCCGAGAATGCGAGCCACTACATCCACCACGATCAGCCGGAGCTCGTCGTGGACGCGATCCTCGACCTGGCGCGTCGCGCTCGAGGGTAAGGGGGCGTGACGTGCGTCGAATCGCGGCGAGCCTAGTCGTGTTGACGCTGCCTCTGGCCGCCCAGAAGTGCGAGGCCGGGAAGACGGGCAGCGCGTCAGGGCTTCCCAACTACGGCTGCGTCCTCACTACCGACACTCCACCCAAGGCGTTCCGGCCGGACCCGGACGGCGACGCCGTCTGGATCAAGGCGGTGGTGAAGGCGCGGTGCGATGTGCCGCCGCGCAGCCACCACATGACGTTGACGCTGCAGCAGCGACAGGCGTCCGGCTGGGTGAAGCGCCAGTCGGAGGATTACGACGTGGTTCCTGGACCGGAGGGCAGGCTGTTTGCGCTGACGTACGGCAACTGTGAGCCCGGCCGATGGGTGCTGCGTATCCTGGTGACTGGCCAGGACGGCAAGGGGCGCGAGTACCGCGCGGAGCCGGTGTCCGAGTCGGTGAGGGTGGACTGCTGATGGATGCAGGCAGGGATCTGGGTAACGGCTGGTACGGGTACGCGCCCGCTGCCCCGGGAGCGCAGACGTGGGCCGCTGTTTGCGGGCGGGTTCGCCAGATGCTGGCCTGGCAGGAAGCGCCGGAGGAGCGGTGGGATCTTCATCCTGAGCCTGGCGGGTGGGCGTTGCGTCCGATGCCTGACTATCCGATCGTTGACCGCTCCGAGCCGCCCGTGCATTTCACGGACGAAGTGCGGCAAGACGATGTCGATGGCGCGCGGGCTTGGGCGCGGACACGGCTTCGCGGCACTCACCACGTGGTCACCTTCACGCCGTAGCCGACTCGTCGCGCCGGCGGGTGACACCGCGAGGTTCCTCGTTGCTGGGGCCTCAAAGAGGCAGAGGCTAACAAGGGTGCAAGCGAACACAAAGAGCCCTGGCGCCAACCGCGCCAGGGCTCTTCTTCAATGGTTCAAGCAGGCACGATGTGATCGTAGATGCGATCGAAGATGTCAGCGTCGGTCTCGCGCTGCCACTCCGGCAGGTCCTCCCAGTCCGCCACATACGACGGCTTCGGGTCGTCGAACGCGGCGTAGATCTGGCCGATCCAGCAGAGCGCAACAAATCGGCCGCGCTGCTCGCGCGAGAGCCGGTCGATGCCCTGCTGGCCGGTGTCCTCGATGAACTCTCGGACGATCGCGAAAGTGTTCGCCGCGGCCCGGCGCTCCCATTCGGGAGTCTCCTCCCACGGCGTGATGTAGCCCGGCTTCGGTTCGCCTGGGAAGTGCGTCTTCACGCCGGCGATCCACGCCTCACGGAAGATCCGGCCCGGTTCCTGCAAGGTAGCTCCTTCTCTCAGCTGGTGGTGGCCAGCTCGTCGATGTCGTGGCTCAAGACGTCGATCCGCTGGTCGGCGGTCAGGCTTCCAATGTGGCGTTGGAGCCCGCGCAGCTTGCTGCCGATGACTCCGGAGCCGGTTGAGCGGGCGAGCTCGACGGCGGCCCGGCCGTAGTCGAGCACCCGGTCCCTGTCTCCCTGCTGGGCGCCGAGCGTGGCCAGGTCCACCAGCACTCCGCCGCGGCGGCGGGTGGAGAGGGTGTGCGTGAGCGCCTCACTGAGGACTGCCTCGGCCATCTGAGGGCGACGCAGGGTGACATAGCAGGTGCCCCGCTCCTCCGCGAGGCGTCCACCGTCGAAGCGCAGCCAGCCGCCGTTGTGAAACTGCCCTGTCATGCCGCGCACCTCTTCGGCGGCGTCGAGGGCACGCTGGCAACCGTCGAAGTCGCCCAGCCCCGCGAGGGCCTCGGCGCGCACGACCTCGACCCAATGCCGGGTGGACAGCGAGCTATCACCGCGGCGGGCGAGCCGGGCCGCGACGTCGAGCATGGGCGCGGACTCGGAGTAACGGCGGTCGTAGATCCCAACGAACGCGTGCCGAACCATCGCACATGCCCACAGGTCGTATGCGCCGGCTTCCTTGCTGGCGCTGGCGGCGAGGGTGTAGCAGTGGGCGGCGTCGGTGTAGCGGCTGGCGTCAAAGAAGATCTCGCCCGCGAGTTGGAATGCGTCTCCAGCCAGCGCGCAGAGGCGGCGGTGGTCGTCGCCGGCGGCGGACCGCTGCAGGCTGTTGACGAGCGTGGCGAGGTGGTCCTGCACGAGCGGGTAGATCTTGTTCTTGGCGCTGGCGAGCATGAACACCTGCCACAGGTGGCTGTTCAGCGTGTCGTACTGGTTGATCGTTTCGGGGTCGATGCGGTTGCTTCGCCTGGCCGGGCTGAGCCTGTCGAGGTCGAGCATGTCGGCGGTCTGTGGTGCTGCTACAACTGCGCCGGCCACCGTGAAGAGTCGCAGCAGATTGCGGCGGTTCATGTCGTCATCGGTCCACTCCTGATCTGCGGGTGTCGCATGTGCAGATTGACCTGCCTCGCGCAGGATCACGGCGAATCGAGCGGCTTCGTCCACATCGGCTCGCTTGTGGGCGGTGTCGAGGCAGCGCTGGTGCAGCTTGCATGGAACGACCGAGGGGTTTGCGCGCCAGTTCATGACGGTGCGCCGAGACACTCCGAGATATGCGGCGTACTCGTCGCAGGTGAGACGGAGAGCAGCTTGGAGCGCCGAAGCGCGATGCCCCGTCCACCAGTCGATGACGTCCACGTTCGGCTCCTTCATGGGCCGTACAGGCTGTCCTGATCGTAGATGGCCAAGAGGGCTGTTGCACGGTGGGCGCACCTCTACTGCACCGCAGGTGCACTGTGCGGCGCGACAGCCTTCTCTTGACTAAGAGTTATGGGATGCGCGCTGCATGCGACGCCGAACCTCTTCGATCAGTTCATCATCGGCGAGGTCCGCGGGGGTGTTGTCGCGTGTCACTTCGGTGATGCCTGCCTCCTCGGCGGTGATGGCACCCGAGGCAACAAGCGCTTCGGCCACTGGTCGACCGTATGCACGGGCAAGGCGGATCGCAGCTTCAGGACTCGGTGTCGCCTTGTCGGCCTTCCAGCGCCAGACGGTGGACTTGTCGACGCCGGCCGCACGCGAGATGGCGGTTTGCCTGGCGCCGTCGGTGATCCGCTCGAGGTACTGCCACCAGGTCTCAGCCATGGTCAACAGCGTATATGCGCGCAAGCAGTCAATTCCAGCCCTCTGCCCTGCGGGGGGTTGCATCGATGCAGTCATAGAGCTACCGTCATATGCATCGACGCAATCATTTGCGGAGAGGGACTGCATCAATGAAGGCAACCCCTGGAGTGGTGGTCATGGCGACCCTTGTACTTCGACGTGACAAGTTCGACGCCTACCGACGGCTTGCAGGGCTTACCACCGACGTTGATCTGGCCGCACGGCTCGGCGTCAACGCAACAACCGTCTACCGCGTTCTGAGTGGCAAGACGGCAATGTCAGCTCGCTTTATCGCTGGCGTTGTAGACGTCTTCGGTCCGGACCTGTTCGCGGACCTCTTCATCGTCGCGCCAACTACGGCAAGTCGCCACGCAGCCGACGCACATGTCGAGGTGGCTTGAGATGGCCGACCTCACCCCTGACACGCGGAAAGCGGCCCCTATCCGCCAAGACCGAGGCCGCCCGCGTGTCCCACAGACCAGTCATGAGCCGAAGGACACATTCATCATGCATCAGGAACCCCCGGCGCGCGACACCTTGGCCATCGACGCCGCTCAGCTGAAGGCACTCGTCGATGAGGCGATGGTGCTGTCCTGCAAGCTCATCCGGCTCGCCCAGAAGGCGGGCGTCGAGATCGCCCCGCCGCCGGCCAAGCCCGCCCCGCAGGGTGTCATCGACCTCGCCGCCTACCGCAACAAGAGGCGGTCGGCATGAGAAAGGTCGCGCACCGCACGCTGCCCCTCTGGGACGCCGCCTGCCACGATGCCCGCCCGTACAACGCCACCCTCATGTACCGGGCCGACGACCCGTTCGCCGTCGAAATCATCCTGCCGGTACGTGACAGCCGCCTGGCGGTCGGCAGCCGCATCTTCATCTACGAGCCGGAGACGGGCCGCGAGACGCCCGCGCTGCTCATCTCGTTCGGCCGGGCGCTGCTCATCGACGGCCTCGAGCAGCCCGCCGGCGCCGGGGTGGTGCGGATCGAGCCGCACATCGTGGACCGCGACTACACCACCTTGACGCTGCCGTTCGGCGGCGGCTCGCGCGAGTTCTTCGCAGAGCGGCGCCGCCTCGAGGAGTTCATCGACGCCACCTTCCGGGTGGTGCCGCTCGGCGGGGAGATCCGCATCGCTGACCGTGCGCTGAACCGCTGGCTCGGCGAGGTGACCGCATGATCACCACCGTTCCCGCGGTCCCGGTCGACGTGCAGGCCGTGCTGGCTCCGCTGCTCACTGTCGGCGTCACGACCGCTGCCGCCGCCGAGCACCTCCGCGTTTCCCAGATCGACGCTTGGCACTACCTCGACAACCTGCGCCTGGCCGGCATCGCGGCCTTGCGCGACTGCGGATGCGGCGTCGAGTGGTGCCGCCCGACCCCCGCAACCACCCTGACCGCCCCACAGAAGGGCTCCCCGCTGATGAGCAACACCTCGACGGCCGTGACGGCTCTCCCGCCCAGCGTGTCCACCCGCGCCTTCCGCGTGGCGGTGCGCGACGACACCGACACCGTGCTCGGCTTCCTGGGTCCCACCCCGCTGCTCGCCGAAGTGCGCGAGACGCTGACGCGGGTGCAGCGCGCCTACCCGCGTTCGATCCTGCAGGCGCTGCTCGACGACGGCGACCTCGGCGACTGGCGCGACGTCACCGACGACGACCTGGACCGGATCGCGGACGTCACCGCGGCCCGCGCCCTGGCCAACCTGCTGACGATCCCGGGCATGCCGCGCATCTCCTGGTTCCTCAGCAACGGGGACGCCGGCGAGCTGTCGGCGTCGGCGGACAGCGAGGTGCAGTTGAACGCGTACGCCGCCGTGCTGGGCCTGCACGTGGAGGAGACCGAGACGAGCCGCAGCACGCTGGTGTGCGCGAAGGGCACCTTCCAGGGCGTCGCGGTCCGCGTCACCTGCTACCGCCGTACGTCCGAGGCTGCGGGGATCGAGGTGAAGGCATGACCGCCGACCCGTTCATCACCCCGGCCGAGGCCGAGCAGGCGAGCCGTGTGGAGCAGGCGAACGACCTGCTCGCGAGCGCGGCGGGCGTCCAGCACGTCGCCAGGAGCACCTACAACCGCAATGGCGGCTACACCCACGACTACGAGGACGGCGTCGAGGCGATCCGCGACGCCCTGGTCGGCCAGGGTCACGCCCTGCTGGCTGTTCGCGACGAGCTCGCCGGGTTGCGTGCCGAGCTGCGCCAGGCCGCAGCCGCTCCCCGGGAGGACTTGGCCAAGCTCGCCTCTGTCGTGCGCGACCTGGCGACCGTCGTGGCCCAGTCGGCTGCGAATGACGCCGACACGGCCAGCGCCGTCCGAGACCTGAACCGCACGCTCGAGCAGGGCGTCGGGTTCGCCGACACCGCCGCAGCCGCCACAGAGGCCATCTCGACGTCGCTGCACGACCTCCTCGACATAGTCGACCGGCCGCGGTGGTGGCAATGGCGGCGACGGTGGCAGCTGCGCAACCTCGCCAAGAGCTTGCCCTTCCCGCAGATCTCCGACGTGTACGAGTTCCGGCTGGAGCTGCTGCGCCCGCTAGAGGTCGACGAGATCTCCGACGGCGAGCCGCTGGCCTGCACCACCTTCAACGCCACATACGGGAACGCCGCCGACATCGCCCGCCTGCTGCTGCCCAGCCTGTGCGACGAGGCAGGCGTGCCCGCAGATCCGGAGCAGGTGTACGGCCGCGTCGCCGGCCGGGACCGGGGCGGCGACTACCTGTTCCACACCGTGGTGTTCCTGCCCGGCACCGACGTCATCGAGGCGCCGGAGGAGGGGTTCTAATGCGTCCCACCGCCTTCAACGTGATCGCGTTCGCGGTCGTCTGGACCCTCGCCGTGATCGGCCTCATCGCGATCGGCCACGCCCTGCTCACCTGACCGCTGCCGCTCTGTCCGGCCGTCCGGCACCGATCCGGACGGCTCACAGAACGACAGAACCCCGCCCCTTACGACAACGGAGACGGAGACCATACCGATGAACACGACGCTCCCGGCGGAGGCGCCGCACACGCCCGCCGACCACCCGGCCGAGGGTGTCCCCGCGCCCGGTTGGTGGGCACGCCTCACGGCCGGCCGCCGCCACGCTGACGCCCCGCCGGAGCCGCCCACGCCCGACGCGGAGGAGCCCCTCGAGCCGCCGGAGACGGACGGCGGGGACACCCCTGCGGCGGTGTCCCAAGGTTCGATCGCCCGCCGGATCGCGCTCGTCCTGGCCGCCCTCCTGGCCGCCGTCATCGCGGTCGCGTTCCGCGGCTCCTGGACCTCCCAGTCCGACGCGGCGACGGCCGCCCACTTCGACCCTACCGGTGCCGTTCTGTACCCGTTCGCCCCCGATGGTCTGATTGTGCTGGCGCTCGTCGGCGCGGTCGTGCTGCGACACAAATCCGGGCCGCGAATGTACTGCCTCGTGGTCGTCATCCTCTTCACGATCACCTCGTACGTGATTAACCACCTACACGGCATGGGCACGTTCGTCATGGTCAACGTGGGCGGCGACAGGGTGTTGGCCACGCCGCTCGACTGGCGGGTGGTCGGCCTCATCGCTGGCCAGCTTGTCGGATCCATCGCATTCGGGTCGCACATTTTGATGCACGTCTTCCGGCACCTATTCCCCGAGGCGCTCGACGGCGCGGCGCGCACCATCTCCACCCCGGCGAAGGCCGCGATGGGATCCCAGACCGCCCCGGAACACCCCGTCGAGGGTGTCCCGGCCGACCCCGAGGCCGAGCGTGAGGAGCGCAAGCAGTGGGCGGCGATCACCGTCCGGATGCTCCTCGACAACGGGATCAAGCCCCGCCGCAAGATGCTCGCGGATCAGTACGGGATCAGCGAGCGGCAGGTGTCCTACGTGATCGCTGACGTCGAGCGCGAGCGCGACACCGAGGACACCGCGGGCCCGTCCGCCGTGCCGCACGGGCAGCCCGTCGAGCACGCGCCGTCGCCCGCGCTGGCCGCCGCCGGATCGGTGAACGGACATGGCCGAGGAGGAGAGAACTGATGGCCAGATCGGCTGCGTCCGGCCCTGAGTGGGCCGGCGACATGCTCGACACGCCGGAGATGATGGCCGCGTTCGCTGCCCAGCTGCGCCGGATGCTGTCGGACCAAGCGGCGTTCGTCGCCAGGGTCCGCCGGGATGCCGAGGCCATGTGGAAGGCGAACCCGCCTGACGGCTACTCCACCTTCGAGGCGTGGTGGCGGCACCGTTGGCTGACCGGCCCGTTCGGCGAGATCCAGGAACACATGGAGAAGGCCGCGGAGAAGACCTTCCAACTGGAGGCCCGCTACCGGCGTGGTCGCCACGAGATCCCCGAGAGGAAGGCCGCCGCGGCGCAGGCCAGGCAGCAGCCCGCGCTCACGGGAGGTGAGCCGGCCGGGCAGCCGCGGCGTGCCGAGCGCCGTGAGACCCGCCCGGCCGCCGCGGCTGCCGACGGCGACTTCATGGCGATGATTCGCCGTGAGGGGCGGTCGGCATGAGCGCGTTGACCGCGGAGGGCCGCAGGCGGCTGCAGAACATCGCCGCGACGTGGAACCCGCGCATGCAGGCCGCCAAGACGGACGCCGAGATGGCCAAGGTGTGTTTCGACCGGGCCAAGGCTGCTGCCGCTCAGGCGAAGCGTTCCGGCAGTCCGCGGGCGATGCTCGAGCTCGCGGAGCTGCTGGCGACGTGGGCGGCGCAGCAGGAGGAAGCCGAGGCACGGCGTCGCGGGCGTCACGCATCGTGACACGCAAAGTTCATGTTCATGTGCCGCTTCTGGGCCGCCCTCGCATAATGCGCGGCGCGCGTACGCGCGGCGCGCGAGGATGCCCGATCCGGTCACTGATTGTCAACCCTCAGGAAGGAGGTCGGACGTGAGCGGCACCGACGACAAGGACCGTGGCGGCGACCTCGTGCAGTTCCCGCGCGTTGTCATGCCCAGCGCTCTTCTCGACGCCCCTGGACCCGATGCTGAGCCGTCCGTCGAGGATGAGCCGTCCGATCGGCAGCCGGGGGTGTGGCCGACCCTGCCGAACGTGAGCGAGATGGGGCCGCCTCTGGCCCTGATGATGCCCGCACTCTCCGCCCCGGGGGCTGACGTCGAGGATGAGGAAGGCGACGGGTTCGTCCCGCCCCAGCCGGAGGATCCGGCCAGCCCGAGCGTGCGGGACATGGTCGCGCTGGCGATGGCTCTGGTGACGGCGATGGGTGTGGCTGCCGCGCAAGGCTTGTGGCACCGTGCCCGCCGGCGCCAGGCACTTGCAGACCATGCTCGCGCAAGCGCTGACAAGGCGACGCACAAGGCCGCGGCCGGCCACGGCTCGAAGGGGGCCAAGCAGTCCGAGGGGGCGTCTCTGCTGCGCTCGCTGGGCGGGAAGGGGGCGCGTCCGGGTGGCAAGAACAGGCCGCCCAAGGGGCCGCACGGCGACTCTCGCAAGGGTCCTGGCCGCGACAGAGACAAGGCTGGGAAGGCGCCCAAGGCGGACCGGGACGGCAAGCGGTGGGGGCGTGACGAGCTGGGACGCCGTAAGGACCGCGACCGGAAGCGGCGCAAGGATGACAAGGGCAAGGCGCCGAAGAAGCCGAAAGGCGGCACTGCCCCGACCACGCCGAGCCCCAAGGCGCCGAAGCCTCCTAAGAAGCAGGGCGGCAAGCTGCGTTGGAAGGCGCCCAAGCGCCGCCCTGGCAAGGGGCCGGCAGGCTCGAAGCGCTGGACGGCCGGGCGTCCCAAGGGCGTCGGCAAGGCCGCGAAGAAGGGCAAGCGGCCCGGTGAGAAGCGCGTTGGCAAGCTGACGTGGAAGGCGCCGAAGCGGCGTCCCGGGCCGGGCGGCGGTAAGGCGATCACGGGACGGAAGCGCTGGTCGCGTGGCACGGACACTCTGGCGTTCAAGCGCTCCCGGAAGGCGTGGTCGAGGCGCACCTGGAAGCGCGGCAGGAAGTGGGTGAAGCGCTGGACGCTGCGCCACCGGGCAGCAGCGGCACGCCCGCCGCGCACGTCGTGGGCGTGGAAGTCCTTCAAGCACCGCCACGGTCAGCGCCGCGCCAGCTGGTCGCGCCGGCGGCCCGGCCACGGCATGCCGGGCTCCTCCGGCCCGTACACGCCGCCGCCTCCGCCGCCTCCCGGCTCGTACTGGGGCATGCGCCCGCCGCCCGGAACTGACCACAACGACGCCCGCGTCACCGTGGAGCGGGTCGACGAGCAGCGCCCAGGCTCCTCCGAGCCGAAGCCGGTTCCCGTGCTGGCCGGAGCACCCGTAGGCGGCCGGCCCGCGCTGCCCGCCGGTCCGGCGCCGTCATCTGCCCCGCAATCGATGGGAGCTCGATCCATGAACCTGCCCTCGACGGCGTCCACCCAGTACCGGGATGCCGACCTGACCATCTACGACGTGATCGACGCCGACGCCGACATGGCCGAGGAGATCACCGACGGTGTCGTCGAGGCCAGGCGAACCGCGGACGGCTGCGAGCTGCTGCTCGCCCGGCTGGAAGCCCTCCACGCCAAGATCGTGGAGCTGAAGGTGCCCGGCATCTTGGAAAGCATGGTGGTCCGGCTCATGGACAAGACGGCCACCGTACGGGCCCGCGCCCTGGCCATCGCCGACCGGCTGCCCCTCGCCTCCGAGGCCATCGCCATCGCCGGCGCCAACGCCGCCGCCCGTCACCGGCCGCTGGCCGACGCGGTGCGCGACGCCGGGCACATCAGGCCGGCCGAACGCGACTACCACAACGAGTAGGAGAGACCCGTGTCTGAACTGGAGAAAAGCCACAGCACCGGGAGCGCCGTCGCGGCCAGCGGCGGCGGTCTGCTGGCCGACGCGGTCCGCTTCGGCATCGTCATCACCCAGCTCACCATGGCCGGCATCAAGCTACGCGGGCTGAGCCAGCAGGTGCGCTCCACCTACCGCTACGTCGAGGGCTGCTCGACATCGGTCGACCGGCTGGCCGACCAGATGGCGAGCCTGACCGTGGATCGCGACACCGTCGGGGAGCACCGCGACGCCGCGACGGTCATGCGCAGCGTGCTGGCCGAGGCCGAGGCGATGGCCGCCGACACCGAGGATCTGGCCACCCTGTTCGGCCAAGCCGCCGACGCCCACCAGGCCGACTACGGCACCGTCGCCGACGCCGCCGCTCACATGCCGGTGCCGATGGCCGAGGCCGAGTTCTACAGCAATCGCTGATCTGGAAGGAGACGCTCGTGACCCGCTCGACAGCCCCGCAGCCTCTGGCGCAGGTGGACGTGACGGTCCCGGAATCGCTCGCGATGCGCAAGGCACGTCTGCGTGTCGACGCCTTCCGCACGTCCGTCGGGCGGGTGGCGACTCTCGCAGGCGCCGCCGCGGCCACCGCCGGCATGTTCACCGGGGACGTCACCGGCATGTCGCTGGTGGCTGACGCTGCACTCACGCTGACCGGGCTGGCCACGCTGCGGCTGTGGAAGCCTGATGGCCACCAGAAGGCGACCGCCAGCGTGTTGTACCTGGTGCCCGGCGTGAGCCTGGCCGCGCTGCTGGTCGGCGAGCGTGTCATTCCCGGCATCAACCCTGCCGAGGCCCTCGCGCTGACCGTGTGGACGGTCGGTACGTGGGTGACGCAGCCGGCGCGGCTCGCCCGCCGGCTGCTGTCCCCGCCGCTGCCCGCGCCTGCCACGGCTCTCGTGCCGGCGGCGGAAGTGGTGGACGGCCACCCTGCCGCGCGCTGGTGGGCCTGGCACGTGGCTGTCGAGGACGGCGCCGCTCCTGGTACCGCCCTGCAAGACGTCGAGCGCACCGGCGAGGCGTCGATCCGGGCCATCATCCGATCGACGATCCCCGGCCAGCCGGTGCCCGACATCTCCAAGAGGCGCCTGTCTGCGCTGATGGACGTCCCCGAGGACGACATCGACATCGCCCCCGTGCCCGGCCGCGGCGCCGGCGTCCGCCTGCTGAAGGTCGGCCAGCCCGACGAGGCCACCGACCCGGCGGCGGTGTGGGCCAAGCGGATCGCCCCGCTGGCGATGCCCGGCGCCACGCTGACCAGCGTCCGGTCGGGCCGCCAGGTGCCCGGCCCGTCCAGCGAGGAGGACTGACCGATGCGTGCCCCCGCTCTGGTCACCAAGAACGAGATCGTCGAGCTGATGGTCGAGGTGCCGCAAGGCCAGGTCCTGCGCTACGACCACGCCTCGCTGTGCTCCGCCCTGGGCGCCGAGGACGACCCGACCCGCGTCGTGGTCGAGACCGACGGCCGGCGCGCGATCGTCACCGTCTACCCGTCCAACCCGCTCGCGGTGATGCCGCCGCCCACGCTGGCCGACATGATGATGGACCGGCACGGCCGGATCGTGGTGGGCCGCCACCACAACGGCCGTCCAGCCCGCCGGCGGCTGTTCGACCCGGTCACCGGGTCGGCGGTGCGGGCGCTGGTCTTCGGTACCACCGGCGCCGGCAAGAGCCGCACGGTGCAGTACACGCTCGCCTGCGAGAAGCGCAACGGCATCATCTCCTGGTACGGCTGCCTCAAGGGCGGCCAGTCCGCGCCAGAGGCCGAGAACAACGTCGACTGGGATGCGACCTCCCAGGAGGAAGTCCTGCTCATGCTGCGCGCGGCTGTCGCCGTCGCCCAGGAGCGCCAGAGCCGCTACAAGGCGCTGGGCCGCAACGCCTTCGTGCTCAACCAGCCCGACCGGCTCCTCTCGGTCCGGATCGACGAGGCGAACCGCGGCCTCGAGCGTGGCGCCCCCTACCGGGAGGAAATGACCTACCTCGTCAAGGAGCTCGGCAGGACGGGCCGCAGCGTCGGCGTCGGCATGGAGCTGGACGCCCAGGCCAGCCACCTCGACGAGATGGGCGGCAGCGACACCTTGAGGGCGATGCTCAAAGAGGGCGAGGTCACGCTACTCAGGTGGTCGTCGTCCATGATGCAGCAGCTGGTCTCCGACGGTCTCCTACCTGCCCACGAGCGGCTCACGCCCATCCCCAAGACGCTGCGCCCGCGCGTCCTCCGCTCGCAGTTCGACCTGGTCGATGACGACGATGACGACGTCTGCGACACCCAGGGGATGGCCTACCTGCTGTCTGGGCCGCGGCCCGGCTCGCTGATGCGTCACTTCCGGATCGGCTCCATCGCCCCGCTGCTCGGCCTCGACCCGGAGATTCTCGCCCTGTACGGGCCGGGTGAGCCCGCCCGTCTGGAGAAGTCATCGTGGGACGCCGCCGGTCCGGCGTACGCCGCCCGCCGTGACCCGTCGGCGATGGCCGCGCAGTGCCAGATGCTGCGCGAGGAGTACACCAAGGCTGCGCAGGCGACCAACTCCCGCTCGGGCGGCAGCAGCGGCGGCAGTAAGAAGACCCGCCTGCAAGACCGCGTCGTGGCCGCCCTGACGGCCACGGACGACGCGCTGACGGTCGAGGAGGTCCTCGACGTCGTCAACCAGGACGGCGGCCGAGAGGTCAAGCCCGCCTCCGTCCGCAACGTCCTGAGCGAGCTCGCGGACGGCGACGACGTCGCCCGCGTGGGGCACGGCCTCTACGCCCTCGCCCGCTGACATCCCATCGAAGAAGGGACCATGCACGTGCTCACCTGGATCGCTGCCGCGGTGCTGACCACCGCCGCTTGTGCCACCTCCACGCCGGTCCCGCCGCCGGCCTCGGCCAACGACCCGGCCGGGATCGTGATGGGCGTCAAGCAGCCCGCCGTCGGCAGCCCTGTGCTGATGGTCGGCCTGCTCAACCAGGGCCGCGCCTACGAACGGGCCGTCACCGCCGCCCAGGCCGCCGCCTGCACCCGTCGAGCGGCCATGAGCTACCCGATCTGCCTGCCCAAGCCGAGGAGAGTCCCGTGAAGGCGTTCGCCCTGTTCATCGCCCTGGCCGCCGCCGGCGGAAACGCCCTGGCCATCACCCCCACGATGGCCGTGCTGCTCGTCCTGGGTGGCCTGCTGCTCACCGGGTTCGCGTGCGCCGGCATCGTCGGGCTCGTCCGCCTGGCCGGCGCCCGGCCCGCGCATCTGATCGTCCGGACTGGCAGCGGCTCCGGCTCCCACAACTCCGGTCAGGGAGAGGCCACCACGTCATGAAGACGGGCGCGCACCAGGCCGTGGACCTATCCGCCAAGACCGGCCACGGCGGTACGCGCCCGCACCTCCCAACCTTCACAAGAGATCGAAAGGTACCTCCATCATGAACCGAGCTTGCTGCCCACGCTGCAGCACCCCGCTCGACGAAGGCCCCGTCCTCTACCGGTGCAGCAATTGCAGGCGAGCCGTCCCGGCCGCCGACATCGACACCGAGCACCACGCATCCACCGCCGCGCTGGCCGCCTGACTCCCGGGAGATCCTTATGCCACTGATCTACGATCTGGAGCGCGTGCAGAGCAACGGCTCCGTCGCCCGAATGATGGCCCTCGCCGCCGAACTGGGCCTCGCCGAGGCGGACGTGGCTCACATGCCGCACCAGGTAGCAGCCGAGGTAGCCGAAGGCTGCGTCTGGGATGAGGAACGCTGGGCACGCTACGACCAGCGCGAGTACAAGCCCGACCGGGACTGGCATGCCGTGTTCGCCGCCGAGGCCGACATCGCGACCGTCACCGGCCTGGAGGGGATCGTCTCCTACCTGCTGACCCACTTCTCGGAGGAGAGCGTAGAGAGGATCTTGCGCCAACCCCGGCGTACCGTGCATCTGTCGCCTCAGGAGATGGCGCGGCAGCAGCGGCTCAAGCTGGACACCCAGGTCGCGCACGGTACGTGGATGGGAGGGCCATCGACGTCGGGCCTGTGACGCGACACTCCTCACCCCATCAGGTCGTCCAGGACGACCGACAACACCCCCATCACAGGAGGCAACCGCAAATGATCGACAACACCACCATCCCGCGCGTCACGCTCGACGACGCGCTCGCCCTGTGGGACGCCCTCACCGACGACGAGCGGCGGGCCGTCTTCGCCGACTTCTGGCGAGCACTCGACGCCGTCCGCGCCGACGACATGACGCCCATCCGCGAGATGGCCTCGAGCTGGCCCGTGACCGTCCACATCGAGAAGACCGCCCCCGGCTGCCACGCGATGTTCCGAGAGACCTTCGCCCGCGGACCGGCCAGCGCACAGGACGTCATCGACGTCGACACCGTGCTCGGCATGCTGAGGAGTTGACCGCCGCTCCCGAGCATCGCCCTACAAGCCCCGGTTGCCGTGACGGCCGCCGGGGCTTCTGCTGTTCAGGGGCTTGCCCGCTGCTCTGCGGCGAGCTCCACGATGGCCGCTATCCACTGCTGCGACACCGGGCGGCCGGCGGTTCGGTCCCACTCGTTGAGCGCTGCCGCCAGGTGCGCGACCAGCGAGCCCGTCAGGTACGTCAGCACCCATTCCCGCTGCTTGGCCGTTCGGGCGAGTTCCGACAGCGAAGCCTCGAGCAGCGCGTTGACCTCTCGCGAGGACATGCCCGTCCGGTGTGCTGTGACCAGGGCGATCAGCAGGTCTGACACGTCGTCGACAGGGGCGTTCATCTCGGATACACCTCCCGCTCGAGGCCGTTGATGGCGTCGCGGATCTCCACAGCCAGGCGCCTGTAGGTGTCCGGCCGCGAGGGGTCGAGTACGCCTTGGACATGCACATGCAGGTTCTCGACGTTGACCGCGCTGCCGGCTGCTGCGGTGCCCGTTCCGCTGGGCGTGCCGAACGTCCCCGAGAAGGCCGGTGCCGGCGAAGCAAGGTCGTCGAACGCGCCGACGGCCGCCGACGCCATCCGTTGCGACGCTGCCTCAACCATCGGCAACCTGTGATCGATGCCGACGACGAGGCCCGGCGGTAGCTGTTCGCCGATCGCGGCGAACAGCTTCGACGGGCTGGCGATGCCGAGGGCGTCCTTCACCCACTGCGGCATGATCGAGCTGAAGAAGCCGAGGACCTGGTCTTTCAGCCAGCCGGCGAGGCTCTGTAGCCCGTTCCAGAGGCCGAGCAGCAGGTCTCTTCCGGCGTTCCAGAGTGTCGAGCCGAGGTTGCCGAGGGCGCTGGTGATGCGGCCGGGCAGGTCGCGGAAGAACTGCAGGACGTTGTCGATGCCGGTCGAGACGGCGGTCTTGATCTGCTCCCACTTCTCGCCGATGAACCGCCTGATCCCGTCCCAGAACTCGCTCCAGCGGTCGCCGATGGCGGCCAAGATCCGGGACAGCGTGTCTTTGATCTCTTCGATTTTCGCGGCGACGTAGTTCTTGATCAGGTTCCACTTCTCTTGGACCCACGTCACCGCCTGGCCCAGCCACGTGGCGATCATGCCGGGGAGTTCGCCGAACCACTGGACGATCCCCTTGACCCAGTCGACGCCCTTCTGGAACCAGTCGCGGATGCCCTGGATGAGGTCGGGGATGATGCTGTGGCCGACCAAGAGGTCGTAGAGCCATTGGAAGACGCCGCCGATGGCGTCGATGGCGACCTTGATGATGTCGGCGAGCCACGAGAAGACTGGCGCCAGTTTGTCGACGAGCCAGCCGATGACCTCGGCGATGATGGTGATGAGCGGTGTCAGCACCGACACGATCAGGTCGAGCAGCACCTGGATAAGCGGCATCACCGCGGTCACGAGCTGCGCGAAGATCCCGATGATCGGGGCGAGCAGCTCGGCCAGCGTCGAGATGAGCGGCAGGATCGGCTCCAGGATCGACATGACGAGTTCGAGCAGCACGTCGATCAGCGGCGACAGGGCTTGCAGCAGTTGGCCGAACGTGGTCGCGACCAGCCCGATGATCGGCGCGACCGCTTGGATGAGCTGCACCAGCGGCGGCAGGATCGCCTGGATCAGCGGCATGAACGCCTGCACGACCTGCAGCACGATCCCGATCAGCGGCTGCAGGATCGACATCGCCAACTGGAGAAGGATCGGCACCAGCGGCATCACCGCGGCCAGGAGCTGCCCGATCACGCCGACCAGTTGGACGACGACCGGCGCCAACGTCTGGATCAGCTGCGTCCACAGCGGCAGGAACTGCAGGACGAGCGGCACGATCTGCTGCACCAACTGGGCGACGATGCCGATCAGCGGCGTCAGCACCGGGATCAGCCCGACGACCGCCTGCACGATCGACAACAGGGCCGGAGCCGCCGCCTGCAGCGCGGCGATGAGCGCGCCACCGATCTGCTGCACCAGCTCGACGATCACCGGCAGAACCGGTGTGATGGCTCCGACCAGCATCGTGATGCCCTGCACCAGGATGCCGCCGATCTGGCCGGCCACCTGCGCGACCAGCGTGATCAGCGGCGTGAAGACGGGCAGCAGCTTGGCGAGAGTGGCGGCAAGCGCTGTGATCAGCGGAGCGATGGCCTGCATCGCCTGCAGCAGGACCTTGCCAAGCGTGGCGGCGAGTTCCCCGATGACCGGCACGAGCGGCGTGAACGCCTGCGCTATCGACGACCAGGCTTGCAGGAAGGTGCCGATCAGGAGCGCGGCCATCTGGGCGAGGATCGGCAGCAGCGGCGTGATGGCGTTGACCAATTGGCCCCAGTACGGCACGAGGACGTCGGCGATCATCGGCAGCAACGGCGCAATCGCGGTCACCAACTGGGTGAACGCCTGCACGACCGCGCCGCCCAGGATCGGGACGAGCTGGCCGAGCGCGCCGATGAGCGGCGTGATGGCCGGCAGGAGCGCGGACGCCACCTGGGTGACGAGCAGGGCGATCTGCGGGATCAGCGGCGAGATCGCGGCAAGGACCTGGCCGAGCATGGCCACGAGCGGTGTCAACGCCGGTGTGAGCGCCTGAACCGCGCCAGCGAGACTGGTTGCCACCAACGCCACCAGTTGGCCCAGGACGGGCAGCAGAGGCGCTACAGCGGCCATCAGGCCGCCCAGCGCAGCCCCGACGGGGGCGAGCGCCGAACCGAGTTGGGCGATGCCTTGCGCGAATCCCTGCAGCAGCGTGACCGCGCCGGGCAGGACCGCGGTGATGGCTGGCCCGAACGCGGCGGCCAGGCCAGCCAGGGCGGGCAGCACCGCTTGCAGCGCGCCGGCCAGGCTGGTCGCCAGCAGCGCGATCAGCTGGCCGAGGATGGGGAGCAGCGGGCCGGCCGCCGCGCCGATCGCACCCAACGCGGCACCGAC
>NZ_JBITLU010000019.1:0-206763 GCF_044465525.1 Nonomuraea sp. NPDC049646 | reverse complement strand
GGCGTGATCAGGTCGAAGACTCGGCCTGCGACGTCTCCGATGCCGCGCAGCTTGTCGCCGAACCCGTCGTTGGCGCCGTCCCCGGCCGCTTCCCCGAGGCGGCGACCTTCGGCCTCGAACCGGGGGCGTTGGGTGCGCAACCGGCCGGACGAGTCGTTGAGCTTCGGGCCGAACCCGTCGTTGAAGCCGTCGCCGGCGGCGTCGCCGAGTCCACGGCCTTCGACGGCGAACCGGCCGCGCGAGTCACGCAGCCTGCCGGACGCGTCGCGGGAGAAGTTCTTGCCGAACTCGTCGCCTGCTTCGCCGCCGGCCCGCCCGAACTCGTCGCGGACGTCGTCGCGAACATGTTCGGTGTCGGCTCTGACCCGCACAAAGGCTTCGGCGAGGGGGGTGCCGCCCATGGACACCCCCAGCCGGGACTTTCAGGGCTTTTCGCGGGCGAGCGCGGCGATGATCCGCATCCGTTCCTCACGGTCCTGCCGTGTGCGGGGTGTCGCTCTCGGCGGCCCGTACAGGTCGTCGAACTCGACGTGCGGGTCGGCCTCGACACCCTTGGCGCCCGCGAACGCCAGCAGGGCTGCGGTCTGCAGGAACTGCTGCCGCCACTCGATCCACAGGGCGTGCAGGACGTCGAGGTAGTCGCTCAGCGGCAGGTCGGTCAGCCGTAGGAGACGACAGCCGGCGTCGACACCGTCTCCGTCTCCTGCTGTGGAACCTGTTCGACCTCGGTGACTGTGGCCCGCGAGAGCGAAACGACCCTCGCAGTACCCTGGGCGGTCTGCGGCCCATTGGGCGAGTCCGAGGGCCTCTGTGTAGGGCGTGCTGTTGCTGCTTCGGTGGCGTCCTGGATGATGTCGCGCAGGATCGCAACCAGGGTGTCGTCGTCGGTGCGGTGGCTGCGGGTGTGGGCGCGGAACCGCTGATACGTTTGTTCGCCGAGCAGGCCGAGGAACACGTCGGCGATGATCGCCATCCCGGCGGGGTTCTGCGAGTCGACGCCCTGGGCTGCGAGGCGGGCGTATTCGGCGAAGTCCATGGTGGAGATGGCGCCGTCGCCGACGAATTCGACGGCGTCGAGCTCGAACGACACTGCGGGGACTGCGTTGTCGCCGCTGCTGGCCTTCTGCTTGGAGGTGTAGGAGCGCTTCGCCATCACGCCGCCCGAGCCGTCGTCATGATCGCCTTGAAGCTCTTGGCGGCGCTGGGCCGCTCCAGCTTGAACTCGCACGAGATGGTGGCCTTGGCGGCGCCCTTCGCGCGGGCGACCTCCATGTTGCCGACCTGCAG
The DNA here is from genome assembly GCF_044465525.1 of Nonomuraea sp. NPDC049646. Lineage (NCBI taxonomy): Bacteria > Bacillati > Actinomycetota > Actinomycetes > Streptosporangiales > Streptosporangiaceae > Nonomuraea > Nonomuraea sp. NPDC049646. The sequence goes on along the minus strand of NZ_JBITLU010000019.1, from coordinate 205,476 downwards.
ACACTTGCGGTAGATCCACCTCTCGGTGTGATCCTCCGACTCCCAGCCGAGCATCACCCGCACTTCTTCGCCCAGGTCGGGCGGTTCGAAGGTGACGATCCCGGCGCCGCTCGTGATGGTGCCGCCGTTGAGGGCGCGCTGCAGGTTCTTGGCGGTCATCTCCGCCAGCGCGAACGCCAGCGACAGCTCGCGGGAGGTGAGGGCGACGGCGACCGGGTCGAGCTCTTCGGCGACCTCCACGTTCTCGGAGTCCACCGAGTAGTTGAACGTCGACCCTTCGTCGGTGTAGCCGAGCGCGAACCAGTTTGCGGATACGGTCGTCCACGGTGTGGTCAGGTCGGTCGGCTCCGGCGTGCCGAGCGCGGCGATGTACAGGCTGCCCGGTCCGAGCGCCAGGTTGCCGGGGTTTCCACGAGCCATCAGGCTTCACCCTTTCCGGTGGTGGTGGCCTGGCCTTCGGGGGTCTCAGGCTCGCTTGGGTTGCCGGCGTCCTTGCCGTCGGCGGGCTGGTCTGCGGTTTCGTAGCCGTCCGGTGGCCGGACGTTGGCGTGCCAGCCGAACCGGTCCACGTGGTCGGCAGGCACCATGTCGCCGGGGTTGTGGGCGCGGGCGAACTGGTTGCCGTCGATGAACAGCGGCTCGACGGCGATGTAGTACGGCGGGGGGGCTGTCGGCTTCTGCGCGGCCTGCTGCTCGGCGGCGGGGCGGCGGTTGGGGGCGGCCATCATGCGGCCTTGAAGCAGCCGATGGTGACGCTCGCGGCGTCCGGCGTGTAGGTGATGGCGCACTGTCCGTCCGCCGCCGCATACAGGCGGCCGACAGGGATCTTCCAGCGTTCACCAGCGGGGATGGTGATGGCGCGGTCTGCGATGGCGAGCCCGTCCACGGTGCCTGGCGTCGCCAATGTGACGGTCCTCGCTGCGGCGTTGCCGTTGTTGACTTCGAGGAAGACGCCGTCTCCGGCGGCGCATGTGTCGCCGCCGCCGGACGCGGCGACGAGTGTTGACGCTGAGCCGCCAGGCACCAGCGTCTGGAGGGTGAGAGCCGCCATGAAAGGAACCTCCAGATAGGTCAGGCGGGGGCGTTACTGCAGGTAGAGCGACGCATCGACGAGGTATTGCCACTCCTCGCGTTCGCTGTCGTGGTTGTCGACGAGCAGCGGGCCGACGATGTCGTCGGCGATCAGGCACTGGTGGTCGCCCATCGCCGTCGCGGCGCCGGTGAGGGCGGCGAGGGTGTTGGCGTAGGCGACCGCCGCGAGCTCGGCCGCGGTGTCGGTGCCCGCGTAGATGCTGGCGCTGATGCGGGGGCTGTCGAGCAGGTCCTCGGAGACGAGGTCGCCGGCCCGTCCGATGCGGGAGATGACCGCGTAGGCGCCGTCCGCCGCGGAGCGGATGCCTTCCCGGAAGACTCCTTGCGCGAGCGGCCGGCCGGGGCCGACGAGCGTGTCGAGGCTGTTGAGCCAGTCGCGGACGACGGTGATCGCGGGGATGTAGCCGGGCATGTCAGGCTCCGCGCAGGTCTTCGAGCGCGGGCCGAAGGTGCGGCTGTGCTCTCGTGCCGGGGTGTTTGACCTTCTTGGCGAAGTGGACGCGCCCGTCTGCGCCGGTCCAGCGGAGCCAGCCGCGCGGGTTTTTTGGCCGGATCATGTGAGGGCGTGTGCCTACCTCGACGAACAGTCCGTACGGCTCGCCCTGCGGCGTTTCGGCTGGTGAGGCGATGTCGACGTACAGGCCGATGACGTCGCGGTGAAGCTCCCAGCCGATCTTTGAGCGGAGGTAGCCGGACGGGCGACCGCCGGAGCCGCGCGGGGAGACGGGTGCGCGGCGTTTCGCGCCTTGGGCGACGACCTCGCCATAACGCGCCATCCGCCTGCCGACAGGCCCCTCAGGGCCACGTAGCAGCCGGTCGAGTTCGGCCTCGTTGAAGTCGATACGGAATCCGCGCCCGCCCTTGCCTGCCACGATGCGCCTCCTACAGGGGGTAGTCGCCAGGCCAGCCGGGCAGCGGCATCGACCACTGCGGCAGCAACGACCCTTCAGGGCCCGAGCCGGCATCGTTGACGGCGTCGATCAGGCGCTGCAGCGCGGCGACCGCGCGCGCGTTGAGCTGCTCGTACACGGACACATCCGCCTGCCTGCGCGGGTAGGCGAGCTCGATGTCGGCGGCGGCTCTGAGCGCCGCGGCCTCGGCCGCGAGTTCGGCCAGGTGGGTGGGCGTGGGCGGGAGGCTGCCGATCGCGGCGAGCACTTCGGAGCAGGCGTACCGGATGTGCCGGGTGGCTTGCTCGTCGGTCGGTGTTGTCGAGGCGCTGAACGTGCCGAGCAGGGTGTCGGAGCCGGGTGTCGCCGCGCTGCGGGTGCGGGTGGGGATGTGGTCGGCGACTTGCTCCAGCGTGGGCGCCCACGATTCAGCCATCACCGATCTCCTCCCTGTGCAGTTGTGGCGGCCTGGCCGACGGCCACGGGGGAACCGCCGGCCAGGCCACGCCTATGACTGCTGGGTGCGGACGTACCGCTCCAGCAGCTGCTCGCGGGTCATGTTGTCCAGCTCGTCGCGGTTGGCGCCGCGGGCGACGCCGTATTCGACGAGGTCGCCCTTGGAGGAGCGGCCGTTCACCGTGTCCGGCGGCTGGGTCTGCTGGCTGCTGCCCGTCGCGGTGGGCTCGGTCGGGGTGGCGCCGGTCGGCTTCGCCTCGCCGGGCACCTCCTCAATGAGGCCGACGGACAGCAGGTGCTTGACGCGGTCCGCCGGGACCGCTTCTGGGAGGATGCTGCCGGTGTAGAACGTGGCGAGCTGGGTGCCCTGTGCGGTGCTGACGGGCAGGTTGGTGACGCACGCGCCGACCACTCGATAGGTCTTCGCCATGGTGATCAGTCCTTCGCGTCCACGATGCGCACGGCAGCGCCGGGCTCCTGCACGACCGGGACGGTCAACCGGCGGGCCCACACGTCCCACGCGTCGGCCTTGGCGACCCGTTCGGTCTGGACCTGGACGCCCATCTCGGCCACCACGTAGCCGGGGTCGGCGTCGGTTTCGTCGGCCATGCCGCCGAGCTGGGTGCTGTCCAGGACCCAGACGTCGTTGGTGGGGAGGCGGGCGGCGGGGGCGGTGACGACGACCAGGTCGGCGATCATTTCGATGTCGCCGCCGTAGATCGGGTTGTCGGTCGTCTCCCGCCTGCGCAGGTTGTTGACCTTGTCGTCCGAGGCGAGGATCGCGTACATCTCGGAGGAGAGCAGGATCGTGTCCGGTTCGTACCCCATGTCCAGGTCGCGGATCGCTGCCTTCGCGGCTTCGATGGTGCGCAGGACGTTGGGGGTGGTGCCGTTCCAGGCGCCGCCGAAGTTGTCGGCGTCCACGGTCGCGCTGACGGCGGAGGCGACGGCGGCGATGGCGAGGGCGTCGATCTTCTGGATGACGGTGTTCATCACCTTGCGCAGCACGCGGTCGAGTTCGTCGCCGCCGCGCACCCGCCGCTTGATCGCAGCGTCGGTGAGGCGGGTCGCCTGCCCCCAGTTCTGCACCGCTGCGAGCGCTGCGGCGCCGTCGAGCGCGGGAGCGTACGGGTAGGTGCTGCCGGGGGAGACGGCTTCGACCGGGCGGGAGGTGGTGATCGGCTCGGACACCTCGTAGAGGACGGCGCCGCCCGAGCTGCGGAACCGCTGGGTGAGGATCTTGTCGGCGACGAACCGCATGTCGGCGAGCGTGCGCAGTCGCCGCTGCAGCTGCGTCGGCGACTGCAGTAGCCGGTGGATGGTGACCAGGTCGCCCGAAAGGGACGGAGCCTGGGGCGGGTTCACAGGCATGATGCCAGTTCCTTTCGGGGGTTAGCGGCCGATCCAGCGGGTCTTCGCGCCCGCCCCAGCCGTGGTCAGCGCGGTGCCGATGTGGGTGCCTGCGGCGGCGATCGTGGCGAGGGTGCCGGAGTCGACGCCGCCCGCAGTCGAGGAGGTGAGCGCGGCGCCCGCGGTCACACCGGCCGGGCTGGTGGTCTCGTGCATCACGCCGCTGATCGGCCACACGGTGACGAGTCCGCCGGAGGAGGCGTCGTTCTGGGCGACGCCGATCGCGGCACCGTTGGCGCCGGCGGTGGGGGCGACGGTGCCGACGCCGGACGCGTACAGCACCTGGCCGCCGGTGATCGGCGCGGACGCCGTCATGGTGAAGGGCTCGACGCCGTTGAGGTAGACGGGCAGGTAGTCGGCCATGATCAGACCGCCTTTCCGGGCTTCGAGAAGGCGCGGTCGTAGAAGGCGTCCTCGTCGTCGTTGGTGGGCTCGCCGCCCGGCTCGCCGACGTCTTCGAGCGGCACGAGGCCGGGCGCGAGGGAGGCGAGCATCTGGCGGGTGCCGTCGGGGTCGGCGGCCCACGCCTTCTCCCAGTGCTCGCGGCGGGCGGGCAGCGTCTTGCCTTCGTTGATGGCTGCTGCGATGGCGTGGTCGCGGTCCTCGGTCAGCTGGCGGGCGCGGGCTGCGACGCCCTGCTCGGCCTTCTCGCGCAGGTCTGCGAGTGTGGCTTCGTCGATGGCGACGGTGCCGGGCGGCAGCGCCGCAGCGGCAGCGACCGGCTCCGGCTGAGGCTGCGGTTCGGGGGTGGGCTCGGGCGGCGCGGTGGCCTTGTCGAGCAGGTCTTCGACAGCGGCGAGGATGGCCTCGTCGTCAGCGTCGACCGGAAGGTCGAGCCGCTCACGCAGGCCCTCGTCCAGAGCCATAGTCGCTCCTTCGGTTGGTGGGGTGGGCCCCGCGGCCGGCTCGACCGGGGGAACATTCGTGGGCGCCGACGGCGCGACAGGCTCGACGGCGACAGGCTCGGTGGCCGGCTCGGATGCGGCGGGCGCGGGATCAGGGCGGGACTCGGCGCGCGACCCGTACCGGATCACCCGCGGAGCATCGGCGGACGCGGCGACCGTCGGCGCGTCCTCGTAGCGGATCACCACGGGGACGGGGTCGCCGAACGACACCGCGGCCTCTCCGTCGCCGTCGCCGATCGTGATGGGGACGCGGGATCGGCCGCCGGTGGAGTCGTCGATCGTGATGATTTGCATCGGGTCGAGTTCGATGCACTCGATCCAAATGTCCCAGCTCCGCCCATAGTCGGAGCCGTAGAAGGCTCTGCGGACGTCTTCGGTGGTGACCCCGGCGGCGACCTGCGGGGCGCGGGGGTTGGGCACGGTGTCCTCCCGGAGGGCGGCGGCGTGGATGGTGACGGCGACCATGTCGCCAGACGGGCGGGCAGCGGCCACCCCGTACAGGGCTGCGACGTCCTGCAGCGATTGCAGGGTGCCGATGCCGGGAGCAACCACCCCCAAGAGGGCGACGGCGGTGATCACGAACGGGTGGGTGTGGCCCATCTGGCAGACGTGATCGAACTGGCCCTCGATGGACCGGTCGGGGTAGGCGGAGGCGATGACGTCGCCGAGCCAGCCGGGCATGCCCGCGTAGTCGCCGACCAGGGTGCGGCCACCTTCGGCGACCGCCATGTTGGCGATGTAGCCGACCGCCGGTTCGCCGTCCCACCGCATCCCCTGCACCGGATCCGGCTCCTGATGCCCCAGCTTCAACACGGGGCGGCGGACGGCTGGGCAGTCGAGGGCTGCGACGGCATTGGCGAGGTCGTCGCGAGTGAACGTGACGACGCCGGTCGAGATGTTCCAGGTGCCGGTGTGCATCAACTCGACGTTCGGCAGCGTCGCCAACGCCGGAGCGGACGGCACGACGAGATCAGCCACGTCACGCTCCTTCCGGCCAGAGGGCGATGATGATGCCGCGGCACCGCAGACGGCCTTCGCAGTCGATGTAGCCGCCGTTCGCGTAGGCGGCCTTCGCGGCGGCGAGGTCGTCGAAGACGGTGCCGTCCAGCTCCTTGCATGGCTTGCAGGTCGCGTTGTCCAAGATCTCGCTGCTGGCGTACTGGGCGTTGGGTGCGTCGTCGAGCACCGCGAACCGGCCCTCAGACTGCGCAGTGGAGAGGGCGGCGCCGAACTGCTCGCGCAGGAACGCGTCCGACAAGCCCTCCAGGTAGGTGGTGACATCGGCAGCCACCTGGTCGCCGCTGGCGTCCGGGGTTGCGCGGCGGAGCGTTTCGCGGGCCGCGGCGCCGGACAGCCAGGAGGCGAGCAGCGCGGCGATCGTGTCAGCGATCTGACCCAGCCGGCTCTCATCCACTTGCGGCTGCACCAGGGCGACCCCTTGGGTTGCGGCCTCGGCCACCATCAGCGCGGCAGCCGCCTCCGCCACCTCCACCATGGCGACGAGCAGCAGTTCAGCCGCGTCGGCGGCGTCGAGCGTCATGTCGGCGAGCGCCTGCAGCCCGCCGCCGTTGACGATGGCCGCGATCTGTCCGGCCAGGTCGAGCCGCCACCCTTCGGAGATGGCCTGCCAGGCGGCGAGCAGGTCGTCGAGCGCCTGCTGCCAGGACGCCTGGAGCGCGTCGGGGTCGAACCCTGCCTGCCTTTCGAGGTCGGTCAGGGGGCGTCGGTCGCCCTCCGACACGGCCGCGGCGACGGTGCGCTTGTGCGGGAGTCGGCGGCGAGCTCGAGCCGTCACCGGCGCGGGCGGCGGAGTAGGGGCGGCGTTGCGCTCGGGCAGCTTCCACTCGCGGCGGACGAACGCCTCCAACTGCGGGTCCGGGGAGATGGCGCCGGACCGCATCAGCGTGTCCAGCGCCTCGGCGGTGACCTCTTGCCGGGAGCCGACGTCGCCGACGACGATGCGCGGCGCGGGCTCGCCTTCGCCCCAGTTGTAGTCGACGAGCTGGGTGACGATGCCGTCCATGCCGGGCTGGCCGGAGGTGGCGGTGTCGGCGATCTCGTCCGCGACCGCTTGAAGGCTGAGGACGAACATTTCGAGCATGGTGTCGCCGAGCGCCCGCGACCCGTTGCGGGTCTGGCCGAGGTCGAGCAGCCCTGCCAGGGCGCTCCTGCTCATCTGCTGGTCGAGGTATTCGATGAACGCCATCGCGTCCGGCACGCTGCCGGTCATGCCGGTGAGGTTCAGCTTGAACCCTTGCGGGAGGCCGACACCGGACTGGTCGCCTGCGCGGATCGCGGAGGCGAGGCGCTGCGCTTCGAGGACCTGGCCGGGTGTCGCACCGGCGGGCGCTTCGACGTTGGGGACGCCCATGCCGAACCGGCGGATGCTGGTGGCGTGGACTCTCCACACCTCGTGCTTGAGCAGCCATGGTCCGTACGAGGCGCGCAGCATGGACCGGCCGGCCCAGTTGGCGCCCTCCCGCTCCCGCACATACCAGACGAGCCGGTTGGCCGGGATCGGCTGCCCGGCGGGGACGAGGTCTTGCTGGACGGATTCGATGCTGCCGTCCCGCTTGAGCTTGATCTCGCCGATGGTGTGCGGCAGCCGCTCACCAAGGTTGACGAGCCGGGCCTGGCCGTTGACGATCGCGTATCTGCGTTCGAACGGCATGAACCCATACACCAAGCTCTGGAGGGCGAGGCGGAGGTGGTCGGCCCAGCGGACGCCGCGCCGTCGCGCTGGGCCGGGCTCGGCGTCGTCGCCGAGGATCGGGAGGCCGAGGTCGTCGGCTACGAGCTGGACGACTTCGTCGCGGCAGCCGGCGGGGTCTACGGCCCAGGTGGCGCGGCGGATCGGCAGCGTGTACGCGGACAGGACGGCGGTGAGTTGCGGGTCGTGCCGCATCCGCGCGTACGTCTGCACTGACTGGGGCCAGATGAGGTCGGGGATGGTTTCGAGCCATTCGCCCAACCAGAGCCCGAAGGAGGCGTCGAGGTAGCCGAGGTCACGGGTGGGGGCGCTAGCCATCGACGGCCCCCTTGTCGAGTTCGTCGGCGACGTTGCGCAGCAGGTCCGCGAGGCTGCGCCGGAACTCGGTGTGATCGACGGTGAAGTTCGCGAACTGGAGTCCTGGGGAGGCGTGCGTGATCGGGCCAGCGACGAGCGGCAGCTCTACGGCGCCGATCGTGGCGGTGATGTTGCCGACCTGCAGGAGGACGGGGACGGCGGCGGGCCTGGTCATGGCGATCACCTCCGGGCTGTAGAGCTGATCGAGTGAGGTCTGGCCGTCTCGCCGCTGCGGGCTGGCGAGTGCCCCGCCCAGCACCGGTAGCCATCCGGCTTGAAAGGCGCATCCGGCCAGCAGCCGGAAGGGCGCGAACGAGACAGCCAGCGCGATCAGTAGTCCAGCGACATCAAGTCGAGGCCCCCGCCAGAGCCGGTAGCCGCCGCGTACGCCTGCCCGATCACGTCCTCCGCCACAGCCGCCGACCGGCGAGCGTCCACCTCGGCTGCGGTCTCCGACGGCAGCCAGTGCGCCCCGGCCACCCGCGCGGCGTACGCCACGACATCCACGACGTCGTCGTGCGCCGCGTTCGGGAAGGCGAGCAGTTCGTCCTGCCAGTCCGGCCACTCCGGAAACCGGTCCTCCGGCGGGAACCAGAGCTGCCCGGCCCCGGCCCGCGCCGTGGCAGGCAACGCCCGAGTGACCTTGTCCATGTCAGCGTGCAGCTCCTGCACCGGCACCCCGGCGCGGCCCGCCTCGTAGACGAGCGTGGTGCCGAACATGCGCGACTCGACAAAGACCACGTCCGCCGACCAGCGCTCCCGGAGCGCACGCACCGCCGGCCAATGCCCGGCCGGGTCGAGTCGTTCACGGATGCCATCGAGCATGATGAGGTCGCCGTCCAGGCCGATCGCCCACACCGCGGCCACCGTGTAGTCGGCCGATGTCCGGGTGCTGGCGGCGAGGTCGACGGTGAGGAACTTCCAGCAGTCACGCAGGTCCAGGAGCCGCTCGCCGAGCAGCAGTCGCTCAGCTGCGCCCTTCGTCCAGTGCCGGAGCCCGGTCCGCTTGAACAGGCCGCCGTCAGCCGGGGCGGGCCGCTGCTGGTAGAGCGCGGCCCACACGTACTCACCGACGTCGGACCGGATCTTCGCCCAGTCGCGGTGGCCGCGAGCCGACTGCATCGGCTGGCCAGGCCGGCGGCCGAGCGGGTCATCGTCGGATTCGGCGACGGCCGGGATGCTGACCACCCGCCACCGGCCAGGGTCCTGCTCCAGCAGTCGGCCGCCAAGGTCCTGCTGATGCCAGCGCGTCTGTACCAGCACCACCTTCGAGCCTGGCCCCAACCTGGGGACGGCGACGGCCTGCCAGAACCGCCACGCCCGCTCCCTGTAGGCGGCGGACTGAGCCTGCTCCAGGTCCTTCAACGGGTCGTCGATCACGAGGACATCAACCGGCTTACCGGTCAGGGCGCCAGCGACGCCGACGCAGTACACGCCGCCTTTGCGCCCTTCGATCTGCCACCGTCCGGCTGCTCGGCTGTCGGCGCGGAGCCGGATGCCGAGGTCGACGGTGTCGTCGTCGCCGTTGAACGTCTGGGCGTCGAGCTTGATATCGCTGCCCCATCGGCGGGCCATCTCGTCCGCGTAGGAGACGATGGCGACGCGCAGGTCAGGGTTCTCGACCAGGAGCCACTCGACGAAACGGTGCGAGACCCGCACTGACTTGCCCTCTTGAGGACTCATGAAGACCATGAGCCGGTCGATGTCGCCGTCGGCGAGGGCGACGAGTTCGCGGTCGATGACGTCGAGCGCCGGCGTCTGAACGGTAGTCGGGTCGAGTTCCTTCGCCAGGTCGCCCGGGGTCGCCCATCGGCGCGGGCGAGGCTGGAAGAGTTGGGCAGCGTACGCCCAGGGCGACAGCGTGGTCACGCCGACCCCACCGTCAGAATCCCCGACCGGCGAACCGGGCGGCGAGACCCGATCGTCACCCGCGACCAGATCACATACTCGCCCGGCGGCAGATCGAAGGCCGTGCCCGCGCCGACCAGCACCGTCGCCTCATCTCCCAGCCACGACGCCGCCTGGTAGGCAGAATCGCTGGGCTCCCCATCGGCGACCGGGACGATCGCGATCTGCACGGGCTGCCCCACAGCGTCGCCGTACCAGCGGACGAACACGTCCTCCTTCGACGAGGCAGGCATGTACGGCACAATCACTGCCCTCCCGTTCGTGGCGGACCGACCGCCCACTCCAGAGCGGGCGGCCCGGGGGCGCGTCGTTGCAGCCGGACAGCCCCGGACGGGTAGGCCAGGCGCGGCGTCCCGACGGGCGGGATCACGACGGGCCCGATCTCGCTGGCCGGCGCCACATGCGCGGACAGAAGCAGAGTTGTGGTGCCTGTTGCGGCGGCGGCCCGGCCGGGTGAGGAAGCCGCGGCCAACGCCAGGTGCTGGCTGCCGGCCACGAAGGCGGTGCGGGACGCGGTCCCGGTCGTGGCCGCGGCCAGGAGGGACGTGCTTGAGGCGAGGGCGCGGCGTGCCGTAGCCGCTCGGGCTGCAGCGAGGATCGCCATGGTCGTGTGCGCGGCTGCCGTTCGGCGGGCTGTCGCTGCCCCGGTCACGCCGACGGGGGTGAATCCTGCGGTGCGCGCCGTCTTGGCCGCGGTCCCCGACGTGGCGAGAAGGTTCTGGCAGGCGGCGCCGACCGTCCGGACGATCGTCTGCGAGCGGCGGGCCGACAGCGCCAGCAGCGACCGCCCGGATATCCCGGTCCTCTTGCCTGCCGCGGCGGCCCCTGCGAGCGCCGTACTGCCAGTGGCGGCGGCACGCGTCGTCTTCCCGGCGGCGGCCCGGCCGGCGGTGGCGAGGCTCGTGGTGGCGGTGACCGCGATGGTGGCGACACCGCCGGCCACCCCCGACGCCCGCAAGGCGAGCGGCGCACGCCCCTGAACAGCAGCCAGCTTCACGAGCTGAGCGCGGGCCGTTGAGCCGACCTGCGACCGGCCTGTCGCAACGGCAAGGTGACGTACGCCCACGGCCACCGTGATGGAGAAAAAGCTGCGGGCTGCCGGTGTCGAGGTCTTGGAGGCTGCGGCACGGCCGCCCAGGGCGAACCCTGCCGTGCTTGCCGATGGGGCCGCCTTACCAGATCCTGCACCACTGGCGATGGCGGCTGCCGTGGTGGCAGTCGCAGGCTTGCGAGCGGCAGCCGTTCCGCTGCCGACCAGCGCGGTTCGGCTCGCGGCGACGATCGCGGTCGTCTTCCTGATGGTCGACGTGCCCGCCTGGGCCAGCTGCGAGTTCGCCGCAGCCATCGCGATCCGGCCGGCTACCGCAGTCGCCGCCAGGGTGCTCTCGGCGCGGGCCGCCGTCGTCGCCCTCTTGGAGACTGTGCAGGTCGCCGCTGTAGCAAGCGCCGAGCGTGTGCTGCTGTCCGCCGTCTTCCGCGTCGCGGTGGAGGAGGTGTCGGCCATCGCCGCGGCGGAGATGCTGCTCGCGGTCTTGCGGGCGGCGACGCTCGAGACGGCGGCGACGCCGCTGACGGCGGCCGTTCTGCCAGCCTTGCTCGCCGTACTGCTCGCGGCCAGCCCGGTGGTGGCGCGGCAGGAGACCGCGGCAACCTTCCTGGCCGTTGCCAGTCCGGCGGCGGCCACGGGCGCGACGCCTGTGCTTCGGCTCGTCTTGGCGGACGTTGCGCGGGCGGCCAGCGCTGCAGCGGACCGTCCTGCTATCGCGGTGGCGGTCGTCCCGCTGGAGCGGGGCAGCAGCAGGATCGGCACGCCCGCCTCCCCCTGCTAGAAGAGCTGCATGCCGATGAGTGGGGCGTTGTCCGACAGCGCGGCCCCCGACGGGAACACGTCTGCGAGCGCGGTCGTGCCCTGCCCGGTCAACTTCCAGCCGGCGGGTGTCTGCCGGGCGCCCGCGGTGGTGAGGTTCGGCATGAAGAACGGCATCGGCCCCGCCAACGTCTCATAGGTCTGGCTGGTACCGATGGTGATGACCTTGAGGCACAGCCAGTACAAGCCCGGGTCCAGGGTGATGTTCATGCTGCCTGCGGACGGGATGGCCGGGGACTGGACCTGCCCGGTGGCGGTGCCGAGGTTCAGCGCTCCCGCGGTCGTCAGTTCCGTGACCAGGCATTGCGGGTAGCCGGTCCAGCCGACGTCGTCGTAAATGCCCCACCGAAGCGTCCCCGCCACGGTGCCGCCCGCGGCCAGGCGCATGCACATCCGGATGTACCGCTCACGCCCCTGGCTGATGCTGAAGGGAAGCGCCCAGACATCGCCGGCGACCGGGGTGTAGTTCGTGCCCGAGGCCCGGTATTCGGCGGTGTAGTACTGGCCGGAGATGCGCGGCCGGACGATGCTGCCCTGCCTGGGGCTGGGGACGTTGAAGTTGACGGCGATGCCCATGTCGGTGGTCGGCGTCATGCGGCGCAGCGCGGTCATGCACGCGTCGGCACAGCGCGCGGCGCCGAGCTCGTTGGGGTGGAGCCCATCCCAGAAGTAGGCCGGATTCTTGCCCATCGCGGAGTCGAGGTCGGCGACCTGGACCATGGAGTCGAATTCGGCGGCCAGGGCGTTGATGTCGTCGTTGAGGGCCAGGACCTCGGCGTCCTTCGAGGCTTCGGTGCCGGTCCAGTTGCTGTAGATGCCGTACCCGGTAGGTGTGAGTCGGGCGACGTTGCACACGATGATCGGCGGGGCGGCCTTGGCCTCCAGCCACCAGCAGTCGAAGCTGACGGTGCCGCCGGAGTCGAGCGAGGTGACGGTGACGGTGATGGTCTGGCCGGCGTTCGCCGCGGTCAGGTTCGTGATCCGCTTGACGCACTTGGAGTGGTTGAACAGGACGTTGTTGATGTTCGACACAGAGAAGGTGCCGGTCACGCCCGCGGTCCCGCCGAACGTGACAGTTCCGCCGTTCGTGGACTGCCCGTCGAAGCAGATCGCGACGACTTCGCCTGCGTAGTCGGACGGCAGGGTGATTGTCAGGTTGGCGTTCGTCAGAGCGGTCGCGCTGCGGGTGCTGTTGCCGAATGACCAGTCGGCGGTGCCGTTGACCTGGGTGAATCCGGCCCCGTAGGCGATGCCGGTGGCGGAGGTGTCGTCCCACACCCTCGCGGCCCGCCACAGAGAGATGCATGCCCGCATCGTGTGGATGAAGTTCGTCCGCACCGCATTGAAGGTGCTGGGCCCGGTGCCGTTGTTGCCGAGGTCGTTGATGCCGTAGCAGAGCAGCAGCGCGCCACCATCGGCGGTGTACGGTCCCGTCCGGCCGGTGTTCTTGCCGTTCTCCTGGAACACCCGTCCGAACCCGCCGAGTTTGCGGCCCTGCAGCCCGAGCTGGGCACCGGACACGGCCCTGTTGCGCCAGTTGGTGTACTCGATGTCCAGCATCGCCCGGAAGATCGCATCCAGTCTGCCGGTCTGGTCCACGGCGCCGCCGGTGAACTGCAGGTAGGAGTGGCCGAACGTGTTCCACATGTCCGGATTCGTGTACTGCACCCGCGGGTAGACGCCCATGTCAGCCCGCCGTCGCAAGCGTCGACAGGATGGTGCCGCCCGCAGCCTGGCCGAGCATGCTGACCGCCAGCGTGGCCATCTCCGGCGGCACCTCGTACCGGTCGCCCGGGTCCAGATACCAGTGATGGCTGGTGGAGGTGGGCGCGGTCGAGTCGAAGCGCAGCCACACCCGAGCGTTGGCGAGGGACACCATGACGACCGCGACCCGGCTCGCGTCCGCCGCGATCTGGCTGCTGCTCGCCGTGGTGGACACCGTCCACGAGTTGGTGGTGACCGCGGTCGCCCGTGCTTCGCGGACGATCTGCTGGTGGTCGCCGGCGGCGAGCTGGTAGGTGTCGATGTTGGCGCCGCTGCCGGGGGTGATCGGGACCGCGCTGTCAGCCACGACACCTCCCGAACTCCAGACGATGAGGCGGCGTGACCGGCGTGGCGGGAGTGGGCCAGGCCCGAACAGCGGCATCGGCCATCACAGCTCTCGCACCCAGACCGTGCCGGACAGGGTGATGTCGTCGGCGACCGCCGTCACCAGCCGGACGCACAGCAGGTCCGCCTCCGCCGTCTTCGGCCTCATCAGCTCCGGATACACCTCGGGCAGACCGGCCCGCAGGTTGAACGTGTCCGCCACCAGCGTGAGCGGCGTGCCTGCGCTGGCCGGGGTCGAGCCGAGGGTCTTGGCCGTGAAGCTGGCCGCTCCGTCGGCTGGGTCCATCGGCCGTGGAGTCGTCGCCGTGCCGTTGCCGGTGGTGGTGTTCCCGCGGACGATCGAGTACTCGAGCATCTCTTCTTGGGCGTCGCCGACCTCCGACTTGTTGCCCAGCTTCAACGCGACGATCTCGATCGGTTTCCCGGCGGCGGCGTCCAGCTCGAACAGGTCGTAGTCGCCGGACGCTGCGGCGACCGTCTGCGCCTGGAACGTCACGGTGTAGACGCCGCGCTGAGCGGCCATGGTGACCTCCTAGAGCTGGAGCAGCGCCCCGATGCGGGGGCGGCGTTGCAGGGGGACCGCTACAGTCGCGTCGAGCAGCGTCGAGGTGCTGTTGCCCGCGGCGCCGTCCCAGCTCGCCCCGGCCGTGTTGCCGTCGAAGTAGCTGGCCAGCGACCCCGCCTGCTCATACAGGACCGCGGAGAACGAGCATGGATTGGCGGCGTAGTTTTCGCTGAACGCCAGCAGCCGAAGCGCGACCGTGTTGGTTGGTGCGGTCCCGGTGATGCTTACTCGTGTGGCGGCTCCGGCTGGCGCGGGCGGGAACGCGGTGGTGGTTTCGCTGACCTCGTTGGAGCCTGCGTCCAGCCATTGGATTGCCAGCGTGCCGCCCACCGTGAAATTGTCCGGGCGGACGTAGACGCTGACGGTGTAGGCGAGCCCCGCTGTCGCGGCCCCGGTCGGACCGAACATGAACGTTGACGTGCTGTATCTGGCCGCCCACGTCCGGGGGAAGCCAAGGCCGGTCACGTCCGCGCGGACCGGTGTTTCGCCGCCAGTCCAGCCAGTGACGTTGTTGTCGGCCGCGGGGTTCGGGCACAGGTTCTGCCGCGCCATCAGAGAACTCAGATGCCGGTGGCGTCGAGGGCCAATGCACAGCTAGACACTGCGTCACGCCGTGGTGTTTCTAGACACCTTCGCCCGCCCCCGCTGATACTCGCGGGAGCGTTGCCGATTGCATTCACGACACTCTCGCCCTCTCTCGCCGCGAGCGATGATGTTTTCTGGCGTGAATTCGTGCCCGTGTTTACAATGCGTTTTAGTGGCGTTGTCGGCCTGAAGGGTGTTCCCTCGCAGTAAGTTCTCGCGACAGGTGACAGGCTCTAGATGCTCCGGGTTCACGCACCGACGGTTCCGGCAGAGATTGTCTAGTTGCAGACCTTCCGCTATATCTCCGACTATCTGCTCATATGCCCACCTGTGAGCACAGACCGTGGCTCCCGCAACCTTGAACCTGCCGTAGCCATCATGTGTTGTTGCGGCTGTCCAGTTCCAGCACTGTCCAGCTTTATCCACCTTGGCCCAGAATCGGTCAGAGGGAAGCATTTTCTAATTATATGCCCGTTGCGTCCAGCACGAGTGCGCCAACAGCGACAGTGATTTGCCCCTGCGAGCCGAAGGTTTCGGGAATGACTTTTTGAAAATAGCCCTCCCCGCCCGCGATGGCGGTGATGTCGACCGCGGCACCGCCCTGGGTGAGGCTGACCTTGAAGCTGTTGGTGGTGGAACCGACCGCGTAGTAGACGGTGCCCTCAGTCAGCCCGGTCGGCAGCGACTCGGCGAACACGTTGAACAACTGGACTCGGTCGCCATCGGCGAGCCCGTGCCCGACGGAGAACAGCGCGTCGTTCGTCAGCGTGGTGTCCACGCTGAAAAACCCCTTGGTCGTGCCGTTGATGGGCGCGTAGCCGAGGTAGTTGTTGGTGTTGCCTGTCGAGTTGTTCCAGAACGTCAGAAACCCGTACGTGCCAGATGGAACATCGAACGTCAACGCACCGGTGTTGGCGACCTGCCCGGCTGATGGGGTTCCCCAGGTGACGGCCTGCCGGGCGTAGGCGGGGCTGCCGCCGGTCGCTTCGCCCGCGTTCGCGTTCGCGGACGTGCCAGGGTCGGCGATGGAGTGCACCCCGACATGGGTGATGATCCCGGCGACGCCGCCGCCCGTGCCCGACTTCAGGGACGAGTTCTTGCCGAGGTCGTTGAACGGCATGACAAGGTACCTCCGGACGATCTCAGCGAGGAATATCGGGGTTGGAGAGAGGCGGGCGGCGTGTCAGCCGCCGGGCATGGTGACGGTGCCGCTGGTCAGGTCCACCGCCACGCCGACGCTGATCGTCAACGTGTTGAGATTCATGTCGGCGCCGGACGTCCCCACGCTGCCGTCGAAGCAGGTGTTCCCGTTCGAGTCCTTGGCCCTGAACCAGCCGGCCGTGCCCGCCGCGCTGCCCGTGGTCGAGCGTGGCGTGGACAGCAGGTTGGCGCCCCCGCCGGACGCCGGCCCGAACGCCGGGTCAGCAAGAGTGAACGTCGCCAGGACCGTGCCGGTTGCCGCAGCGTCCGCGGTGGCGGGCTGGGTACCCGACCGGACCTCGATGGTCGCGGCGCCAGCGCCGGCGTCGAGGGCGTCCACGATCGCGTCACAAGCGGCGTTGCGCACGCCGGTGGGGAGGCGGAATGCCATCGTCTGCCCGCCCTTCTATGTGATGTGCAGGTCGAAGGGGCCGAGCACGGGAATCTCAGGCGTGGACGTGATCTTCACCCAGATGTCGTAGGTTAGCCCCTTGGTGAGGGCACCGATCGTCGACCCAGGGCCGACCAGGATGAGAGCGGCGGTGCCGTCGTCGCTCCAGTCGGCTGTCTGCCACGACGACGACGGGTCGGCGCCCTGCGGGACGACCGCCATCTGCACGGGCAGGGAGGAGAGGTCGGCCGGCCCGCTGATGGGGACCGGTACGTACTCCTTCGACAGTGCGGGGATCCGCAGCACGCGGTGTCACCTCCGCCTGCGTCGCACGGTCAGGTGGGCGGTGTCGCGGTCCAGCCGCGTTTCGCGCGTCCGGCATCCCAGCCGCGCGCCGGACTGCCCGCTGTCCAGCGGCGGGCCGGTGTGCCGGGGGTGACGGTGATGTCGTTGAGCGGGATATCGACGTCGCCAGCCAGGGCGCCTGTCGCCGCAGGCAGGGTCGCGGCTGATGCGGCTGTCACCTTGACGGCCGCGGCCATGGAGGCGGTCGCGGCGGGGACGACACCGGCGAGGTAGTTGGTGGTGAGGTTCCCGGCCAGGGCGGCGGTCGCGGTCGGCGCGGTTCCGGCGAGTGTTCCGGCGACGGTTAAGGTGCCGGCGGCGGCTGCGGTGGCGGCGGGTAGCGTCCCGGCGAGTGTTCCGGCGACCGTTGTCGTGGGGGTGGCGGTGCGGCGGCGGCCTTGCTTCCATGCGATGGGCGGTCCGTCGTCGAGCGTGGTTCCGGATCCGCCGGACAAGGTTTCGCCGTTGCCGCTGGAGTCGACGGTCGAGGGGCTCAGGAGCGGGTACCAGGCGCGCAGGTTGGTGGTGCGCAGCGGCTGATAGGTCCAGGACTCCTGTTCCAGCTCCAGCTCGGTGAGCGCCGTGTCCCACACCTTGACGGCGCAGATGCTGCCGTTCAGCCACTGGTTGGTGGTGTGGCTGGCGCCGAGCCGCAGCGTCCCGGCCGAGAACGTGGTGTTGGTCTGGGTGGGGCTGCCGCCAGAGAAGGTGGCGGATCCGGCGGGGCGGATGCGCGATCTGGTCTGGCCTGGGTTGGCGGTGGATGACAGCGCGATATACGTCCACTGGTCGACGACGAGCGTGAAGCCTGCGAATCCAAACCACGCACCGGCGGCGCCGGACTGGAAGGTCAGCTCGGAGCCGTTCCAGGCGTTGATTCGGAGGAACTCGGCTCCGGCGCCGTCGTCGATTTGCCAGACGACGGTGGTGGTGGACCTGTTCACCGAGAGCTTGGCCCAGCAGGTGACGGTCCAGTTTGTGACTGAGCCGAGGCCGAGGGAGCGGGTGTATTGCTCGCCGTCGGCGTCGATGCGGACCGCCACGCCAGCCTCCGGTCAGGTGTCGGAGTAGGACAGCCGGACCGATGTGAGGATCATGTCGGCTGTGCTGGTGTCGCCGGCGTCGGCGGGCAGGCGGCTGATGCGGAGCCAGCACTCGTCTCCGGCCGTGACGCTGTCCAGATTGGCGATAGTGATGGTGGCCCGCTGGAGGCGTTGGGCGACCGTGCCGGGGTGGCTCTTCGTCACCTGCTGGGCGGTGGCGAACGCCTTGGTCTCGACGTCTTGCGTGTCCGTCTCGGGAGAGATCGCAGCGAGCGCGGCCTCCCAGACGCAGGCGCCCGCAGTGCTGCTGTCGTTGTAGAAGTAGATGTCGCAGGTGATGCTGCCGGACCCGTAGTTGATGGGGTCGAATTTCCAGTACGCCCGCTCGCTCGACGTGCCGTCGTAGGCGAGGGCGCTCACGGGGAAGTTCGTCCCCTGAAAGATCTTGAAGGCGGGGAACGACGACGCGGCGAACTGGGCTTCCTCCGGGGCGAAGCACAGTCGTACGGTGGCCATGGCTCACCCCGCCCCACTATGCCTCGAACGCGTGTACGACAATGTGCGGATGGATGCGACGCAGGTGGAGCTGCACAACTGGCCTCACGACCGAGGTGCCGGCGGACGGGTCGCCCCGGCGGGCGATCCGATCAACCAGTGGGTCGTCTCGCGTGTCCACGCCCGCTACAAGTCACCCAAGATCGCTTTCGATCAGCGCGACGATCAGGGGCGGGTGCTCAAGCCTCGCCCCGAACTGCACGCCTACCTGCTCGACCTGGACGGGTCTCTGTTCGGCCTGCCGGACTACGAGAAGGTCATCCTGTGCCAGATGCCGCCGGTCGGCTCGTGGTGGATCAAGCAGGCTGACGACGAGTATCTGGCGCGGATCGAACGGTGGCGGGAGGTCTAGGCGGCGTCCTGCCAGCGGGTGCGCAGCTCGGCGCGCACCTGGTCACGACCTTCGGGCGTGGCCGGGATGTTCTCGCCGCGGCGCATACACCCGTCGATCGTTGCCAGGTCGGCGTAGTCGTAGTATTTGGCGCGCTCGTCGGGCATGCCGTGCTCGGCCGGGTCGTACTGGCGGGCGTGGTAGCGGCGGGCCCACTGCCGGATCGTCACCGGCTTCCGACGGAGTCGGGTAGCGGCTTCGATGGCGGTGACGAGCTCGGGGTCGATGGTGCACCCCCTGAAAATGCTGATGCCCTCGACACCAGAGGTGGTGTGAGGGCACACGTGTTTTGCTGGCACCGAGTGTTACAGGCCGCGGGCTCACAGGTCAAGCTGGGGCACGCACCTCCCCGCTCTCGTCGATGCCGAGATGGTCGCGGATCTCCTGCGCTGTCTCCGCGTTCGGGCCTGAGCCCTTCGCGCCGCACGAGCACCACCAAGTGCTGTGGCCAGTCGGACGAGTCACGGGGTTGCCGTCGCCGTCGAAGTCCTCGTACTCGCCCTGATCGACCTTCACCTCGTGGCCGCCGATAGTGATCGTGTTCCTCATCTGCTGCTCAGCTCCTCGTCGGCCAAGGCCGCCAGCATCGACGCGGCGGCCGAGAGTTCACGCAACTGCTCCGGGCCCATCCCGGCCAGCGCCTGGCGCGTCTGGCCAAGGTCACCCCGGTACGCCCAGGCCATCGCGCCCTGGGCGGCGAGGATGCCGCCGGCGTGGGCCAGCGACTCCCCGATCTTGCGCCCTGCGTCGGCCATGGACTCCTGGAACTGGCGCTGCCACTCGGCACCGCCGAACTGGGACCGCTCAGTCATCGCACCCTCCACTGCCTCACTGTTCGAAGACGCGGTCGACGACGGCAGCCCGCTCCGCGGCGCCCGCCCGAAAGTACCTGGCGGTCGTCTCGAGCGAAGCATGCCCCATCAGCGCCTGGATTTGGGCGAGATCCGCGCCGCCCTCGCGCAGCCTGGTCGCATAGGTGTGCCGGAGCCGGTGCGGGCGCAGCCCTGTGATGCCGGCGTCTTCGCCGACGGCGAGGACGACCTGGGTGATGCCCGAGACGGTGAGTCGGCCGCGCTGCCCGATCCACAGCGGCCCGTCGTCGGTGCCGCGGTCGGCCAGCCAGCCGGCGAGATGCTCGCGGGCGACCGGCGGCAGCGGCACGGTGCGCACCTCGTCGCCCTTGCCGTGCAGTCGTAGGCTGCCGGTGCGCGCGGTCAACACGAGGTCGTCGTAGTCGAGGCGGGCGGACTCCTCGACGCGAGCGCCCGCGAACAGCGAGGTGGAGATGATGGCGCGGTCACGCGGGCTGCGGCGGGCGGCGGCGCGCTCGACACGGCTCTGCTCAGCGCGGGTGAGCGCGTCAGGTTCGCCGGGTTTCGGGATGCGGACGCGCTTGACGCCGAGGCGGATGCCGGCTTGGGCGTAGAGGAGGGTGACGGCGGCGAGCGCCTGGTTGATCGACGCCGGGGACGATCCGGAGTCGATGAGGTGGCGGCGCCACGCGGTGGCCGCGGCCTCGGCGCCGACCACGTCCGCGAACGCATCGCCATGGTCCGCTGAGTGGCCGGCGAGCCAGGCGTCGTAGGCGCCGGCCTGCCGCTTGTAGGCGCGGACGGTGTTGGCGGACAGCTTGCACCGGTCGAGGTGGCGGTGGAGAGCGGCGAGTGCGTCGCGGCCGGCTGTGGTGTCGAGGCGAGGGTGGAGCGGGATGACGGAGGCTCCCACAGCTTCTCCCTTATTATCCGCTGAGTTTTGGGGCGGGTTAGAGGCACCCGGAGACGACATTATCCGCTGAGATGCTACGTCTACTCAGTGGATAATGTCAGTTATCCGCTGAGCTGTCGGTGGCGTCGAGAACGGCACGCAGTTCGCGGAGGGTGTCCGTTGTCGCGCCGAACCCGGCAGCGATGAGAGCGTCCAGGCGGTTCCGCGTCACAGAGAGGCGGCGTCCGGCGGTTTCGGCGTGTGCACGCCAATGAGCTGCGTACTTCCGCCACTGGTCTACGGTGCGTTCAGCCCAGCCACGCCGGGCAGTGTCGTCGTCTGTCCCGTCAGGGACAGGAGGAGTCTCGGCGGTGAGCAGCGACAGGATGTGTTCGGCGGTCTCGGCGCGCTCCCACAACGCCTGCTGGTCTTCCGCGGCGACGACGACCATCCCCGCTCGGGTGAGGGCGTCTAAGGCGATGAGAGCCGCGTCCTCGACCTCGCTTCCGGACATCGGGTCGCCGTTGCGGAGACGCATGTGCTCGCGGAGAGCGGCTTGTACGGCTTCTGCCGGGATGGGGTCAGGCATCACGGTCCCCCTCCTCTACGCCGGCGCCGTCGGGCGAGGCGAACAGCGCGGCGAGAGCGTCATCCGTCACCACCGCCGCGTCCGCCGCCAGCCGGTAGCCGTTCAAGGTGGGACGCATCCGCGACAGACGGATCCGACCAGCCTGGCCGACCCGGCTGCGAGCGTTCGGCACCGGCAGCGCCTCGGAGCCCGCCAGCCGACAGCGTTCGTTGGCGTCCAGATCGCGGCGAACAGCCTCAGAGTCGGTGAGCGTCTTGACGACGGCGAAGTCGTCGCGGATAGCGATCACCTCGACGGAGCGGCCCTGCTCGCGGACGGAGTTGCACGCCCACACCTGCCCGACCTGGACGGCGGGAGCTTCGATCTTCGGCATCGGCTCAGCCTTCCTGTGGGGAGTCCGGAGAGGCGGTGAGCAGGCCGATCACCTTGTCCGCCTCTTCGAAGGTCAGTACCAGCGCCACCGGGAGGTAGCAGCCGTCCGGCTCGGCTTTGACGCCGTGGCGGCCCAGAGCTGCCATCAGCTCAGCGGCGCGGGTCCGCGCGGCGCGAGCCTCGTGGTGGTTCTCATGCTGGAGGGCCATGTCGGCTCCTTGATCGGTTGAGGGTCTGGTGGTAGCCCTCTCCCGCGTCCAAGCACAGAGAGAGGGCGCAGGGATCGCCTAGCTGTAGTAGGCGCAGAGAAGCCAGGACGGGGTTTCCTGCTCGGGCGTGATCCCGAGCGCTTCCAGTGCCGCGCTCAGCGCGCTGTTCCACCTGAGGACCTCACCGAGATCGGGCGTCAGGTCCTTCGGGTTGACGATCAGTGCCTGGTCGTCGCCTACCTCGATCACGTTGGCGGCGAGGACGTACATCGGGTACTCGTGGTAGCTGTAGGTGTCGAATTTGACGCCGAGGCGCTCCTTAGCTGCACTCTCTGCGGTGAAGAAGTTGCCCTCGCCTGACCAGGTCTCCCACGTTTCGGTGAAGCCTGCGATCTCCGCGAGGAGGCGACGTTCCGCCTGCTCTACGAACCCGTCCGCGTCCTCGCCGTCGTCGTACCAGGCGACCTTCGAGGGGTCGAGGTAGCCGTACTCGTCGGTCTCGCGGAACTTCCAGCTCTCGCCGCTTCCGAGGTCGTAGCCGTAGGCGAGGAAGGCGCTCGGGGATGAGCCCATGTCGGTCTCCGTTCAGGGGGTTAGGGGTCAGCGGGCGGCGCGGTCCAGCGCGGCCTTCGCCGCTGCGATGTGCTTGCGGGCCTCAGCGGCGGCGGCTGCCTGCTTGTCGGTGGGGCCTGTGCCGGATGCCCAGTCGGAGCGCAGTTCGTCCTGGGCGTCGCCCAGCAGGCGGTGGGCGTTGCGGCGCATCTGCTCGAAGGTGGGGAGGTCGCTCATGTCGTTCTCCGTGGGGTCAGGGGTGGGCGGGAAAGCGGCTCCCGGACGGGAGGGGGTGGTTCCGGTCGGTAGAGACCGGGACCGGAAGAAGGTCAGCGAGGCGCGTGGTGGGGGTGGTCCTGGCAGCCCCACAGGCCCGGTGCACTCTCGTTGCGACACCCCGCCTCGATGCACATCTTGTTAATCAGTTCGTCCACGCGCCTGCAGGTCTGACAGGGGCAGTTCTCGGGGTGTGAGAGGTAGAGGTCCGTCAGGGCGTCGAACTCGTCCTTGTCGATCAATTCGCGGGCCATATCGGCTCCTACGTCCGGGGCGGGGGCGGGTCTTGGTCAGGGAGAGGGGGTGGGCCCCGAGGGGCCCGGGATGGTCAGGCGGCGATGGCGCGCCGGTAGGCGTCGTCGGTCATCGCCTCACCGAGCTCGGCCAGCAGCGGGAAGAGCGGCTGGAGGGCGTCCCAGGCGGCGTCAGCCGGCCCGGCGGCGGGTCCGCCCTTCTCGGCGATGGCGCACAGGACGAGCGCCACGCTCTGGGCGAGGCCGCGCAGGTGGTCGGCCACCTCGGGGCCGGCGTCGGGGTTGTCGTTGAGCATGGTCGTCAGCTCGTCCACGGGCTGCTCGTCGCGGGCGGCGGCGGTCTCGGTGAGCGTCATCGCGTCCTCCTCGGAGTGTTCAAGATCGAGTCAGGGGGTTGAGGTGGGCCCCTCCTCGGGGCCCGGAGGTCTGCTAGGCGGGGACGATCTCCATCCACCAGGACCAGGTGGGGCCCTCCTCGTCGGGGTCGTTGTCCCACCGGATCAGGTACTCGGCCTCGGCGTCCTCGCCCTTGCCGTCGATGCGGGAGCGGAGGATGGTGCCCTGCCCGTACGCGGGGTCGTGGTACTCGACTCGGCTTCCCTTGGCCAGAACCTGCATCTCGTTCTCCCTGGCGTCTCGTCCCTTGCTGATGCTTCAACGTTAGAGGTAACCTATAGATCGATGCAAGAGGTAACCTCTAATCGGTTTCTCGTTAACGAAGATTGTTTGAGAGGGCACCTCTAGACTCCCCCTCATGAGGAGGCCGACCGCCGTGTTCCGAAAGATGATCGACGACCTCGCCGCCGTCGAAGACCCCGCCAAGCGCATCCGCCTGGCCACTGAAGCCCTCGAAGCCGTCAAGGAGTTCAACGCCGAGGTCGCACAGCTACGCCAGACCACCGCCAAGGAACTGAAGGCTCAAGGGCTCACCCTCGCCCAGATCGGCGAACTCGCCGGCCCTCCCGACAAGCCCCTCCACTTCAGCCGCATCCGTCAAATCCTCCAGGGAGGACCGACCGGCCGATGGGCAAAGGCCGCCCGCGACGCCGCGAGTGACACGCCAGCGGAGGCTCCCGCCGGCGAGTAGGGCCCGCTCACGTCCGTGTCTCGATCCGCTTAATCCCGCCCCTGAGGTTCACACGGACGCGCAGGACGGTGTCGCCGGGGACGTCGTAGCGGAGCGCCCTCTCGACGAAGACAGCCAACTCGTCGAGCGTCATCCCCTGCTTCTCATCGCCGGCGTGCGCGACAGCGCTCGTAGTAACCGTCATGCTCGAACCTCCTCGTTGGGGAGCCGCGCGAACTGGGCTCCCTTGCGTCTGAAATGGTCAGCGACCTGCCGCTCCGGCTTGCCGACCGTCCAGCGGGCGATCGGCGCCGCATCCACGACCAGGCCGCCGCGGGTGACGATCGCGAACGTCGCCCACGGCAGCGACACCCAGACCCACGACGTCAGGTCGCTCATGCTCTGACCTCCTGCCGCTCGCGCTCGTGTTCCTCTGCCTGGGCGGCGAAGTGCCGGTCGTGCTCTTCCTGGTTGAGCAGCCGGCCGCAGGACTTGCAGGTGTAGTAGCCGTCATCGCCGCGGTACACCTTCGGCTCCCGGCACCGCGGGCACGCGATCGGCGAATGACGCGCGACAGGGTCAGCCTTCGCCATCGCCGTCAGCCGCTTCTCCCACAGCAGCACGTTCAGCCCAAAGTCCACGCTGCCTGGGTGCAGGACGATGTGGTCGAGCTGTTCAAGCAGGTACGCGATCACCAACTGGCGGGCGTCGGCGCCGCGGTTCAGGGACGGCCGGACGGGGTGGCGGCGGTACTCCTTCCAGAAGTTGGCGATGGCGGAGAGGTCCCCGTACATCTCGTCGAGCCGTTCGATCACTGTCTTCGAGTCGGGCGTTCTTCTCCCGTTGGGGCCGGTGGGGGCGGCGCCGCGGTGGCCTGTGATGTCGGCGTAGATGACGGGGGCGAGTTCGTTGATCCGGTAGAGGGCGTTGCGGATCTTCTTCGGGCAGTTGCTGCACCAGACCGGGTCACCGACGGGGACGGGGATGGTGGGCGGTTCGGGCCGGGCCGGCGGCGTGGGCTCGGCCGGGTAGATGAGCGGGGCCCGCCAGGTGGCAATGGCGTGCTGGTGGCGTTCCAGGGCGTCGAGGTGGAGGAGCATCTCGTAGTCGTGTCGGTCGATCGCCTGGTCGTAGGCGTCGTGCAGCCGCCGAGCCTGCGAATTGCACGGCCCCGGACAACTGTTCTCCGGCATGGTCATCGGAGCCTCCCCTTGTCGCGATTCTTCTGGCACGTCCGGCACTGCCGCACGTGCGGGCGGCCCGGCGGCCGGTATGTGTTGTCCTCGTCGAACGGATGCCCGCGCGTGCAGTGCGTCTTTCGGGTGTTGATGACCGGCGTCCACAGCCCGCGCGCGATGTTTTCCTCGTTCGTCACGAGCTCCAGGTGATCCGGGTTCACGCAGGTGCGGTTACGGCATCGGTGATCGACCACGAGATCGTCAGGGATTGGGCCTCGAAGGAGCTCCCATGCGATCCGGTGAGCTCGCTGGGGGTAACCGCGATCGGCCCGCATGATGATGAACTGCCCGTAGCCTTTGCCATCGAGCGACGCCGTCCAGAGCCAACATCCCAGGGGACCGTCCTTGCTGACCTTGCGCCAGAAACGCTCGCCGAGCGAGAGCCCCAGATCGATGTTCTTGATGGGGATGTGTGCTTGGACGTCGCCGTGATGCAGCCACCGCCGATAGTGAGGCTGGCACCATCCCCTGCAGAAGGTCTCTCGTTCGCATTCGGGCACGGTGCACGTACGCTTGGCCATGTCGACTCCTTGGTGGTCGGCCACGCCCCGGGACGGTTGCCGCCGTCGCCGGGGTTTGCTTTTACCATTGTCCCAGGTCAAGGTGCGCATTTCAGGCTTTTCGATCACCGGTGCCGCCTGTGGTACTCGGACTTCACGCGGGCAGCGCCGTTCCAGCGCCGGGCGTCGATGATCGCCAGGATGCAGGCGATCCGCTGGCTCAAGGTTTCGCCGTGCTCCATCTGGATCTGGATGCCGCGCGGGGTGTGGCGGCGCTTCATCGGCGCCGCCGGTGGTACTCGCGCTTCACCCGCGACGCGCTCGGATGCGTCTCCCAGAGCAGCTCTCGCCACGCCCGCCACCCGATCGGCTTGCTCGGGCACGTTAGGACGAGCGCCAGGCCGTCGCCGTTCGTGATGAACATGGTGACCGGGATGTTGTCGGGCCAGGCCAGCCCATCATCGATGATGGCCCCGAGCTTGACCCAGCCGGAGGCGGTGGCGTAGGTCCATGCGATCGCGTCACTCACGTCTCTCACCTGCCTCCTGGGCGGTGAGGATGTCGCGTGCGCGGGCGTGCGGGCATTCGCCGTCTTGGAGCCAGCCGTGGGTCTGGCAGTGGCCGTGGTGGTCGAAGTCCTCGCACAGGCCGGGATCGGTGAGGTCGCGGACGAGCTTGGTGAGGTCTTCGATGACAGCCTCGGTGCAGGCGACCTCCTGCTTCGCGTCCTCAGCTCGGTCCTTCGCCTCGTACCAGCGCTGCTTGGCCTGCTCGTAGCTGATGCCGTTCTGGCGTGACCTCTCGGCCCAGAGCTCACGCTGGTGCTCGCGCTCCATGCAGCCGACGCAGCCGGGACGGTTGGCGTTCTCGCGGAGCCGGGCGAGCTCGGGCTTGAGGACGAGGAGTTCCGTACGCAGGTGGCGTGCGTCGGCTTCGGCCTCGTGGACCCGCTTGCGGAGGTCCTCGTTCTCGGAGCGCAGCGTCTCCATGTCCTGGTCGCGCACGGCCAGGACGGCGTCCACGAGCGAGGAGATCCACGCCAGATGACTGGTCGAAGTCACGCCGTCGGTGTTGGCGAGGGCTGCTCGTTGGGCGGCGGTGTGGCAGCGCTGCCGGTAGTCGTCAGCCACAGCCGGGGCGGCGACCGCCCAGACCGCGAGTCCGTCCAGAGTCCTGTCGCCGCCGTGGGCCTCGCACTGGATGAGTTGAATACCGCAGGCCGGGCAGCGGGCCACGTCACAACCGAGGTCGTGCGGGCGGCCGGGCTGCACATGGCAGTCAGGGCAGCGCTGATCAGACACGGTCGGGTTCCTCTCCGTCGAGGGCGCGGATGGTCGGGCACGGGTACGGGTTGGCGCAGTAGCAGGAGCCGCGCTTGTGCGGGATTTCGCTGTGGAGGGCGCGGACGCGGGCGACGGCGGCGTTCGCGGCGTCCCGTCCCTGCCGGGCGATCTGGTTCTCCCGATCGAGCGCCTTGAGCTGGCGACGGAGTTCGTCGTTGAGGTCGTCGGCGAGCTGCAGCTCGTGCCGAGAGCTCTCGATCTCGGTAAGCGCGGCCTCGCGCGCTTGGGCGATGAGCGGCTGGGCGCGCTCCTGGGCGCGCTGGTCGATGTGGTGTTCGAGGCGGTCGATGCTGTTGAACATGGTCTCGGCAAGCCGGTCGAGGAGGCCGTGGACGCGGGCGCCGGTCACGATGTCGGCGGTGGGCGGGACGTTCGGCCAGGTGTAGACGGGACCGGGCTCGCCGGGGTCTACCGTGGCGCGCGCCCCCTGGTCTAGGAGCCCGCGCTCCCAGTCTGCGATCTCCGGCGTAGGGAGCGGGTCGCCAGCGCGGCGGATTGTGGGCGGCAAACCGTGGCCGACCATGCGGGTTGAACCCGCCAGGATGCGGCCTTGGCCGATCGTCCCGCCGAGGTCGAGGGTGCATTCAGCGTCGCGCGGGGGCGGGCCGAAGGGATGGAAGTTGAGGTCCGCCCACCACTCTTCGGGCTTCGTGCCGTCGGCATGAGCCGAATCAACGCCGAGGCGCGCGGTGATGTGGAGAGGTGCCTGGCCAGGGAAGGTGAGAACCGCCGGGACCGGCTGTGGGGTGGCGAAGGAAGGCGGTTCGGGCGGGGTGTCGCTGGCGGAGGTCACCTTGCACCGGTATTGCGGGAACACCATGCGATGGCCGTCGTCAAGGTCGAGGATCAGCGACGGCTGATCGGTGAGGGCGACAAGCTTCCCCGTCGAAGACTCGCCGTACCTGGGGGCTACAGTGACGCGCTGCCCGACCAGCGCCATCAGGTCAGGCCGGTTCAGGTTGGGATAGTTCATGCCGCGCCTCGCTCAGCGAGCGCGGTGATGGCGAAAAGGGCGCAGTCGCGGCACCAGTGGAGCGGGTGGTCGTCGCCTGGCAGTTGGTGGGTGTAGAGGATTCCGTCGGTGTCGCGTTGGAGGCGAACGGCTTCGTCGAGCGGGGTGATCTCAGTCTGGCAGCCGTCGCAACGCTTGATCATCGTCATCGTGTCCACCGTCCGGTGAGTGCTGCATGGATTTCGTCGCGGAGCATCCGCTCCTCCGCCTTGCGCGCCGTCCACCCGCGCCGCGCCCGTAACCCGAGGGATCCTTCGCACTGCCAGAGCCCCCACCAGGAGCGGCGGCGGGCGGATGCGGCCATGTCCTTGAGGGTGCAGCGGACGCCTCGCCAGTCGCGGCCGACGAGAATCCGGTTGGCGAGCCGGTCGAGGTCCCTGCCGAGGCCGACCCGGTACGGCTCGTGGACGGTGACGCCGAGCTGGGTGGCGGTCGTGCGGAGGGTGATGTTGGTTCGGGGAAGGTCACGCATCGGGTGCCTCCTGCACGAGCCGGTAGCCGGTCGATGTCGGCCGGAAACGGTCGAGGCGAATACGGGTCCGGCGCTGCTGTGTCCGGCTGTCGACCATGCCGCGAACATCGACTGGTGTGACGGTGGCGTGGGTGGCGTCGACTTCGAGGACGCGGATACGGCGCCCTTCGGAGCGTTTGTCGTTGTCGGCCCAAACCTGGCCGACCCGGACGGAGGGTTCGTTCACGGTTCCTCGCTTGTTCTGTGCGGCACAGCATGACTCAGGATGCTTCTCTGTGCCGCTGTAATCGAATCTGGCGGACTTTCAGGGCGCGGTCAGTGCTTGCGGGTGCCGGGGGCGGGAGAATCGCGTACAGGGCTGCGCACACGGACCTTCGTCTTCAGGCAGATCGCGCACTCGTACGTGACCACGTTGCCGATGCGTTCGATCCCAACCCAGCAATGAAGGAAATGGATCATCGCCGTCCTCCTGCCAGATGCGCTATCTGATCGGAGAGCCTGGCGATCCCCGCATGGCCCCGCTCCGTCACCCGGTAATACCGGCGAGCAGGACGGCCCAACACCTCCGGGTCGGCGCGCTCCCAGCGCGCCGTCAGCCAGCCGCCACGCTCGAGCCGGCGCAGCATCGCATACACCGCAGGCGCGGACAGACGCGTCGCCTCGGCGACCTGACCGCCGTACACCTCGCCGGTACGGACGGCGAGGTATGCGAGCACCAGCGCGGTCGGGCGGGTGAGACGGGCAACCGGGGTCACGACTCCACCCCCGCCTCGACCAGCAGCAAACCGCCCACGATCATGGCTGTTACCAGCAGCGCGAAGCCCCACGCCGTAGCGGCTTCCCGCCACCCCAGATCACGCACCGTCATCGCAACGATGCACACAATGGGGATGGCGGCGAGGATCACACCCGCCGCGATCACGACTCCTCCTCGGCGGGAAACACCTGGAAGAGGTGCCAGACGAGGCCGTCCAGGCGTTCGGTGGTGCCGACCAGCCGCGCCGACGCCGGGACCGGCTGGCCCGTGCCGAACACCTGGAACGTCCGCTCGGCCACCGCGACGCCGTCTTCGTGCTCGGCCCAGAACTCCACGCGGTGGGTCACGCCCACGTGAGCGGCGCCGATGCGCTTGGCCGCGACCTTGTGCGGACCGTAGGCGAGCTCGAAGGTGTGCGGGCGGCCGTCGATCGGCACCTCGTAGCGGAGAACGCACTTGCTGGTGTTGGGCGTCACGTCAGACCTCCGTTCGGTGTGGAGTTGTCGAGGATCGGCGGCAGGCTCGAAGCGACAACCGTGTACGGCTCCCGCTCTGCCAGCACGCACGATCGGGGTCGGTGCGGGTGCTCGATCCCGCAGTACGGCACCTCGTCCCCGTCGAGCAGGTACTCCCACACCCGCACCGACGGGCAATCCACGAGGTGAACCTCGAACCGCCACACCGCGGCCGGGCTCAATCCCTGCTCTCGCATCCACGCGAGCATCCGCGGGTGCATGTCGGCGGCGTAGAAGCGGCGGCTGCTCGGATGGTAGGCGTCGAACACGTACAGCGGCTCTGCGGTCGGGGTCACGGCTGGCCTGCCTCTCCGGCGATGGCCAGCAACTCCCGCGGCACCACCGTCGACACCCGAGCCTGCTGCGACGGCGACAACTCCAGTGCGTCGAGGATCCGGCTGATCGCGCCGGCGATCAGGGCGCCCTGGGCCTCGGCGAGGCGGATCTCGCGGTCGGCGATGCCCATATCGTGCGCGACCTTCGCGTACCGGACGGTCCGGTCGCGCTCGTCCGCCTCCAGCTTCGTCAGCCCGCGCGCGGCCTCGCCCGACACATACACGCCGACGGACGGCGACGCGGAGCGGGTGTGCCCGATCAGGCCCGCGCCCGGCCCCAGTTCCGGGTCATCGCCCAGGCCGCGGCCGCCGCCCTCCTCCTGGGCGTCCTCGACCTGGCGTTGCAGCAGCGACGCGTAGAAGCCCGCCCGCGCCCAACTCAACTGCAGCATCCCCATCACAGCCTCGGAGGGGGTGACGTCCTGCCGACCGGGAACCGCACGCCAGACGGACAGGGCGGCGCCCTTCGCCTTCAGCACCTCGCGGCGCTGGCCCCCGTGCGTCTTACACGCGTTCGTCCCGCGGATCGCCAACGCGTGGCAGCGGGACTGAGTGCGCTTCGACTGCTTCGAGCACTCCCACCGGCCGTGCCCCTCACAGCGGACAGCGCCAGCCTGTCTCATCAGGTCGTCTTTGCTCATGAGGTCGGTCACGACGCCGCCCTGGAGAATCTGGCGAGTTGGATCGCCCGGCGGCTCGCCATGATGCTGCGAAGGGGCGCGTTCGGCTGGAGTGGGGATGGGGTCCAACCCAGGGCTGCGGCGAAGTCGGGGAAGCGGTCGTTGACCACGGGGAGTCGATACCAGTCGAGGTGTTCGCCGGTTCGTGGATCGAATGGCCAGGTGAAGTGAGTCAGGAAGTCTCCGAGCCGTCGATACACGGCTGCGGTTTCGGCGTCGCCGTAGGCTCGTTCGTGGTCCTGGAAGGGGGCGCTTTCGAAGATGCCGCGCCAGCCTGAGTGGACCGACCAGACGATTGGTACGGCGTCCGTCTCCAGCCAGTGGGGGTAGTGGCGTTGCAGATATCGAACGTAGGCGTCGAGTTGCTCGTCGCCGTCGTAGTCGTAGTAGCTGTCGACCATGGCGGAGCAGTCGAGTTCTGGGTAGAGCACCAGGTCCGCGTTGAATGAGTGTCCGGAGCGGCGGCTTTGGAAGTGCCATCGTCCGCCTTCGGCCGGTTGTGTTCGCGATCCGGCATGAGGGCGTCTGCTGGCCAGGTTGTGCTTGATGTTGTGTTGCGGCCGTTCCTGCTGGATGGCGATCTTTTCTGCGTGGAGGGCTGCGTCTCGGTCAGCGTGATGCTCGACGGTGACGTGGGCTACGTGCCTGAACCATGGCTTCCTGTCCTCGTGCTGTTCGAAGCGGCGCGGTAGGCAGTTGGTGATGCCGATGTAGAGCAGGAGTTGGTTGGCGTCGTAGAAGCGGTAGAGGCTGGTGGGTTGATCGTCGAGGGGGCGGGGGCTGCTGGTCACGGCGTGGCCTCCGGGTTGGTGGTGACGATGTAGGGCTTGCGTCCGGTGCGGCATTTGCTGGTGCGGTAGTGGCGGCCGGGTGTGGGGCCGTGGGCGTGCCGGTGCTCGCAGTAGGGGCAGGCGACGACGGCTACGGTGCGCCCGGTCTCGGGGAGCGTCACCAGTTCGGCGTGAACGTGGGTGGTGATGAGGCAGAGGTCGGCGCGGTAGGCGTCGGCGGTGTGGGCGCAGACGGTGGCGCAGCGTCCGCCAGTTGAGGGGCAGAGCGGCCAAGCGGGTGCGTCTTCGGGGGGTTCGGGGGCTCCGCAGGCGAGGCATTCGGGTGCGCATGGGACGAGTTCGTTCCATTCCTTGTCGCGGCGGGGAGGCCGCGGGTGCCCCTTGTGTTCGAGCCGCGTGATGCGCATCTCGAGGGTCGGCGGCTGGGGTGCGTCGTCGTCGAAGAGGGCTGGCTGTGCTTCGAGCAGGGTTGTACGCCGGCGGGCCATCATCTGGGGCTCCTGCAGGAGGGGATGGGGGATCGCGGGTGCCGGTTTTCGTCACGGCTTGTAGTCATCCAGGACATCCAGGACATCCAGGATGTGGAGGATCTGAGAATTCGAGACTCAGTGACTGCCTGTGGATGCAGGACAGGATATATATACAGACAGTAATAATGATCTTGTAGGGTTTCTTCTACCTGGATGTCCCCAATTGCAGCCGCACGCTGCGACATCCAGGATGTTTCAGACCACATCCAGGATGTCCCGGACCACGTCCAGGACATCACGCACCGTGACATTCGGGGTTTCGTGGGGGCGTCGTCGCCCCGATTCAGAGATGCAGGGCATCCTGAACATCCTGGATATCCTGAACGTCGCCGTTTCCGCAGGTCACAGTATCCAGGACGCGAAATCCTGGACATCCTGAACACATCCTGGATGTCCTGAACGTCAACCTCGACATCCTGAACGTCTCCCCGAACGACCTCAACGCACCAACGCAGGCCGTGACCGCTCATCCCAGCCCCCCAAGCAGCTCCGGATGCGCCACGAACATCGGATCAGCCGTCCGCCGCCCGGCCGCGTCCTTCCGCACCGCCGTCGCGAGCCAGCCCTGCCGGGCCAGCATCATCAACACCGCCTGCGCCCCCGGAGCGCCGTGCTCCTTCGCCCACGACCGGCTCTTCAACCCCTGCGACATCTGATTCGCCGTGAACGTCGCCATGCCCTTCTTGCGGATCCACTCCAGGACATGGCCCGAGGCCGCCTGCATCCACGCGGGCCGCCCTGCCACCTGACGCTCCTGAGAACCGCCGAGAATCGCGATGGCATGCGGGATGCAGTAGTCGATGATGGTGAGCGCGTCGGCCATCGTGCTGCCACTGACAGGCATCTGCGGCGGATGGCCAGCCGCGAGATGCAAGAGCGCAGCGAGCCGGTAGGCGTTGCCGGCGGCTCTCGACATCCAGCCCTTCACCGCGACGAGGTCACCGCTGTCAGGGTCGAGCCGCCGCTCTTGCCGCTCTCGCCAGGCAAGGATCAGATCCTCGCCGTCTTCGCTGACCTGCATCGGTACTGGCGGCAGAGGCACGCCTTCGTCGTCGAACGTGCTGCCGTCAGGGCGAACCGAGTAGAAGGCGCGGTGCACGCTGGCGTTCCACGCTTCGGCCAGGTGGGGCGGGATGTGGGGTGGCTTCTGGTCGCGGCTTCCGGCCAGCGACACGGGCCTGGCGAGGAGGAACCGGTTGAGAAGCCCCTTGTCGGTGACGGCCTTGGAGTCGATGGCGTCGGCAATGACGACGGGCTGCACGGACAGCGACAGGGCGAGGCTGGGCCGCTCGAGCTCGAAGCTCTCGCGGCTGATTCGTTCGGGCCTCCAGGGTTCGGAGGCGTCCCAGGCTTGCAGAACGAATTCGAGGTTCGGCTTGCCGTTGTTGTATCGGCCGCAGATGTTGCCCAGGAAGGTGCCCTCGGCGGAGACGATTCCGATGTGACCGCCGACTTCGTGAATACGCCGGGCGAGCGCTTCGGGCAGGATGTCGCCGGCGAGCAGTTGGGGGCGCGGCGGCCCTGTCAACTCCCGGATGGTGTCCTTGAGTGCGTCGAGCTGGTCCTGCAGCTTGCCGCGCTTGTCCGGTGCCGCGACGGCAAGGTCTTTGATCAGCTTTTCGCGCGTGAGTTGCGCGATCTCGAGTTGCTCGGCGTTCTCCTTGTATATGCCGTCCCATGCGGCCCGCAGGCTGGACTCGAGCCGGTAGACGGGCTTGTTGACTGCCTTGAACGCTCGGGATTTGCCGTCGCCGCTGTCGGCGATGGTGGCGATGAAGAGGGCGAGGGTTTCTTCGGTCCATTGGCCGGTGATGGTGGCGTGGGAGCCGACGACGACAGAGAGTGCGCCGATGACGGCGAACGCGGCGATCTCGGGCGGCGTTTGGGTGTAGGTGGCGACCGCGGATACGAATTTGCCGGTGTCGCCGGGCAGGGTGTGGAGCGGGAACGCCGGCAGGATGGCCGGCTGGTCGTCGCTGCCAGGGATGGTCCAGGTGGCGGCGTGGATATCGTCAACGCTGCTGTAGACGCCTTCCCAGATGGCTTGGTCGTTGGCGTGAGCCATCGCCTTGCGGACGTCGACATCGCCTGTCTGGGCGGCAGGTGTGGCCGTGTTGGCTGCGGCTGGCACCGGTTCCTCGGTTGCGTCGGTGGGCTGGTCGGGCCAGGGCGCGTCTTCGGCGGGCGGCGGCGTGTTGGGCGTCCACGGCCGGACGCCGCACCGGGACCGGATGTGGTCAAGGATGGCCGGGCGCAGACCAGCTGCTGCAGGGGAAGCATCTGGGTTGCCCGCGGCGGCGAGGACTAGGTCTTTGCCCGCAGCGCTGTGGTTGTCCCTGTGGTACCAGTGTGCGAACACTTTGCCGTGGGTGAGCCGGTGGCCGGCGCCGACCGGGAGCGGCGCGGTTTCGGAGAAGTTGACGCAGGTGTGCGCGAACGCTCGGACCGAGTACTCGGATTCGGCGGAGGACCCGGAGTATTTCCACAGTTCGGCGTTGTCACGCTCTGACCTGACGTAGTTGAAGCCGTACGGCTCGAACAGGTCTGACCATTCACATACTTCGCCGAGCGCGTCGAACGGCCCGACAGTCCCCGGGGCGAAGGAGGTGGCGCGTGACCTAGCGGGCGGCACCTTGTAGGCGGCGGGTTCGGGGTCGGGCAGGTCGATCGAGTAGAGGACGGTGGCGAGTTCATCGAGGCTGTAGGTGATGCCGGAGGCTTCGATGATTCGGCATCGCCGCTCGAGGTCGGCTTTGCGGTTGATGGTGCCGGGGATGCGTAGGACGCGGGCGAGGTCGCCGACGCCGGTGCCGTATGCCCATCCGAGTTGGTGGGCGCCGGCTTCGATGATGAGCTGCCAGCGCTTGGACAGGGTGTCAATGTCGTCATAGTTGGCGGGAGTGATGGTGACAGGCTCGTCGAGCAGATGCCACGGGTACCAGCCCCCTCCGGACTGCACCCACATGGTGGGCTCGGGGAGCCCTGCAGCCTCGAGGATGCGTCGTCCGTCCTCCGGGGTGGGTGGCAGCGGCAGCTTCCTGTGCGTGTGCCGTTCGGTGCAGTCGTTTGCGCAGACCGTGTACTTGTGGCCGGGCCCTGCGACGTCGATGTCGGCCCAGAACCCGGGGAAGGCGAGAGAGTCGGGTGCCTCACCTCGTTTGCCGGCCCGCGGCGGGGTTCGCAGGGTGGTGGCGCGGGCGTAGATACCGGCTCGCTTCTGCTTGTCGAGCCGGGCGATGTATGCGACGGCGGCGTCGAGGCCGGCGTGGTCGGTGGTGAAGGTTTGGCCGGACCAGTTGCCGGTGGAGACGATGTTGATGAGGCCGGGGGCGTCGCCGTGGAGCGTGGCGAGCCAGCGCCGCGCCTCGTCGAGGTCGGCTGCTGGTGGTTCCTGCTCGGAGGTCAACGGGTCCCCCTGGATGGTTCGGGTGGTGCTCGGGCGGGAGGTCATTCGCGGGGCGGGTTCAGCAGCGGAGTGTTAGAAGAGCGGGTCTTGGGCCCGGTCTTCGAGCGGCTCTTCGGTGACGGGCCCGGCTTTGGCGGCGAGGTGGCGGTGCCGGTCTGCGCAGTGGTCGCAGGACAGGGCGCTGTAGCAGGTGCGGCCTGGTATCCGCCCGGTGATGATGAGCGCGGCTGGGCGGCGGCAGGTGCTGCAGCGGCTGGTCCATGTCATGGTCGCCGCCGTTCACGCCGACACCTCGTCGCCGAAGAGCGGGTCCTGGTCTTCCCGCTCGCGAGGTGTCGGCTTCGGCTTGGGCTGCTCGAGGCCTCGGGCGCGTTCGCCTGGGTCGGTGGTGCGCCACTGGGCGATGCGGCAGTAGTCCGCGGACCGGTCCACGCTGATGCCGTGCCGGCCGTACAGGTCGGCGATGAGCGCGGTGGTGCCGGTGCCGCCGAACGGGTCGAGCACGACTGCAGGCCTCGAGGTGGCGTCAGGGGCGGGGCAGGCGCAGGCATAGCCAGTGATGCGGGTTGCCCGCTCCTCGGCCCTGTAGCCGAGAGCGGATGGCGCCCGCCGATTGGGCGTGCTCTGACCGATTCGGTCGAACTGCTGCGACTGTGCCCAGTCGTGGCCATCAACGACCGCCCGCGCCGTCAGCGGCCGACGGCCTTCACCGCAGGCGGCGCAGATGGCGGACGGTGACCAGCCTCGGATGATGCGGCGCGGGAACTCCATCGGGAACGCGGCGAAGTGGTCGACACCGAGGTGGTCGGGGACTTTGAGCGGTTGGGCGGCGATCTCCCACACGCTGCCCGGTAGCGCGCCGAGGGGATGGTTCATCTGGTCCAGGCGCAGCGTCTGCCCGTGTTCGAGGCCATAGACCTCACCGTCCCTGCGGCCGGGATGGGCGCGATGCGGCATGGCGCGGCGCACCGAAATGTCCTTGTGCGGTTCGCGGATCTCGTCGACCGCGGAGTAGTAGTGAGGCCTCGATGTGAAGTGGAACCAGTGTTCGTGGCTGCGCCTCACTCGGTCGGTGACGGATTCGGGTAGACCATTCGGCTTGTCCCAGATCACCTCGGCGCGCAGGATCAGCCCGAGATCGTCGATGCAGCCGAGCGCGTACCGCCACGGCAGCCCAATCAGGCTTTTGGCGGCGATTCCGTAGTTCAGGTCACGTCGAGCGGGAACGTCCACGTAGGTGGCGGCCTGTGCCCGGGTTGCTCGCTGACCGGTCTGACCCTGAGGCCCAAACTGCCCGGCGCGCTGCGAATACTTGTCTCCGAGGTTGATCCACAGGGAGCCCGCGGGCTTGAGGACGCGCATCCATTCGCGTGTGCACTTCCAGAGCGCTTCGAGGTATTCCCGTGGGGTGGGTTCGGCGCCGATCTGGCCGGCGAGGCTCTGGTCGCCGTCGCGGTAGTCGCGGAGCCCGTAGTACGGCGGGCTCGTGCAGATGAGATCGACGCTGTTGTCGGGGAGGGGCAGGTGGCGGGCGTCGCCGCGCACGATGGTGACGGTCACCTCGATGCCTCCGCGTTGTCGATGGTGAGGGTGATGCCGGGTGCGAGCTGGGTGGGGTGTCCGGCGAGGTGTCCGCGGGCGGCGATGGCGGCGGCGTAGAGGGTGAGGCCGGCGTCGAGGAGGCGCCGCATCAGGTCGGCGGCTTCGAGCTCTTGCGCGGGCCATTCGCGTGGCCGGCCGCGTCCGCGGGCCAGGGGGTGGAGGTATTTCTCGTCGACCCACTGGTTGAGCTGGCGTTGGGTGAGGCCGCGGTCGAGGACCTCTTGGAGGGTGAGGTCAGGCATCGAGGGCCTCCTGGGCGCGCTGCATCAGCACACGGAACGCGTAGGCGGCTTGTTGGGGGACGACTCCTCCGCCGATGACTTTGAGCTGGGCGTTGCGGTAGCCGGGGAGACTCATGCCTTCGGGGCGGGGGATGGCGGTGACGTGGCCTTCGGGGAGGCCCATCATCCATTCGGAGAATCGGGGCGCCAGTTGGTCGCGTCCGGATCGTCCAGGCTGGGTTGGTCGGGGCGCGGGCCGGCCGAGCGCTTCTTCCCAGCGGCGGACCGCTGGGGCGTAGTCTCCCCAGTCCAGAACACGTCGCTCAGCGTCGTCCCCGCATGATGTTTCGACCCGGTCTTCCGGCCGGAGGTGGCGTTGCGGGTGCCGCGAGAGTTGGCCACCGTCGGCGTCGGAAGCAGTTGGTCGATCGAGTCGAACCCCGGCCTGACCGCTGCGCCGGGACTGGCCGACTGGTTGTTCCCGTACCTTGTCGCGGTCGGTGTCGGCAGCAGGGTGATCGCCGTCCGCAGATCCATCCCGCCGTCCCCGTGCGTCCCGGCTACGTTCGTGTCCGTCGTTCGCGGCGTCGGCAACAGATTGATGATGGCCTCGTTCAGCGGTCTCGCATTGCGATCCATGAGGTTCGATTGGCCCGATTTCCAGTCGCGGGCCGCCGGTGTCGGCAGCAGGCCAGGCGAGGATGAACTCCCGCCACCGTTCATGGCAGGCTCCGATGTCAGGGCGGGACGCGGGTAGACCGACCCATTCCGCATCGAACCCGAGGTTGGCCAGGTCTCCGAGTACACGGCCAAGTGCTCGCAGTGCAGGTTGGTTTGCTCGGTCTCCCATGCATCGCGGGCAGAATTCCAGGTCGCTGTCGGCTCGGGCACTGAGGAGCCCCCTCACGTTCTCCAGGAAGATGTACGGGCCGGGTTCGCCAGGGCGGCGCATGGCGCGCTGCGCGCGGATGCAGGCGGCGACATGCCGCCAGATGCCGGAGCGGGTGCCTTCGGCGATGCCGAGGCCGAGGCCGGCGAGGGACACGTCGGTGCAGGGCCAGCCCGCGACGACCCACTCGACCTTCTCGACCTGGTCCCAGTCGATGGTGGTGAGGTCTCCGAGGTTGGGGATGTGCGGCCAGTGGTGGTGCAGGATGCGAGCCGCGAACTGCCATTTGTCTTCGCGGCCGTTCTTGTCGGCGGGTTCGTGCTGGGCGTGCCAGGCGACCCTGCCTCCGACCTGTTCGGCGATGGTGTGTTCGAGGATGCCGGTGCCGGAGCAGAGCCCGCCGACGGTGATGTCATCCATGGGCGACCGCCGGCTGGTGGGGTCGGATGGGGCGGAGGGGGATGCCGGCGGCGGCTGCTTTCCGCATGCAGTCGTAGGTGCCGCCCCCGGCGCCGGGGAAGGCGAGCATTTCGCTTGCGCCGAGTTGGACGAGGTAGGAGTTCTGGATGATTCCGGCTGCTTTGCCGTGCTTTCTCCAGTCGGCGGGGTGCGTTTCCTCTTTGACGCCGGCGTGCTGGCACCACTGGTGGATGAGCCAGTCGGCGGACCTGTCCGGCCGGGTGCCGTGCTCGGGTTTCGGGTAGCAGGCGCCGTGGACGACGGTGAGGATGGGGTGGATGCGGTGGACGTCGTCGAGGGCGGCCCAGATGCGCGGCTTGTCGGTGCGGTCGCGTCCGCCGGTGCACAGGAGCCGCCACGGCTGCTGCTGCCACGCCCACGTGGCGCACCGGGTCTCGGATGTGCAGTAATGGCGGGTTGGCGCGCAGGCTCCTTCTCCCGCCTCCTCAACGCCTGCGAGGGCGGCCGGGGTGTGGCTCGAGCATCGCCAGCCGTTGGCGAAAAGGCGGGCAGGCTCGACGCCGCAGCGGGTCTTGTCTCCGAAGGCGAAGAACGCGCACGGCTGCGCCGGGAGCGGTGCGGGCGGCGTGAATGTTGCCTGCGGTGCGGGTGCGGCGGCGGGGTCGCTGGTGCGGCTTTGGCAGGTGCAGCCGGGGTGGGAGCAGGCGCCGGACGCGTTCATGAATACGTCGTCGTAGATGGCCCAGCCCCAGCGTCCGGTGCCGGTGTCGGTGTGGACGCCGTTCTGGTGTTCGCATCGGGTGCAGTGTTCGGCGAGTTCGTCGAGCGACGGCGGGATCGGCCTGGTCATGCTGCCGCCTGGGCGATGCGCGGCTTGAGCGGCACGACCAGATACTTGAACGCCTGGTCGGTGCTGGTGAGGGTGATGTAGCGGCCGGGCGCCGACATGCCGATCACCGTCTGTTCGGTGTTGATGCCTTCGAGGCCGTCGAGGAGGAACGGGGGCTGGAAGCGGAGTGTCATGGGGTCGCCGTCGAGGGTGCAGGCGATGGTGTCGGTGCCGCGGCCGATGAGTGAGATGTCGCCGGCGTGGACGCCGATCGCGTCAGGGGTGATGCCGAGGGTGACGTCCTGGCCGTCGGCGAACAGCACGACGCGCTTCACGGCCTCGAGTAGGGCTTCGGTGTCGACGGTGGCGGTGGTGGGGAGTGGGGCGGCGAGGCGCGGCTTGTAGTTGGTGTACTCCTCGACCTGGTATTGGCCGATCGTCACCGTGTGGTTGGCGCTGGCGAGGGAGACGAGGTTGGTGTCGATGCCGACCGTGACCGGTCCCTTGAAGTCCTTGGCGACGTCGCGGAACGCTCTCACGGGCACGTGGGCGGCCAGTCGGGTGTCGGGGACCGCCGAGTTCCACGGGGTGACGCGGGTGGCCATCCGGTAGTTGTCGGCGCCGACCCATGTGATCTCGACGCCGTCGATGTCGAGCCGCACGACGGCGTGCTCCGGCTTCACCGGCTTCTCGGGTTTGCAGGCGGGGGCGACTTGGGTGACGGCGTCGCGCAGGTCTTCCCCGTCGACCTCGCCGACTGTCGTGGCGGGTTGGGGCAGGGTGGGGAAGTCGTCGGCGGGCATGGCGCGGATGGTCATGATGGCGGCGCCGCAGGTGATGGTGGTTTCAGCAGGGGTGGCGGCGAGCTGGAGCATGTCGCGGCGCTTGGCGAGGGATTTGGCGGCGTCGGCGAGGACGCGGCCGGGTAGCAGGACGCGGCCGGGTTCGGCGATGTCGGCGGGCATGTGGCCGCGGTAGGAGGTGTCGCGGTTGTACGCCGACACGGTCAGCTGGTCGCCGTCGGCTTCGAGGAGGAGCCCGGCGAGGATGGGGTCGATCGGCCCGGAGGTGTGCCGGCCGGCTTGGGTGATGAGGTCGGCGAACCGGGCGGGTTCGACAGAGATTTTCATGCGGGCTGCTCCTCTCTGGCGGCGCGGCGGGTCTTGCAGGAGGCGCAGACGGGTCCCTCGGAGGGGTTGAGCCAGCCGGCGCCCTCTTGCGGGGTGGAGGTTTGGCGGGCGAGGCGGTCGCAGTCCGGGTACATGTGGCCTTCGATGAGCCCGCTGTGGGGCTGGACGGCGCCGACGTACCAGGGGCGGATCCACGACATCCATTCGCGCCAGCCGGCGTGGGCCGCGGCCTCGGTCATGCTGCTGTTCACGCTGCTCTCCTCTCGTAGCGGTAGCTGCCGGTGGCCTTGCGGCGTTCGGAGGGGGTCATGCCGGCCCAGATGCCGTCGGACGTCCACCGCGGGTGGATGAGCGCGTAGTCGCGGCACTGGTCGAGGACGGGGCAGCTGGCGCAGATCGCTTTGGCTGCTTGCACGTCGGGCCGGTGGGTGTGGTACCAGGCCAGGAAGAACGTGTCGGGGTCGACGTTTTTGCAGGCGGCGCGGCTCTCCCAGCGTGCGGTCTGGCGCGTTGGGCGGATGTTGTGTTTGCGGGCGAGGGCGAAGTCGCGTTCGACGGTGCGGCGGGAGACGCCGAGCCGGATGGCGATGATTTCGTCGGTGTACTGCTCGCCGCGGAGGAGGAGGGCGGTGTGGATGCGGGCGAGGATCCGCGGCGCAAGTTCTGTCTGGCGGGTGGCGGTGGCGGTCATGATGCGACCGCCTCGGTCTGGAGCGGCTGCCCGTAGCCGGCGTCGCGCAGCAGCGTGCAGAGGTCTCCGAGCAGCATTCGAACGGGGAGATCAGCGGTGTAGGCGTCGGTGAGAGCGTGGCCGTTCGCCAGCTCCGCCACCTGACGCAGGGGCAGGTGTGCCCACCAGCGGTGCGCGTTGGCAGCGCCGACGCCCTTGCGCTGGACGACGAGGATGCCGACGTCGGCGCGCGAGTTGATCCGCTCGGTCTCGGTCTCGACCATCCAGGCGGCGATTTGGCCGTCGGAGGCGAGGCGGGCGGCGTCGCCTCCCTTGACTTCCCAGCAGATGCCGGGGGTGCCGACGATGTCGCCGAGGTCGTGGGTGCCGGCGAGGGCGCGGCGTTCGGCGTGGGGGAAGCCGAGGGGGCGGATGGCTCGGACGACGGCGGTTTCTGCTGCGGTGCCTCGGGCTTTCGGGCGGTTCATCGCACACCTCTTTTCGTGCGCGTCTGTAGATGGTGGATTTCGGGGTGGTCTGCGAGGAGTCGCAGCATGAGCGCTTCGGCGTCGCGGACAGCGAGTCGGCCGTGGATCCGCAGCCATTCGGCGGCGACCTGCTGTTCGAGCTGGACGCGGCGCCGGTTGAGGGCGATCAGCTCGCGCCGCTGTCGGCGGCGGCTTCGTGCGGCGGGGCGAAGGGACCAGCCGATGGCGACCGCGATGAGGGCTGCGGTGATGGCGGCGGCGGTCAGTAGGCGCGGGTCCACGTCTGCCTCCCGTCGATCGCGTTGCGAGCCTGAGACGCGACTTGGTCGAGTCGGTCGGGCCGGTGTTCGATCGCGTCCACGAAGTCGCCGACGACCTGG
Source organism: Nonomuraea sp. NPDC049646 (assembly GCF_044465525.1). Classification (NCBI taxonomy): domain Bacteria; kingdom Bacillati; phylum Actinomycetota; class Actinomycetes; order Streptosporangiales; family Streptosporangiaceae; genus Nonomuraea; species Nonomuraea sp. NPDC049646. Next base: position 163,467 of record NZ_JBITLU010000019.1, on the reverse strand, counting down.
AGGAGGGCGTCACGGTCGTTGGCGAGCACGTTGGCCCGCTGTTCGAGGTAGGCGTTCCGGTTGGCGTGGACGCGTCGGCTGATGGCCAGGGTGATGAAGACGGTGGCGGCGATCAGGAATGGGCCGGCGAGGAAGGACAGGTCAGGCACGGCTGGCCTCCGTCTCGCGTGCGCGGCGTTCGCGGATGGCGGTCCGGGTGGCCTGGCGGATCGCGTCTTGGAGCCGGCCGGGGATGGCGCACTGCTCGGCGATCGTGAAGGCGGTCTGCTCGCTGTCGGGGGCGAGGATCATCACCTCGGGCGGCGGGCGGCGCGGCTCCCAGGTGCGGCGGCTGCAGCACTCGGCAGCTTCTTCCTGGGTGTACCGTCCGGCGGTCAGCCAGTTGGTGGTGTAGCCGCCGCTCGGGCCCCAGAAGGCGTGGCGGTGGTTCGACCAGATGAGGTACGTGCTCATGGTCATGCCACCGCCTTCCGGGTGGCGGCCTTCGCGGAGTCGTATCGGCCGATCGCCCACACGATGGCGTGGCAGGCCCACAGGAACGACCAGTCCCAGTCGCGCAGGTCCCACTCCTGCCAGCCCTCGAACTCGAACTTGTGGCCCTGGTCGGAGGTGAACGAGAACTCGTCGAGGCCGCGGTGCGCGGCTTCCTCGTACTCGGTGCCGCAGCCCCACCAGGGGTCGAAGAAGTGCTCGTGGATCGCCTTCCGTAGCTTCCGCATGTGGTCACGGGTCTGCCGGTGGCAGGGCTTGGCCAGCTCGGGGCCCAGTAGGTCCGCGTTGTCGAGGCCGAACTCGTCCGCTTTCTCGGCGAGCCGGTTGTGGAGGAAGCTCTCGTACTCGTCGCGCAGCGCTTCCCGCATGTGCTGGTGCAGCAGGTCCTGGGAGTACGTCTGCACGGAGCGGCGGCCCTGCGGGAGTTTCTCCGCCCAGTAGCCCGGGTTGATCTCGTCGGACCTGTTGGCGCGGAAGAACTGGAACATGTCGGGGGTGCGGGAGAACACGTAGGCGTCGTTGAGGTCGCCTCGGATGGCGAGGCTGCCCGGCCAGGTGACGATGTCGAACCAGTAGAGTCCACGCCGGCCGCGGCTGCGCAGGTGCCGGTACAGACCGTCGTCATTCAGCACGGTCAGCCTGTGGAGGCGGGTCTCGCGGGCGAACCGCTTAGCGATGTCGTTCATGCGGTCACCGCCTGGGCGGCGGCGCGGAGTTCGGACACGGCCATCTGCTGGGGGAGGGCCAGCACGGCGGCCGGCGCCAGGTCGAGGGTGGCGGTGGTGGACATCAGGCACCTGCCTTGTGCGTTTCGATGGCGCGGGCTGCGATACCGAAGTGGGTGGCCATGTCGTCGCTCAACTCGATCTCGACCCGGTGCTTGCCTTGCATGAACACCAGGAGGCGCGGCTCCGTCGGCTCGTTGGGCGTAATGACGGCCCATGCGTCTGGGACGACCCGGTCAACGGTTTGAAGGGGGGAAGTGCGCGTATTTGTGGTCACTGTGGTGGTCCTTCGCGGATGGCGCGCCACGCGGGCGTGCGGTCAGGAACGGAGGGGTTAGGCGGCGGGCGGGTACGGGTTGCCGCCGGTTGTGCAGGCGTCGCAGCGGTGCGGCGCGATCTGCCTGCCACCGGCGACCGCCTCGGCCTCGGCGGCGGTCGCCTCACGCAGCGGCTTCCCGCAGCCCACACAGGCGATGTGCGGGGTGTCAGAGCCGTCGAGGTGCACGAGCGGGTAGCGGGCGCGCTGCCGCGGGAACAGGACCGTCTGCACGTTGCCCTGGTCGTCCAGGTCGCCGAGGAGGCTGTCGCCGCCGGCCATGTTGAGCAGGTGGCGCCACCGCTCTTCGCGGCGCCGGCATTCCATGGCCAGGTCTTCCAGGTGGTTGGCCTGCTGGCGGTGGACGGCGGCGTCCTTGGCGTAGCGGTCGGCCTGCTGGCGTTCCTGGGTCATGTTGTGGCGGATGGTGGCGGTGACGGGGTCGGTTTCTTCGACGACTTCGCCGTCGGCGTGCTCTTCGTGGAGTTGCATGGTCATGCGGTCGCCTCCTGGGCTGTGTGCTCGGTGGTGCCTTCCTGTCGTGCCGGGGCTGCTACGGGCCAGGTGCCGTCGATGACGGCGGCCGGATTGTGCTTGTCCTTGGATTTGGCGGGGTCGCGCAGGTAGTCCTGGTAGGAGGCGGCCTGTTCGCGCGCCCACTCCCGCTGCCGGTCGAACAGCGTGCCGAGGTCGCAGGCAAGGGCGTCGAACAGGTGCCGCTCGTCCCTCTTGCTGGCCTGCACGAACGGCCGCTGCTCGCGCGGTAACGCGGCGATGGTGCCCATCCGCCAGGCGACGCGGGCGGAGATGAGGGCGTCGTAGCGGGCGCCGTGCGCGTCCTCGTCGCGCCACGGGATGCCGAACACCTGGGCGCACGTCTTCAACGCGTGCGCGCCCTGGTCGGCGTTGACCCGGGGGCGCCACTTGTCCAGCTGCTTCGACAAGACCTTGGTGTCGATGACCGGCCCGTACGAGCCGGTCCCCGTCAGATCGATCAGCGGGCCGAACCCGTGCCGGATCATCTCGGCGTTGAGGAGTGTCAGGTCGTAGCCGCCGATGTTGTGGCCCACCAGCGGGATGCCGTCAGCCCAGACCGCCTTGACGGCAGATGCGATGCGGCCGATCCCCTCCACCGGCTGCATCCCGTTGGCCTGAAGGAAGTCGTCGGTGTATCCGTGGATCTCGGTGGCCTCCGCCGGCATGGGCACGCCGGGGTTGATGTAGAGGGGCTGCCGGTCCGCGGGGGGCTGGCCGCCGCCGACGAGGCCGATGTACGCCTCGACGATGCGCGCCTCGTGCGGGTTCGTCCCCGAACTTTCGAAGTCGAGGCAGGCGAGTCTGCCGGTCCAGAACGTCATCGCTGCTCCTGGTGGCTGGAAGCCATGCTGAGCTGGTCGGCGAGTTGTTCGTCGGTGAGGTCGCCGAGCCTGTGCCGCAGATAGGCCGCCGCGGTGGCGTCGATCAGCCGGTCGCGTTCGGCGTTGGCGATCCAGGTGAGGGTGTTGGCACGTTCCTGCTGGTGCTGTTCGTAGCCGAGGAGGATCAGCGTCAGGTGGGAGTCGGACAAGGTGATGGCGCTGCCGCCGGCGGCGCGGACGGCGTCGAGGGCGGTCCGCCACTCAGCGGCGATCTGGTTGTAGTAGTCGCGGCTCACAACGCCGCCTCGCCCTGCTCGCCATCAACCGCGTCCCCGCCTGCGGGCGGCTCACCGTCCTTCGCCGCCTCGCGCTCGAGCGCGTCGATCACCTGGGAGGCTTCGTCGAGGGTGAGCTCGTTGCGGGAGGTAACCTGCTGGTCGGCGGGCCTCTGAAGGACCTCGTTGACGAAGGCGAGCGCCGCGTCGCGGTCGGTCAGCCCGGCGTCACGCATCGCCGCGCCTATCTTCCTGAGCTGCGCCTCCGAGATCATCCGCTCCGTGGTGGGCGGCTCTTCCGGCACGACGATCGGCGGCTGCGGCTCCTGAGGGGCGACGGCCTCGCGGATCGTTCGCCCGGGAGCGTTCGGCCGCGCCGTGGTGACCACGACGGACCCGTCGGCGTTCACTTCGGCGCCGAGCTCTTCCGGCGTGTAGCCGACGCCGGACAGTTCCTCCTCGCAGGCTTCGCGGGCGACCTCGGAGACGGCGCGCGCCTTGAGCATCGCCTCCGGGTAGTTCTTCCACACCTGCTTGCCTGCCAGGCCCGCGGCCTGAGCGCGCTGCATGGTCCAGGTGGCGCGGAACTCGAACTCTGGGTCGTCCTTGCGCACGATGGTCGCGACCGCGCCGAGCAGCTTCCCCTGCTCGTCGCGTTCCACCCACACGCGGAGCCGGTGTCCGGCCCGGCGTACCAGCGCCGAGATGAGCCCTGACGACGCGGACGCGCGGCCTTCGATGATGTGGACGCCGAGGATGGCGGCCATGGTGGAGATGCCGAGCGACTGGCCGAACTCGACGGCGTACAGGACGTTGCCGGGCTGGCCCTGGTACTGCCGGGGCAGCAGGTTGGACACGGACAGCGCCTTGGCGTACTCCTGTCGCTCGGTCAGCGAGTCGACGGCACGTTCGACGGGCAGGGTGGCGAGCGTCATGCGGTGGCTCCTGTCAGCGTGGTCGGGTCGGGCAGTTTGCGGCCGGCCACCAGGTAGGGGGCGCCGCCGTTCTTGGCCTGGCGGGTGGCGATGGTTTGGTTGCGCCAGCGGGCGCGGCGGCTGGTGCCCATGGCGGTGGCGAGCTGGGACTTGGCGGCGTTGACGCGGGATTCGCTGGCCTTGGCTGCTGCGAGGGCGGCTAGGTATTCGATGGCGGTGTCGTCGTCGAGGTCGATGTCGCTGCCGTCGATGTCGGGGTGGAGCTTGCGGACGGTCTCGTAGGTGGCGGGGTGTCCGTCGAGGGCGGGCATCTCGCCCCACAGCAGCGAGTCGAGGAAGTTCTCGGCGGAGGCGCGCATGATGGCGGCGTCGGCGGGGTCGTAGTCGACGACGTATTCGCGGAACTCGAGCCGGTCGCCGAGGACGGCGATGTAGGCGCGGGGCAGGCCGAGCACGTCCATGTACCACTGGACTTGGGTGCGGTAGTAGACGGGGATTTCGTCGGTGCCGGGTTCGCCCCAGCCGCTGCCGTCGGCGTCGGTTTTGATCTCCAGGAGGGCGGAGACTTCGAGGTTGTACCAGCCGACGGGCAGGTTGTCGGACAGGTGGTAGCGGATGAGCCGGTCGGGGTTGGCGAGTTGCCAGCCGCGGTCGTTGTGAACCCAGGTGCCGGTTTCGAACAGGTGCCATTCGGGGTGCTGGTCTGCGAACCAGGCGGCGACGGCGGGTTCGAGGTAGTGGCCGCGGTCCTGCTGTTTGGTGGCGGGTGCGGGTTCGACGAGGCCGGCCATTTCGCACCAGGTGGAGTGCGGGGATGCCCAGGGGGAGAGGCCGAGGATGGCGGCGATGCGGGAGCCGCTGATGCGTTTGGCGCGGGCGGCCCGCCATTGGGGGCTGTCGGTGGGCCAGGTGCCGATGTAGCGGCCGGTCGGCGTGTAGAGGAAGGTGTCGGGTTCGTCGGTGTCCCAGGGGCTGCGGAGGCCGGTCATTGGCTGTCCTGTTCTGCGCGGTAGCCGGGCTCTGCCTCGTAGCCGATGTCGGGGCCGCCGCGGACGCTCGGCCGGTTCGCGGCCTGCTGGGCGAGGTGGGTGGCGTAGGCGGTGACGTCTTCGCGGGCCAGTCGGACTCGCTCGTCCACGCGGAGAGTGGGGATGCCGGAGACGATCAGGAGGCTGGCTGCTTCGGCCTGCCGGATGCCGAGCTGGTCTGCGAGCTGGCGGACCGCGTCGGCGACAGCAACGTGGTCAGCGCTGGTAGCGGCGACGGGCACGTGAAGGTCCATCACGCCCCTCCCCTCGAAGCGGCCAGAGCGAAGCCGAGCGCAGCCTGAGCAGTGCGGGCATCGGGGGCGAGGATCAAGTAGAGCGGCGCGTGCGGTGCTTCGGCCTCGCGCAACTCGGTGGTGGCGAATCCGGCCTCTGTCAGGGCGGCGGCGTAGCGACCCAGCCGCTGCGCGTTCATCTCCCGCCAGCCGCCCATCCCGTACAGCACCCCTTCACGTACGTCTTCGATCGCGACGTGGAGCGGCGCATCAGCGGGGGCATCGTCAGTGAGGGCATGGATCTGGTAGCCGTCGCCGTACTCGTTGCGGACGGGGTATCCGGCTGCGGCGAGAGCATCGATGATCTCGGCTCCGAACGTCCGGGACGTCGTCGTGGGGGCGTCGGTTGCGGTCACAGCGCGACCGCCGTCTCCTCGTCGTAGTCGGCGGCCAGCCGCGCGTGTCGCGCCTGCTGGATTAGCCGGTCAGCCTCGCGGCCGGCGGCCCGGACCCGGTCGTCGTAGCCCTCCCGCGTCAACTGGACCGCCGCGGCGGCGGGCAGGTTGTGGTCGCGGGTGAGCAGCGTGGCCAGCAGCGACGACCGCATGGCCGCGCCGGCGATGTCCATCTCGTACAGGTCGCAGTAGGCGGCCAGCGTCTCGATCGGGTCGGAGGCAGGGGTGGGCAGCAGCCCGTCGAGGGCGAGTCCGGCGAGAGCTTCGGCGACCGCGTGCCGGGCCGCGCGAGGCACCTCGCTGAGGGGCATGCCGGGCTTGCCGACCCGGATGATGGTCTGGAGCGCGCCGTCGAGCAGCTGCTGGCCGAGCTCGCCGTGGCGGGCGGCGGTGTAGCCGGCGACGGCGCCGATGATCTGGTCGACGACGCACGGCGTCTCAACGTCGCGGCTGGCGAGCCACGCGTTCTCCTCCTCGACGGTGACTGGGGACGCGGCCACGTCGGCGGCGACCTCGAGCAGGTGGGTGGCGAGCGCGGGGGTGAGCGGCAGGGTGGCGCGGCCGTCGGCGAGCTTGGTGATGAGCATGCGGGTGATGCCGCGAAGCGGCGTGTAGGTGAGGAGGGCGAGCGCCTGCCGGTCCCGCTTGTCGAGGCTGGTGCAGTCGTTGGCGGCGGCGTTCTGCAGCGCACAGTAGATGTCGAGAATGTCGAACCCGGTAAGCAGGCTGGTGTGCTGCGTCGTGGCGGGGGCTGTGGTAGTGGTTGTCATGGCTCGTCCCTTGCTGCAGTAGGGATGGGTGGTTGTTCGCGGGGCTCATCCGGTGGCTCGGGTGGGCCCTTGCGGCCTGTCAGGCCGTCTGCTGGTGTACGCGGGGCCGGCTGGCGATGAACGCCTCCAGCTCGTCCAAGCGCACCCTCAGGCGGGTGGTCTTGGCGCCGGGGCGGGCCAGGTCGATCGGGTTGAGCAGGCCGTCGGCGATGTACGCGTAGACGGTCGGCGGGGTGACGCGCAGCTCGGTTGCGGTCTCGGGGATGGTGAGCAGGAGCGTCTTGCGCTGGGTGGCCGGTGTGCGGCTGCTCTTGGCGGTCATGAGGCGACCGGTTCGCACTCGCGGCTGGTGATGTCGAAGAGTGCCTTGATCTCGCGGCGGACTTCGTCGGAGCCGACGAGGTAGAGCACGCAGAGGACGTATTCGGCGTTGGGTTCGCGGCTGCCTTTGAGGGCGCGATGGTGGATGGACGGGACGACGCCGATGGCGCGGGCTTGGGCGCTCTGGGAGTCGTAGCCGAGTTCGGTCAGTCGTGTTTCGACCTCGTCGCGGCGCAGTCTCACGCGGTGCGCCATGCGGTCCTCCAGTTGGTTGAGGCTCGACCTGTGCCGTGCGGCATTGGAAGTGCCCTCAATGTAGTGCTGTGCCGTACGGCATTGCAATACTCGGGCTTCATGATTTTCTTGCGGCGCAAATCATGGGCTTCACGTGGGTAAACCTGGGCAGTCAGGATTTGGTGCCCCAGGAGTGCATATTGCCGAGCGTGATCAACGGGGTATCATCTGTGCCCGTGGGCAAAACTCCTGGTCGGCTCGGCCGTTGGCTACACGACGAGCTCACCAAACGTGGCTACGACCTTAAGTTCAGAGGCCAGTCGCAGTTTGCGCGCGAAGCAGGCATCGCCGCCTCCATCGTCAACCGCATCCTCAACGAGGACCGCGGCGCGGAGAACGAGATCCTGCGAAAGATCGGGCGAGCGCTCGGCTACACCCTGGGAGAAATGCTGATCTTCTCAGGGCAGGCTGAGCGAGAAGAACTCTCCGTCCGGTCCCCTGACGACCTTCAAGCCGAATCGGACAACCCGTACACCGATGTGACCGAGCGCCAGATCTGGGCGCTCACCGGCCTGGAGGACGAGCACAAGAAGATGCTCATCCGGCTTGTCCGGACCATCCGGTCTGAGGATGACGCCGAGGATGGGCAGTCTGGTTCGACAGTGCGCCAACTGCGCCGGCCGTCCTGAAGCAGAAAGGCCGCGGCTCTGAGACGCCGCGGCCAGCTTCACTCTCCGTTACAGCATCACGCCCGCATGATCGTGCGTCGTACGTGCGTCACGAACGCTTGAGAGCCCTTAAGAATCCTTAAGATTCTTTGAGAGTTTTCGCAGGTCAAGCGGTGGGTGGGCCTACCTGGCCTGGGGGTTCGGCTTCGTTCACACCGAAGAGGTCACTGGTTCGATCCCAGTATCGCCCACTCGCAAGACGCAGGTGAAGGGGTTTCGGAGATCATCCGAAGCCCCTTCTCTCATTTCCGGGGGCGATGGGGGCCAATCCGGGAGCCGTCCCATTTGGATCTCCACGCGTCGGGTGCTCGCCGTAGGCTCAGTGGACGGTGCCGGGTGATCAGTCGCGCCGGGATCCGGCGGGGCCGGGGGCGGGTGCGCGTCATCCCTGAAGACGATCTCCGTTGAGCGCTACCCTCCTGGGTTGAGCCGGAAGTCCTCCGTACGTCAGAGGCGATGGTCGTGTGCGGTTGGCACCGTGAAAAGGGTGAAACGTGCACTCATCATCATCACCGCCCTGGCTCTCACGCTGGCCGGCTGCGGCTCCGCCCCGCCGCAGCGTCTGACGGTGCCGAAGCCGACGGGCCCGCATCCCGTGGGTACGGTCTCGGTCCACCTGGTGGATCAGTCCCGCGCGGATCCCTGGAACGGCTCCGGCCGGAAGCGGGAGCTCATGGTCAGCCTGTGGTACCCGGCCCGGGACGTGGGGGCCCACCCGGTCGCCCCCTGGATGCCGAGGGCGGCGGCGGACCGGTACCTGAAGATGAACGGCCTGGAGCCGGGCTCGGTGCTGCTGGACAGGACCGACGGCCGCGAGGGCGCGCCCGCCGACACGAGCCTGGGCAAGCTGCCGGTCGTCCTGTACTCGCCGGGCGCCAACGCCTCCCGCGCCTACGGGACCGGCGTCGCCGAGGAGCTGGCCAGCCGGGGGTACGCGGTGGTCACCGTCGATCATCCCTATGACGCGGCGGTGGTGGAGTTCCCCGGCGGCCGGGTGGTGACCGGGCCCGAGGTGACCGACTTCGCCAAGGCCGTCGAGGTCCGGGTGGCCGACGTGCGATTCGTCCTGGACAGCCTGCCCGTCCTGGAGGAGAAGCTGCTCGGACGGAACGGCAGGCCGCTCTTCGACCTCGCGCGGATCGGGATGTTCGGGCATTCGCTCGGCGGCGCGGCCACCTCCTCGGCCATGTACGCCAACCCGCGGATCAAGGCCGGGCTCGGCCTGGACGGCGCCGTCTTCGGCAAGGTGGCGAAGTCCGGCCTCGACCGGCCGTACATGGTCGTCGACACCGACGGGAAGGGCGGCATGGCCACCAATCCGACACTGCGTGCCTTCTGGGACGGGTTGCGGGGCTGGCGGCTCAACGTGACGCTCAAGGGGGCGGCGCACAACTCCTTCGGCGACGACGTCCTGCTCATCCCCATGTCGGCCGGGCCGCTGGGGCTGGGGAAGGAGCAGCTGGCGGAGGTCGTCGGGACGATCCCGGCCGAGCGGGCGCTGGCCTTCCAGCGCGCCTACCCGACGGCCTTCTTCGAGCAGACGCTGCGCGGCCGTCCGCAGGCGTTGCTGCGGGGCCCGTCAGCAGCCTTCCCAGAGGTCTCCTACCGCCGCTGACGGCGTCCGCCCGCCGGCGGTGACCACGCCGCCCTCGTAGGCGGCGATGACGAGCTGGGCCCGGTCGTGCGCGGCGAGCTTGGCCAGCAGGCTGCGGACATGGGTCTTGACCGTCGCCTGCCCGATGCCGAGCCGCTCGGCGATCTGCGGGTTGGTCAGCCCCCGGGCCACCAGCACGAGCACCTCCCGCTCCCGGCCGGACACCTGCGCCAGCCCCGCCGCCAGCCCCGCCGTCAGCCGGTCCGGGGTCGCGGCGGGCTCGCGCCGGGCGAACTCCGCGATCAGCCGCGTGGTGACCGACGGGGCCAGCAGCGCCTGCCCTTCCCCGACGATGCGCAGCGCCTCCAGCAGGCCGGCGGGGCCGGTGTCCTTGAGCAGGAATCCGCTGGCTCCGGCGCGCAACGCCCCGTAGACGTACTCGTCGAGGTCGAACGTGGTCAGCATCAGCACCCGTGTTCCGGCGGTCGCCGGGTCGGCCCGGATCAGCTCGGTGGCCTTGATCCCGTCGAGGCCGGGCATGCGGACGTCCATGAGCACCAGGTCGGGACGCAGGTCGCGGGCCAGTTCCACGGCCTGCTGCCCGGTCGCGGCCTCGCCGGCGGTCGTCAGGCCGGGGGCGGTGTCGATGAGCCTGCGCAGGCCCGCGCGCAGCAACGCCTGGTCGTCGGCGATCAGTACCGTGAACGTGCTCACTCCTCGTCCTTCCCGGAACCGCCCGGCAAGGGCAGCCGCGCGCGGACGGCGAATCCGCCGCCGGGCTCCGGCCCCGCCGAGAACGTCCCGCCGTAAAGGATCACCCGCTCCTCCAGACCGGCCAGCCCGTGACCTCCCGGACGCGGCCCGCCCCCGCGGCCGTCGTCGACGATCTCGACCACCACCTCGCGCCGCGCCCGGGTGAGGACGGCCACCCGGCACCGGGCCGGGCCGGCGTGCCTGAGCACGTTGGTCAGCGACTCCTGCACGAGGCGACGGACGACCAGGGCCGCCTCGCCGCCGAGCGCGAGGCCGGGCTCGACGTCGAGCTCCACCCGCAGGTGGCCGTCCGGGATCGCCGCGACCAGCTCGCGCAGCGTGTCCGGGAGGTGCGGCTCGCCGTCTTGCTCGCCGGCGGCGTCGCGGAGCAGGCCCAGCAGGCCGCGCAGGTCCGTGAGCGCCTTCCTGCTGGTCTCCTCGATGATCGACAACGCCTCGCCGGCCTCCTCGGGGTGCGTGGCGGCGACGTGGTTGGCGATGCCGGCCCGCATGGAGATCAGGCCCATGCTGTGGGCGACGACGTCGTGCACCTCGCGAGCCACCCGCAGCCGTTCCGCCGTCGCCGCGGCCTGCGCCGACCGTGCGACGGCCTGCGCGGCGTACGCGCGCTGCTCCCGTACGGCGAGCCCGATCGTCCAGGCCAGGCCGAGCAGCAGCCAGGCGAATCCGCCCGCCGAGGCCGCCTCCGTCCAGGAGGGGGCGCCGATCGCGGCCTCGGCGGCGGTCACCGCGAGCGCGGCCACCAGCGCCGCCACCGCCGTCCGGCGCGTCGCCAGCAGCGCCACCGCGTGCAGGGCGAGGGCCAAGGGCACGAACGCCTCCTGCCACCCGGCGAACGGCGCGAACCCCGCCGCCACCAGGACCACCGCGCACACCGGCACCGGCCACCGGCGCCGCACCGCCGTCGGCAGGCAGGCCAGCGCGATCACCGGCACGGCCACGAGGGGCGGCACCCGGGCGGACCCGGGCGCCAGCACCGCCGGCACCGAGAACCCGGCGGCCAGGACGGCGGCCGCGAACACGTCGACGGCGACCCAGTGTCCCGGCCGCAGCCTGCGCGCGATCAAGGGACGCCGTTCGGCCATGCGCCCACCCTAGACGGGCCGGCCACGGCGGAGTCCGCGATGCCGCCCGGCCCGGGAAACGAGGTGAGGGCGGTCGGCTGCGCGATCTAGGGTGCGGGCATGTCGTACGTGCTCCGCGGTGTCGTCGGTGAGTTCGACCGTCTCCGCTCCCTGTCGGGCGAGGTGCCGCAGGCTGTGGTGGCGCCTTTGAGGCAACGCCTGGGGCTGCTGCCGGTGACCGGCGAGTGGCAGGAGAGCGGGCCGGTCACGCGCATGCCCCCGGGGTTCGCCGGGAGGCTGGAGGACTGGTCACGCGGCGGCCGTGTCGCCTACGTGGAGGCGGACTTCTGGGGTGGCGGCGGCAGCCAGGCCGCCGCCCTGTGGGAGAACGGCCGGCGGAGCTGGGGGCCCGAGCACGCCTCGATCCGGGTCGGACCGCCGCACGACGACTGGCCGATCAACGCCGTGCTCGCACGTCTCGGAGCGGTCAGGGCGGGCGCGGCGGACCTCTTCGACGCGGTCGGCCTCGGACGGGAACGCGACATGGAGGGGTGGCGCCGTGCGGGCCTTGAGGCCCTGGACGCCCCCGGCTACGACGCCTGGGAGGCCGCATGCCGCGCCAGGCAGGAGGCCGACGCCCGCGCCGCCGCCGAACGTGACAGGTACGCCAGGCGGGCGGACGTCCCGGTCGTCCTCGACGGCAGGACGGTGCGTGATGCGCGCCGCGGCGACTTGGCCCAACCAAAAGGCCGGGAATTGGCTCTAGGTTGACGCCGATGTCGCCTCCCTAAGATCCACGATCACGAATTCTCATCCGATGCGTCTCATCGCCGTGGGCGCCTTCGTGGCGATGGCCGCGGCGGCCGCCCCCGCCCCCGCCTACGCCGCCGCGCCCGCCGGCGACGTCGTGGTGAACGGCTCGCTGGACAGCGGGGTCAAGGGCTGGTGGGCGTCCAAGAACACCCCGATCGAGGTGACGGGCGGGCGGCTGTGCGCCGAGGTGCCCGCGGGCGGTGACAACGTGTGGTCCGCGATGGTCGGGCAGAGCGGCATCGACGTCCGGGCCGGCCAGACCTACCAGTTGAGCTTCGAGGCGACCGCCACGAGGACGACGAGGATCAGGTCGCTGGTCCAGGGCGGCGACGCGAAGCCCGCCGCGATCGTGGACGGCTACCCCGAGGTAGGCGTCAGCTCCAGGAAGTTCACCTACGCGGCCACGGCCAAGGTGTCGGACTCGGAGGCCCAGGTGCTGTTCCAGGTGGGCGGCGCGGACGCGCCGTACACGTTGTGCCTGGACAATGTCTCTCTCGTGCCCGTGCACCAGAGCGTCGTGAACGGCTCGCTGGACAACGGGGTCAAGGGGTGGTGGGCGTCCAAGAACACGCCGATCGAGGTGACGGGCGGGCGGCTGTGCGCCCAGGTCCCCGCGGGCGGTGACAACGTGTGGTCCGCGATGGTCGGGCAGAGCGGCATCGCCGTGGAGGCCGGGAAGACGTACCGGCTGAGCTTCAAGGCGTCGGCGACGCGGCCGGTGAAGATCAGGTCGGTGGTCCAGGACAGCGGCGCGAAGCCCGCCGCGATCGTGGACGGCTACCCCGAGGTCGGCACCGGGTCCAGGACCTACGCCTACCAGAACACGGCCAAGACCACGGACCGTGAGGCCCAGGTGCTGTTCCAGGTGGGCGGCGCGGACGCGCCGTACACGCTGTGCCTGGACGACATCCTGCTCACCGACTAGAACGCCGGGCGCAGCGGTCCTGCCCCGGCGGACCGCTGTGCCGGCTGTCGAGGTTCGTCCGGCGCGTCGCCGCCCGGCGTCGCCGCGCGTGCCCGCTGCCTCTTCTCGCGGATGACCGCCTGGGCGTCGGCGACGGGGCCGAGGTGCCGGAGCTTGTCGGGATTGACGATCGAGCGAATGGTCTGGACGCGTCCGTCTGCGATGTCGAGCGCCCAGATGCCGGCGATCCGGCCCGCGCGGTCGCGGATGATCGCGCCCGGCCGGCCGTTCACCTCGTGCGCCTCCAGCACCGCGCCGATCTGGGCGAGCGGCGCGACGGCGACGGACAGCACCCGGGCCACCTTCGCCAGGCCGAGGACGGGCAGCGTGCCGCCGATCTTGCCGCCGCCGTCGTTGAGCAGCCGGACGTCGGCGGCCAGCAGCTCCCGCAGCCCTTCGACGTCCCCCTCCCTGAGCGCGCCGAAGAAGCGCCCGGCAAGCTGGTCCCGCGACCGGCGATCGGCTTCGAAGCGCGGACGGCCCGCGTCCATGTGGCGGCGCGCCTGCACCGCGAGCTGGCGGCAGGCCGCCTCCGACCGCTCCACGGCGGCGGCGATCTCCCGGTAGCTGAAGGCGAACACCTCGCGCAGCACGAAGACCGCGCGCTCGAGCGGGCTCAGCCGCTCCAGCAGGATCAGCGCAGCCATCGACACCGAGTCGGCCAGCTCCGCCGACCGCTCCGGGTCCTGGTAGGGGTCGGTCAGCAGCGGTTCGGGGAACCACGGCCCGACGTAGGTCTCGCGCCGGACGCGGGCCGAGCGCAGCACGTCGATCGAGATCCGGGTCACCGTCGCCGACAGGAACGCCTTGGGCGAGTCGGGCCGGGCCGCGGCGCCCTCGTAACGCAGCCAGCTCTCCTGGACGGCGTCCTCGGCTTCGCTCACACTGCCCAGGATCCGGTAGGCGATCGCGAAAAGCAGCGGCCGTAGCTCCTGGAACTCCTCGGTGCGGGTCACGCCGACCATTGGTATCACCACGGCTGGACAAAGGCGACAAAGTGTCGCAGGTCACACTCGGCCGAGCTCACATCCGTGCGGGGCTGTCTCGTCCAGGGGGTGTAACAGCTGAAACCGGCGCCAAGGAGCACATCATGCAGAAGGTCTGGTTCGTCACCGGCTCGTCCCGCGGCCTGGGCCGCGCCTTCGTGGCGGCCGCCCTGTCGCGCGGTGACCGGGTCGCCGCCACCGCCCGGAGCACCGCGAGCCTGAAGGAGCTGGCCGACGTCCACGGCGACGCGGTGCTGCCGCTGGAGCTGGACGTCACCGACAGGGCCGCGGTCTTCGACAGCGTGCGGCGAGCCAAGGAGCACTTCGGCCGGCTCGACGTCATCGTGAACAACGCCGGCTACGCCCAGGTCGGCGCGGTCGAGGAGCTGACCGAGCAGGAATTGCGCGACCAGCTGGAGACCAACCTGTTCGGCGCGGTGTGGGTGGTCCAGGCGGCGCTGCCGTACCTGCGCGAGCAGCGCTCGGGGCACATCATCCAGCTCTCCTCGGCGGCCGGGGTCATCGCCATGCCGCTCGGCGGCGCCTACCACGCCTCCAAGTGGGCCCTGGAGGGCCTGAACGAGGCGCTCGCCGGCGAGGTCGCCGAGTTCGGCGTCAAGGTGACCATCGTCGAGCCCGGCGGCTTCGCCACCAGGAACGGCAACAACCCCGACCCGCTCGCCAACGGCCACCTGGCCACGACCGACCCGGCCTACGACGGTCTCCGCCAGCGCCTCGGCGCGATGGCGGGCAAGATGCCCGCGGGAGACCCGGCCGCCGCGGCGCAGGCGCTCCTGAAGCTCGTCGACTCCGCCAACCCGCCGGTGCGGGTGCTGTTCGGCAAGGGCTTCTACCCGCTGATCCAGCAGGCCTACGCCGACCGGCTCAGGACGTGGGCCGACTGGCAGGACCTCGCGATCGAGGCGCACGGGCAGCTCCAAGCCGGCTGACCGGCCTGCTCGGCCCTGACCCCTGCCAAAAGTAAGGGTCCGAGCCTGCCTTTCGGGCATGTGGGGGGTGGTGGCGTGATTCCTACAGTTCTTCGCATGATCAGAACTCGCCGTAACCCCGCCGCCCTCCTCCTCGCCCTCGCCCTGGCCCTCCCGGCGGCGGCCGCGGCGCCCGCCGCCGCCACCGCGGGCGGCTCCGACGTCCGCGTCGCGATCCCGCACCCCACCGGCCGGTACGAAGTGGGTCGCGACACCCTGCATCTCGTCGACGCCGGCCGCCGCGACCCGTGGATGCCCGCAGCCGCCCGCGAGCTGATGGTCTCGGTGTACTTCCCGGCGCGCACCGGCGGCAGCGCGGCGCCGTACATGACCGTCGAGGAGGCCCGGCTGCTGCTCAAGGGGCAGAGGCTCGACACCGTCTTCAAGCCCGAGCAGCTCGCCGACGTCACCACCAACGCGCACCTGGACGCCCGTCCCGTCGGCGGCCGGCACCCCCTGGTGGTGCTCTCCCCGGGGTTCACCCTCAACCGGGCCACCCTGACCACGCTCGCCGAGGACCTCGCCTCCAAGGGCTACGTCGTCGCCCTCGTGGATCACGCCTACGAGTCGTTCGGCACGACCTTCCCCGGCGGCCGGACCCTGACCTGCCTGGCGTGCGAGACGGTGGAGAGCGCCCCCTCCGACGAGGCGGAGAAGGAGCTGATGGCCAAGGCCGCGGTCAACCGGGCGGCCGACCTGTCCTTCGTGATCGACCGGCTGACCCGTCCCGCGCGGTCCGCCCCCGCCTGGAGGCACTGGCAGATGATCGACCCGCGCCGGATCGGCGCCGCCGGCCACTCGCTCGGCGGCAACGCCGCGGCGAGTGTCATGGCCGCCGACCGGCGGGTCCGCG
This sequence comes from Nonomuraea sp. NPDC049646, assembly GCF_044465525.1. Classification (NCBI taxonomy): domain Bacteria; kingdom Bacillati; phylum Actinomycetota; class Actinomycetes; order Streptosporangiales; family Streptosporangiaceae; genus Nonomuraea; species Nonomuraea sp. NPDC049646. Next base: position 147,560 of record NZ_JBITLU010000019.1, on the reverse strand, counting down.
CCGGGGTGAACCTGGACGGCTCGTTCTTCGCCCCGGTCGCGGTCTCCGGTCTCGGCGGGCGGCCGTTCCTCATGCTCGGCACCAAGGTCCAGCACTCGCCCGGCGCCGCCGACACCACCTGGACGCGGGACTGGCCACGCCTGGACGGCTGGAAGCGCTGGCTCACCGTGGCCGACTCCGGCCACTTCACCTTCATCGACCTGCCCATCCTGGGCGGCCAGGCCGGGATCGTGGACCCCGCCGCGCCCCTGCCGGGCAAGCGGTCAGGCGAGATCACCACGTCGTACGTCGGCGCCTTCTTCGGCCGGCACCTCCGCGGCGAGCGGCAGCCCCTGCTGGACGGTCCGTCCGCCGCCAACCCGGAAGTGGCCTTCCAGAACCCCTGAGGCCGGGCCGGTCGCCTGCGCTGGTGGCCTCCTCGACGTGGATCACGAGCGGCTCGGGGCGTTCATGGCCGCGTCCCCTTCAGTGGTCGGACTCCGATGCCGCGGCGGCGATCGGTTCGAGCTCCGTGACCAGCTCGTCCAGCTCGTCCGGGCTGAGCACGTCGAACGCCGGCGCGGCCAGCTCGTCGGTGAGCGCCTCGATCCGTTGCTTGGTCTCGCGGCCGGCGTCGGTGAACCCGCCGGCGGCGTCCACGAGGCCGCGGTCGCGCAGCCCGTCGATCACGGCGGCCAGCCGGGCCTTGGGCAGGTGGTGGATCCGGCCGAACTCCTCCGCCCGCATGCCGAGGGAGAGGGCCACGAGGACGTGGGCCTCGGTGCCGCCGATGCCGTGGGCGAGCAGGGTGGCGTTGTGGCCGTCTCCGCGGTGCTCCCGCAGCAGCGTCGCCGCGTGCCAGAGCCTGGCCACCGGCTCCTCGGGCACGTCGAGCGCCCGCAGCCCGGCGTACAGGGGGCGGCCCTCGGTGGGCGCGCTGACCGCCGCGCGGGTGGCGAGGTCGGCGGCCCGCGCCAGGCCGGGGGAGCCGGCGAGCTCGCCGATCCTCTGCCGCAGGGCGGCGGTGCTGCCCTGCTCGCGGATGGTGATCGCCTCCTGCGGGGTGATCTTTCCCCACACCCAGGGGATGTGGCGGGCCACCTCGCCGTCGGCGAAGTTGTAGAAGACAGCGTGGACCACCTCGGCCGGCGCCAGGCCCAGGGGTGCGGCCCGGCCGGCGAAGTAGCCGTCCCAGTAGTTGCGCATGCCGACGGCCAGGAACGCCTCGTTCGCCACCTCGGAGAAGGTGGCGGTGGCGATCGGCTCGACGAGCTCGAACATGCGGTGGATCCTGGCCTGCGGGTGGCGGTGCTGCATCGGTCGGCATCTCCCGGGTCGTGACGGCTGCTCGTGAGCGACTGTTCACCCTGGCCACGAACGACGCGACCGGGATCCGACAACTCCGGCCAAGATTTTTCCGGCCCGGATGTGATCTACGTTGTAAAGGCGCTGTGCCGGGCCGCGTGAGGGCCCCGGGTTTCCCGATCGGAGCATTCAATGTAGGTTAGGCTAACCTAACTAAGGAGCTCTGTGGTGGTTGATCCTTTTCGTGCCTTCGACGTCCGGGTTCGGGGACTTCGGCGGCTGAGCCCGTCGTTCCTCCGCGTCACCTTCACCGGGGACGACCTGCACGAGTTCGCGGACAACGGCTACGACCAGCGCGTCAAGCTGGTCCTGCCGACCCCCGGCGCGGGCGTGACGCGCTTCCCGCGCGGCGCCGACTGGTTCAAGCAGTGGTACGCCCAGGGCGACCAGCGCAACCCGCTGCGCACCTACACCGTCCGCGCGGTCCGCCCCGAGGCCGCCGAGGTGGACATCGACGTCGTCCTGCACGACGACTGCGCCGGGCCCGCCGGACCGGCCGCCCGCTGGATCGCCGCCTGCCGGCCGGGCTCGGCGGCGGCGATCTTCGGCCCGAACGGCCTCTACGACGGCTTCCACGGCGGCCTGGAGTTCCGGCCGCCGGCCGGCTTCGGCACCGTGCTGCTCGCCGGTGACGAGACCGCCGTCCCGGCGATCGTCGGCATCCTGGAGCGCCTGCCGGCCCATGTCACCGGGGAGGCCCTGCTGGAGGTGCCGCACGAGGAGGACGTCCTCCCGGTCGCCGGGCCGTCGGGCGTGCGGGTCACCTGGCTCGCCCGCGGCGACGCTCCTTGGGGCGCCCGCCTGGAGCCCGCCGTGGCGGAGGCCGCCGCCAGGCTCCTTCCCCCGGGCGCGGCAGGCGCCGAGCCCGAGGAGATCGACGTCGACGCCGAGATCCTCTGGGAGATCCCCGAGAACGGCGACGGCCCCTGCTACGCCTGGCTGGCCGGAGAGGCGGCCGTGATCAAACGGCTGCGCCGCCACCTGGTCTCCGAGCGCGGCATGGACCGCAAGGCCGTGGCCTTCATGGGCTACTGGCGTCAGGGCCGCTCCGAGGACGCGTGAGCCCGCCATGACGACCGACCCCCTGCTCCCGGCCCCCACCGCTCCCGCACTCACCGGCCACGCACTCACCGGCCCGGCCCGCACCGGCCCCGCGCTCGGCGGTCCCGCGCTCTCCGGTACCGGACTGTGCCTCGGTTACGCGGGCCGTCCCGTCGTGGACGGCGCCTGCATCAGCCTGGCCGCCGGCGCGGTCACCGCCCTGGTCGGCCCGAACGGCAGCGGCAAGTCCACCCTGCTGCGCGCCCTGGCCCGGCTGCACCGTCCCGACTCCGGCGAGGTCCGGCTGGCCGGCGGCGCCGACGCCCTGGCCCTGTCGGCCCGCGACTTCGCCCGCCGGGTGACGCTGCTGGCGCAGAGCCGTCCCACCCCGACCGGCGTGCGCGTCAGGGACGTGGTCGGCTACGGCCGCCACCCCCACCGCGGCCGCTGGCGCGCGGGCGACCCCGGCGGCGAGGCGGCGATCGAGCACGCCATGGAGCTGACCGGCGTGCGCGCCATGGCCGCCCGCGCCGTGGACGAGCTGTCCGGCGGCGAGATGCAGCGCGTGTGGCTGGCCACCTGCCTCGCCCAGGACGCCGGCGTGCTGCTGCTCGACGAGCCCACCACCTTCCTCGACCTGCGCTACCAGGTCGAGCTGCTCGAACTCGTGCGCGACCTGGCCGACCGGCACGGTGTGGCCGTCGGCGTCGTCCTGCACGACCTCAACCAGGCCGCCGAGATCGCCGACCGGGTCGTGCTGCTCCAGGGCGGCCGGGTCCGCGCCGACGGCGCGCCGCCCGAGGTGCTCACCGAGGACCTGCTCACCGAGGCCTACGGCATCCGCGTCGAGGCCACGATCGACTCCCGCACCGGACTGGTCCGCACCAGGCCGCTGGGCCGCCACCTGGCGATGAAAGGCTGAAAGATCCCCATGCGTTCCCTCCCGGCGGTCATGGCCGCCATGCTGCTGCTGACCGCCTGCGGCACGACGGAGCCCCCCGCGGCCCCCGCTGACCCCGCGGCTCCGGAGCCGTCGGCGGGCGCCGCGGCCCCGATCACCGTGACCGACGCCCGCGGCAAGCGGGTCACTCTCGACAGGCCCGCGACCCGCGTGGTCGGCCTGGAGTGGGGGGAGGTCGAGATGCTGGTCGCGCTCGGCGTCCAGCCGGTCGGCGCGGCCGACGTCAAGGGGTACGGCACCTGGGTCACCGCGGCCCCGCTCGACGCCTCCGTCAAGGACGTCGGCACCCGCCAGGAGCCCAGCGTCGACTCCATCGCCGCCCTCCAGCCGGACCTCGTCGTCATGGAGTCCGACGACTCCGCCCTCGTCGGCCAGCTGGAGAAGATCGCCCCGGTCATCGTCGCCAAGGGCAGCGACGCCGCCGCGAACCTCACCCGCATGCGCGACGACCTCACCCTGCTGGCCACCGCCGTCGGCAGGACGGAGCAGGCGACCAAGGTGATGGCCGACTTCGACGCCGCGATGGCCGACGGCAAGGCCAGGATCGCCGCCTCCGGCGCGGCCGGGCAGAAGTTCATGATGGCCGACGGCTGGAAGGACGGCAGCAAGATCGCCATCCGCCCGTTCGGCAAGGGCGCCCTGGTCTCCGACGTGGCCGAGCGGCTGGGCCTCGCCAACGCCTGGACCGGCGAGGTCGACAAGCAATGGGGCCTCGGCAACACCGACGTCGAGGGCCTGACCGCGGTCAAGGACGAGAACCTGCGCTTCTTCTACAATGCCTCCGACGGCGTCGACGTCTTCGCCGGCCTGGCGGGCAACGCGCTGTGGAAGTCGCTGAGCTTCGTCAGGCGGGACCAGATCACCAGACTGCCCGACGGCATCTGGACCTTCGGCGGCCCCCTGTCGTGCCGGCAGTTCGCCGACGCCCTGGTGAAGGCCTACGCCGGGTGATCACCGCAGTCGAGGCCCCCGCGACGCCGCTACGCCGGCTCGGCGTCGCGGGGGCCTTCCTCGTGACCTCGGCCGTCATCGCGGCCCTCGCCGCGCTCCACCTGACGCAGGGCACCTCAGGCACCGACCTGTTCGCCCTCGACGAGCAGGCGATGAACGTGCTGGTCGCCTCCCGGCTGCCGCGGCTGCTGGCGGCCGTCAGCGTCGGCGTCGCGCTCGGCGCGGCGGGCGCGCTGCTGCAGTCGGTCGCCCGCAACCCGCTGGCCTCGCCCGACACCCTGGCCGTCAGCAACGGCGCGTACCTTGCGGTCGTGCTGGCCGCCAGCTTCGGTCTGAGCCTGCCGGCGTTCCTGGCCGGCGGCCTGTCCTTCCTCGGCGGCCTGGCCGCCGCCGCCCTGGTGCTCGCCCTGTCGGCGGGCGGCAGGACCGGCACCACCCGGCTGATCCTCGCCGGCTCGGCGACCGCGCTGGCCCTGCAGTCGGCGACGACCCTGCTCATGATCCTCTTCCAGGAGGAGAACACCGGCCTGTTCGCCTGGGGCAGCGGCTCGCTGGTGCAGAGCGACCTCGGCGGCGTCACCCAGATGGCGCCGGTCATCGTGGTGGCGATCGGGGCGGCCGTCGCCCTCGGCTCCCGCCTGGACATCCTCGGCCTGGGCGACGACACCGCCTCGGTGCTGGGCGTCGACGTCCGGCGGCTGCGCCTGACCGTCGTCGTGCTCGCCGTCCTGCTCTCGGCGGCCGCGGTCACGGTGGCCGGGCCCGTCGGGTTCGTCGGCCTGTGCGCGCCGGTCGTCGTCCGTCTTCTGGCCCGGCGGCTGCCCGAGCTGGGGCGGCACCGCGTCCTGGTGCCGCTGTCGGCGCTGGCCGGGGTGGTCGTCCTGCTCGCCGCCGACATCGCGCTGCGCTTCGCGCTCGGCGCGCAGGCCGGGGTGGACGTGCCGCCGGGCGTGGTGACCGCGATGCTGGGCGCGGGCGTGCTGATGTGGCTGGCCCGCCGGCACCGCGACGCCGGCCCGGCCCGGCGGCCGCCGACCGTCCGCGCCGCCGGGCCGGGCCGCGCCGCCTTCGCGGTGATCCTGCTGTCCGGTACGGCGCTGCTCGTCGTCGCCGTCGTGCTGGGCCTGCTCGGCGGCGACACCTGGCTGCTGCTCGGCGACGTCGCCAACTGGCTGGGAGGCAGGACCGGCAGGGCCCTGACGTACGTGCTCGACCAGCGCTGGCCGCGCGTCGCGGCGGCGGTCCTGGCCGGTGCGGCGCTCGCCGTCTCCGGCGCGGCCTTCCAGGCTGTCTCCCGCAACCCGCTGGCCGAGCCGGGCGTGCTCGGCGTCACCGCGGGCGCGGGCGCGGCGGCCGTCGCGACGCTCACCCTCGTGCCCATGGCCGGGATCGCCGCGGTGTCCGGCGCGGCGGGGGTCGGCGCGCTCGCCGCCTTCGCCCTGGTCCACCTGCTGGCCTGGCGCGGCGGGCTCGGCTCCGACCGGCTCGTGCTCATGGGCATCGGCGCGCACGCGCTGTTCAACGCGGTCACCGTGCTGATCATCGTCAGGTCCGACCCGTGGAACACCGCCAAGGCGCTCACCTGGCTCTCCGGTTCCACCTACGGGCGGGTTCCGGCCCAGCTCCTGCCGGTCGCCGTGGCGCTCGCGCTCTTCCTCCCGCTCGCGCTGTGGCTGCGGCGCGACCTCGACCTGCTAGCGCTCGACGAGGACACGCCCCGGGTGCTCGGGGTGCCGCTGGAACCCGTGCGGCTGCTCGCGCTGGGCGGCGCCGTGCTGCTCACCTCCACCGCGGTCTCGGCCGTCGGCGTGGTGGGGTTCGTCGGGCTCGTCGCCCCGCACGCCGCCCGCGCGCTCGTCGGCGGCGGGCACGTGCGGCTCCTGCCCGTGGCGGCGGTGCTCGGGGCGGTGCTGGTCAGCCTGGCCGACACGCTGGGCCGTACCGTCATCGCGCCCGCCCAGGTGCCGGCCGGGCTGGTCACCTCGCTGCTCGGCACGCCGTACTTCGTGTGGCTGCTGTGGCGCTCACGCGCCAGGTCCTAGCGGTGCGGGTTCAGGGCCAGTCGGCGCCGAGCAGCCGTTCCAGCTCGGCCTGCGTCCGGTCGGGGTCGTAGCCGGGGACGGCCTCGCGCATGAGGTCGTGGGTGCGCCGCCGGACGTCGGCGGCCGCCGCCCGTACCGCGGCGAGCGTCTCCTCGGCCAGGTCCTGGCCGCCCAGCCGCAGGGCGCGCCGGTCGTAGCGGACGTCGAGGACGCGTCCGTCGGCGTCGACGGTCACCCGCACGTGGCCCGAAGGCCCCTCGCCGGTGCCGATGACGGCCCGCAGCTCGTCGTGGGCCGACTCCAGCCAGGCCAGCATGCGCTCGCCCCGGCGGGCGGCCTCCTCCAGCTCGCGTTCGCTGATGTTGGCGGGGTCGATCTCCGGCCCGAACACGCTTGGCCTCCTAGTAAAGGTCGTTGATCGCCTGCTCGACCCGCGCGCGCACGAAGGTCTCGTCCAGAGGCGCGGGCACGGCGGCGGTGGCGTCCCGCACCCCGTCGGCGATCTCTTGCGCCCGGCGCGCGGCGTCGTCCTGGGCGGCCCGCAGCACCTCGGCGGTCTTCCTGCCGAGCGTGGCCTCGTCCAGGCGCAGCGCGCGCGGGTCGATGCGCAGGCGGGTGGGGACGCCGTGGCCGTCGGCGTACGCCTCGACCAGCCCGTCGTCGCTCTCCGCGCGGCCCTCCACCCGGCCGATGGACGCCCGCGCGTCGTGCAGCGCCCGGACGGCGCGGCGGCTCTGGGCGACGTACTGGTGCAGGTACTCGGCGTCGTCCCCAGGTGCGGGTGAACGCATGTCGAACCTCCGGCAGTCAGTCACGTGAACGTTCAGTGTAGAGGTAAACCTCTGTGCCTGAATTGACTGGATATGCTTTCTGGGCATGACGGGATTTGAAATCGCCGCGGGGGCGGTGGGTCGTGACGGGACGCACGTCACCGGCCATGGGGCGAACTACGACGCCGCGGTCATGCGGCTGCGGCAGCGGGGGAGCGGCGCCCGGACGTTCGGCGGCGAGGGGCTGTTCGCCACCATCATCGCCAGCTACAACGAATGCCTGCAGACCTCGCTCGACGCGCTGACGGGGATCGGCGGGCAGATCGCCGAGACCGGCGAAGGGCTGCGCATGGTGGCCAGGAACACCCGGGCGGCGGAGGACGCCACCGTCGAGAGCTTCGAGGGCCCCGCATGGCGGTGACGCTCGACCCGCACGTGGCGGGCTTCCTCAACCTCATCGGGTTCCCCTGGCCGAACGACAACGAGGACGAGTGGCGCCTTGAGGCCGACGACTGGCGGGTCGTGCTCGCCGCGTCGTCGACCCAGGGCGCCGCGGCCGACGAGTCGGTCCGCAACGCGCGGCAGTTCTACCAGGGCGACTCGGCCACGCACCTGGCGAGCCACTGGGACCAGGTCGGCGACGGCGGCGGCCACATCTCCCAGGCCGCCTCGGCGGCGAAGGTCGCGCCGGCCGTCCTCGACGGCACCGCGAACGTGGTCAGCGCGGTCAAGCTGGCCGTGGGCACGCAGGCCGCGTACGGGCTGACCGCCGCCACCCAGGCGCTGCTGTTCGGCGGCGCCGCGGGCGGCATGATCGCCCTCGCGCGCATGCAGATGACCCGCCACGCCGTCGGCAAGGTGGCGCTCGAAGGCGCCGAGGGCACCGCCAGGGGCCTGGCCCCGGTGCTGAGCGGCCGGGTGACCGAGACCATGCGCCGCATCATGAAGGAGATGGAGAAGCGGCCGCACGCCCGCGACGGCATGCTCCAGATCCGGCGCAGGCGCGGCGGGGGCGGCGGCGGCAAGGGCGGGAAGGGCGGCGGCTACGACCCGAACGCCTCGGCGAGCTTCGACAACGCCGCGCAGCGGATGCACGGCAGGTTGCCCAACAGCAACGACGTCAGCAAGATGACACCGGAGCAGGCGAGGCAGGCGGCGGCCGAGGTCAAGGACAGCATCCTCACGCGGAAGATGAACGAGGCCAAGCTCGGCAGGGACTCCGGGCACGCCGCCCGGCTGGAGCAGGAGCAGAAGCTGCTGCAGGACCTTGAGCGCAAGGCCAACGAGGGGAAGTAGCACCAGATGCAGACACAGACGGGCGACGACCTGATGGCGCGCATTCTCGCCCGCCCCGCCGACGACGAGGCCCGCGGCCAGGCCGCCAACGACCTGCTCAACGAGCTGTTCGACGGCTATCCCGTCGAGAACCTGCGCGTCCTGCTGCGCAGCGGTGACGACGACGCCGTGCAGACCGGCGCCTGGCTGCTGTCGGAGCTGGGCGAGCCGGCCGAGCCGCTGCTGGACGAGGTCCCCGCCCTGCTGGCCCATCCGCGGACCCAGGTGCGCTTCTTCGCCGTCGAGTTCGTGCTGCTCGCCGCGGACGAGCGGCACGCCGACGTCATCGCCCAGACCCTCGCCCTGAGCCGGACCTCCGACACCGCCGTCCGGTGGAAGGTCCTGCACTTCCTGGCGATGGCCTCGACCGAACAGCTCATGGCGGGGCTGTCCCGGCTGGCCGACCCCGAGGTCGGGCGGCTCGCGGCCGGGCTGGTCGCCTCCGACACCGAGGACCCCGACCCGGGCGAGGTCGTCGCCGCGCTGGAGGGCGAGGACCCGGTGGCCCGCCTGTTCGCCGCGGCGATCGCGACGCGCATGGCCGAGGACGACCCGGCGCTGCTGCGCCTGGCCGCCAGGGGGAGGGACGAGGAGGTCGCTTCGTTCGCGCAGTGGCAGCTCATGCGGCTCCAGGGCTAGCGCGCGCCTCACCGGCCGTCGAGGAGGAGCGGCAGCAGGAGCAGGAGCCAGAAGACGGCGACGGCCGCGAAGCTGATCAGGGTGCGGGCGAGGCGTGCGGCGGCTCGCCGTCGGCGGATCGGCGTGTGCACGGCCCCGGTCACCGGGGCCCTGCGCCCAGGTTCTGTTCCAGCCGTTCGATGCGCTCGATGAGCGGCTGCACCTGCTGCCGCACCGCCGCGGCCAGCGCCTGGGCCGGGTCGCCGGCGGCCGACGTCTGGGCGCGCAGGTGCACGTACCCGGCCAGGGCCGCCGTCACGGCCCGGCGGACCAGGCGGGGTTCGGCGCCCAGCGCCCGCAGGACCTGGCCGGCGGTGCCGTCGGGCTCGGTGACCAGGCCCAGGAGCAGGTGTTCGCAGCCGACGTAGTTGTGGCCCATCGCGGTCGCCTCGGTGACCGTCAGTTCGAGGGCGCCGGCGGCGGCGTCGCTGAAGTGCGCCGCCGGGCTCCCGCCGGCCCCGCCTTCCTCGCCGGCCGGCCGGCACCGGCTGCCCGCGCCGCGTGGACGTGGGACAGAGCGCCAGGAACGCCGACGCGTGGCAGGCGTGCCTGTTCGGCAAGGGGTACCGGTACGCGGTGTACTACCACCCGCCGTCCAGGTTCTGGCGCTTCCAGTGGACCGAGGCGGGGATCCTGGCGCTCCTGTCGGCGGCCCTCGGCGGCCTGGCCGTGCGCCGCACCCTCCGCCGCACCGGCTGACCGGCCGGTACGACCCGGCCGCACGTCAGCGAACCGGCGCCGCCCACCAGGTCAGGTTGGTGGCGGCCTGGGACACCGGTTCGATGACCTCCCACGCCTCGGCGATGCGGCCGCCGTCCAGGCGCCAGATGTCCACGACCACGATCTCCGGGCCGCCGTCCGGCGCCTGGCGGCGCGAGTGCATCACGACGTGGTCGCCGTCGGCCAGCACGTGGTCGATCTCCACGCGCATGCCGGCCAGCGGGACGAGCGCGGCACGCACGGCGCCGAGCCATTCCGCCTTGGTCGAGGCGGCCGCACCGGGCCGGTGGTGGCGGAAGTCGTCGCTCAGCAGGGGCGCCAGGGCGTCGACGTCGCCCGTCCCGACCAGTTCCGTCAGCGCGCGCTGGACGATGGCCTTGTTGTCAGTGTTGTTGTCTTTTGTCATGGGGACACTCTGGCCAGCCCTGCCGGGGATGTCGATGAAATGGGATTTCATGGCGGACGTCCAGTAGTCTCGGCGGCCATGCGGACTGTCGGGGACATGTTGCGGCAATGGCGGCACCGCCGGCGGCTCAGCCAGCTCGATCTCGCCAACGCCGCCGGCGTCTCGGCCCGGCACGTGAGCCTGGTGGAGACCGGCAAGTCCAACCCGAGCGCCGACATGATCCTGCGGCTGGCCGGCCAGCTCGGCGTGCCGCTGCGCGAGCGCAACCGGCTGCTGCTCGCCGCCGGCTTCGCCCCCCGGTACGCCGAGCGTCCGCTCACCGGGGACGCGCTGTCGACGGCCGGGGAGGCGGTCGCGCGGGTGCTGCGCGCCCACGAGCCGTACCCGGCGGTGGTCCTCGACCGCCGGTGGAACATCGTGATGAGCAACCGGGCCATCGACGCCTTCCTCGTGGACATCCCGCCCGACCTGCTGCGCGCGCCGGTCAACATCGTCCGGCTGGGGCTGGATCGCCGCGGGCTCGCTCCCCGGATCGTCAACCTGCCCGAGGTGCGCGCGGTGCTGCGGGCCCGGATCGCGCGCCAGCTCGCCGTCGCCCCCGACGCCGAGCTCCACGCGATCTACGACGAACTGCTCGCGCCGGGCCCCGGGGAACGGCGCACGCCGGGCTCCGAGGAGGCGGAGCGACCGGCCGAGCCGGAGGTCACCGTCCCGATGATCTTCCGGTTCGGGACGGCCGAACTGCGGCTGTTCTCCACCACCACCACGTTCGGCACCCCGATGGACATCACGCTGGACGAGATCTCGATCGAGTCCTACTACCCGGCCGACGCCGAGACCGCCGCCTACTTCGTGAAGTTCGGCGCGGAGGTGCTGGCGGGGAGTGACGAGGGGGAGTGACGGGGGGTTCCACCGGCGGTTGAGGCTTTCCCGGCCGCCGGTCCGGCGCGTCCGGGCGGAAGTCTCCGGGGCCGGTTCAACGACAGCCTTGACGTAGGAGTGCCGCGTGCCGACGTGAGGAGAGACCATGACCGATGCCCTGCCGGAGCCGGCGACGTTCCCGATGCCCCGCGCCACCGACCGCCCCTTCGACCCGGCCCCGGAGCTGACCCGCCGCAGCCAGGACGCGCCCGTCTCCCGCGTACGCCTGTGGGACGGCACCACCGCCTGGCTGGTCACCCGGTACGACGACGTCCGCGCGGTGCTCGCCGATCCGCGCGCCGGCGTCGACGTGGCCGAGCCCGGCTTCCCACACACCAATGGAGGCGCTGCGGCCCGGAGTTCAGCGGATCGTGGACGATCTCGTCGACGACCTGCTCGCCGGCCCGAACCCGGCCGACCTGGTGCAGGCGGTCGCGCTGCCGGTCCCGTCCCTGGTGATCTGCGAACTGCTCGGCGTGCCCTACGCGGACCGGGCCTTATTCCATCGCGCGGCGGCCGAGCTCGTCATGGACGCGGACGACCCGGCCCGCGCCCTGGCCGCCGCCGAGGAGCTGAACGGCTACCTGGAGGCGCTGGTGGCGGCCAAGAGCGACGATCCGGGCGACGACGTCCTCAGCAGGCTCGCCGTGGAGCAGTACCGGACGGGCGCGATGACCCTGCCCGAGATCGCCGCGACAGGCCAGCTCCTGCTGGTGGCCGGGCACGACACCACCGCCGACATGATCGCGCTCGGCACGGCCGCGCTGCTGGCGCACCCCGGCCAGCTCGCGGCGGTGCGCGACGGCGGCCCGGACGTGGTCGCCGACGCCGTCGAGGAGCTCCTGCGCTACCTGTCGGTCACCCACACCGAGGCCCGCCGCGTCGCCCGCGAGGACCTCCAGGTCGGCGGCACGACGATCCGCAAGGGCGAGGGCATCGTCGTCGTGAAGAGCACCGCCAACCGCGACCCGTCGGCCTTCCCGGACCCCGGCGTCCTCGACGTCCGCCGCGGGGCCCGGCACCACGTCGCCTTCGGCCACGGCGCCCACCACTGCCTGGGACGGCCGCTGGCCCGGGTGGAGCTGGAGGTCGTCTTCGGCACGCTCGTCCGCCGCGTCCCCACGCTGGCGCTGGCCGCGCCGCTGGAGGAGCTGGCGTTCAAGCACCAGGCGGTCTTCTACGGCGTCCGCGAGCTGCCCGTCACCTGGTGACCGGCGCCGTCGGCTCCGCAGGCGCGGTCGGCGATGACGTTCGTCATCGCCGATCGTCCACTTCCGCATCTGCCGGTCGGACGGCGGCGCGGCGGAGACTTTCCGGCGACGGCGACTTCACACCCCTCAGCGGACTCCCTCGGCGGGCTCCGAAGGGGGCTCGAAGTCTGAGCACTCCGGAAGGGAACACTCCGATGAGCAAGGTCATCTGCGCCCACGCGGTGTCGGTCGACGGCTTCATCACCGGCCGCGACCCCGGCGCCGGGCGCGGCCTCGGCGACGCGTCCATGCTGTTCGACTGGTACTTCGACGGCGACACCGCCAGCCAGGTCTTCGGCGGGTTCAAGCTGAGCGCGCCCAGCGCCCGGCTCTTCGACGCCCTGGCCGCCCGCGTCGGCGCGATCGTCGCAGGACGCCGCACCTACGACGACTCCGACCACTTCGGCGGCGGCAGCCCCCACCCGGCCGCCCGCCTGGTCGTCCTCAGCCACCGCCCGGCGCCGGAGATCACCGACCGGCAGACGCTGGTCACCACCGGCGTCCACGACGCCATCGACGCCGCCCGCCGGGCCGCCGGCGGCAAGGACGTCGGCCTCATGGGCGGCGGCGTGGTCACCGAGGCGCTGCGGGCGGGCCTGGTCGACGAGGTGGTCCTGCACCAGGTGCCCGTCCTGCTCGGCGGCGGCCGGCCGTTCTTCGGCGAGCTGCCCGAGCACGTACGCCTGCGCCTGGTCGAGGCCGTGCCCGCGCCGGGCGTGACCCACCTGCGCTACGAGGTGGCCCGATGATCCTCGTCACCGGGGGGCTCGGCATGATCGGCGCGCACACCGCCCGCGCGCTCGCCGACCTCGGACGCCGGGTCGTCGTCACCGCGCACCGCCGGGCCGAGGTCCCCTCGTTCCTCGCCGGCCGGGTCGCCGTGGAGCCGCTGGACGTCACCGACCGGGACGCCTTCCTGGCCCTGGCCGCCCGTCACGACATCGGCGACATCGTCCACCTGGCCGGCGGCATCCCGGGCGCGGACCCGGTGGACTTCTTCCGCGCGGACACGACCGGCCTGCTCAACGCGCTGGAGGCGGCCCGCGTCAGGGGCGTGCGCAGGTTCGCCGTCGCGAGCAGCCTCGGCGTCTACGCCGGGCGGCCGGAGACCCGCCGGCACGAGGAGCTGGCGCTGCCCGCCGCGGACCTGCCGCACCCGATCGTCGCCCTCAAGAAGGCCGCCGAGCCGCTGACCACGCACGGCCTCCAGGGCAGCGGGGTCCAGCCGGTCGTGCTCAGGATCGGCAGCGTCTGGGGGCCGCTGATGGACCCGGACTCGCCGTTCAACCACATCCCGCCGTACGTCGGCGCCGCCCTGCGGGGCGAGCGGCCGCCGCCGCTGCACGCCGGCGACGGCGGTGACACCTGCTACGCGCCCGACGCCGGGCGCGCGATCGCCCTGCTGATGACCGCGCGAGCCCTGCCGCACACCGTCTACAACGTCTCCAGCGGCCGGCCGTTCACCAACCGCGACCTCGCCGACGCCGTACGGGCGGCCGTCCCCGGCTTCCGGCCCGCCCTCCTGCCCGGACGGTCCGCCGCAGCCGACGGAGCCGACGGAGCCGACGCAGCCGACGGAGCCGATCCCTGCCTCGACATCGCCCGGCTCACCCGCGACACCGGCTTCGAGCCGGCCTTCGACCTGGCCGCAGCGGTCGCCGACTACGTCGCCTGGCGCGCCGCCAACCCCCGCTAGCGCGACCGGGCAGGCGGCCCGGGGTCGGTCAGACCACCTCGAAGGTGCTCATCATGGCCATGTCCTCGTGTTCGAGGTTGTGGCAGTGCAGGACGTACCGGCCTCGGTAGCCGGTGAACCGGGTGATGAGCTCCACGGTCTGCGCCTCCCGCAGCTCGACGGTGTCCTTCCACTCCGGCGGGCCGTCCGGTCGTTCGCCGCCGACCGAGAGCACCTGGAAGGGCGCCAGGTGCAGGTGCACGGGGTGGGCGACGTCGCTGGTCACCCGCCAGATCTCGACCTGGCCGAGCTTGGGCCGGGCATCGACGCGGCGCACGTCGAAGGGCTTGCCGTTGATCAGCCAGCCGGTGTGGCCGCCCAGGTCCCCGCTGCTGAACTCGAAGTCGCGGGTCACCGCGGCCGCGGCCGGGTCGAGGCGTTCGACGGTGGACAGGACCTTGGGGATCGCCGAGTCGTCGCGGGCGTCGCGCTCGACGATGAACCGCATCACCCGGGCCTGCGGCCCCTCCCCGAGCAGGTTGCGCAGCTCGACGTGGTCGCCGACCCGGTAGGCGGCGAAGTCCACGATCACGTCCGCGCGTTCGCCGGGCGCCAGCCTGATCCGCTGGAGCGGACGCGGCGCCGCCAGCAGGCCGCCGTCGCTGCCGATCTGGGTCAGGGCGCCGCCGGGCGACAGGGCCAGCTCGTACGTGCGGGCGTTGGAGGCGTTGAGCAGCCGCAGCCGGTGGCGGGCGCGGTCCACGCCGAGCGACGGCCAGGGCGCGCCGTTGACCAGGATGACGTCCCCCATCACGCCGCCCATGAACGCCTCGCGGGCGCCTGGGCCGTCCTGCCTGGCCGGGTAGGGCATCGTCCCGTCGGCCTGGAAGGCGCGGTCGCAGATCAGCAGCGGCACGTCCCGCTCGCCCGACGGCAGCGGCAGCCTGTCCTGCTCGTCGTCGTCCACGATGAAGAAGCCGGCCAGGCCGCGCCAGACCTGCGGCCCGGTGAAGTCCATGCGGTGGTCGTGGTACCACAACGTGGCCGCGCGCTGCTCCAGCGGGAAGACGTAGTCGCGGTGCGCGCCCGGCTGGACCAGGTCGGTGGGGAAGCCGTCGGACTCGGGCGAGGTGTGCCCGCCGTGCAGGTGGGTGACCGTCGGAGCGGGCAGGCGGTTGCCGACGCGCACGACGGTCCGGCGGCCGGAGCGCGCCCGGATGGTGGGGCCGGGGAACTGCCCGTCGTACCCCCAGACCGGGGTGCGCAGGCCGGGCAGGATCTCCACCTCGGCCGGACGCTGGAGGAGTTCGTAGTGGTCGGCGCCCGCGTCCGTCCTGGCGGGTTCGGCCACCTTCGGGCGCGGGAGCGGCACGGCGTACGGCGTGGGCAGCGGCGCCTGGCTGGTCATCAGCTGGGGCAGCGGGGTGCGGGTCAGCAGCGAGCAGCCCGAGACGCCCGAGACGCCCAGCGCGGCGCCCACGCCGAGCAGCCGCAGCGCCTGCCGTCTGGTCATGCCGGTCGTGCCGGTCATGCGGTTCATGCCGTTGTCGTCCGGAGGCGGCCGGCGGACCAGGCCCGCGCGGTCTGCACCATGCTGCCGCCGAACATCAGCACGCCGAGCGGCACGTGCACGCCCTTCACGTGCGCCATGCCCAGCGCCATCTGGACCAGCGTCGCCACCAGCATGCCGGCGGCGGCCAGGATGGCCGCCCGCTGCCTGGTCAGCATCGCGGCGACCAGGTACAGCAGGACGGTGGCCGCGACGGCCAGCGCCGTGGCGCTGTGGGCGGCCCGGCCGCCCGGCGAGCTCAGCAGCAGCCCGGCGGTGACGGCCTGCAGCAGCAGGGCGACGGTCTGCGCGGCGAGCGCGATACGCAGGAACATGACGGTTCTCCTAACGGGACGAGGGGTGCCTGACTCGGGTTCTCATGTCTGGTCATCGTCGTCCGGCCGGGGCTGCGTGGCGTCCCACCGGCGGACCCATCTGCCGCTACCCCAGCGGGCTCAAATGCCGGCCGCGTCTACGACGACGGATGTAGTGCCGCGCTACCGCGTCGTACGGACCGGCCGCAGAAAAAACCCGTGACCAGGGCGTTCCTGGTCACGGGCGGTGGTGTGCGCGGGCCGTCAGGCGTCGCAGAACCAGCCGTTCTCCACCCAGCCGTCGGCGTTGACGTCGCCGTAGGCGAAGCCGTGCACCCATTGCTTGTAGGCGCCGTCGAAGCCCTTGACGGTGAAGCTCTGGCCCCGGTGGAGGGTGCCGACGAAGTCGCGGACCATCAGGTCGTCCGCGCACACCGTCAGCCGGCGGCCGACGTCGTCCGCCCCCGCGTACGGGTACGGCCCGGCGGCGTGGGCCACCCCGCCGCTCACGGCGAGCACCGCCGCCAGTGTGCCCGCGCCGACGATGAGCCGTGCGATGTGCTTGCGCGTTGTCATCGGAACCGGTCGTCCTCTCTCGGTCTTCGGGAATGTCCGTGCGGCAAGCTACCCGGCCAGGCCGAAAGATGGGCGGTTCCCGATATTTCCGGGCGTCAGCGGAGGTAGGAGGCGCCGTCGAGGTCGAGGACGGCGCCGCCGGCCCATTCGGCCGCCGGCGAGGCCAGGTGGAGCACGGCGGCGGGCGATCTCGTCGGCCTCCCCGACCCGGCCGAACGGCCTCTGCGCGGATCGCGTCCCCCGCGGGCGGCCTGAGGTGCTCGGCGGTCATGTCCGTCGCCACGAAGCCGGGGGCCGCCGCCCCGAAAGCCCTCGGAGGCCCGGGGTCAGCCGCCGTGCTCGGCCCAGTCGTGCAGGGCCTCGACGGTGCCGGAGGCGTCGAGGTTGAGCGCCGCCTCGATCAGCGCCAGGTGCGTGAACGCCTGCGGATAGTTGCCCGTCATGTGCCCGTCGCCGGTCATCTCCTCGGCGAACAGCCCGAGCGGCTCGGCCCGCGCGCACAGCGTCTCGAACCGGTCGCGGGCCTCGGCCGTCCGCCCGGCCAGCACCAGCGCCGAGACCATCTCGAACGAGCACATCAGGAACGCCCCCTCCGGCCCGTCCACGCCGTCGCGGGTGGTCTCGGGGTCGTAGCGGTGGACGAGCGCGCCGCCCTCGCCCAGCCGGGCCTGGATGTGGTCGAGGGTGCCGAGCACGCGGGGATCGTCGCCGTCCAGGAAGCCGAGCAGCGGCAGCCGCAGCAGCGAGCCGTCGGCCTGGTCGGACCCGTAGGACTGGGTGAAGGCGCCGACGGCCGCGTTGTAGCCGCGTTCCAGCAGCTCGGCGCGGACGGCCTCGCGCTCGGCCCGCCACCGCGCCACGGGCAGGCCGGGCTCGCCGGTGGCCTCCGCCAGCCGGACCGCGCGGTCGAAGCAGACCCAGGCGTACAGCTTGGAGTAGGTCCAGTGGCGTTCGCCGTCGCGCACCTCCCAGATGCCGGCGTCCGACTCCCGCCACCGCTCGCGGGCCCGCTCCACCAGCCGCCACAACACCGGGCCGCCGTCCAGCTCGCCGGTCACGTCGTGGTAGGCCATGGCCGCGTCCAGGATGTGGCCGTAGCCGTCGAGCTGGTGCTGACCGGCGGCGTCGTTGCCGATGCGCACCGGACGCGAGCCCGCGTACCCGTCCAGGTGATCGAGGACGGTCTCGTCGGCGACCGGCCCGCCGCCGATGCCGAACACCGGCGGCAGGTCGCCCTCGTGGATCGCGCACTGGCCGAGCAGGAACGTCAGGTAGCGGCCCGCCTCCTCGCGATGGCCGAGCCGCAGCAGCGCCAGCACCATGAGCGCGGCGTCGCGGTGCCACACGTAGCGGTAGTCCCAGTTGCGCCGCCCGCCGAGCCACTCCGGCAGCGACGTCGTCGGCGCCGCGAGCAGCCCGCCGCTCTCGTCGAACAGCAGCCCGCGCAGCACGACCGCGCTGTGCCGCACCTGCCGCGCCCCCACCCCGTCGTAGGCCGACCGCGACGACCACGAACGCCACGACCGCACCGTGTCGGCCAGCAGCCGCTCCGGATCGCGGACGAGCGCGTGCCCCTGCCCCGCGTAGTCCAGCGCGACCGCCCACGACTCGCCCGCGCCGAGCGTGGTCTCGGCCACGAGCCCCGTGGACGGCCCTTCCGCCGGTTCTGTCATGCCGGTCAGCAGCAGGCCGGACTCCTCGGCCAGCACGCCGTCGCGCGGCGTCCAGCGGGCCTCGCGGGTGGCGTAGTCGGGCCTGGCCAGCACCCGCGAGCGCACCACCGCCCGCCCCCGCTCGCACCTGGCCCACCGCACCAGCAGCCGGACGGGCACCACGCCGCTGCCGCCCGTCCCCGGCGGCGAGGTGGCGAAGAAGTCGTGCACCACGACCTCGCAGTCGCGGCCGACCCAGCGGGTGCGCAGCACCAGCGTCTCCTCGACGTAGCCGCGCCCCTCGACCCGCGCGCCGGCCACGTCGAACTCCCACGCCCCGCCGAGCCGCCGGTCGAGGATGCGCGCGAACACGCTCGGGCCGTCGAAGCGCGGCGCGCACATCCATTCCACCGCCCCGCCGGGCGCGACCAGTGCCGCCGTGTGACAGTCCGACAGGAACGCGTACGCCCCGATCGGTGGAAATCCCCCGGCCATCCGTGCACCCCGTACCTCTTCATCGCGCCCCCCGTGCCGGGTTGCCCGATGTCGCCGCAGGTTAAACGGGGTGCGCGGGCAGCCGGCGGTCGAGCAGCAGCGCGCCGCGGCCCGCCAGCAGGGAGGCGCACCACTCGCGCAGCGCGGCCGGCCGGGGGCCGCCGACGTCGGCGGTGTCGAGCAGGTCGGCCCAGTCGAGCAGCGACTCGGCCAGCATGAGCGGCACCCCGCTGCGCTCGTGCACCTCGGCGGCGGCCTCGAAGTGCTCGCTCGCCCGCGCCGGGTCGCCCATCGTCACGCACAGGTGGGCCAGGTAGTGGTGGCCGCAGTGGTGGGCGACCGTGCCGTGGCCGAACGTCTCGCCGTCGGCGGCCAGCGACGCGTACAGCCGCTCGGCCAGCTCGGGACGGCGCAGCCGCGCCGCGGCCACGGCCAGGTTGTCCAGGGCGGGCCGGTGGGCCATGTTGCGCGGCGGCACGCCGCCGCGGTCGGCCAGGATGCGGTCGAGCAGCGGCCCGGCCTCCTCGTCGCCCATCTCGCACAGGTAGCGCAGCACGGCGTGCACCGGATCGACCCGGGGCGCCTGGGCGGCGCGGCGCAGCCGGTCGCGCAGCTCCCACAACCGGCCCTGCAGACGGCGGATCTCGGAGATCTGCTCGGAGTAGATGGCCACGGCCTCCAGGCGGCGGCCGATCTCGGTGCCGAGCCGCATGGCCGACAGCGCCTCGGTCTCGGCCTGGCCCAGGTCGCCCTGCATGAGCGTCAGGCCCGCCCTGGAGTAGCCGATCAGCCAGTTGAGCTGCGGCTGGGCCAGCCGGCGGGCCAGCTCGTCGGCCTGGTCGAGCAGCGTCGCGGCGCGCGCGGTGTCGCCGCTGTCCAGCACCGGCGGGGTGCGCTGCACGTAGGCGTGGAACAGCGCCAGGTCGTCGCCCGTGCGGCGGGCCGCCTCCAGCATCTCGTCGCCGTCGCGGTGACGCTGGTGCAGCGGGTCGGCCGGGATGATCGTCAGGCTGCGCATGCCGAGCACGCTGGCCAGCGTGCGCGGGTCGCCCGACTTGCGGGCCAGCGCCACCGCCTCGTCGCTCAGCGCGAAGCGCCGCTCGCCGTCGGGCGCCCAGATCAGCTCGGAGGCGAGCAGGGCGGCCAGCAGCGCCCGGGTGCTGAGGTCGGTGGAGTCGACCAGCTTGCGGGCCTCGGTCAGCAGCGCGATGCGGCGCTGGTCGGGGGCGGCGGAGATGCTGGAGAAGCCGCGGTCGCCGCCGAGCGCGGCCACCACGATCAGGTCGTCGCGGCCGCACTCCCTGGCCAGCTCGGCGGCCTGGTGCAGGGTCTCCCGCGCCTCCGGGTGCCCGGCCATCCACATCGCCCGGCCGCAGTCCATCAGCAGCTCGGCGCGCCGTTCCGGGGAGGCGCCGGGGAAGTCGGCCAGCAGGCCGAGCACCCGCTGGTACCAGGTGACCGCCTCGCGGTGGGCCAGCCCGGCCAGCGCGTGGCGGGCCGCCTGCACGCCCGCCTCGGCGGCCTCGGCCGTCCGGCGCGGGTCGCGGCCGTGCTCGGCGGCGGCCAGCAGGTGGGTGGCCACGACGTACGGGCGCGACTCCATGGCCTGCGGGTCGGCCTGGCACAGGGCGTCGGCGACCCGGCCGTGCAGCAGCCCGGCGCGGGGGGCCGACAGCGTGGCGTACAGGGCGGTGCGGGTCAGCTCGTGGGAGAACTGGCACTGGCCGCCGTCGGCCATGGTCACCAGGCCCGCGCCCATGGCCTCCTCGACGGCGGCCACGAAGCGCGCCTCGTCCAGGCCGAGGCCCAGGCGCAGCGCGGCCGACTCCATGCGCTCGCCCACGGCCAGCAGGCTGACCAGGTCGCGGGCGTCGGGGTGGAGCTGGGCCAGGCGCGCCCGGACCATGCGGGTGACCGAGTCGGGGACGGTCAGCGCGTCGAGGTCGGCGCCCGCGGCCAGCTCCCTGGCCACCTCGGTGACCAGGAACGCGTTCCCGCCGGTGATCCGGTACAGCAGCTCGGGGTCGCCGTCGCTGCGCACCTCCGACAGGGCCCGGCTGACCTCGTCCATGCCGAAGGAGGAGACCTGCACCAGGCGCCCGTCGGCGGTCAGCTTGTGCAGCTCGGGCATCGCCGACTCGACGGGCACCGGGCGCGAGGTGGCCAGGATCAGCAGCGGCAGCGAGTCGGCGTCCCACATCAGGGAGTGCAGCATCTGCAGCGACTCCAGCGTCGCCCACTGCAGGTCGTCGATCACCAGCAGCACCGGCCGCACGGTGGCCAGGCGCTCGATGAGCGTGCGGGCCGCGGCCATCAGGTGGTAGCGCTCGGAGACCGGCTCGGTGGCGGGCGGCACGGCCAGCGACAGCGGGGGAGCGGCCAGCGAGGGCGCCAGCCGGACGAGCTGCCCGCACTGCTGGTCGACCCCGGCCCGCAGCAGCAGCGCCGGCGAGGTGCGGGCCAGCCGCTCGACCGCCCCGGCGATCGGCTCGTACGCCTGCCGCGCCGGATCGGTGCACCGCCCCGCCAGCACGGTGAACTGCCGCTTGAGCGCCCGCCGCGCCACGACCGAGGCCAGCCGGGTCTTGCCGACCCCCGGATCGCCCTGGAGGATCACCAGCCCGCTGCCGAACTCGGCCGCCCCCAGCTCCTCCTCCAGCGCCCGCAGCTCCTCGTCCCGGCCGACGAACGGCAGCACGTGCCCGCTGTCCAGCCAGGGCGCCAGGCCGCCGGCGTGCTGGTTGTCGGCGCTCTGCCAGTGGAGCTCGTAGGCGTGCATCGGCTCCCGCAGGCCCTTGCCCGGCAGCCGGCCCAGGTCTTTGAACTCGTGCCGGCTGCGGCCCTGGGCCAGGCGGCGCACCAGGTCGGTGCAGAGCACCTGGCCGCCCTCGGCCACCGCGACCAGGCGGGCCGCCTCGACCGTGGGCAGCCCGCTGACGTCGTCGACGCCCCAGCACACGTCGCCCGCCGCCAGCGCGGCCCTGATCGAGATCTTCTCCAGCGCCCGCTCGTTCTCGGCCGCGACGGCCTGCTCGACGGCGATGACCGCGTCGAGCCCGGCCGTGGCCGAGCCGAACACCGCCATCAGCCCGTCACCCAGGCTCTTGGTGAACGTCGAGCCGCTGGCCGTCACCACCGAGTGCAGGAGCTGGTAGAGCCGGCGGAAGACGACGTTGGCGCGTTCCTCGCCGAGCCTGATCCGCATGGCTGTGGAGCTGACCACGTCGGTGAACAGGATGGTGGCCGTGGTCAGCGTGCCCGGCTCGTGCGGGGTGCTCACGCGGGTGGTCCCTCCTTCCGCACGGGCGCCCTGGCGGCCTTGCCCACGCCCTTGCGGACGCCCTTGCGCACGCTGTGGCGCAGCCGGCGCGTGCGGCGCGCGGCCTTCGACTGCCGGACGCGCCACTGGGCGGCCAGCTCCTCGGGGATCTGGAAGGCGGCGTGGCCGCCCGAGTAGCGGTCGATCATGGCGATGACGATGTGCTTGCCCGCCCGGCGCACCAGCCAGCGCACCACCGCGTCGACCGGGCCCATCAGGCGGCCGTACCGGTTGCCGGCCCTGGCCGCGGCGAACAGCGCGTTGAACCACCACGCCGGGGGCGGCACGTCGAGCAGCGCCGGGACCTGGGCGGCGTTGTAGCGGGCGTCGCGGAAGACCCAGTGCACCAGGCTGCGCGGCAGCTTGCGCCAGCCCAGGTGCATGAACTCCTCCATCTCCGCCAGCAGCACGGCCATCAGCCTGCGGCCCTCTTCGCTCGACTCGTACAGGCGGCCGAGCCGTTCGCTGACCGGCGGCACGTCGTCGAGGGTGAGCGGCCGGTCGCGGCACGCCTCGACGCCCATGAGGTGGCCGAAGACGCTCCACGTGTACAGGTGGGCGGCCTTGTCGTCGTCGCTGAGGCGCACCCCCATGCTCTCCAGAGCCTCCCACGTGACGACCGAGAAGTCGAAGATGGTGGCCAGCAGCAGTTCCTGGTTGACCGGCGGGCCGAACCTGGCGGTGTCCCAGTCGTCGCCGAAGTGCTCGGTGGCCAGCGCGCGCACGAACGAGTGCAGGATGCGCAGCCCGATCGCCGTCGTGTGCCCGGGACGGCCCGGCCGCAGGCTGTCGGTGGCCTTCAGGCCCATGACGTCCACCAGCATCTGGCCGGTCTCGGCGACCCGGCGGGTGAGGCTGTGGGTGGCCAGGTCGGACACCCCGGCCAGCACCTTGGCGCTGGAGATCTCGACGTAGGCCATGGGGAGGCACTTGCAGAACAGCGCGACCGACTGGTACAGCCCGTAGTCGGAGAAGACGGCCTGGCCGCGGGCCAGCAGCTCGGCGTCGCCGCCCCACTCGGGCAGGTCCTTGTCGAAGTCGATGGCGTCGAAGATGGCCGAGGGGCCGGTCTCGCCCGAGGGCGCCCGCGCCTCCCGCTTGGCCCGGCCGAGCTCCACCACGACCGCGCGCAGCAGGGACAGGGCGTTCTCCCCTTCGGGCCTGGTCTCCAGGTAGCCGGCCACGATCTTGTCGATGTCCGGGTCGGCCTGCTGCCGTAACTGCCGGAACCGTTCCGCCGGCCAGCGCTCGGCGGGGGCGTTGTCGTGCTCGTTCATGTTCGCCGTACTCCAGATCCGGTCAGAGGCCCCCGCGTTTGCGCAGCGCCTCGACGTCCAGCAACGTGATGGTCCGCCCCTTCATGGCGATGAGGCCGCGGGCGGCGAGCGACTGCAGGGCCCGGTTGACCGCCGGACGGGACGCGCCGATCAGCGCGGCCAGGTCCGACTGGGTCAGCCCCGGCATGTCCACGACCGGGCCCTGGGTCTGGCCGCGCTTGACCGACAGTTGCAGCAGCAGCTTGGCCAGGCGTCCGCCCAGGTCGAGGAAGGCCAGGTCGGCGGCCTGCCCGGTGAGCCTGCGCACCATCTGCCCGAGCATGCGCAGGAACTCGTCGGCGAGCCCGGGATGCTCGCGCATCAGCTCCAGCAGCCGCGCCCTGGGAAGGGCGAAGATCCAGCAGGGGCGCACGGCGATGATCGACGCCGACCGCGGCGAGTCGTCCAGCAGCGCCATCTCGCCGAAGGTCTCCGCGCGGCCCAGCATGTTGAGCACGATCTCGTCGCCGTGCTCGGTGGTGAAGACGACCTTCACCAGGCCGTCGAGCAGCACGTACAGGGATTCGCCCGGATCGCCCTGGTGCAGGATGATCTGCCCGTTGCGGTATCTGCGGGCCACCCCGGCGCGCACGGTGCTCGTGATGCCGTCCGGTCCGAGCACGCGGAACAGCGGAACCTCCGCCAGCACGGCGGCGACCGCCTGGACGTCGTGTGGAACCGCCCCGCTGCTGGCGCTCATGGAAGAACTTTAGGACGCGAACGCCGATCGGGCAGTAAGTGGTAAGCGATCTCCCGAATGTGACGAGCGCCACACCCGCACTGTGTCGTCCGCGACAGTGCGCGAAGGCCGCCGGGAGCACCGTTGGGGGGCCGGTCGAACGAGGTTGACCCCCGAGGACCCCGGCCGGCGGGGAGACGATGATGCAGTTGGATACGTTGGAGCGCCGCGACACCGCCGGCCTCGTGTCGGACGCCCAGGCAGGCGACGCCCAGGCATGGGAGCGGCTGGTCGAGGAGTTCACCCCGATGCTGCGGTCGAGGATCCGGCGCTTCCGGCTCGGCCACGAGGACGCCCAGGACGTGCTCCAGACCACCTGGTTGCTGGCCTGGCAGAACCTCAAGAGCGTCGAGGACCCCCAGCGCATGCCCGGCTGGCTGGCCACGATCGCCTTCCGCGAGTGCCTGAAGCTGACCAGGCGCACCCGGGAGATCTGCACGCCCGACCTCGACACGCTCGGCAGCACGGACGACGTGGACAGGGAACTGGCCAGGATCTGGCTGGCCGGCACGCTGGAGGAGCTGGTCGAGGAGCTGCCCGCGGCCCAGCGCGTGCTGTTTCGAGCACTCACGGAAACCTCCGAGCCGCACTACGTGGACGTCGCCCGCCGGCTGGGCCGGCCGGTCGGCAGCATCGGCCCCACCCGCGCCCGCTGCTTCGCCAGGCTGCGCGGGCTCTTGCAGGACCGCGAGATCACCAGGGACTTTCTGGACTGAGTCCTAGTTTCCTGACCGGTCAAGAGGGATCGCCTCCAGGAAGGGCTCGAAGTCGAAGCGCGCCATCTCGTAGGCGTCGGGATCGGTCTCCTCGGGGAAGGCGTAGACCTTGCGCCGCATCCCGGGGAGCAGCCGGTCGGCTCGCGGCGCCTCGGGGACCGGCTCCGGCAGCGTGCCGCGGGCCGTCTCCGCCTCCAGGGCCGCGGTGAGCTCCGGCCCGAACGGCGGGTCGTAGAGCGCGCCCACCCGCTGGTAGGTGCGGAAGTAGCCGACGATGAAGCGCATGCGGTCGGGGTAGGACACCCAGTCGGTCACCCCGGCCGTGGCCTGCTCGACGTCGTCCGGGATGAACTCCTCGGCGAGCTTGCGCACCTTCTCGTTCCTGATCGGCCGCCAGGCGAGCGCCATGTCCACGCCCGGCGGCGGGGCCAGCGGCCGGCCGACCCTGACGTCGCTGAGCGGCGTGCGCACGGCGAACAGGTGACGGGTGTAGAGCGAGGACCACTTGGCCTCCAGCACGCGCGTCAGCCACGGCTGGTCCTCGTGCCGGGCGCTGAACAGCGGGAAGCGGGGGTAGGGCCGCCGGGTCACCAGCGAGCGCAGCGACCGCCACGACATCCGGGTCAGCCACCGCACCGGCCGGTACAGCACCAGCTCCAGAGCCTTCTGCGCGCGCTTCTGCTCGTACGCCGACAGCGCCACGCTCGCCCCGAACATCAGCTCGGCCCGCTCGTCCGGGTCGGTGGCCGCGTGCGCCTGCCGCAGCAGCAGGGCGGCGTCCCGCAGGTAGCGCTCGTCGGCCTCCTCCAGCAGCCCGGACAGGAACTCCGGCGGCATCGGCGTGTTCTCCGACTCCGGGCTCACCTTGACGTAGCAGTCGGGCGTGCCGTTCCACAGGTTGGCCGCCAGGCTCGCGGTCTCCAGGAAGATCGCCCGGTTGGCCAGCGCCAGCCCGAGCTGGTAGCTGGGGCCGAGCAGGGTCAGCAACATGGCGCGGAACACGCGGCGCAGGCGGGCGGGCACGTGCAGCCGGTCGCCGAAACCGGTCAGGAAGGGCGAGCCCGGAGTCAGGTCGAGGCTCTCGGCGACCGCCTTGGAGGTCCATTTGGCGTAGCAGTACCAGTTTGTCGCGTCCTGGCCCAGCCGCTGGGCGAGGTCCCCGGCGACGCGGTGGTAGCCATGGGCGATGACCATGGCCTCAAGCGCAGGGTTCCTGTCCTTGCAGGCGGCGATGCGCAGCACGTCGTCCGCCGTCATCGGAGCGCCTGGCGCAAGCGCTTGTTCCACTTCGGACATGAGGTCTCCCGTCAGTGGTCCCCCCTGGGACCGTCGATCCTCACCGGGTCAGAGCGCGTCCGGTGACGTGAGATACAGGGCGGCGGTCTCGCTTTCCCCGTGACCGCCGCCCGGAGCGTAGGGCGGGTGACTTGCGGTGTGGTTGCAGGGCGATCCGAGCCCCTGCGGCGTGCCCGCCGCCCCGGGAGGGGCCCGGGGCGGCGGCCGGCTATTCCCGCACCGATATCTTGCTGATCACGACGAAGCCGCCGAGCGCCCCCGCGGAGCCGGCGGCCGTCGTCGTGGTGAGGTTGACCACCAGGTCATAGGTGCCCGGGCCGAGCTGGCCGCGCATCGGGACCGACGCGGTGTACCGTCCCGAGCCAGGGGTGAACGTCATCTCCACGGGAGGCGAGGGATGACGGGTCTCACCGCCTCCCAACAGGTCGGCGATGATCTCCACGTGCCACCGTCCCGCGAGCCAGTCGACCAGCTCGCCGGCCACCTCCCAGGTCACGTCAACGGTCCAGCCCTCGCCGCATCTGACGACGTTCGTGGGCTGCGCGCCCGGGTCGACAACCTGCCCGTGCAGCACGCCGGTCAGCTGCTCGGCCGGAACCTTCATCACCTGGAACTCACCGGTCGCCATGTCGCTGTCTCCTTTCCGGGGGGAACCAGGTCCCCGTACGGACAGGCAGAGCGGTGGGACAGCCGGGTAAATACCGGGTGTATTCAAGGACACAACGCCGGGACGTACCGCCCCGGCGACTACGGTGGAGGCGTGCTCCACGACCCCCCGGACCCCGCGTCGAGGGCCCGGCTCGCCGCCGGGTGGCTCGCCCTCGCGGGCGGCTCCCCGGCCGCGCCGGCCGTCGGCGCCGAGCTGATCGCCCGCTGGGCCGAGCCCCACCGCCGCTACCACACCCTGGCCCACCTCGCCGCCGTGCTGGCCGCCGTCGACGACCTGGCCGGGGAGGCCGCCGACCCCGCCGCCGTGCGCCTGGCCGCCTGGTTCCACGACGCCGTCTACGACGGCAGGCCCGGCTGGGACGAGGAGCGCAGCGCCCAGCTCGCCCAGGCGCGCCTGCCGCGCTGCGGGGTGCCGCCCGGCCGGGTCGCCGCGACCGCCCGGCTGGTCCGCCTGACCGCCGCCCACGACACGGTGGCCGCCGGCGACCGCGACGGGGCCGTGCTGTGCGACGCCGACCTGGCCGTGCTGGGCCGCCCCGGCTACGACGCCTACGCCGCCGGCATCCGCCGCGAGTACGCGCACGTGCCCGACGACCTGTTCCGGCAGGGCCGTGCCCAGGTGCTGCGCAGGCTGCTGGCCGCGCCGCGGCTCTACCGTACGGACCGGGCCCGCGAGCTGTGGGAGGAGGCCGCCCGCGCCAACATGACCGCCGAGCTGGCCCGTCTGGCGGAAGGCTAGGGGTCGCGGCGCTTGCGGCGGCGCAGACCGGCGGCGATCAGGCGGCGCAGCAGCTCGCGCGAGCTGACCGGCTCGGCGCCCAGCGACACCGCCCGCGCGTGCACGGTCTCGGGGACGTCGTAGTGGTCGCGGTCGAAGGCCCGGCCCGGCACCCCGAGCCGGGCCGCGAACGCGTGGAGCTCCTCCAGCGAGCTGTCGCTCACCAGGTGCGACCACATCAGGCCGCGCGGCCCCGGCCAGTCGGGGGGATCGATCAGCACCGTCACGCCTTAAAGGGTAGGACCCTGCCGCGCACGCCGAGCTCGCCCAGATCGGGCACCACGACGTGCGCGCCGTGCCCGGCCAGCGCGGCGGCGTCGCCCGGACCGTCCCGGGTGACCGCCACCACCAGCCCGAAGCCGCCCTTGCCGCCCGCCTGGACGCCGGGCAGCGCCGCGTCCACCACGGCGGCCCGTCCGGCGGGCAGCGCCAGGCGGCGCACGGCCTCCAGGAACAGGGCGGGGTCCGGCTTGCCCGGCAGGTTCATCAGGGCCGCGTCGCCGCCGTCCACGATGAGGTCGAACAGGTGCGCCACGCCCGCGGCGGCGACCAGCCGGCGGCCGTGCAGGCTGGCCGAGACGGCGGCCGTGCGGGCGCCCCGGTGGCGCAGCTCGTGCAGCAGGGCCACGGTGGCGGGGAAGGCGGCCACGCCGTACTTGTCCACCTGCGCGATGAAGATGTGGTCCTTGGCCAGGCCGAGCCCGTGCACGGTGGGCGCGCCGGGCTCGTCGTCGGGGCCGCCCTCGGGCACGGTGAGGCCGCGCGCGGCGAGGAAGGTGCGCACGCCGTCGAGCCGCGGCCGGCCGTCGACGTGCCGGAGGTAGTCGTCGCGCACGTCGAACGGGTCGCAGCGGCCGCGCAGGAAGGCGTCGAAGACGTGTTTCCAGGCGGCCGCGTGCACCCGGGCGGTGTCGGTGACCACGCCGTCGATGTCGAACACGACGGCGCCGATCGAGGCCAGATCGATGACGGGCTCGTTCACACTGTGAACGTAACCGCTCTACCAGGCGACGGGTAGCTCCTTGACCCCGTACACGATGGCCAGCTCCCTGAACGGCACCTCGCCCGAGACGTGCAGGTCCGGGAAGCGGCGCAGCAGGGCGGGGAAGGCGATGCGCATCTCCATCTGCGCGAGCGGCGCGCCGATGCAGCGGTGGATGCCGTGGCCGAAGGCCAGGTGCGAGCGCGCGGTCTCGCGGCCGGGGCGCACCTCGTCCATGTCCGGGCCCAGCGAGGGGTCGCGGTTGGCGCCGGTCAGCGAGCACAGCACCATCTCACCCTTCTTGATCGGCACGCCGTGCAGCTCCAGGTCCTCGCGGGCGAAGCGCGGGAAGGCCACCTGGACGACCGTCATGTAGCGCAGCAGCTCCTCGACGACGTCGTTGACGTAGCCGTCCACCTCGCGCACCTTGGCGGCCTGCTCGGGGTGGCGCATGAGCCAGAGCGCGCCGAGGGCGAGCATGCTGGTGCTGGTGTCGTGCCCGCCGGTGAGCAGGCCGTCGGACATGCTGGCCAGCGTGCGGTCGTCGAGGTCGTCGCCGTGCTCGCGCAGGAGCTGGCCGAGCAGGCCCTCGCCGGGGTCGCGCCGCTCGCGGGCGACCAGGTCCACCAGGTACGCCATCGCGTCGTTGATCGCCTGCAGGGACGCCTCCGGCCCGGCCGACAGGTCGAACCGGTCCTTGCTGATCCTGACGAAGTCGGCGCGCTCCTCGTACGGGACGCCGAGCAGCTCGCACACCACCAGCGACGGGATCGGCAGCGCGAAGTCCTCGACCAGGTCCGCGGGCGGGCCCTTGGCCTCGATGCGGTCCAGGTGCTCCTCGACCATCGCCTCGATGCGCGGCTCCAGCCGGCGCAGGCGGCGCATGGTGAACTCGGGGGTCAGGTACTTGCGCAGCCGCGTGTGCTCGGGCGGGTCGCGGAAGCCGAGGCCGCCCGGGTCCTCCTGGTTGGAGCCCAGGCCGGAGATGCCGGCGAAGTCGTTGCTGAACCGCTCGTGGTCGCCGAGCACACCGCGTACGTCCTCCCAGCGCGTGACCAGGTGCACGGTCTGGTCGCCGGGGATCTTCATGGGGAAGACGGCGTGCTCGGCCCGGATGCGGCCGAGCTCGGCGACCGGGTCGAAGTCCTCGCGCATGAACTGGACGAAGGGGAACTCTGAGTCAGACATGGATATCCGTCCTGCTGGGATACATCGCACTATGTTGGGATAAATCCCTCGGTAGATGGTCCCATCCGGACAGGCGGCTGTTGCCCTCCGAAAGGACGAAATTGCCGCTCACTCTCACGTCCCACCTGGTCGCCCGCCCGATCGTCCATCTGGCCGCCCGCCCGGCCACCTGTGCGGGAAGGCCGGGGTGCGCCTCATTGTGCGCCGGGTCGCGGGCCGCCGACTAGCCACAACCCCCTTCTGGTACGGCGTGTGTCACAGGAACCGGTGGGAGACAGGGGAAATCGGTGGCGTTTGGCGTACAAGGGGGCGACAGTCTGCGATGATCTCGTCGCAAGACAAGCTGGAGTTGAGCCTCGCGGATAGTGACTGATGCCGACATTTGAGGAAATAGCAGCCTTCGTCGCCGAGAAGCCGTTCGCCACCGCCGTCATCGCCCTGCTGGGCCTGGCCGGGCTCGTGCTGGCGTTCCTGGTGCTCCGGATGGCCTGGAAGGCGGGCACCTGGTTATTCGCCCGCTACGTCGCCCCCCGTCCCGTCGAGGACGTGCTCACCGTCGTCGCCGCCTCCATCGCCACCGGCGTGTCCGCCCAGGGCATGTGGCGCTTCTCCGGAGACGTGCTGGGCCTGGACGGACCGCTCCGGCTGCTGCTGTTCGCCTTCATCGAGGTCGCCATCATCACCTCGGCCGTCCGCGCCCGCCGCAACATGCGGGAGAACTTCTCCGCCGGCATCGACGGCATCGCGGTCTGGGCGCTGACCTGCCTGACCGCCGTCCTGTCCAGCATGGACGCCCGAAGCCTCCCCGAGGCCGTCTTCCGCCTGGCCGCCCCGCTCGTCGCCGCCTGGCTCTGGGAACGCGGCATGGCCATCGAACGCCACCGCATCCGCGGCACCGGCCGCATCAACTGGCGCCTGACCCCCGAACGCCTGCTCGTCCGCATGGGCCTGGCCGAGGTCAGCGACCGCACCGCCTCCGAGGTCGACGCCCACCGCCGGCTCACCCGCGTCGCCCTGGCCGCCAAGCGCGCCAAGGCGCTGCGCGACGGCGGCGCCTCCGAGCGCAAGATGCGCGGCGCGCTGGCCAAGCTCGACAAGGCCATGGACCAGGCCGTCGAGCACACCGGGCTGGCCGTCGACCAGTCGCGCCAGGAGGCGCTGCTGGCCCAGATCGCCGCCCTGTACAACACCAACGCCCTCATCGACGCCGACCCGCGGGTGCCGTGGGAGCCCGAGGCCGACCACCGTCCCGTGCCCGCCCGCCCGGCGCTGCCGCCCGCGCTGGCCGAACTCGTCGAGGACGAGGACGAGGACGTCGAGGTGTTCGACGCCACCCCCCAGGTCGTCGACACCGCCCAGCGCGCCGCCCAGATCAGGGCCGCCCGCGAGTTCTGGGACCGGCAGATCGCCAAGCGCATCGTGCCGCGCTCGGTGGACATCGCCCAGGAGATCGGCATCTCGCTGGCCACCGCGCGCGAGTATCGTGCCCTGTGGAAGCTGGAGCCGCAGGCGCACGCCCTGATCGAGGCTCTGTACCAGCAGCACGGCATCGTCGACACCGGCGCCTTCCCGGCCATCGCCGACGACGGGCGGGTGCTGGCCAAGTAGGGGGAGCTCGGTTGCGGGAGCGCACGCTCGAACGCGTCAGGAAACTCCTGGCCAAGGCCGAACGCACGGACAACGAGCACGAGCGGGCCACCTTCCTGGCGGCCGCCTCCGCCCTGATGGCCAAGTACGGCATCGACACCCTCCCGCCGCCCGGCACCCGCCAGACCCCCGGCGACCGGATCGTCACCCTGCCCGCCCCGTGGGCCAGGGAGAAGGCCCGCCTGGTCAGCCTGGTCGCCCAGGCCGTGCGCTGCCGTCCGCTGCTGATCGGCCGCGGCGACGGCGGCCAGCGGGTGCACGTGTTCGGCTTCGCCGCCGACCTCGAACGCGCCGACGTGCTGGCCACGTCGCTGCTGCTGCAGATGGCCTCCGGCCTGGCCCGCGTACGGCCGCCGGGCGAGCTCGCCGCCGCGCGGGCCTACCGGCGCTCGTGGCTGCTGGGGTTCACCGACGAGGTGTACCGGCTGCTGCGCGAGGCCGAGTCGCGGGCCGCGACCGAGGCCGAGGCCGCCGGGGCCGGCACCGCGCTGGTGCTGGCCGACCGCCGGGCCGAGGTCGACCTGGCGGTGGCCGCGCGGTATCCGCGCATCCGCATGTCCGTCCCGACGACCAGCGGCACGGGCTACCGCGCGGGCGTGCTGGCGGGCCGGCACGCCGACCTCGGCCGCACCGGCATGCCCGCCGCCACCGCCCGCGAACTGCCCCGCTGAGCCGCCCGCTCGACGGCCGACCCCCGCGAGCCGCCAGGACCAGCCGCCCGGCGGCTCAGCTCAAGGCGGACGAGACCAGCGAGCGGGCCTCCTCCTGGACCTTGGCCAGGTGGTCGGGGCCCTTGAAGGACTCGGCGTAGATCTTGTAGACGTCCTCGGTGCCCGACGGGCGGGCGGCGAACCAGGCGTTCTCGGTCGAGACCTTCACCCCGCCGAGCGCCGCGCCGTTGCCGGGGGCCGCGGTCTGCACCGCCGTGATCGGCTCGCCGGCCAGCGACGACGCCGTCACCTGGTCGGCCGACAGCTTGGCCAGCACCGCCTTCTCCTCGCGGGTGGCGGGCGCGTCGACCCGGGCGTAGGCGGGCTCGCCGAACCGCTCGGTCAGGCGGCGGTAGTGCGCGCTCGGCGACTCGCCGGTCACCGCCAGGATCTCCGAGGCCAGCAGGGCGAGGATGAGCCCGTCCTTGTCGGTGGACCAGGGGGAGCCGTCGCGCCGCAGGAACGAGGCCCCCGCGCTCTCCTCGCCGCCGAACCCGAGCGACCCGTCGAGCAGCCCGGGGACGAACCACTTGAAACCGACCGGCACCTCGTACAGACGCCGCCCGAGCGAGGCGGCGACCCGGTCGATGACGCCGCTGCTCACCATCGTCTTGCCGACCCCGGCCGCGGCGGGCCAGCCCTCGCGGTGGGCGTACAGGTAGGAGATGGCGACGGCCAGGTAGTGGTTGGGGTTCATCAGGCCGTCGGGGGTGACGACGCCGTGGCGGTCGGCGTCGGCGTCGTTGCCGGTGGCGATGTCGTACCTGTCCCGCTGCGCGATGAGCGACGCCATGGCGTACGGCGACGAGCAGTCCATGCGGATCTTGCCGTCCCAGTCGAGCGTCATGAACCGCCAGGTGGGATCGACCAGCGGGTTGACCACGGTCAGGTCGAGGCGGTGGCGCTCGGCGATCTCGCCCCAGTACGCCACGCTCGCCCCGCCCAGCGGATCGGCCCCGATGCGCACCCCGGCCGACCTGATCGCGTCGAGGTCGACCACGGACGGCAGGTCGTCGACGTACGCGCCGAGGAAGTCGTAGCGGCCGGCCGCGTCGAGGGCCTTGGCGTAGGAGATCCTGGACACGCCCTTCATGCCGTCGGCCAGCAGTTGGTTGGCGCGGTCCTGGATCCAGGAGGTGGCGTCGGTGTCCGCGGGGCCGCCGTGCGGCGGGTTGTACTTGAAGCCGCCGTCGGAGGGCGGGTTGTGCGACGGCGTCACCACCACGCCGTCGGCCAGCCCGGACGTGCGGCCCCGGTTGTGCCGCAGGACGGCGTGCGAGACGGCGGGGGTCGGCGTGTAGCCGTCGCGGGAGTCGATCAGCACCTCCACCCCGTTGGCCGCGAGCACCTCCAGCGCCGACACGCGGGCGGGCTCGGACAGCGCGTGCGTGTCGATGCCCAGGAACAGCGGGCCGTCGGTGCCCTGGGAGGCGCGGTACTCGCAGATGGCCTGGCTGGTGGCCAGGATGTGGTCCTCGTTGAAGGCCGTCCGCAGCGAGGACCCGCGGTGGCCCGACGTGCCGAACGCCACCCGCTGCGCCACCTCGGCGGGGTCGGGGTGCAGGGCGTAGTAGGAGGTCACCAGCCGGGCGACGTCGACCAGGTCGGCGGGCTGGGCGGGCTGTCCTGCGCGATCGTGCGTCATGAGGCCACTTTACAAATTCGCCCCCTTCGTACGGGTGAGCGCGCCCGGCGGCGTGGGAAGATACAGGCGCGTCTGCCTCCAGAATGGAGTTCTGTTTCCATGCGTTTCGGATATTTCCTGAACGAACGGCAAGGGTCCGACCCGCTCGGCGCGCTCCGCGACGAGATCGCCCAGGCGGCCGAAGACGGCTTCGCCTCCGCCTGGCTGTCCCACATCTTCGGCCTCGACGCCCTCACCGCGCTGGCCGTGGCCGGCTCCCAGGTGCCCGGCATCGAGCTCGGCACCTCCGTCGTGCCCACCTACCCGCGGCACCCGGCGGCCCTGGCCCAGCAGGCGATGACGGCCAACGCCGCGCTCGGCGGCCGGCTGGCGCTCGGCATCGGCCTGTCGCACCAGGTCGTCATCGAGCACATGTTCGGCCTCAGCTACGAGCGCCCCTACCGCCACATGAAGGAGTACCTCGACGTGCTGCTCCCGGCCAGCCGGGGCGAGCAGGTCAAGGCGGCGGGCGAGACGATCAGGGCCGACGTGCGGCTCACCACGCCGGGCGCGGGCTTCCCGGTGCTCATCGCCGCCCTCGGCCCGCGCATGCTGAAGCTGGCCGGCACGGTGGCCGACGGCACGGTGCTGTGGATGACCGGCCCGAAGACGGTGGCCGAGCACGTCGCCCCGACCATCACCGCCGCCGCCGCGGAGGCGGGCCGCCCGGCGCCGCGGATCGTCTGCGCGCTGCCCGTCTGCGTCACCGACGACCCCGCCGCCGCGGTCGAGCGGGCCAACGAGATCTTCGCCGTCTACGGCACGCTGCCCTCCTACCGGGCCATGCTTGACCGCGAGGGCGCCGCCGGGCCCGGGAACGTCGCGGTGGTCGGCGACGAGGAGTCCGTGCTCGCCCAGCTCGAACGGCTGCGCCAGGCCGGGGTGACCGACTTCGTCGGCGCGACCTTCGCCGAGCGGGAACGTACCCGTGAGCTGCTCATCGGCGCGTCGAAGGGTTCATAGGGGGACATCTCAATAAACTCCGGCAAGGTGAAGCGCTTGCTGCATGGCATAGACGTGTCGAACTGGCAGGGCTCCGTCGACTGGGCCGGTCACGCCGAGGCCGGAGTCTCCTTCGCCTTCGCCAAGGCCACCGAGGGCGGCGACTGGACCGACCGGTGGTTCGCCCGCAACTGGTCGGGAATGCGCGAGAGCTGGCTGGTGTGCGGGGCGTACCACTTCGCCCGGCCCAAGGGCGACCCGATCGAGCACGCCCGGCACTTCCTGGCGGTGCTCAGGTCGGCGGGCGGCCTGCGCAGGGGCGACCTGGTGGCGCTCGACCTGGAGACCGGCGACGGGCAGCGCCCCGAGCAGGTCGCCAGGTACGCGCGCCGCTGGTGCCACCACGTCGAGCGGCACGCCGGCCTGCGGCCCTTCATCTACACCTTCCACTGGTTCGCCCGCTCGGGGAACTGCGCCGGCCTGGCCGACTACCCGCTGTGGATCGCCTCCCCGGAGAAGCCGCGCGGCGAACCCCTCGTGCCGCCGCCGTGGCGCGACTGGACAATTCACCAATATGCCAGCAGTCCGCTCGACCGGAACGTCTTCCACGGCACCCGCCAGGACCTGACAAGGCTGGGGTTTCACCCGCGATAGCATCGGTGTTCACCATCGAACCAGCCTCGGTGCCGGGCATCGAGCGCGATCCAAGGGAGACACCGTGTCAGCCGAGCTACGCATCACCCTCGCCGGAGCCGAGCGTGTGGTCGCGGCCGGCACGACGGCCGGTGAGGCGCTGGAGGCCGACGGCCGCACCGTCATCGCGGCCCGGGTCAACGGCGAGCCGCGCGACCTTGCCCACCCGCTGGCCCAGGACGACGTGGTCGAGCCGATCGAGGTCTCCAGCGAAGACGGCCGGGCCATCGTCCGCCACTCCACCGCGCACGTCATGGCCCAGGCGGTGCAGGAGCTGTTCCCCGAGGCCAAGCTGGGCATCGGCCCGCCCGTGGAGAACGGCTTCTACTACGACTTCGACGTCAAGCAGGCGTTCAACCCCGACGACCTCAAGCGCGTCGAGAAGCGCATGCGGGAGATCGTCAAGCAGGGGCAGCTGTTCTCCCGCCGGGCCGTCAGCGACGAGCAGGCGCGCGAGGAGCTGGCCGGCGAGCCGTACAAGCTGGAGCTGATCGGGCTCAAGGGCGGCGCGGCCGACGAGGAGAGCGTCGAGGTCGGGGCCGGGCAGCTCACGATCTACGACAACCTCGACCCCAAGAGCGGCGAGCTGTGCTGGAAGGACCTGTGCCGGGGGCCGCACGTGCCCTCCACCCGGTCGATCCCGGCGTTCAAGCTCATGCGCTCCGGCGGCGCCTACTGGCGCGGCAGCGAGAAGAACCCGCAGCTCCAGCGCATCTACGGCACCGCCTGGGAGTCCCGCGACAAGCAGGACGAATACCTGAAGATGCTGGAGGAGGCCGAGCGGCGCGACCACCGCAGGCTCGGCGCCGAGCTCGACCTGTTCTCCTTCCCCGACGAGCTGGGCTCGGGCCTGGCGGTCTTCCACCCCAAGGGCGGCGTGATCCGCAAGGTGATGGAGGACTACTCGCGGCGCAGGCACGAGGAGGCCGGCTACGAGTTCGTCAACACCCCGCACATCACCAAGGAGCACCTCTACCAGGTCTCGGGCCACCTCGACTGGTACAAGGACGGGATGTTCCCGCCCATGGAGCTGGAGGGCGCCCGCTACTACCTCAAGCCGATGAACTGCCCGATGCACAACCTGATCTTCAGGGCGCGCGGGCGGTCCTACCGCGAGCTGCCGCTGCGGCTGTTCGAGTTCGGCACGGTCTACCGCTACGAGAAGTCGGGCGTGGTCCACGGCCTGACCCGGGTGCGCGGCCTGACCCAGGACGACGCCCACATCTACTGCAGCCGCGAGCAGATGCGCGACGAGCTGACCTCGCTGCTGCGCTTCGTCCTCGACCTGCTGCGCGACTACGGCCTTGAGGAC
Organism: Nonomuraea sp. NPDC049646; assembly: GCF_044465525.1. NCBI lineage: Bacteria > Bacillati > Actinomycetota > Actinomycetes > Streptosporangiales > Streptosporangiaceae > Nonomuraea > Nonomuraea sp. NPDC049646. The sequence goes on along the minus strand of NZ_JBITLU010000019.1, from coordinate 110,889 downwards.
TTCTACCTGGAGCTGTCCACCAAGGACCCGGAGAAGTTCGTCGGCTCCGACGAGGTGTGGGAGGAGGCCACCACCACGTTGCGCGAGGTGGCCGAGGCCGAGAACCTCCACCTGGTGATGGACCCGGGCGGCGCGGCCTTCTACGGGCCGAAGATCTCCGTCCAGGTGCGCGACGCCATCGGCCGCACCTGGCAGATGTCCACCATCCAGCTCGACTTCAACCTGCCCGAGCTGTTCGACCTGCAGTACCAGGCGGCCGACGGCTCCCGGCAGCAGCCGGTCATGATCCACCGGGCGCTGTTCGGCTCGGTCGAGCGGTTCTTCGGCGTCCTGGTCGAGCACTACGCCGGGGCGTTCCCCGCGTGGCTGGCGCCGGTGCAGGTGGTCGGCATCCCGATCGCCGACGCCCACGTGCCCTACCTCCAGGACGTCGCCAAGCGGCTGCGCGAGCGGGGCATCAGGGTCGAGGTCGACGCGGCCGACGACCGCATGCAGAAGAAGATCCGCAACGCGCAGAAGGCGAAGGTCCCGTACATGCTGCTGGCCGGTGACGACGACATCGCCAACGGCGCGGTGTCCTTCCGTTACCGCAACGGCGAGCAGAAGAACGGCGTGCCCGTCGAGGAGGCCATCGCCGAGATCGTCAACGCCGTGGAACACCGCGTCCAGGTCTGACCCGCCGCTTTCGGCCCGGCCGGGGCTCAGGCCCCGGCCGGATGTCAGCAGGGAAACTCGGCCGGGGAAGTCGGCGGTAGAGCTCAGCGGGGGTAGAGGCGGAAGGCGACCGCCGGGCGGCCGTCGAAGCGTTCGGCGGCTTCCCGCGCGGAGCCCTCGATCAGCTCGCGGGCGTAGACCTCCGGGGCCTGGTCGGTGAGGGCCTCGATGTAGGCGCGGTGCTCCAGCAGCGACCGCACGCCCCGCTCCAGCCCGTCGGTGACGTCCACGGCGTGGGTGGGGGAGTTGGAGCCGGCGACGGCGACCCAGCGCACGCCGTTCCAGGGCGCGGCGTCGGTGTCGGGAAATATCCAGCGATTTCCGGCGTCTCCGGCGGCGTCCAGCACGGCCCGGCCCACCGCCCGGTGGTCGGGCGTGTTCCAGTACGTGCCGCCCCACGTGTCGTCGGGGTTGAGAGTGATCACCAGCTCCGGGCGGTGCCTGCGGATGGCGGCGGCGATGTCCCTCCTGAGCGCCGTCCCGTACTCGACGACCCCGTCGGCGTGGTCGAGGAACTCCACGGTGGTCACCCCGACCACGGCGGCGCTGGCCCGCTCCTCGCGCTCGCGCACCGGCCCGCACGCGGCCGGGTCGAGCGTGTCGATTCCCGCCTCGCCGCGGGTGGCGATCAGGTACGAGACCTCGCGCCCGGCGTCGGTCCAGGTGGCGACGGCGGAGGCGCAGCCGTACTCCAGGTCGTCGGGGTGGGCCACGACGGCCAGGGCGCGCTGCCAGTCGGCGGGCATGGGTTCGAGTTGCTGTGCCATGCCCTCACCTTAGGCCCGTCGCGAAGGGCGGGGGATCACGCCGGAAGGGCATGCCCTCGGCGCGGGGACCTATGCTGCTGGGTATGCACGATCAGGCAGGGGCCGGGGCGCCCGACAACTTCCAGCGGCTGTGGACCCCGCACCGCATGGCCTACATCAAGGGCGAGAACAAGCCGACGGGCACCGGGCCGGGCGACGGCTGCCCGTTCGACGAGATCCCCCGGATGAGCGACGAGGACGGCCTGATCGTGGCGAGGGGAGAGGTCGTGTACGCCGTCCTCAACCTCTACCCGTACAACTCCGGCCACCTGATGGTCGTGCCCTTCCGGCACGTGTCCGGCTACGACGAGCTGACCTCGGCCGAGGTCGCCGAGCTGGGCGAGTTCACCCAGCGGTCGCTGCGCGCGCTGCGCAAGGCCAGCGGCGCCCAGGGCTTCAACGTGGGCATGAACCTGGGCCAGGTCGCGGGCGCAGGCATCGCCGCCCACCTGCACCAGCACGTCGTGCCGAGGTGGGGCGGCGACACCAACTTCATGCCGGTCGTGGCGCAGACGAAGGTGCTGCCCCAGCTCCTGCACGACACCCGGCAACTGCTGGCCGACGCCTGGGAGGGCTAGCGACCCCGGTCGCGGGCCCACAGCGCGCGGCGCCGGTCGGCGGCGTCGATCCAGGGCCCGCCGCCCGAGCTGTCAGTCGCCGGTGTGGGCCAGGCGGGCGGGGGCGGGGGACTCGGCCGGCTGTTCGCGGCCGAGCGCGCCGATGCCCGCCGCGAGCAGCAGCGGCACGGCCAGCGCCAGAGCCATCGACAGCACCGCGGCGCCCGAGTCGTTGACCAGCATCCCGATCACCCCGCTGACCAGCGTGCCGATCAGGCCGGCGCGCAGGGCGGGGGAGTGGCGGAACGCCGCGGGCACCACGCCCGCGCTGGCCTGCTCGGGCCGCAGGATCGCGTAGACGAGGAAGGCCACGGCCGCGATCACGATGGGCATGAGGTTGGGGCTGAGCAGCGTGGCCAGCATGGCCTGGAGCTTGCGGAAGATCACCTCGAACGCCTCGCCGCTGAGCACCTGGCCGACGAACCGGCCCAGGTGCGTCTGCTCGTCGGGCGGACGCAGGTAGTTGAGCACGGCGAACGTCATCACGATCACCGCCCCGGCCACGCAGAACGCCCCCAGCTTCACGATCGACACCCGCTTGCCGGCCACCAGCAGCGCGGTCACCGCGATGCCCGGCACGAACGCGATCACGCCGCCGAAGTCGCTGCCCATGCCCGAGCCGCCCAGCACCATCGCGAACGCCCCGAGCACCACGATCGCGGCCACCCCGGGCCGCCCCGGCCAGCGGTGGGCGATCACGGTGGTGGCCAGCAGCGTGCCGGTGGCCAGCAGCGCGAACGGGATGTTGCCCAGGCCGTAGTAGCGGGCCCCGACCTCGGCGCTGTAACCCATGACGCTGTTGAGCTGCAACGTCGTGCCCGTCAGCAGATCGCCGGCGAGCGTGAGCGCGGTGACGCCGGCCACCACGGCGAGCGGGCCGAGCGGACGGCGCCGCCAGGGCCCGGCGAAGGCCAGCCCGGTGATCACGACGACCCAGCCCAGCACCCCCGCGACCAGTTGCGGCAGGGACGACCAGGGCAGCAGGTTGACCAGGTAGCTGGAGACCGGCAGGGCGGCCAGCGCGACCGCGGCCAGGCGCACCGGCGACAGGCCCTTGCGCCGCCGCAGCAGCAGGAACGCGACCACGTAGAACAGCACCTGCAACACCGCCACGACGGTGAAGTAGACGCCCTTGACCGACCGGATGGCCTGCGCGGTCGCGTCGGCCCGGCGCAGCCGATCGATCGTCGCGCCGGTCTCGCCCAGCTGCAGCGGCACCCCGACGACCGTGGCCGGCGCCGGCACCCCGAGCCGGGCCAGCACGGTCGCGGTCAGGTCGGGCAGGATCGAGATGTCGGCGCGGCGGGTCGAGGCCGCGCCCAGCAACCGCCCCTGCGCCCCCGGCTCACGCAGCGCGGCCACCCGCAGGTGGGGCACGGAACCGTGGTCGGACAGGCCGGCGAGCAGCACGGTGGTGCCGGGCGGCAGGATCGACAGCAGCGCGCCGGCCTTGGCGTCGGCCAGGCGCAGCGCGTCGCGGCGCTCCTTGGGGCCGAGCTGCTCGGGCACCTTGGGCAGCTTGCCACCGGCCAGGTAGGGGTGGACGAGGTCGTCGACGTCCATGGCGGTGAGCGGGCACTGCTCCAGGTCGGCCGTGCGGACCTGGAGCGGGGAGGCGTGGTAGCGCTGCACCGCGCCCTGCCGGTCGGCCAGCGCGAGCGCGGCTCCGGGGCCGATCGCGATCGAGCACCGGCCCGCGGCCTTCAGCGCCTCGCCCAGCATGCCGGCGTTGCGCTGCCCGGCCACGTCGATGAGGTAGCGGTAGTCGGGGATGACCGCGCCCGCGCCCCGGGTCTCGGGGGCGGGCGGCGCGCCGCAGGCGTATCCGGCGGCCGACCTGGTGCCGGCCGACACCGTGAGCCAGCCGTCGTAGGGGCAGGTGATGTTGCTGACCGTGCGCACCGACAGCGAGCCGATCGCGCTGCCGCGCGTCAGCTCCCACAGGTTGGGGGCGTCGGCCTGGTCGACGTCGTCCCAGCCGAGGCCGGGGACGCCGATGAGCGCCACCCTGCCCGCGCCGGGAGCCGAGCCTTCGGCCGTGGCCGTGCCCTGCAGGCCGAGCAGTACGGAACCGGCCAGAACGGCCAGCACCACGAGCGCGCGCCTCACCCCGACGACCTCCCGCGATCGATGACGTCCGTGGCACGCTAGAGCACCTCGCGATCCGGCGCCACCGGTTCCCCTACCTTCTCACGGGCGGCGGCGGGCGCGGTCCGTCAGGCGCGCACGGGGGTGAGCCAGTGGCGGTAGCGGTCGTCGCGCCCGTGCACGGCCGCGTCGTAGGCGTCGGCCAGCTTGCCGGTGACCGGCCCGGGGCCGCCGAACTCGCAGTGGTCGACCGCGCTGACGTGCACGATCCCGGCCGCCGTGCCGCAGACGAAGATCTCGTCGGCCGTGTACAGGTCGGTGCGCAGCAGATCCTCCCTGGTGACCGTCAGCCCCAGGTCGGCGGCCAGCCGCGCGACGGTGTCCTGCGTGATGCCCTCCAGCGCGCCGGCGTGCGGCGGAGGCGTGGTCAGGACGCCGTCGCGCACGACGAAGACGTTGGCGCCGGTGCACTCGCTGACGTTGCCGGCCGCGTTCAGCAGCACCGCCTCGTCGAAGCCCGCCTGCAGGGCCTCGGACTTGGCCATCACCGAGTTCAGGTAGGGACCGGTGGCCTTGGCCGCGGTCGGCGTCACCCGGTGGTCGTTGCGCTGCCAGGAGCTGGTCATCAGCCGCACGCCCGCCTCCAGCAGCGCCCCCCACTCCCAGGACGCGATCGAGACCACCGTCGGGCAGCCGCGCGCCGCCACGCCCATCTCGCCGTAGCCGCGGTGGGCCAGGTGGCGGATGTAGCACGAGGACTGGCCGTTGGCCGCGACCGTGGCCAGCGTGGCCGCGCGCAGCTCCTCCAAGGTGTACGGCAGCGGCATCCCGATGATCCGCGCGCTGCGCGCCAGCCGCCGCAGGTGCTCGTCCAGCCGGAACACCGCCGGGCCGTCCGGCGTGTCGAAGGCCCTGGTGCCCTCCAGCACGGCGGTGCCGTAGTGCAGGGCGTGCGTCAGGACGTGCACGCGGGCCTCGCCCCAGGGCACCAGCTCGCCGTCCATCCAGATGTGCTCGGCTTCGCGCATCGTGCCGCTCCTCTCCGTAAATGGCCGCTAACGATCACAAGATGTAGGCCAATTCATTGATAAGTGGCACAGTAACCGGATAATAGTGGCGTGGGAAGAGAAGAAGACCTTGTCGCCCTGGTCCGCGACCGGCTCCGGCTCCACGAGGGCACGGCCAGCCGGCGGCTCGCGGGAGCGCTGACCGACCTGGCCCAGACCGGCGCCATCGCCCCTGGCACCCGCCTGCCCTCCGAGCGCGACCTGGCCCAGGCGGTCGGGCTCAGCCGCGGGACGGTCGCCGCCGCCTTCAACGCCCTGTGCGAGGAGGGCCTGTGCGAACGCCGGCACGGCAGCGGCACGTACGTGCTGGGCGTCCCGACGTTCGGCGGCCTGCTCCAGGGCGGCGCGGTGCTGGCCGACCTGTCGACCTCGGTCGTCCCCGACCCCTCGCACCTGGCGGTGCCCCCGCTGGACGCCGCCGCCCTGATGCGCGCGCCGAGCGGCCACGGCTACGACGCCATGGGCGACTCGCGGCTGCGCGCCGTCCTGGCCGCCCTGGACCCCGGGCCGCACCGCGAGATCCTGGTGACCTCGGGAGCCCAGCAGGGCATCGACCTGGCGACCCGGGTGCTGCTGCGGCCCGGCGACCGCGTGCTGGCCGGCGACCCGGCCTACGGGGGCGCGCTCAGCGTGTTCCGGCGCGCGGGGGCCCACGCCGTCCCCGTGGACCTCGCCGACCCGGACGCCGTGCGCGACGCGCTGGCCCGCCACCGCCCGGCCGCCGTGTACGCGCTGCCCGTGGACAACCCGACCGGCCGCGTGGCCGACCTGCGGCACGTGGCCGAGCTGGCCGCGGCGGCGGACGTCCCGCTGGTGGAGGACCGGACCCTCGCGCCCGTGGTGTTCGACGGCCGGACGCCGCCGGAGCCGCTGGCCCTGGCCCATCCGCACGGCACGGTGACGGTGGGCTCGTTGTCGAAGGTGTTGTGGGGCGGCCTGCGGGTGGGCTGGCTCACCGCCCCCGAGCCGCTGCTGGCCCGGCTGCTGGAGGCCAAGCTCGACGCCGACCTGGCCACCAGCGCCGTCTCCCAGCGGCTGGCCGCCGACCTGCTCGACGGCGACCCCGTGCCGGCCTGGCTCGCCGAGCTGGCCCGCCGCCGCGACCACTTCACCGCCGCGCTGTCCGCGCGCCTGCCGTCGTGGACCTGGTCACGCCCGCAGGGCGGCCTGTCGGTGTGGGCCCGCCTGCCGGGCGCCGACACCGACAGGTTCGCCGCGGCGGCCCGCGAGCAGGGCGTGGCCGTCGCCCCCGGCTCCCTGTTCTCCCCGGACGGCCGCCACCGCGACCGCCTGCGCCTCAGCTTCGCCCTGCCGCCCGCCCTCCTCGACCAGGCGGTCGCCGCCCTGGTCCGCGCCTGGGCGCAGACCGGCCGCTGAGCATCCGGAACACGGCGACGCCACGCCCGGATCCCGGGCGTGGCGTCGGCGGGCGGGACGGCGGGACGGTCTCAGCCCACCTTGACCTTCACCGGCTTGCTCTCGTGGTGCTGGCGGTCGAGCGAGGTGATCAGGTACGTGCCCGGCTTGGCCGAGTACGACGCCGTCGTCACCACGGCCGCCAGGTTGCGGGCGTCGGTGGTGTGGCAGTCCTTGCCCGACTCCGGCACCCGGTACACCGCGTAGGCCCGCGCCCCCTCGGACGGCGTCCAGGACACGGTGGAGCCGCTCGCCTTGACGCCGGCCGGCTTGCCGGGAGCCTCGCCGCCGCGGTCCTCCATGATCGGCAGCAGCGCCGGACGGCTGTAGTGCTCCTTGGCCACCCGGTCGATCGCGCCGAGCGGGTTGGTCAGGAGCTGCTTGGCGCTGAAGTAGATGTCGCCGTCGACCTGCTCGTAGCGCCGGTTCACCGTCAGGTGCGCCGACAGCTCGCCCGGGTTGGCCCAGGCGGCGTTGGTCTTGGTGCCGACCTGGTAGAGCGCCTGGCCGATGTAGAGCTGGACGCCGGTGCCCTTGACCGCGCCCGCCCACCAGGCCGTCAGCGTCTTGTAGTCGGCCGCCTTGAAGCCGCGCGGCCAGTAGAGCTGCGGGGCGACGTAGTCGACCGTGCCGTCCTGGATCCAGGAGCGGGCGTCGGCGTAGATGGAGTCGTAGGCGGACATGCCGGCCGTGGCCGACCCGTCGGGGTCGTTGGACTTGTTGCGCCAGATGCCGAACGGGCTGATGCCGAACTTCACGTGGTTCTTCGTGTCGTGGACGGCCGCGTCGACCTTGGCCACCAGCTTGTTCACGTTGTGGCGGCGCCAGTCGGCCAGCTTCTGGCCCTTGCCGTACTTGGCGAAGGCGGCCTTGTCGTCGAACGTGCCGCCGCCGCCCGGATAGGGGTAGAAGTAGTCGTCGAAGTGCACGCCGTCGACGTCGTAGCGGCTGACCACGTCGGTGATGACCTTGGTGACGTGCTCGCGCACCTGCGGCAGGCCGGGGTTGTAGTAGAGGCCGCCGCCGTACGTGACCGTCCAGTCGCGGTGCTGCCGGGCCGGGTGGTTCGCCGGGAGCTTGGACAGGTCGGCGCTCTCGGCCGCGCGGTAGGGGTTGAACCAGGCGTGGAACTCCAGGTTGCGCTTGTGGGCCTCGTCGATGAGGAACGGGAGCGGGTCCCAGCCCGGGTCCTTGCCCGCGGTGCCCGTCAGGTACTGCGACCAGGGCTCCAGCGAGGAGCGGTAGAGCGCGTCGGAGGCGGGCCGGACCTGGACGAAGACGGCGTTGAGATTGCGCTTGACCGCGCTGTCGAGGATCTTGACGTACTCGGCCTTCTGGCGGGCCTGGCCGAGGCCGGCGCGCGAGGGCCAGTCGATGTTCTTGACCGTCGCGATCCACACCCCGCGCAGCTGGCGCTTGGGGTAGCGGGGGTCGGGCTTGCAGGCCGCGGTCGCCTCGGCGGCGGCGGTGGCGGTGGTCGTCGTCTTCTTGGTCGCTGCGGGGCTCTCGGTCGCGCCGGGGCCGAACACGTAGGCGGCGCTGGTGGTCACGACCGCGAGGGCTGCAGCGGCTAGGAGTGGGCGTCCAGTTCGCATAGTGCAACCCAGTCTGGCAGTTGCTCCCGCGTGATCGGACCCGAAAAAAGAAATGCAGTCGTGATGCTTCTGTTACGAAACGGTAGATGTGGTGATCAAACGTGCGGGCCGGGAGGGACATGCCGCCCTCCCGGCTCAGCGCCGCTCACCCCGTACCCTTCACTCGGTGGCCGCCACCTTGCTCGCCAGGTTCGGCGGCAGCGGCTCGTAACGCAGGAACGTGCGCGTGAACGTCCCGGTGCCGTGCGACATCGAGCGCAGGTCGATGGCGTAGCGGGTGATCTCCAGCTCGGGCACCTCGGCCTTGACCAGCGTGCGCCCGGTGCCCACCGGCTCGGTGCCGAGCACGCGCCCGCGCCGCGAGGACAGGTCGGACATCACCGAGCCCACGTAGTCGTCGGCCACCAGCACCGACAGCTCGTCCACCGGCTCCAGCAGCAGGGTCGGGACCTTGGAGGCCGCCTCCTTCAGCGCGAGCTGGCCGGCGATCTGGAAGGCCATGTCGGAGGAGTCGACCGAGTGGGCCTTGCCGTCGTAGAGCGTGACGCGCACGTCCACCATGGGGTAGCCGGCCACCACGCCGCGCTCCATCTGGGCCCGCACGCCCTTCTCCACCGACGGGATGAACTGCCGGGGCACCACCCCGCCGACGATCTTGTCGACGAACTCGAACCCGCCGCCCGAGGGCAGGGGCTCGACCTCCAGGTGGCAGATCGCGTACTGGCCGTGGCCGCCGGTCTGCTTGACGTTGCGGCCCATCGCCTGGCACCGGCCGCCGAACGTCTCGCGCAGCGGCACCCGCAGCTCGATCCGCTCGACCTCGACGCCGTGCCGGTTGGCCAGCCGGTCGAGCAGCACGTCGGTGTGCGCCTCGCCCATGCACCACAGCACGAGCTGCCTGGTCTCGGCGTTGTTCTCCAGGCGCAGCGTCGGGTCCTCGGCCACCAGCCGGCCGAGCGCCTGGGCCAGCTTGTCCTCGTCGGCCTTCGACTTGGCCCTGATCGCCACCGGCAGCAGCGGCTCGGGCATCTGCCAGGACGTCATCAGCAGCGGACGCTCCACCTCCGACAACGTGTCGCCGGTCTCGGCCCGCGACAGCTTGGCCACGGCCACGATGTCCCCGGCCGAGCCCTTGGCCGCCGGGCGCTGGGTCTTGCCCAGCGGGCTGGTCAGCGTGCCGATGCGCTCGTCGACGTCGTGGTCCTCGTGCCCGCGGTCGGCCAGGCCGTGCCCGGAGACGTGCACGGTCATGTCGGGGCGCAGCGTGCCGGAGAAGACGCGGACGAGGCTGATGCGGCCCACGTACGGGTCGCTGGTGGTCTTGACGACCTCGGCCACGAGCGGGCCGTCGGGGTCGCAGGCGATGCCGCCGACCGGCTTGCCGGACAGGTCGGTGATCTCGGGCATCGGGTGTTCCAGCGGCGAGGGGAAGCCCTGGGTCACCAGCTCCAGCAGCTCCGTCATGCCCACGGCGTGGCCGTCGCCGAGCCCGCTGCACAGCACCGGGAAGAAGCTGCCTCGGGCGACCGCCTTCTCCAGGTCGTCCACCAGGACCTTGGTGTCGATGGGCTCGCCCGCCAGGTAGCGGTCCATGAGCGACTCGTCCTCGCTCTCCTGGATGATGCCCTCGATCAGCTCGCCGCGCCGCTCCTCGATCTGCGCCTCGTACTCGGCGCCCGGCTCCTTCTCGGTGCGGGCGCCGGTCGCGTAGTTGTAGAACTTCTGCGACAGCAGCCCGATCAGGCCGTTGACGTGCCCGTTGGTGATCACCGGCAGGTAGAGCGGGGCGACGCCGTCGCCGAAGACGTCCTGGCAGGTGGCCAGCACCTCGTCGAAGTCGGCGCGCTGGTGGTCGATCTTGGTGATCACCACCGCCCTGGGCATGGCGACCTGGGCGCACTCCTCCCAGAGCATCTGCGTGAGCCCGTCGATCCCCTCCGAGGCCGACACGACGAACAGGGCGGCGTCGGCGGCGCGCAGCCCCGCGCGCAGGTCGCCGACGAAGTCGGCGTAACCCGGGGTGTCGAGCAGGTTGATCTTGATGCCGTTGTGCACGAGCGGCGCCAGCGCCAGGTTGACCGACCGCTGCTGGCGCACCTCGACCTCGTCGAAGTCGCTGACCGTGTTGCCGTCCTCCACCCGGCCCGGCCGCTGGACGGTGCCCGTCGCCGCGAGCAGCTGCTCGACCAGGGTGGTCTTGCCCGCTCCCGAGTGGCCGACCAGCACGACGTTGCGTATCGCATCCGCCCTGTCGGCCGTGGGTGCCCTGCCCGCGGCTCCCATGGCCCCGCCGGAGTTCCTATCCGCCACTTCGCCTCCCACGTCGTCGGTGCATCCAACGCCGCGCCCGCGCGGAGGGTGTCAGGAACCGCATGGACGCGGTGTGTTCACCAAATACCCCTGTGGCGAATATCACAAGGGGTGCGGGGCAAAGAAAGTGGCCGCTCACGTGATGGCCTACGATCGGACCGCGATGCTCAAACTCCTGCGACCGGCCATGACCCGGATACTCACCCCGCTGGGCAGGGCTCTCGTCGGCCGCGGGATCGGCCCGAACGCCGTCACGGCGATCGGCACCCTCGGCACGGTGATCTCGGCCCTGCTCCTGTTCCCGCTCGGCCAGCTGGCCTGGGGGGCGCTGCTCATCACCGTCTTCGTGCTGTTCGACCTGCTCGACGGCGTCGTGGCCCGGCTGGGCGGCAAGGGCGGCACCGTCTGGGGCGCCTTCCTCGACTCCACGCTCGACCGGGTGGCCGACGCCGCCATCTTCGCCGGCCTGATCCTGTACTTCGTCGCCGCGGGCGACACGCTGATGGCCGGCGTGACGCTGGCCTGCCTCGTCGCCGGGTCCCTGGTCTCCTACGCCAAGGCCAGGGCCGAGGGCCTCGGGCTCACGGCGGACGTGGGGCTGGCCGAGCGTCCCGAGCGGCTGGTCGTGGCCCTGGTCGCGACCTTCTTCTCGGGGGTCGGGGTGCCGTACGTGCTGCCGCTCGGGATGTGGCTGCTGGCGGCGGCCTCCACCATCACCGTCGTGCAGCGGGTCGTGCACGTCCACCGGCAGACGAGGGAGCGATGAGCGAGAAGACCTCCATCGGCGACCGCCTCGTGGCGGCGGGGTTCGCGGCGGGCTGGAAGCTGGTCCCGCTGCTGCCCCAGCGGCCCACGGCGGCGGTCTTCCGCCTCCTGGCCGACCGGGTGTGGCGCAAGCGCGGCAAGTCCGTGCGCCGCCTGGAGTCCAACCTGGCCAGGGTCACCGGCATCGACGCCGGCAGCGCGGAGCTGCGCGAGCTGAGCAGGGCCGGCATGCGCTCCTACTTCCGCTACTTCCACGAGGTCTTCCGCCTGCCCTCGATCCCGCGGCCGGAGATCGTCCGGCGCACCCACGTCATCGGGGCCGAGCACATCCACGACACCCTGGCCACGGGCCGGGGCGTGGTGCTGGCCCTGCCGCACATGGGCAACTGGGACGCGGCGGGCGCCTGGCTGGTCGGCGTCGGCCACCCGTTCACCACGGTCGCCGAGCGGCTGAAGCCCGAGTCGCTGTTCCGCCGCTACGTCGCCTTCCGCGAGGGGCTCGGCATGGAGGTGCTGCCGCTCACCGGCGGCGACGGCCACAACTTCGGCACCCTCGCCGGCCGCGTCCGCAAGGGCGGCGTGGTCTGCCTGCCCGCCGAGCGCGACCTGACCAAGAGCGGCATCGAGGTGCGCTTCTTCGGCGCCGCCACCAAGGTGCCGGCCGGGCCGCCGCTGCTGGCCGTCCAGACCGGCGCCGCGCTGCTGCCGGCCACCGTCTACTTCGTGGGCGACGACTGGGGCATCCACATCCACGAGGAGATCCCGGTGCCCGCCGAGGGCACCCGGCAGGAGAAGGTGGCGGCCGTCGCCCAGGCCATGACGGACGTCTTCGAGAAGGGCATCGCCGAGCACCCGGAGGACTGGCACATGTTGCAGCGGCTCTGGCTGGAGGACCTGCCGAGATGAAGGTCGGCATCGTCTGCCCCTACTCCTGGGACATGCCCGGAGGGGTCAAGCAGCACATCGACGACCTGGCCCAGGCGCTGATGGCGCAGGGGCACGACGTCTCGGTCATCGCGCCCGCCGCCGACGACGACGAGCTGCCCCCGTACGTGACGGGCGCCGGCCGGGCGGTGCCGGTGCCCTACAACGGGTCGGTGGCCCGGATGTCGTTCGGGTTCCTGTCGGCCGCGCGGGTGCGGCGCTGGGTGCGTACGGGCGACTTCGACGTGCTGCACATCCACGAGCCGCTGATCCCGAGCCTCGGCGTGCTGGCCTGCTGGGCGGCCAGGGGGCCGATCGTGGCCACCTTCCACGCCTCCTTCACCCGCTCGCGCGCCATCGCGGTGGCCGAGCCGCTGCTGCGCAGCGCGCTGGAGAAGCTGAGCGGCCGCATCGCGGTCTCCGACGCGGCGCGCAAGAGCCTGGTCGAGCAGTTCGGCGGCGACACCGTGCTGATCCCCAACGGGGTGACCGTGGCCCGCTACACCGAGGCCGAGCCGCTGCCCGGCTGGGGCCCCGACGGCGCCACGATCGGCTTCCTCGGCCGCATGGACGAAGAGCGCAAGGGCCTGCCGATCCTGCTCGACGCCTTCAACGCCCTGGCCGCCGAGCGTCCCGGACTGAAGCTGCTCATCGCCGGGCCCGGCGACGCCAAGGACGTCTACGACAAGGTGCCCAAGCCCTTCCACGAGCGGGTCACCGTGCTCGGCATGGTGAGCGAGGCCGACAAGATCCGCGCCTACCACTCGGTCGACGTCTTCTGCGCCCCCAACACAAGGGGCGAGAGCTTCGGCATCGTGCTGGCCGAGGCCATGGCGTCGGGGGCGACGGTGCTGGCCAGCGACATCCCGGCCTTCCGCAAGGTGCTGGGCGAGGGGCAGGCCGGCGCGCTGTTCGCCAACGGCGACGCCGCCTCGCTCGCCCGCGAGGCCGCCGCGCTGCTCGACGCCCCCGAGCGGCGCGCCAAACTGGCCGCCGAGGCGCTGGTGGCGGTCAGGAAGTACGACTGGTCCACCGTCGCCCGCGACGTGGTGCGCGTCTACGAGACGGTGACCACCAGCGGCGCGGGCCGGGTGGAGGAAGACCTGTGACCGCCCGCCGAGAGCTCCTGTAGGGAACCCCTGTGACATCCACCATGATCGTGCTGATCGTGGGCATCGTCGTCGTGCTCACGGCCGTCTACATCTCCTGGCGCGCGGGCCGGCTCGACCGCCTGCACATCCGGCTCGAACTGGCCCGCGAGGCGCTGGACGCCGCTCTGATGCGGCGCCGGGCCGTGGTGCTCGAACTGGCCGGCTCGCGGCTGCTCGACCCCGCGACCTCGCTGGTGCTGGCCGCCGCCGCCCACGAGGCCAGGATCGCCGGGCCGGAGGAGCGCGAGCACGCCGAGAGCGACCTGTCGCGGGCGCTGCGGGCCGCGGCCGACCAGGAGCGCTTCCGGGAGAAGCTGGCCGAGGCGCCCGGCGGCGGCGACCTGCTGGAGGAGCTCGACGCGGCGGTGGCCAAGGTGGTCTATTCGCGCCGGTTCTATAACAACGCGGTCGGGGTCACCCGTACGGCGCAGCGGCGCTGGCTGGCCAGGACGCTGCGGCTGGCCGGGCACACCGAGTTCCCGGAATTCTTCGAGATTGATGACAATCCGCCCGCAACTATGTCGCCTGAATGACCAAATGTGGGGAGGCCGGTAAGCTTCTCCCGATTTCTGGGCAAAGGCGAGGAGTTGTTGCAAGGTGCGGCTATCCCGGATGATCTCGGTGACTCTGGCAGGGGCGGCCGTGCTGGGGCCCGTCGCGGCCTGCTCGTCCGACGAGCCGCCCGCGCCCGGCAAGGCGCCGCAGGCGGCCACCGCCGCCCCCTCCGAGGAGCCCACCGAGAAGGCCGAGGGGCACCCGTTCACCGGGCAGCCGTTCGATGAGCTCAAGCCGGTGCTCGCGGTGAAGATCGAGAACACCGCCGCGGGCAAGCCCCAGCTCGGGCTCAAGAGCGCGGACGTCGTCTACGTCGAGCAGGTCGAGGCCGGCCTGACCCGGCTCATGGCGATCTTCTCCTCGAAGATCCCGGCCAAGGTGGGCCCGGTGCGCAGCGCCCGCATCTCCGACCTGCACATCGTCCCGCAGTTCGGCAAGCCGGCGTTCGCCTACTCCGGCGCGCAGACCAAGATGTTGCCGTTCATCGCCAAGGCCCCGCTGTACGACGTGGGCGACACCCGCAACCCCGGCGCCTACTTCCGCCAGCCCGGCCGCTACGCCCCCTACAACCTGTTCGCCAACACCAGGAAGCTGCTGTCGGGCGCCCCCAAGGCCACCGAGGCCAAGGACATCGGCTTCACCTTCGGCGACGCGCCCGCCGAGGGCGGCGTGGACAAGAAGTCCTACACCGTCAGATGGCCCGCCGCGCGTTTCACCTTCGCCTGGTCGGAGGCCAAGAAACAGTGGCTGATCTGGCAGGACGGCAAGAAGGACATGGCGGCCGAGGGCGGCCAGCTCGGCGCGCCCACGATCGTCGTGCAGTACACCAAGACCGAGCGCTCGCAGTTCCACGACTTCCACCAGAGCTACACCCCGCTCGTGCACACCACCGGCAAGGGCAAGGCCGTCGTGCTGCGCGACGGCAAAGCCTACGCGGCCAACTGGGAGCGGGAATCGGAGGAGACCGGTACGACGTTCACCACTGAGAGCGGCGAGCCGATGAACTTCGCCCCCGGCCAGGTCTGGATCGCGCTCGCCAGCCGCAAGCCCGTCACCCCTTAGATGACCGTTCTGTACAACTTGAGCGGCAAATCCTGACATCGTGGCATGTCGGGGGAGGGGTCCATCAGGACCTACGATGGGTTTGATAACTTACCGTCCGCCCTGAGAGCCCGTGAGGAAGACCGTGTCCAGCACGCCTGAAAGCACCCCCGTCACCGGAACGGCCCGCGTCAAGCGCGGCATGGCCGAGATGCTCAAGGGTGGCGTCATCATGGACGTCGTCACCCCCGAGCAGGCCAAGATCGCTGAGGATGCCGGCGCCGTCGCCGTCATGGCCCTTGAGCGCGTGCCCGCCGACATCCGCGCCCAGGGCGGCGTGTCCAGGATGAGCGACCCCGACATGATCGACGGCATCATCGCCGCCGTGTCGATCCCCGTCATGGCCAAGGCCCGCATCGGCCACTTCGTCGAGGCCAAGGTCCTGCAGTCGCTCGGCGTCGACTACGTCGACGAGTCCGAGGTGCTCACCCCGGCCGACTACGCCAACCACATCGACAAGTGGCAGTTCACCGTGCCCTTCGTCTGTGGCGCCACCAACCTGGGCGAGGCCCTGCGCCGCATCACCGAGGGCGCGGCCATGATCCGCTCCAAGGGCGAGGCCGGCACCGGCGACGTCTCCAACGCCGTCACCCACATGCGCACGATCCGCGCCGAGATCAAGCGCCTCACCACGCTGGCCGAGGACGAGCTGTACGTGGCCGCCAAGGAGCTGCAGGCCCCCTACGAGCTGGTCGCCGAGGTCGCCAGGAGCGGCAAGCTGCCGGTCGTGCTGTTCACCGCGGGCGGCATCGCCACCCCGGCCGACGCCGCCATGATGATGCAGCTCGGCGCCGAGGGCGTGTTCGTCGGCTCGGGCATCTTCAAGTCGGGCGACCCGGCCAAGCGCGCCGCGGCCATCGTCAAGGCCACCACGTTCTACGACGACGCCGACGTCGTCGCCAAGGTCTCGCGCGGTCTCGGCGAGGCCATGGTCGGCATCAACGTCGACGAGATCCCGCAGCCGCACCGGCTGGCCGAGCGCGGCTGGTGAACCGGCGCGTCGCCGCAGGCCGGCGGCCCGCGACAGGTCCATGATCGTCATGTGACGATGAAAAGCTTCGTAAGAGGCGGCATTCGCGAAGGATGTCGCCTCTTTCGTGTTGTCCGCGGTTCACCGGCCTGTCATGAGACTCGGTCAGGCTACGGGCGTCCCTCACCCTTGATCGTCCCGAGGAGCGCACCGTGTCCCAGCTGAACCGACGGCACTTCCTGGTCACCGGCCTGGCGGCGGGCGCCGCCGCGGCGATTCCCGCCACGGCGGCGAGCGCCGAGCCCGGCCCCGCGACTGAGACCGCCACTGAGACAGCCACTGAGAGCGCGCAGGCACTGGCCTCGCGCGGGCTGTCCACCGACCCGTTCACGCTCGGCGTGGCCTGCGGCGACCCCGACCACGAGGGGTTCGTGCTGTGGACCAGGCTGGCGCAGAACCCGCTGGCCGAGGACGGCTTCGGCGGCATGCCGCAGCGCCCGTTCCCGGTGCGGTGGCAGGTCTACGCCGACGAGCGCGGGCGGCGCGTCGTCCGGTCGGGGGTGGCCGTCGCCGTGCCGGAGTGGGGGCACAGCGTGCACGTCGAGGTCGACCGGCTGAGCTCGGACCGGGACTACTGGTACCGCTTCCGCGTCGGCCCGTACGTCTCGCCCATGGGACGCGCGCGCACGGCCCCGCACCCGCTGTCCTACGGCGGCGCGCTGTCGATGGCCTTCGTCTCCTGCGCCCAGTACGAGCACGGCTGGTTCACCTCCTACCGCAGGCTGGCCGAGGAGCACCCGGACCTGATCCTGCACCTGGGCGACTACCAGTACGAGTACACCAAGGACACCTACACCATCCCGGGCGGCAACGTCCGCGACCACGAGGGCCCCGAGACCGAGACCCTGGCCGGCTACCGCCAGCGGCACGCCCAGTACAAGGCCGACCCCGACCTGCAGGCCGCGCACGCCGCCGCGCCCTGGCTGGTCGTCTGGGACGACCACGAGCTGGACAACAACTGGGCCGACGAGGTGCCGGAGAAGCCGGAGGTGCCCCAGCCGGACTTCCTGGCCCGCCGCGCCGCCGCCTTCCGCGCCTACTACGAGAACATGCCGCTGCGCCGCACGTCGATCCCGCGCGGCATCGACATGCAGCTCTACCGGCGGATCCGGTGGGGCAGGATGGCCACCTTCCACATGATGGACACCCGCCAGTACCGCGACGACCAGGGCTGCGGCGACGGCTACCGCGACTGCCCGGCCGCCGTGGGCCCGGCGCGCTCGATCACCGGCGCCGCGCAGGAGCAGTGGCTGATCGACGGCTTCCACCGCTCGCGCGCCCAGTGGGACATCCTGGGCCAGCAGGTGTTCTTCGCCCAGCGCGACAACAACGCCGGCCCCGCCAAGATCACCTCGATGGACGCCTGGGACGGCTACGTCGCCTCCCGCCGGCGCATCACCCAGGGCTGGGTGGACGCCGAGGTCCGCAACCCGGTGGTGCTGACCGGCGACGTGCACGCCCACTGGGCCAGCGACCTCAAGCTCGACTACGACGACCCGACCGGGCCCACCGTGGGCTCGGAACTCGTGGCCACCTCCATCACCACGGGCGGCGACGGCGCGGACTCCGACCCGGCGACGCATCCGTACCTGACGATCAACCCGCATCTGAAGTTCTACAACAACCAGCGCGGATACGTGCTGACGAAGATCGAGCGCGACCTGCTCACGGCCGACTTCAAGGTCGTGCCGCAGGTGCGCGAGCCTGGGGCTCAGGCGTACACGCGGGCGACGTTCGTGGTGGAGGACCGGGTGCCGGGGGTGCGGCAGACGTACCTGCGGCCGCTGGACCCGGCGATCGGCGCCAGGAAGCAGGTGACGGTGGAGGACACCGTCCGGCTGGAGACCGAACGCCCGTAGCCCTGAGGCAGGCGGCGTCCCCGGGGGCTGGGGCGCCGCCTTTTCTTCGCCCGGAATATTAGCCAGGCTAAGTTAGTTGGGCTAAGTATGAGGGACGATCCCACCCAGATGGCCGAGCAGGTCTCCAAGGTGCTGCGCCACCTGGTCCTGCTGCTGCGCCGCTCCAGCGCCGGCCAGCCCGTCACCACCCAGCAGTACGCCGTGCTCGGCTCGCTCGAGCACGGCCCGCGCCGGATGACCGAGCTGGCCGAGGAGCACGCCGTCCAGTTGCCCACCATGACCGTGCAGATCAACCGGCTGGAGTACGCGGGCCTGGTGGCGCGCGGCTCCGACCCGGCCGACGCCCGCGTCAGGACGGTCGAGCTCACCGGCGAGGGCCGCGACCGGCTGCACGCCGTGCGCCGGGCCAGGATCGCCCGCCTCGCCCAGGACCTGGCCGCGCTCACCGACGACGAGCGCGACGTGCTCGCCGCGGCGCTGCCCGTCCTGGCCAAGCTCGGCATCGACAGAACCACCCAGTAAGGGGACAACATGCAAACCGGCGGCGGAATCCTGCGCCAGCCGATGTCCGTCTGGGCCACCGCGTTCGCCGCGGTCGTGGCCTTCATGGGCATCGGCCTCGTCGACCCCATCCTGCCCTCCATCGCCCAAGGGCTGCACGCCACGCCCAGCCAGGTGTCCCTGCTGTTCACCAGCTACTTCCTGGTCACCGCCGTGGCCATGCTGATCACCGGCTGGGTCTCCAGCCGCATCGGCGGCAAACGCACACTGCTGGCCGGGCTGGCGCTGGTCGTGGTGTTCGCCGCGCTGGCCGGCACCTCCGGCAGCGTCGCCGAGCTCGTCGGCTTCCGCGCCGGCTGGGGTCTCGGCAACGCCCTGTTCGTGGCCACCGCGCTGGCCGTCATCGTCGGCGCGGCCAGCGGCGGCGCGGAGTCGGCCATCATCCTGTACGAGGCCGCGCTCGGTCTCGGCATCTCCGCCGGCCCGCTGGTCGGCGCGCTGCTCGGCGACTGGAACTGGCGGGCGCCGTTCTTCGGCACCGCCACCCTGATGGCCGCCGGTTTCGTGCTGATCGCCACCCTGCTCAGGACGGGGCCGAAACCCGCGGTCAGGACCAGGCTCAGCGCCCCCATCCGGGCCCTGGCCCACGGCGGGCTGTCCACGACCGCCTTCACCGCCCTGTTCTACAACTTCGCCTTCTTCACGATCCTCGCCTTCACCCCGTTCATCCTGCACATGTCGCCGTACGGCATCGGCGCGGTGTTCTTCGGCTGGGGCGTCTGCGTGGCGCTGGCCTCGGTGTTCGGCGCGCCGCCGCTGCAGCGCAGGATCGGCTCGGTGAACGTGCTGCACCTGGCCCTGGGCCTGCTCGCGATCTTCCAGGTCGGCATCGCCGTGTCGGGGACGGCCGGGGCGCACACCGGGATCATCGTGTTCACCGTCCTGTCCGGCATCCCGATCGGGCTGAACAACACCGTCTTCACCGAGTCGGCCATGGAGGTCTCCGACGCCCCGAGGCCCGTCGCCTCGGCCGGGTACAACTTCGTGCGCTGGATGGGCGGCGCGCTGGCGCCGTTCGTCGCGACCAAGCTCGGCGAGGAGATCGGCATCGCCGTCCCGTACGTCGTCGGCGCCGCCTGCTGCGCGATCGGCATGGCCTTCCTGTACGCCCGCCGCCACCACCTGAGCGCCCTGGCCCGCGTGGACGCCGTCCAGGCCGCCGCCTGACCGGGCTTTTACGCCAGAGTGCGCTGGCAGGAAGATGCCGGGCCATCATGGTGTTGAATTGTCGGAAACCGGACCTTGACGGAAGGATCGCTGTGCCCACGATCGGTGTACTCGCTCTCCAGGGGGACGTGCGCGAGCATGCGCGCATGCTCCAGGAGGCCGGCGCGTCGGCCGTCGCCGTGCGCCGCCCCGCCGAGCTCGACGCGGTCGACGGCCTGGTGATCCCCGGCGGCGAGTCGACCACCATGTGGAAGCTCGCCGACACCTTCGACATGCTGGAACCGCTGCGGATGCGGATCAAGGAGGGCCTGCCCGCCTACGGCTCGTGCGCCGGCATGATCATGCTGGCCGACCGCATCGAGGACGGCATCGAGGGCCAGCAGACCATCGGCGGCATCGACATGGTGGTCAGGCGCAACGCCTTCGGCCGTCAGGTGGACTCGTTCGAGTCGGACCTGGACTTCGCGGGCGGACGCGTACACGCTGTGTTCATCCGTGCTCCGTGGGTGGAATCGGTCGGTGCCGACGTTCAGGTGCTGGGCACGGCCGAGCCTGGGGATAGGATCGTCGCGGTCCGTCAAGGGCCGTTGCTCGCGACCTCGTTCCACCCCGAGCTGACCGGGGACACGCGCGTGCACCGTTACTTCGTAGACATGGTGAGGGAGCTCTAGGTAATGTCCGGCCACTCCAAATGGGCGACGACGAAGCACAAGAAGGCCGCGCTCGACGCCAAGCGCGGCAAGCTGTTCGCGAAGCTCATCAAGAACATCGAGGTGGCGGCACGGACCGGTGGCCCTGACCCGGACGCCAACCCCACACTCTTCGACGCCATCTTCAAGGCCAAGAAGAACTCCGTGCCCAACGACAACATCGAGCGGGCGCGCAAGCGCGGCGGCGGCCTGGAGGCCGGCGGCGCCGACTGGCAGACCATCATGTACGAGGGCTACGCGCCTGGCGGCGTCGCGGTGCTCATCGAGTGCCTCACCGACAACCGCAACCGCGCCGCCTCCGAGGTCCGCGTCGCGCTGACCCGCAACGGCGGCTCGCTGGCCGACCCGGGCTCGGTGTCGTACATGTTCAACCGCAAGGGCGTCGTGATCGTGCCCAAGAACGGCCTCGACGAGGACACCGTCCTGATGGCCGTGCTCGACGCGGGCGCCGAAGAGGTCAACGACATGGGCGACTCCTTCGAGGTCGTCTCCGAGGCCGGCGACCTCGTGCCGGTCCGCAAGGCGCTGCAGGAGGCGGGCATCGACTACGACTCGGCCGAGTCGAGCTTCCTGCCCACCATGAGCGTGCCGCTCGACGAGGAGGGCGCCAAGAAGGTGTTCCGCCTGATCGACGCGCTGGAGGACAGCGACGACGTCCAGAACGTCTACGCCAACTTCGACGTCTCCGACGACGTCCTGGCCGCCCTGGACTGACCCCGCGCCACCGAGGGCCCGGGGGCGACTCCGGGCCTTCGCTCTTTCCGGGGCCGGTTTCCGCCCCTGACCTGGCACTTGCCGGGCACTTGCCGGGCCCGGGGGTGTTCGACACCAAATGCCCACCCGGCCGTTACGCGTGCGCCCGCGCCCCGACGCGGCTAGGGTCGGGCGACGTGAATTCCCCCATCCCACCGACCCCGGTCCCCATGCCCCCGGCCGCCCGGCCCCCGGCGCCCTACCGCGCGCTGGGCTGGCTGCTGGCCGTGCCCGCGCTGCTCGGCACCCTGATCACGCTGGTCCTGCCGACGGTCCAGACGATCGTGCTCAGCCTGCACAGCGGCGGCGTGCTGCAGCCGAGCAGGTTCGTGGGCCTGGACAACTACGGCAAGGTGCTGGGCGGGGAGGACTTCTGGCGGGCGCTGGGCTTCACGCTCTCGCTGACCGTGGGGCCGCTGCTGGTGGCCGTGGTCGTGGGGCCGCTGCTCGCCCTGGCGCTCGACCGCGGCGGCCCCGTGGTGCGGCGCGCGGGCCTGGTCGCGATGTCGCTGGCGATCGTCACGTTCTCGCCGATCGGCGTGGCGGCGGCCTGGCTGCGCGGGACGTCGCCCGACGGTCCGGGCCTCGCCACCCTGGTCGAGGGCCTGCGGGACCCCGCCACGGCCCCGGGGACGCTGCGGCTCGTCGTCGTGGCCGCCACCTTCGGGGTGGTGTGCGCGCTGGCGCTGACGGCGTTCCTGCCCGCGCTGCGCGGCGGCACCGCCGGGCGCGCCACGCTCGTGGTGGGGGTGCTGGTGGCGCTGGCGACCATCGCCGTGGGGGCGCAGGCGTTCTCGATCGGCATGGCGCTCACCCGGGGAGGCCCTGAGCGCGCCACACAGACCCTCGCGGGCCTCCAGTACGACTTCGCCTTCAGAATGGCCCAGTTCGGCCCTGGGGCGGCCGTCGCGGCCCTGACGGGCGTGCTTCTCGGCGGGCTCGGCGTCGTCGCGGTGGTCGTCGCGGTGGCCGCCCGCCTCCGTGTCACCCTGCTGCCGAAGCGGGATCGGCGTGGAGCGTTCCCCGACCCGGGCTCCGGGCCCGCGCGGGCCGGCGGCGGTGGCGTCGTCGTCGGCGTCGTCGCGCTGGTGCTGGTGGTGGCCGTCGGGCTGGTCTGCGCCTGGCCGTGGATCTCCGGCGTGCTCGCGGGCGGCGACGGCGCCGGCTCCGGCGGGCTGCGCGCGCAGGTCAACACGTGGGTCCCGGCCGTGGCCGGCGCGCTGGTGTCGGTCGGCGTCGCCTACCTGGCCGCCCTCGGCATCGGCGGCCTGCGTCCCCTGGGCGCGCGCAGCGAATGGCTGCTGCTGCCGTTCGCCCCCTGGCTGTTCGTCGGCACCGGGCCCCTCGGCGTGGCCGACTGGCAGAACATGCGCAACCTGCGCCTCGTGGACACCTTCTTCGCCCTGTTCCCGCCGCTGCTGGTCAGCGTCCCGGCGCTGCTGGTGCTGACGCTGCTGTGCAAGGGGCTGGCCGAGCGCGACGACAGGGACTTCTTCGGCGGCGTCCTGCTGCCGTCGCTGCCCATGGCGGGCGTGCTGGCCGGCGCCGTCACGCTGGTCAACGCCCAGGACGTGCTCTGGCCGCTGCTGGTGGCCCAGAGCCCGGAGCTGTTCACCGTGCCCGTCACGCAGCTGGGCCGGCTCGGCGGCTTCCACGGCGTCCCCGACGTCGGCGGGAGCACCCCGCTGGTCGTCGTCGCCGTCGCGCTGGCCGCGGTCGTGGCCGCTCAGCTCCGGTACCTCGACAGGCTCGCCATCAGCGTAAACGGTTCGCGACCCGCCCGTACCAGCCCGTAGGTTGAGGGGTTGTGGAAATTCGCGATCTCACCCCCGACGACCTCGACGACGTTCTCGACCTGCGTAAACGCTCCTTCGGCCCGATCTCCGGCGCGGAGGCCGAGCGGTGGCGCCACACCGTGACGCCCACGCTCGGCGAGGGCCGCTACCTGGGCGCGTTCGAGGGCGGCAGGCTCGCCGCCTCGGCCCGGCTGCGCGGCTTCACCCAGTGGTGGCACGGCCGTCCGCAGCCCATGGCCGGCGTCGCGGGGGTCACCGTCAACCCGGAGGATCGCGGCCACGGCGTCGGCACCGCCATCATGCGCGCCGTCATCGACCGCGCCGCCGCCCACGGCGACGCCGTCTCGGCGCTCTACCCGGCCACCACGCCCCTGTACCGCTCGCTCGGCTACGAGCACGCCGGAGCCCGGCACATGATCACGCTGCCCGCCGAGTCGCTGCGCCGCATCCGGCCGTCCGGCGAGGTCGAGCTGCGCAGGATGGGCCCCGGCGACGCCGCCGAGGTCGTCTCCCTGCTTCACCGGACGCACGCGGCGGCCCGCTCCAGCGGCCCCGTCGCCTGGGACGAGAACGCCTGGCGCGTCTGGCTGTCCAACGAGGACGACTTCCTCTACCTGGCCCCCGACGGCTACCTCGTCTACCGCTGGAACGGCGACGACATGCACGTCGAGAACCTGGTCGCCGGGTCGGGGGAGACGGCCAGGGCGCTGTGGTCGATGGTGGGCAGCTCGTCGTCCATCGCCAGGAAGGTGACCGCGCCGGTCGCCCCCGACGACCCGGTGCTGTGGCTGCTCGGCGAGCGCTCCACCGACCACGTCACGCAGGTGCGCTGGATGTTGCGGGTGCTCGACGTGGCCGCGGCCGTGGAGCGCAGGGGATTCCCCGCCGCCGTCACGGGCGGGGCCGTGGTCAGCGTGGACGACCCGCTGCGCGGCGGCGGCTCCTACCGGCTGGAGTTCTCCGGCGGCTCCGGCACGGCCGTCCCGGCCGACGGCGGCGGCGGGGGCGGCGGGGGCGCGGCGCTGAGCGTGGGCGGCTTCTCCGCCCTGTACGCCGGCGTGCCCACCGCGACGCTGCGCAGGACCGGCCTGATGTCCGGCGACGACCGTCACGACGAGCTGCTCGACACGGCCTTCGCCGCCAAGCCGTACATGCTCGACTACTTCTGACGGGCCCGCCCGCCGTTCGCGGCGGGCGATTCACGGTGCGCGGCCAGCTCAGCCGGGGTAGAGTCTCGTGCCGAACAGATGTTCGGCGGCGCGGGAGGCAAGCCGGTGCGGGTGATGGGCGTCGATCCGGGGCTGACCCGGTGCGGCCTGGGCGCGGTCGAGGGCCGGCCGGGCGCGCCGCTGTCGCTGGTGGCCGTCGGGGTGGTGCGCACGGGTTCCGACGAGGAGCTCGGCACCCGGCTGGTCGGCATCGAGGCCGGCATCGAGCGGTGGCTCGACGAGGTCCGTCCCGACGCCGTGGCCGTGGAGCGCGTCTTCGCCCAGCACAACGTCCGCACGGTCATGGGCACCGCGCAGGCGGCCGGGATCGCCGTGCTGTGCGCGGCCCGGCGCGGGCTGCCCGTCGCGCTGCACACGCCCTCGGAGGTCAAGGCCGCCGTCACCGGCAGCGGCACGGCCGACAAGAAGCAGGTCGGCACGATGATCACCCGGCTGCTGCGGCTGGCCGAGATGCCCAAGCCGGCCGACGCCGCCGACGCGCTGGCCCTGGCCATCTGCCACATCTGGCGCGGCGGCGCCCAGCACCGGCTGGCCGAGGCCATGGCCCGCGCCGGCAAGGGGCGCTGACCCGTGCGGCAGGCACGGGCCGACCGTTTCATGGAGTTCGTGGCGTTCGTGGAGTTCGTGAAGAAGGAGATCGAGTCGTGATCGCGTCGGTGGCGGGCAGGGTGGCGTCGGTCGCGCCCGACGGGGCCGTGATCGAGGTCGGGGGCGTCGGCATCCTCGCCCACTGCACCCCCGGCACGCTGGCCACGCTGCGCGTGGGCGAGCAGGCCAGGCTGGCCACGTCGCTGGTGGTGCGCGAGGAGTCGCTGACCCTCTACGGCTTCGCCGGCGACGACGAGCGGGCCGTCTTCGAGATGCTGCAGACGGCCAGCGGCGTCGGCCCCAAGCTGGCGCTGGCGATGCTCGCCGTCCACACGCCCAACGCGCTGCGGGTGGCCGTGGCCGCCGCCGACCTCAAGGCGCTCACGCGGGTGCCGGGCATCGGGCAGAAGGGCGCCCAGCGCATCGTCCTGGAGCTGAAGGACCGGCTCGGCACCCCCGAGGAGGCCGTCAACGCGGCGATCGGCGGGGAGCGGCGCGCCGCCCTGTGGCGCGAGCAGGTGCATTCCGGCCTGGTGGGCCTGGGCTATTCGAGCAAAGACGCCGACGAGGCCGTGGCCGGGGTCGCGCCCGAGGCCGAGGCCGACCTCGCCGCCGGTCGCCAGCCGCAGGTGGCCGCGCTGCTGAAGGCCGCGCTGCGGTCCCTCAGCGTGAGATGATCATGATGTCTGAGACGACGCCCCGGCGCGCGGGAAGGAGCGGTGGCCATGGACTATGAGCGCGAGCTGGTCTCCGCCGACGCCGGCGGCGACGAGCTGCAGATCGAGGCGGCGCTGCGGCCCAAGCGGCTGGGCGAGTTCATCGGCCAGGGCCGGGTGCGCGAGCAGCTCTCCCTGGTGCTGGAGAGCGCCATGCGCCGGCAGCGTCCGCCCGACCACGTGCTGATGAGCGGGTCGCCGGGCCTGGGCAAGACCACCCTGGCCATGATCATCGCGGCCGAGCTCAACATGCCGCTCCGCATCACCTCAGGCCCCGCCCTTGAGCGGGCCGGCGACCTCGCCGCCATCCTGTCCACGCTGACGGAGGGCGAGGTGCTGTTCATCGACGAGATCCACCGCATGGCCAGGCCCGCCGAGGAGATGCTTTACCTGGCCATGGAGGACTTCCGGGTCGACATCGTCGTGGGCAAGGGGCCGGGCGCGACCGCGATCCCGCTCGACATCGCGCCGTTCACGCTGGTCGGCGCCACCACGCGGGCCGGGCTGCTGCCGGCGCCGCTGCGCGACCGGTTCGGGTTCACCGCCCACATGGACTTCTACGAGGTCGGCGAGCTGGAGCAGGTGCTCCACCGGTCGGCGCGGCTGCTCGGCGTCGTCCTGCCGGAGGAGGGCGCCCACGAGATCGCCCGGCGCTCGCGCGGCACGCCCCGCATCGCCAACCGGCTGCTGCGCCGCGTCCGCGACTTCGCCGACGTGCGCGCGGGCGGCGTGATCGACCGGGACATCGCCTCGGCGGCGCTCAATCTTTACGAAGTCGACGCCGAAGGGCTCGACCGGCTCGACCGGGCGGTGCTCGGGGTGCTGCTGCGCAAGTTCGGCGGCGGTCCCGTCGGCCTTTCCACCCTCGCCGTGGCCGTGGGGGAGGAGCCCGAGACCGTCGAAGTGGTGGCCGAGCCGTTCCTCGTCCGTCAGGGGCTGCTGGCCAGGACCCCGCGCGGCCGGGTCGCGACCGCTTCCGCCTGGACACACATGGGTATGACACCGCCGCCGGACGCTTTCGGGGCCGCCGTTTCACCGTGATCACGAAACGGTTGCAACCATTTCAAATCGGGAACTTCCCCGCGCGCCGAATCGCTGCCTCGTTGCCGCGTTTCATAACAAGCGCCTACACTCCGTGGCTTGGCTGGCTGTGTAGGCTGACGGGCTGAGCGGCGCGGCCCGAGAGCTACGCAACGGAATTTCCGGCGCGAGGCCGGTGTCAAATTCTTGAACGACTATGGAAGGTCGCCCCTATGGACATGGGACAACTCGGAAGCATCCTGCCGCTGATCCTTCTGGTGGTGGTGTTCTACTTCCTGCTGATCCGTCCGCAGCGCAAGCGCCAGCAGGAAGCGCAGCAGATGCAGAACTCCTTGACCCCGGGCGCCCGCGTCATGACCACGACCGGCCTGTTCGCCACGGTCGTCGCGGTGGACAACGAGGACGTCGTGCTGGAGGTCGCGCCCGGCATCGAGACGCGCTGGGTCAAGGCGGCCATCGGCCGTGTGGTCCAGCCCGGTGACGCCCCGGTGGTGGCCGACGAGCCGGCCACGACCGACCTGGCCGACGGTGACGCCAAGGAGTCCGACGCGACCGTCGAGCCCAACGGCGATCAGGGCTCCAGCAGCAAGCAGTCCTGACTAAGCTCTGCGACAAACCCCTATCTGAGAGAATCGACGACCAGTGGCCCGACCGACCAGCCGCCACAGCCGACCAGGGCGCACGCTCTTGGTGCTGCTGGCGCTCATCCTCGCCCTGGGCGGGACGATGTTCCTGCAGAAGGCGTTCACGCCCAAGCTGGGACTCGACCTCGCCGGCGGAACGACGGTGACGTTGTCACCCGTGACCCAGTCCGGTCAGTCTCCGCCTGAAGAGATCCTCGACCGCGCGGTCAACATCATCCGCGACCGGGTCAACGGCACCGGCATCTCCGACGCGGAGGTCGCCAAGTCCGGCGACAACATCATCATCTCCATCCCGGGCGTCGGACAGAGCGAGGCCATCAAGCTGGTCGCCACCACGGCGGAGCTGCGCTTCCGCCAGGTGCTCGCCATGGAGGCCACGCAGGTCCCGCAGAACCTGACCACCGAGGCGCCCACGCCGGGCGCCTCGCCGTCCGCCAAGCCGTCCTCGACGGCCAGGCCGTCGGGCAAGCCGTCCGGCACGCAGTCGGCGACCACGCCGAGCGCGTCCCCGACGGGCAAGGCGCTGTCGTCCGCGCTGACCGCGCCGACGCCGGGCGCCACGCCCGAGGCCACGCAGACCGGCCGCGACCAGACGGCCCAGAACCAGAACCAGACGGGCCAGAAGCAGAACACCAAGGGCAAGAACGCCACGCCGACGCCGTCGCCGAGCACGCCGCCCACGCAGCCGAACCAGGACCCCAACGCCGGCATCAACACGCAGGGCATCGACCCCGCGGTGCTGCAGCAGTTCCACAAGCTCGACTGCGCCGACCCCAAGAACCGCGGCCAGGGCGTCCAGGACGACCCCAACAAGCAGTACGCGGCCTGCGAGACCGACGGCAGCTACAAGTACGTCCTCGACGTCGCCAAGGTCGTCGGCACCGACATCGACACCGCCTCGGCGGGCGTGCGCCAGGGCACCGTGGAGTGGATCGTCCAGCTCGACTTCAAGAGCAAGGGCGCGGGCGAGTGGAGCAAGCTCACCACCACCGCCTACAACGCCCAGGAGCCGCGCAACAAGGTGGCGGTCGTCCTCGACGGCGTGGTCATCACGGCCCCCAACATCATCAGCCCGATCCCCGGCGGCCGCGCCGAGATCACCGGCGGCTTCGACCAGGTCAGCGCCACCAACCTGGCCGACCAGCTCAAGTACGGCGCCCTCCCGCTGAAGTTCCAGCGCAGCTCGATCGACACCGTGTCCTCGACGCTCGGCGCCGACCAGCTCGAAGGCGGCCTGATCGCGGGCATCATCGGCCTCGGCCTGGTGGTCGTCTACTCGCTGCTGTACTACCGCGGCCTCGGCATCGTCGCGGTGCTGAGCCTCGTCGTGGCCTCGATCCTGACGTACACGGCGGTGGTCGTGCTCGGCCACAACGCCGGCTTCCGGCTCTCGCTGCCGCACATCATCGGCCTGGTGGTCTCGATCGGCATCACCGCCGACTCCTTCATCGTGTATTTCGAACGCATACGTGATGAGATGAAGGAAGGTCGGCGGACGCTTCGCGCGGCCGTCGAGGTGGCCTGGGTCCGTGCCCGGCGCACGATCCTGATCGCCGACGCCGTCATGTTCATCGCCGCCATCGTCCTGTACTTCCTGGCGGTGGGCGGTGTGGCCGGGTTCGCCTTCGCGATGGGCCTGACCACGCTGATCGACATCGTGGTGGTGTTCCTGTTCACCAAGCCGTTCATCGCCCTGCTGGCGAGGCTGAAGTTCTTCGCCAAGGGGCACCCGCTGTCCGGCCTCGACGCAGAGCGCATGAGCACCGAGCCGGCCGCCACGACCACTCCGCAGGAGGCCTGAGATGGGACTGGGGCGTCGCCTCTACCGCGGCGAGATCGATGTCGACTTCGTCGGCAAGTGGAGGCTCTGGTACAGCCTGTCCGGCCTGCTGCTGCTCGTCTCCCTGGCCGGCATCCTGTTCAACGGGCTCAACCTGGGCGTCGAGTTCAAGGGCGGGACGGTCTTCACCTTCCCGGCCAGCAGCGGCACCGTCGAGGAGGTCCGCGAGGACTTCCGCACGCAGGGCGCCCACCAGGTGATCGTGCAGCGGGCCCGCGACAACTGGCGGGTCACCACCGAGACCCTGACCGAGTCGACGCTCAACCAGATGCAGACCACGATCGCCAAGGAGTACAAGGTCCCGGTCAAGGACGTCAGCGTCCAGTCGATCGGCGCCTCCTGGGGCGGTGAGGTCTCCCAGAAGGCCTGGATCGGCCTGGGCGTCTTCATGCTCGCGATCATCCTGTACCTGTCGATGGCGTTCGAGCCGAAGATGGCGTTGTCGGCGATCGTCGCGCTCATCCACGACCTCGTCATCACCGCCGGCGTCTACGCCTGGTCGGGCTTCGAGGTCACGCCGGCGACGCTGCTGGGCTTCCTGACCATCCTCGGGTACTCGCTCTACGACGCGGTCGTGGTGTTCGACATGATCAAGGAGGTCACGGCCAAGCTGGGCACGACCTCCAAGATGACGTACTCGATGGCGGCCAACAACGCGCTCAACCACACGCTGATCCGGTCGCTGAACACCTCGCTGGTCGCGATCCTGCCGGTGGCGGCCATCCTGTTCATCGGCACCACGCTGCTCGGCGCGGGCACGCTGAAGGACCTGTCGCTGGCCCTGTTCGTCGGCATGATCGTCGGCACCTACTCGTCCCTGTGCGTGGCCACGCCGATGCTGGTCACGCTCAAGGAGCGGGAGCCGAAGTACCAGGCCATCGCGCGCCGGCTCGCCTCCACCACCGGCAAGGGGGCGAAGGGTTCCAAAAGCGCAGCCGTAGCGAAGGGCTGAGCCCGCGTCCGCGGCTCGTCCCGGCGCCCCCGTCCGTCAGGGCGGGGGCGCCGTCGCGTTCAGAGGGGCCTTGCGGCGCCGGAGGAGGGCCGTGGGGTTCCCCTGTGCCGAGCCTGTCCCGGCGGGCGTCTCAGGCCCGTCACAGGCCGTCCGGGACGTCCTGCGGTCCGAGGAGGGTCCGGAGTAGGCCATCATGGAGCGCGGCACCCACGAGGAAGGCGATGGAAGCACGATGAGCGAGCTCAGCCAGTTGATCCTGGACCGGATCAGGGACGTCCCCGACTATCCCAAGCCCGGCGTGCTGTTCAAGGACATCACCCCGCTGCTCGGCGACCCCGTCGCGATGGCGGCCGTGGTGGACGAGCTGGCCGGCCTCACCGAGGTGGACAAGATCGTCGGCATCGAGGCCAGGGGCTTCATCCTGGCGGCGCCGGTGGCCTACCGGGCGGCGGCCGGGTTCGTCCCGGTGCGCAAGAAGGGCAAGCTGCCGGCCGCGACGCTGGAGGAGTCCTACGACCTGGAGTACGGCTCGGCCACCATCGAGGTGCACCGCGACGCCTTCGCGCCCGGCGACCGGGTGCTCATCGTCGACGACGTGCTGGCGACCGGCGGCACGGCCAAGGCCACCATCGAGCTCGTCGAGCGGGCCGGCGCGCACGTGGTCGGCATCGCGGTGCTGATGGAGCTGGCGTTTCTCAAGGGACGCGAGCGGCTGCCGGCCGTCGACCTGCACTCCCTGGTGATCGTCTGAGACGGCCCGAGCGAGTCCGGGTCCACAGCCTGGATACACTGGGGGGATCTGGACTCGAACGTGAGGAGTCTGAGTGCCCCGTGATGTGGTCGCGCCCGACGTAACCGACGCTGGTAATGCCGACGCGCCCGGCGTTCCTGCGGTGCGTCGACGGCGGTTTGGGGGTGGGGCCATGAATCCGGTGCTGGAGCCGCTGTTCCGCACGGTCCGGGCCACCCATCCCAAGGCCGATCTGCGCCTGATCGAACGCGCCTACGACATGGCCGCCTACCACCACCGCGACCAGAAGCGGAAGTCGGGCGACCCGTACATCACCCACCCGCTCGCCGTGGCGACGATCCTGGCCGAGCTGGGCACCGACGACGAGACGTTGTGCGCCGCGCTGCTGCACGACACCGTCGAGGACACCGCCTACAGCCTCGACGAGCTGCGCGGCGACTTCGGCGACACGATCGGCTCGCTGGTCGACGGCGTCACCAAGCTCGACAAGGTCAAGTTCGGCGACGCGGCGCAGGCCGAGACCGTGCGCAAGATGGTCGTGGCGATGTCGCGCGACATCCGCGTGCTGATCATCAAGCTCGCCGACCGGCTGCACAACATGCGCACCATGCGCTACCTGCCCGAGCACAAGCGCCACCAGAAGTCCCGCGAGACGCTGGAGATCTTCGCGCCGCTGGCCCACCGGCTCGGCATGAACACGATCAAGTGGGAGCTGGAGGACCTCGCGTTCGCCATGCTCTACCCCAAGCGCTACGACGAGATCGCGCGCATGGTGTCCGAGCGCGCGCCGCGGCGCGACCTGTTCCTGCAGGAGGTCATCGAGAAGGTCTCCGGCGACCTGCGCGAGGCCAAGATCCGCGCGGTGGTCAAGGGCCGGCCCAAGCACTACTACTCCGTCTACCAGAAGATGATCGCCCGCGACGTCGCCTTCGACGACATCTACGACCTGGTGGGCATCCGGGTCCTGGTCGACAGCGTGCGCGACTGCTACGCGGCGCTGGGCACGATCCACGCGCGCTGGAACCCGGTCCCCGGCCGGTTCAAGGACTACATCGCGATGCCCAAGTTCAACATGTACCAGTCGCTGCACACCACGGTGATCGGTCCCGAGGGCAAGCCGGTCGAGCTGCAGATCCGCACGCACGCGATGCACCACAGGGCCGAG
The DNA here is from genome assembly GCF_044465525.1 of Nonomuraea sp. NPDC049646. Lineage (NCBI taxonomy): Bacteria > Bacillati > Actinomycetota > Actinomycetes > Streptosporangiales > Streptosporangiaceae > Nonomuraea > Nonomuraea sp. NPDC049646. Next base: position 78,978 of record NZ_JBITLU010000019.1, on the reverse strand, counting down.
TACGGCGTGGCCGCCCACTGGAAGTACAAGGAGGAGGTCGGCGCGCCGGGGCCCACCGGCAAGGTCAAGCCCGGCAGCGACATGGCCTGGCTGCGCCAGCTCCTCGACTGGCAGAAGGAGACCTCCGACCCGGGCGAGTTCCTGGAGTCGCTGCGCTTCGACCTGTCGGTCTCCGAGGTCTACGTGTTCACCCCGAAGGGCCAGGTCATCGCCCTGCCCGAGGGCGGCACGCCGGTCGACTTCGCCTACGCCGTCCACACCGAGGTCGGCCATCGCTGCATCGGCGCGCGGGTCAACGGGCGGCTGGTGCCGCTGGAGTCGCGGCTCGGCAACGGCGACACCGTCGAGATCTTCACCTCCAAGTCGCCCGACGCCGGGCCGTCGCGCGACTGGCTGAAGTTCGTCAAGTCCGGCCGGGCCCGCAACAAGATCCGGCAGTGGTTCTCCAAGGAACGCCGCGAGACCGCGATCGAGGCGGGCAAGGAGGCCATCGGCCGCGCCATGCGCAAGCAGGGCCTGCCGCTGCAGCGCCTGATGTCCGGCGAGGCGCTGCTGGCGCTCGCCCGCGACCTGCGCTACCCCGACGTCTCGGCGCTCTACGCGGCCGTGGGGGAGGGGCACATCGCCGCGCAGGCGGTCGTGCAGAAGCTCGTGGCCTCGATCGGCGGCGTGGAGAGCGCCGAGGAGGACATCGCCGAGACGTCCCTGCCGACCCGGCTGCGCGGCCGTCCGCGCGGCGGCGGCGCGGGCGTGGTCGTGGCGGGCGACGCCGACGTGTGGGTGCGCCTGTCCAAGTGCTGCACGCCGGTGCCCGGCGACGAGATCGTCGGCTTCGTCACCCGCGGCCACGGCGTGTCGGTGCACCGCGCCGACTGCACCAACGTCCAGCAGCTCAGGGAGCAGCCCGACCGGCTGGTCGAGGTGAGCTGGTCGCCCGGCGACGACAGCGTGTTCCTGGTGGCCATCCAGGTCGAGGCCCTCGACCGGCCGCGCCTGCTGTCCGACGTCACGCGCACCCTGTCCGACCAGCACGTCAACATCCTCAGCGCGTCCGTGACGACCTCGCGCGACCGGGTGGCGATCAGCAAGTTCACCTTCGAGATGGGCGACCCGAAACACCTGGGCCACGTGCTCAAGGCGGTGCGCAGCATCCAGGGCGTCTTCGACGTCTACCGGGTGAGCGGCGCCGGCAGCTGAGCGACCGGCCGGGGGTCAGCCCTTCAGGTCGGGCAGGTTGACCACGATGGCCTCCTGCGTGCTGCGCGCGATCACCACGACGGCCTCCCGCTCGGGGTCGGGGTTCTCCTCGCGGTGCGGGGTGTAGGGCGGCACGTAGACGTAGTCGCCGGGGGCCGCCTCGATGCGCCGCTCGCGGCCGTCCTGGAGGAAGACGAAGCGCGGCGTGCCGCTGACGACGTAGATGGCGGTCTCGGAGGCGCCGTGGTGGTGGTCGGAGGAGCGGGTGGCGGGCGCGACGTGCGTCTGGCCCATCCACAGGGCCGAGGAACCGGCCGTGGCCCCGCTGACGGCGGCCAGCCTGCGCATCCCGGCGCTCTGCGCCGTCTCGCCCGACAGCGCGTCTGAGGCGATGTGACGCAGCGGCAGGTGGAAGGGGTCGCCCTCGGCCCGGTAGCCCTCCCACAGGCGCCCTCCGGCCCGTTCGAGGACGCCTGAGGCCACCGAGGTCAGCAGCGCCGGGTCGGAATGGGCCGCCAGCAGCTCGTCGGCCAGCGCCGGGTCGTGCCCGCGCAGCTCGCGCAGCAGCCACTTGCCGTTGCCCCGCCACCTGCCGCCCACGTCGAGGGCCAGCCTGGCGGTCTCCTGGACCACCTGCCAGCGGATGAACAGCTGCTCGCCTGGGTCGGTCGCGCCGGCCAGGTCGTCGAGCAGGTCGGACAGCGCGTACCGGGCCTGCTCGGCGCGGGCGGCGGCCAGGCCGCCCGGACCGGCGGCCAGCCGGTCGCCGAGCGCCGCCTGAAGGTCGCTGGCCCGGCCGCCGGTGCGGTCGACCAGCACCGCGCCGTCGGCGCACATGCGGGCCACGCCCGGCTTGCGCTCGGCCAGGTCGCGGTCGACGTAGGCGTCGAGGCTGGTCTCGCTGTGGACGTACAGCTCGACGGGCCAGCCGTGCCAGCGCAGGGACTCGCGGTAGGGCACGGCCAGCCCGTCGAGCACCACCACGACGTCGAGGTCGGAGGTGCTGGTGCGGCGCTCGGTGAGCACGCTGCCGCCGACGAAGGCGTACAGGGCGCCGGGGAACAGGTCGTCGACGAGGGCGCGCGCGACGCTGACGGGGTCCATGCCGTCAGCGTAGGACCCCGGCCGCCTTCCGAAGATCGGTTCAGCTGAACTCGGTCAGCGTGCGCTCGGCCTCCTCCAGCCACGAACGGCGGGCGACCAGCGCCTCCTCGGCCTCCTTGACGTCCTTGGCCCGGCCGGCGGCCTGCGCCTTGGACAGCCGCTTCTCCAACTGCTCGATGGAGGCGCGCAGCTGGTCGACCGTGCTCTGGGCGCGGGCCCTGGCCTCGGGGTTGGACCGCTTCCACTCGGCGTCCTCGGCCTTGCGCACGGCCTCGTCGATCTTGCGCAGCCCGCCTTCGAGCCGGTCGCGCTGCTCGCGCGGCACCGGTCCGGCGGCCTCCCAGCGCTCCAGGACGTGCCGCAGCGCCGCCCTGGCCGTGCGCGCGTCGGTGACGGGGAGGATCTTCTCGGCCTCGGCCAGCAGCTCCTCCTTGACCTCGGCGTTGGCCGCCAGCGAGGCGTCGCGCTCGGCGAAGACCGCGGAACGGGCCTGGAAGAACTGGTCCTGGGCGGCCTTGAAGCGGCCCCACAGCTCGTCCTCGGCCTCGCGCGAGGCGCGCCCGGCGGTCTTCCACTGCTGCATCAGCTCGCGGTAGATCGCCGCGGTCGTGCCCCAGTCGGTGGAGCCGGCCAGGGCCTCGGCCTCGGCCACGATGCGCTCCTTGGCCGCGCGCACGCCCTCGCGCTGCTCGTCCAGGCCCGCGAAGTACTGCTTGCGGCGCTTGGCGAAGGCGGTGCGGGCGGCCGACAGGCGCTTCCACAGCGCGGCCTCGGTGACCCGGTCGATCCGGTCGGCGGCCTTCCACTCCTCCACGAGCTGGCGCAGCCGTTCGCCGCCCGACTTCCAGTGGGTGGTCTCGTCGGCGATGCGCTCGGCCTCGTCGACGATGCGCTCCTTGACCGCCCTGGCCTCGGCGCGCGCCTGGTCGCGGGCGGCCTTGACCTCCTCGCGGCGATGGCCGACCAGCTCGGTCAGGCCGTCGAGGCGGGCCGTCAGCGCGGCCAGGTCGCCCACGGCGTGGGCGTCGGCGACGGCCTCGCGCAGCTTGGCGATGCTCGCCTCGGCCTGCGCGGGCGCCAGGTCGGTGCCCTTGACCCGCTGTTCGAGGAGCTGCACCTGGCCGGACAGCTCGTCGTACTTGCGATGGAAGTAGGCCAGTGCCTCTTCGGGTTCACCGGCCTGCCAGGAGCCGACGGCCCGCTCTCCCTCAGCCGTACGCACGTAGACGGTGCCGTCGTCGTCTACCCGGCCCCACGGGTCGGTGCTCACCGTGTCCTCCCGCACTATCCATCAGACCCTTCGGGACTACTTCGTCCCTAGTTTGTATTACGTCAGCTCTTGCCGGCGATTGTCACGTCTTTGATTTCGAGGGTTTGCTTCGGTGCTCCGGTCCCATCTCCCATGTCAGCGATGACGCCCGCTTTGTTCACCTTGTCCAGGATGTCGAGCCCCTTGGTGATCGTACCCACCGGCGTGTAATCCGGGGTGAGTCCGAGATCGCCGTAAACGAGGAAGAACTGGCTCCCCGTGCTGCCCGGCGCCGAGGTCTTCGCCATCGCCACCGTGCCGCGCTTGTACGCGGCCCCCTGGAGGTTCTCCTCGGCCATCACGTAGCCGGGGCCGCCCGCGCCGTCCTGGCTCTTGCCGTCGGCCTTGGCCGTCGGGTCGCCGCACTGCAGCATGGGGAACTTGTCGCTGCCGAGCCGGTGGCACTTGCTGCCGTCGTAGAACTTCTTGCTCGCCAGGAAGGCCAGCGAGTTGGTCGTGCACGGCGCCTTGGCGTTGTCGAGCTCGACCACGATGTCGCCCAGGTTCGTGTTGAGCGTCATCGTCTTCTTGGCCGGCTCGGTCTTGACCTTGGCCGGCGGCATGCCGACGTCCTTGACCTGGCCGCCGGCGGCCTCCTTGACGTAGTCGCAGGTGCCGGTCGCCGCGTTGTACGGCTTGGGCCCCGTGCTGGCCGCGGCCGACGCGGTGTCCTGCGGGGCCGAGGCCGAGGGCGAGGCGGACGCCTCGGTCGTCGAGCCGCCGCCGCCGAGCAGCGCGACCGCGGCCACGATGCCGCCCACCACGACCACCACGCCGACCGTGGAGCCGATGATCGCGGTGCGCTTGGCCTTCTGCTCGCGCTCGATGCGGCGCTGCATCTGCCGCTCGTAGTGCTCACGTGCCAGCTGCTTCTGCCGGTCCTTGCCCGTGGCCACCGCTTTGCCTCCCATAGTCAATCAACTGAGGTGGGCGAATCGTATCGGCCAATGGGTAATGATTCGCAGCCCGGCGACCCGCACCGGTACCCTTCGGTTACATTCCCATTGGCTTTTCGACGAGATCACCTGAGGCAGATGCTCATCGCAGGCTTCCCCGCAGGGGCCCTCCAGACCAATTGTTACGTCGTCGCGCCCGCGGCCGGCGAGGAGTGCGTGATCGTCGATCCGGGCCAGGACGCGGCCGAAGGCGTCGACGAGCTGCTGCGCGAGCACCGGCTCAAGCCGGTCGCGGTGCTGCTCACGCACGGCCACCTCGACCACGTGTGGTCGGTCGCCCCCGTCTGCGGCGCGCGCGACGTCCCCGCGTGGATCCACCCCGACGACCGCCACCTGCTGAGCGACCCCTCGGCCGGCTGGGGCGGCGGCGTCTCGCTGTTCGGCGACATCCGGCTGAGCGAGCCCGACGACGTGCGCGAGCTGTCCGACGGCGCGCGGCTCAGCCTGGCGGGCCTCGATCTCGTGGTCGACCACACCCCGGGCCATACCAGGGGGTCGGTGAGCTTCCGGCTGCCCGGCGACGAGATCATGTTCTCGGGCGACCTGCTGTTCGCCGGCTCCATCGGCCGCACCGATCTTCCCGGCGGCGACTACGCGACCATCCTGAGCAGCCTGGCCACCAAGTGCCTGCCGCTGCCTGACGATACGGTCGTCCTGCCGGGCCACGGACCACAGACCACGATCGGCCGCGAGCGCGCCACCAACCCTTACCTGAAGGAAGCGGCGCCGCAGGCCGGTCCCACACGAGGGATCTAATGAGCTTCCAAGCACCCAAAGGCACCTTCGACTGGCTGCCGCCCAGCTCCGAGGCCATCCTGGCCGTGCGCGAGGCGCTGGCCGCGCCGCTCCGGCAGGCGGGCTACGGCTACGTCGAGACCCCCGTCTTCGAGGACACCGAGCTGTTCAAGCGGGGCGTGGGCGAGTCCACCGACGTGGTGTCGAAGGAGATGTACACCTTCCCCGACAAGGCGGGCAGGTCGCTGACCCTGCGCCCCGAGGGCACCGCCTCGGTCGTGCGCGCCGTGCTCCAGCACAACCTGCACAACGGCCAGCTCCCGGTCAAGCTGTGGTACTCCGGCAGCCAGTTCCGCTACGAGCGTGCCCAGAAGGGCCGCTACCGCCACTTCTGGCAGGTCGGAGCCGAGGCCCTCGGCTCGGAGGACCCGGCGCTCGACGCCGAGCTGATCCTGCTGGGCGCGCGCGGCTTCGCCTCGCTCGGCCTGCGCCAGGTCAGGCTGCTGCTCAACTCGCTCGGCGACAAGAACTGCCGCCCCGCCTACCGGGCCGCGCTCCAGGACTTCCTGCGCGGGCTCGACCTCGACGAGGAGACCAGGGCCCGCATCGACATCAACCCGCTGCGGGTGCTCGACGACAAGCGGCCCGAGGTGCAGGCCCAGCTCACCGGCGCGCCGCTGGTGGTCGACCACCTGTGCGCCGCCTGCAAGGCCTACCACGAGGAGGTCCGCTCGCTGCTGACCGCCTCGGGCGTGGCCTTCGAGGACGACCCCCGGCTGGTGCGCGGGCTCGACTACTACACGCGCACCACGTTCGAGTTCGTGCACGGCGGGCTCGGCTCCCAGTCGGCCGTCGGCGGCGGCGGCCGCTACGACGGGCTCAGCGAGATGCTGGGCGGGCCGCCGCTGCCCAGTGTCGGCTGGGCGCTCGGCGCCGACCGCACGTACCTGGCCATGGAGTCGGAGGGTCTGCTCGGCGAGGCCGCGCCGGGCCGCGTCCAGGTGTACGGTGTCCCGCTGGGCGACGACGCGCGCCGCCGCATGTTCCTGCTCGTCTCCGAGCTGCGCGAGGCGGGCGTCAGCGCCGACATGGCCTTCGGCGGCAAGGGGCTCAAGGGAGCGATGAAGGGCGCGGACCGATCCGGCGCCCGCTTCGCGCTGATCCTGGGCGAGCGAGACCTCGCGGCCGAGGCCGTGCAACTGAAGGACCTGACCACCGCTGAACAGACCCAGGTGCCGCTGGCCCAGGTCGCCGACGTTTTGAAAGGGAAAGTGCAGTGATCCGCACGCATACGGCCGGGTCGCTCCGTGAGGAGCACGCCGGGCAGCAGGTGACGCTCGCAGGATGGGTGGCCCGCCGCCGTGACCACGGCGGCGTGGTCTTCATCGACCTGCGCGACGCCTCCGGCTCGGCGCAGGTGGTCTTCCGCGAGGAGGACCACGCCCACGACCTGCGCGCCGAGTACTGCGTGCAGGTGGTCGGCCAGGTCAGGGTGCGCCCGGAGGGCAACGAGAACCCCGAGCTGCCCACCGGCGCGATCGAGGTCGTGGCCGAGCGGGTCGAGGTGCTGAGCGAGTCCGCGCCGCTGCCGTTCCCCATCGAGGGCAACGTCGGCGTGTCGGAGGAGGCCCGGCTCAAGTACCGCTACCTCGACATCCGCCGCCAGCAGGTGGCCGCCGCCATGCGCACCCGCTCCAAGGCCACCTACCTGGCCAACGAGGTGATGCACGAGCTCGGCTTCGTCTACGTCGAGACCCCGACGCTGACCCGCTCGACCCCCGAGGGCGCGCGCGACTTCCTGGTGCCGGTCCGCCTGCAGCCCGGCAACTGGTACGCCCTGCCGCAGTCGCCCCAGCTGTTCAAGCAGCTCCTGCAGGTCGCCGGCCTGGAGCGCTACTACCAGCTCGCCAAGTGCTACCGCGACGAAGACCTGCGGGCCGACCGCCAGCCCGAGTTCACCCAGATCGACGTCGAGATGTCCTTCGTCGACCAGGAGGACGTCATCGAGGTCGGCGAGAAGCTGGTCGGCCGCCTGTGGCGGGAGATCCTCGGCTACGAGATCCCCATGCCGCTGCCGCGCATGACCTACGCCGACGCCATGGCCCGCTACGGCTCCGACAAGCCCGACCTGCGCTTCGGCCAGGAGCTCGTCGAGATGACCGACTACTTCTCGGCCACCTCCTTCCGCGTCTTCCAGGCCGACTACGTCGGCGCGGTGGTCATGCCGGGCGGCGCCTCGCAGACCCGCAAGGAGTTCGACGGCTGGCAGGAGTGGGCGCGCAGCCGCGGCGCCAAGGGCCTGGCCTACGTGCTGGTCCAGGAGGACGGCACGCTCGGCGGCCCGGTCGCCAAGAACCTGTCGGAGCAGGAGCTGTCCGGCCTGGCCGCCAAGGTCGGCGCCGCCCCCGGCGACGCGATCTTCTTCGCCGCCGGCGCCCGCTCGGCCTCCCGCGACCTGCTGGGCGCGGCCCGCCTGGAGATCGGCCGCCGCTGCGGCCTGATCGACGAGTCGCAGTGGTCGTTCCTGTGGGTGGTCGACGCCCCCATGTTCGAGGAGGACGGCGAGGGCGGCTGGACGGCCGTGCACCACCCGTTCACCGGCCCCAAGCCGGAGTGGGCCGACAACTTCCAGGACCACCCGGGCGAGGCCCTGGCCTACGCCTACGACATGGTCTGCAACGGCATGGAGATCGGCGGCGGCTCGATCCGTATCCACCGGGCCGAGATGCAGCAGCGGGTCTTCGACGTGCTCGGCATCTCCAAGGAGGAGGCCGAGAGCAAGTTCGGCTTCCTGCTCGAGGCGTTCAAGTACGGCCCGCCCCCGCACGGCGGCATCGCCTACGGCTGGGACCGGATCTGCATGCTGCTGTCCGGCGGCGACTCGATCCGCGACGTGATCGCGTTCCCGAAGACCGCCTCCGGCTTCGACCCGCTGACCGGCGCGCCGACGCCGATCACGGCCGACCAGCGCAAGGAGGCGGGCGTCGACGCCCAGCCCAAGTCCGAGGCCTGACACGACGACGGCGGGCGCCCCCCTTGTCCGAGGGGAGCGCCCGCCGTCGCGTTCCGCGTGCTACCTCACGGTGACGCGCTTGATGATGATCGGGTTCTTCGGCGCGGTCGAGCCGCCGTCGCCCACGATGTCGTCGCCGTTGACGATGACGCCGTCCTTGGCGACCTTCTCGATGATCTCCAGGCCCGAGCGGACCATGCCGAGCACCGAGTACTGCGGCTCCAGCTGGCCGTTCTCGTCCGACAGCGAGATGGCGAACTGGCTGCTGTTCTGCCCCGCCGCGCCGTCGGGCTGGGTCAGGAACACCACGCCCCTGGTGTAGGACATGCCGCCGACGGCCTCGTCGCCGTACACGTAGCCGGCCGTGCCCTGGCCGTCGGTCGGGTTCCTGCCGTCGGCCTTGGCCTGCGGGTCGCCGCACTGCAGCAGGAACAATCCGGCCGTCTCCGGCGTCACCAGGCGGTGGCACTTGGTGTTGTCATAGAAGTGCTTCTTGGCCAGGAACGCCATCGAGTTGACCGAGCACGGGGTCGCGTTCGCGTCGACGTCGATCACGATGTCACCGTGGTTGGTGCTCACGGTCATCGTCTTGAGCTTGAGGTTGGGCCGCTTGCCCGGCAGGCCGACGAACTTGTTGGGCGCGGAGTCGTCCCGCTTGTAGGTGCACGACACCTTGCCCGCCTGCTTGGGCGGCGCGGTGCTCGGCAGCGCCGTCGGCGCGGGGGAGCTGGTGCTGGCGGAGGGCGAGGGCGTGCTCGCCGCCTCGGCCGTCTTCTTGTCGTCGCCCATCAGGGTGGTCGCGGCGAAGATGCCGCCCGCCACCACGACGACGGCCACGCCCGCGCCGATGAAGGTGTTCCGCCTGGCTTTGGCGGTCTGCTCGGCCGCGCGCCTCGCCTGCCGCTCCTTGTGCTCCCGGGCCAGCTCGCTCTGGCGGTCGTCGCCGCTCACCGGTTGTCTCCTTCATCTTTGCCGACACATGACCAAACAACTCCGCGAATGCTACCGGCCTCCGATATGTGCCGGGCGTAAGTGGCGGAAGCCGCAGAGTGGGGCAAGTGAGGAGAGAACCATTTCGCAGGCAGATACGTAGTCCAGGTGAGCCCTCCAAGGAGTGATCGTGTTCGACCAGATACTCGGCCTGCCGGCCCATCCGCTGATCGTGCACCTGGCCGTGGTCCTGACGCCGCTGCTCGTCCTCGTGGGCGGGGCGTACGCGCTGGCGCCGCGCGTGCGGGCCGTGACGGCGTGGGCGGTGGTGCTGCTGGCCGTGGCCGCCCCCGTGGCGGTCCTGGCGGCCAAGGAGAGCGGGGAGAGCCTCAAGCGGGCCCGCTTCACCGGCGTGGACGGCCCGCTCGGCGCGCGCGTCGCCGTCCACGAGGGCTTCGCGACGCCGCTGCTGCTGGCGGCGGCCGGGCTCGCCGCCGCCTGCCTGGCCCTGGTGTACGCCACCACCCCCGCGCGCGGCTCCCTCACCTCCGACCGGTTCGGCAGGCCCGTCACACTGGCGCTGTCGGCGCTGACGGTCGTCCTGGCCGTCGTGGCGGGCTACTTCTGCTTCCGGGCGGGCGACTCCGGGGCCAGGGCCGTGTGGGCCGCGGCGGGTCTGACCGGCGTGTAATCTCGCGTTGTGGATAGCCTGTTCGATTCGGCGGCTGAGGAGGCCACCCCGCAACCCCTCGCGGTGCGGATGCGCCCGCGCACCCTCGACGAGGTGATCGGCCAGCGGCATCTGCTGGGCTCCGGCACCCCGCTGCGGCGGCTGGTCGAGAGCGAGGCCCCCATGTCGCTGTTCCTGTGGGGCCCGCCCGGCACCGGCAAGACGACCCTGGCCTACGTCGTCTCCAACGTCACCAAGCGCCGCTTCGTCGAGATCTCCGCCGTCTCGGCCGGCGTCAAGGACGTCCGCGCCGCCATCGACAACGCCCGCCGCGAGCTGGGCATGAGCGGCCGGCAGACCGTGCTGTTCGTCGACGAGGTCCACCGCTTCAACAAGGCCCAGCAGGACGCCCTGCTGCCGGCGGTGGAGAACCGCTGGGTCACCTTCATCGGCGCCACCACCGAGAACCCGTACTTCTCCGTCATCTCGCCGCTGCTGTCGCGCTCGCTGCTGCTCACGCTGGAGTCGCTGTCCGACGACGACGTGCGCGCGGTCCTGGAGCGCGCGGTGGCCGAGCCGCGCGGCCTGGGCGGGCGGGCCCGGCTCGCGCCCGAGGCCCTCGACCACCTGGTGCGCCTGGCCGGCGGCGACGCGCGCAGGTCGCTGACCTACCTGGAGGCCGCCGCCCTGCTGGCCGACGACATCACCGTCGAGGTGGTGGAGAAGGCCGCCGACAAGGCGGCCGTGCGCTACGACCGCCAGGGCGACCAGCACTACGACGTGATCAGCGCGTTCATCAAGTCGATGCGCGGCTCCGACGCCGACGCGGCCCTCCACTACCTCGCCCGCATGATCGAGGCCGGCGAGGACCCGCGCTTCATCGCCCGCCGCATCGTCATCTTCGCCTCCGAGGACGTCGGCATGGCCGACCCCACCTGCCTGCAGACGGCGGTGGCCGTGGCCCAGGCGGTGCAGCTCATCGGGCTGCCCGAGGGGCAGATCAACCTGGCCCACGCCGTCATCCACTGCGCGATGGCGCCCAAGTCCAACGCGGTCGTCAAGGCCATCGGCGCGGCGGTCGGCGACGTCCGCAAGGGCCTGATCGGCCAGGTCCCCGGCCACCTGCGCGACGCCCATTATCCGGGCGCGGCCAAGCTCGGCCACGGCGGCGGCTACAAGTACCCCCACGACTTCGACCACGGCCTGGTGCGCCAGGAATACGCGCCCGAGCAGGTGCGCGACCGCCGCTACTACGAGCCCACCAGGCATGGCGCCGAAGCCCCGGTGGCCGACCGCTGGGCCCGCATCCGCGACTTCCTGCGCGGCTCCTGAGCCCGGCCCGCGCGCTAGATTGATCGCCACCATGACCGACCACCGCGCGAGCTTCGACGCCCGCATCACCTTCGGCAACGGCGGCGACCTGGCCGTCCACGGCTTCCGCGTCGACCTGCCCGGTCCCGACGCCTCCGAGGACGAGATCGCCGCCCTGTTCGTGGCCTCGCTCGGCCTGCTGATGACCGACGGCGTCGAGCTCGACAACGTCGAGATCTTCGCCGAGCCGCACAAGGGCACCCGGGGCGGGCCCTCCGACCGCGCCGCGCAGGCCGCGCCGTCGGCCGGGGGAGCGCTGGTCGAGCTGACCCGCCCGCCCGGCGGCGGCACCTGCCTGGTCGCGCCCGGCGCCGACCTGACCGGCCTGCCCCTGGCCCGCACCGCCGAACTGCCCGCCGTGGTGGTGCGCGTGGCGGGCGCCAGGGCGGAGGAGATCGGCGTGGGCGCGGTGGCCGCCTTCGAGGTGCGCGGCAGGGCGGTGCTGCTGCACACCGGCGCGCCCGGCGGCGGGCGGCTCACCCCGGAGGCCGCCGCGTGGCTGGCCGGGCGCGGCGCGTCCCTGGTCGGCACCGACGCCGACGGCCTCGACGGCGTCACCGGTTCGGCTGCTCTCGACGTGCTGCTGGCGGCGGGCGTGCCGGTCGTGGAGCGGCTGGCCGGGCTCGACCGGCTGCCGCCCACCGGCGCGGTGTTCACGGCCGCGCCGCCGCCCTCGGAGGGCGCCGGGCGGGTTCCCGTACGCGCCTTCGCCCGCGTCCCCGAGGCGTGACAGGAAGCCTCACAGGAGGCGGGCCGGGCGGTGGAACGCCTGGTCGGAGCGGCATGTGCTCGGTCACGGAAGTGTCCGCAGGTGGCCTCGCCGCCGGATCCGGCCCGTTTTCCTCACTAACGTTGTCGCCGGGACGCGATAGGGTTCATGCCGTTCCGGCCCAGCGTACGAGGGAGATGAGCGGATGCTTACCGCTGGAGAGGTCGCCGGGCTGATCGCGGCCACGGGCTGGATTGTCCTGGTCTGCGTTCTCGCCATGGTGCTCGTCAAGCTCGCCAGGCTGCTCACCGAGACCACCAAGGCGGTCTCCGACCTGAACAACCGCCTGGTGCCGCTGCTCGACGACGTGAGCGTCACGGTCAACGAGACCAACAGGCAGCTCGTCGCCGTCGAGGCCATCGCCCAGGACGTCAAGCAGGTCAGCGCGCACGCCGTCAAGCTCAGCGCGGTGACGCAGACCATCTTCACGGGCCCGTTGATCAAGGTGTCGTCGCTCGGCTACGGCGTGCGGCGCGCCATCGAGGCCCGCCGGCCCGCCCGGGTGAGGCGGTCCCGGTGATCAGACGGCTGTTCTACCTCTCGCTCGGCGCGTTCCTCGCCTTCTGGGTGATGCGCAGGCTGCAGGCGCTGCACCCGACCCACGTCGTACGGCGCACCGCCGACGGCGCGGCGGGGATGCTCGCGCGGGTGAGAGACTTTACCTCTGACGCGCTCGGCGAGGCCGCCGAGCGCGAAACCCAGTTGCGGGCGCGCTTCGGGCTCGACAACGCTGAAATCGACAACTGACTACCAGCAAAGGATGGCCACAATGGAGTCGGCAGAGATAGCCCGCCGCTTCCTGCGCTTCTTCGAGGAGCGTGGGCACAAGGTCGTGCCCTCGGCCAGCCTGATCGCTGAGGACCCCACGCTACTCCTGGTTCCTGCCGGTATGGTGCCGTTCAAGCCGTACTTCCTGGGGCAGCGCAAGCCTCCGGCGTCACGGCTGGCCACCGCGCAGAAGTGCGTGCGCACGCCCGACATCGAAGAGGTCGGCAAGACCACCCGGCACGCCACCTTCTTCCAGATGCTCGGCAACTTCTCCTTCGGCGACTACTTCAAGTCCGAAGTGATCCCGTTCGCGTGGGAGCTGCTCACCAGGTCCGAGTCCGACGGCGGTTTCGGCTTCCCCGAGGAGCGGCTGTGGGCCACCGTCTACCTTGAGGACGACGAGGCCTACGACATCTGGCGCAACAAGGTCGGCGTCCCCGAGAACCGCATCCAGCGCCGCGGCCTGGAGGACAACTACTGGCACATGGGCGTGCCCGGCCCCGGCGGCCCCTGCTCGGAGATCTACTACGACCGCGGCCCCGAGTACGGCAAGGAGGGCGGCCCCGTCGCCGACGAGGACCGCTACCTCGAGGTCTGGAACCTCGTCTTCATGCAGTACCAGCTCAGCCAGGTCCGCACCAAGGTCGACTTCGACATCTCCGGCGAGCTGCCGGCCAAGAACATCGACACCGGCATGGGCCTTGAGCGCATGGCGACGATCCTGCAGGGCGTCGACAACCTCTACGAGATCGACACCACCTACAAGATCCTCGACAAGGCGGCCGAGCTCACCAAGACCCGCTACGGCCGCGACCACCGCGCCGACGTGAGCCTGCGCGTGATCGCCGACCACGTGCGCACCGGCACCATGCTGGTCGCCGACGGCGTCATGCCCGGCAACGAGGGCCGCGGCTACGTGCTGCGCCGCATCCTGCGCCGCTCGGTGCGCAACCTGCGCCTGCTCGGCTCCGGCGACGAGCGCTACATGCACGAGCTGACCGACGTCGCGATCAACGTGATGGGCGAGCAGTACCCCGAGCTCAAGGCCGACGCGCCGCAGATCCACGCGGTCATCGACGCCGAGGAGACGTCCTTCCTCGGCACGCTCCGCACCGGCACCGCGATCTTCGACGTGGCCGTCGAGGAGACCAAGCGCAAGTCCGGCTCGACGCTCTCGGGCGACCAGGCCTTCCAGCTCCACGACACCTACGGCTTCCCCATCGACCTCACCCTGGAGATGGCGGCCGAGCAGGGCCTGAAGGTCGACGAAGAGGGCTTCCGCCGCCTGATGAAGGAGCAGCGGCAGCGGGCCAAGGCCGACGCGGCGGCGAAGAAGACCGGCAACGCCGACATCTCCGTCTTCGGCCACCTGCTGGAGAAGGCCGGCAAGATCGACTTCCTGGGCTACGACGAGACCGAGGCCGAGACCACCGTCGTCGGCATCCTGGTCGACGGCGTCAGCGTGCCGGCGGCCGGCGCGGGCACGACCGTCGAGATCGTGCTCGGCCGCACCCCGTTCTACGCCGAGGGCGGCGGCCAGCTCGCCGACCAGGGCGTCATCCGCACGGCGGGCGCCGAGGTCGAGATCCTCGACGTGCAGTCGCCGCTCAAGGGCCTGATCGTCCACCGCGGCAAGATCCGCAGCGGTGAGCTGAAGGCGGGCGACGAGGCGCAGGCCGAGATCGACGTCGAGCGCCGCCGGGCCATCTCGCGCAGCCACAGCGCCACCCACCTGGTCCACCGCGGCTTCAAGAACGCCCTGGGCGAGACGGCCGCGCAGGCGGGCTCGGAGAACTCCCCTGGCCGCTTCCGCTTCGACTTCACCGCGGCGGGCGCCGTCCCGGCCAGCGTGCTGCGCGACGTCGAGGACGAGGTCAACGCCGTCCTGATCAACGACCTCAAGGTCAACGCGTTCTACACCTCCCAGGCAGAGGCCAGGGCGATGGGCGCGCTGGCGATGTTCGGCGAGAAGTACGGCGACGAGGTCCGCGTGGTCGAGATCGGCGACTACTCGCGCGAGCTGTGCGGCGGCACCCACGTTCACAGCTCCGGGCAGCTCGGCCTGGTCAAGGTACTGGGCGAGCAGTCGGTCGGCGCGGGCGTGCGCCGGGTCGAGGCGCTGGTCGGCATCGACGCCTTCCGCTTCCTGGCCCGCGAGAGCGTGCTGGTGGCCCAGCTGTCCGAGCAGCTCAAGGCGCGCCGCGAGGAGCTGCCCGAGCGCATCGAGGGCATCGTCACCCGCCTGCGCACCGCCGAGAAGGAGCTGGAGAAGGTCCGCTCGGCGCAGGTGCTCCAGGTGGCCGGCGAGCTGGCGTCCCAGGCCCGTGACCTGCATGGAGTCTCCGTGGTGACACACCGCGCGCCTGATGGCACCGGCGCCGACGACCTGCGTAAGCTCGCGCTTGATGTGCGTGGCAGATTCCCGGCCGACCGGCCGGCGGTCGTGGTGATCGCCGGCGCCCCCTCCGACCGGCCCGTGGTGGTCGCCGCGGTCAACGAGGCGGGGCGCGAGCGGGGGCTCAAGGCCGGAAGGCTGGTCGGCGTCGCCGCCAAGGCTCTTGGGGGTGGCGGTGGCGGCAAGGACGATGTCGCGCAGGGCGGCGGTACGCGGCCCGAGGCGATCGGCGACGCGCTCGGCCTGGTCGAACAGGCCATCGGCGAGCAGATCGGATGACATGAGGTTCGGTTCGCGGATCGGCGTCGACGTCGGTTCCGTACGCATCGGCGTGGCGCGCAGCGATCCCAGCGGGACGCTGGCCACGCCGGTCGAAACCGTGCGCCGGGGCAAGGGTGACCTCGACCGCCTCGCCGAGATCGTCGCCGAGCACGAGGCGATCGAGGTGATCGTGGGGTTGCCCACGTCGCTGTCCGGGCGTGAGGGGCAGGCGGCCGGGCTGGCCCGCGCGTTCGCCGCCGAGCTGGCCGGCCGGCTGGCGCCCACGCCCGTGCGGCTGTTCGACGAGCGGCTCACCACGGTCGCGGCCCAGCACGGGCTGCGGGCCAGCGGCGTACGCGCCAAGAAGCAGCGCGGGGTCGTCGACCAGGCGGCCGCCGTCGTGCTGCTCCAGGACGCCCTCGACTCCGAACGCGCCACCGACAGACCACCAGGCAGGCCCGTCGAACCGCCCCCCGCGGCGGCCGACGGACCTGCCTCATGACCGGGCGGCACCACGAGGCCCGTCATGAGGCCCGTCACGGGGGCACGGTTCGTGCCCCGATGCCGCCCGCCGGGCGTCCGACCGGCGAGGTGGCCGGGTGAACACCACCCCCGACGACGACGCCGGCGAGGTGATCCCGTTCGCGAGGGCGGACGCCGAGCAGGAGACGCAGCCGCCCCCGGCGGCCGAGGAGCACCCTGGAGACGGCCCGTGGTCGGCGGGCGAGCACCCTGTCGGGAGCGGCCCGCGGTCGGCGGGCGAGGACCCTGCCGGGAGCGGCCCGCGGTCGGCGGACGAGAACTCTGCCGGGAGCGGCTCGCGGCCGGTGAGCGGCGACTCCGCCGGGAGCATGCCTCACCCGGAGGGCGAGGAGTCTGCCGGGAGCACCCCGGCAGGTGAGGAGTCTGCCGGCGGCGGCCGGCACCCTGTGGGTGAGGAGTCTGCAGGCGGTGGCCAACGGCCGGTGGGTGAGGGGTCTTCCGGGAGCAGTCGGTCGTCGCGCCGTGGCAGGGCGCTGGGCAAGGCCGGGCTGGTCTCCGCCGCGCTGATCGCCGCCCTGGTGGCGGCGGGCGCGGGCGTGCTGACGGTGGTCAGGCCGTACCTGAGCCCCGAGGACTTCGAGGGCACGGGCAGCGGGACGGTCACCGTGCGCATCCCGCCCGGGGCGAACGCCGAGGACATCGGCACCGCGCTGGCCGACGCCGGCGTGGTGGCCAGCTCGCGTTCGTTCGTGAACGCGGCCCAGGAGCGGGCCGTGGCCAACCGGCTGCGTCCCGGCCACTACCGGCTGCGCAAGGGCATGGCCGCGGGCGCGGCGCTCGACCTGCTGCTCGCGCCCGCCTCCCGGCTGGTCAGGCGGGTGGCGGTGCCGGAGGGGCTGCGCGCGGGCGAGGTGCTGCGGCGCGTCGCCCAGCTGGCCGCGCTGCCGCTGAAGGAGCTGCAGAGCGTGGACAAGAGCCTGCTCGGGCTGCCTTCGTACGCGCCCGGCATCGAGGGTTTCCTGTTCCCCGCCACCTACGACGTCGAGCCCGGTGACAAGGCGGTGGACGTGCTGGCCGCCATGGTGGAGCGGTGGGGCGTGGCCGCCCGGCAGATCCACCTGGCGGAGGGGGCCCGGCGGCTCGGCCTGACCCCGCTGGAGGCGCTCACGGTCGCCAGCCTCGTGCAGGCGGAGGGCGGCACCGACGCCGATTACCCCAAGATCGCCAGAGTGATCTACAACAGACTCAAGAGCAACACGCCGCTGGAGCTCGACACCACAGTCCTGTACGCGCAGAACCGCCGGTCACTGAAGGTCACGGAGAGCGACACCAAGGTGAACTCGCCCTACAACACCTACCACCGCCGCGGGCTGCCGCCTGGGCCCATCGCCAATCCGGGAGAGAAGGCGCTGCTGGCGGCCCTGAACCCGGCTGCGGGTGATTGGCACTGGTTTGTGACGACGGATCCGGCGCATAGAATCACCAAATTCACCAACAAAGAGAGCGAGTTCGTGAGATACCGGGAAGAGTTGAACAAGAACCTCGGGACGGACTGATGTTCGGCGGGACCCCCCCTGTGCCCGCGCAAAAGCCCCATACCGGGTCATGCGCCCTCTTCCCATCCCCTAGCATGGCTACCCAGAGTGATCTCCGCTGGTCGTGGGAGCATGCCCGGCGGATCCCCCCGTTTCGCCCGGTGAGCCTCGCCGGTTCGGCACAACCGCTTGACGCCGAACGGGCCGTACCGGGAGATTGGCCAGCGCATCTATGAGCGATCTCGATCTGAACTCCCTGCTCGGCACCGAGGACGACGAGGGCCGGTCCCGGCGCCGTACCCGCGGCTCCGGCAAGCGCGGCGGCAGCCGCCGGCGGCGCAGACGTCGTAACCGGGGCGGATTCATCGCGCCGTTGCTCGCCTTCGTCGTGCTGGCGGGCATCATCGGCGGCGGCGGCTACTACGGCTACCTGTGGGTCAGCGACGCCCTCGTGCCCGACGACTACACCGGCCAGGGCACCGGCGAGGTGATCGTCGAGATCAAGGACGGCCAGAGCGCGTCGGAGGTGGCCGAGGAGCTGGTGCGGCTCGGCGTCGTGGCCAGCGCCAGGGCGTTCAGCACCGCCATCGGCAACGCCGGCAAGAGCGGGTCGCTCCAGCCCGGCCAGTACAAGATGCGCAAGAAGATGTCGGCGGCCGGCGCGGTGGCGATGCTGAGCCCCGAGAACAAGCTGCTGGCCAAGGTGGGGGTCAAGGAGGGCCTGCGGCTGTCCGACACGCTGACCACGCTGGCCAAGGCGACGGGCAAGCCGGCCAAGGGCTTCGCGGCCGCGGCCAAGGAGACCGCCGACCTCGACCTGCCGTCGTACGCCAAGGGCAAGCTGGAGGGCTACGCCTTCCCGGCCACCTACGAGTTCCCGCCCAACGCCACCCCGGGCCAGATCCTGGGCGCGATGGTCAAGCGGTTCAACCAGACGGCCGACGAGGTCGACCTCGAAGGCGGCGCCAAGGCCCTGGGTCGCAAGCCCCAGGACATCGTGGTCATCGCCAGCATCATCCAGGCCGAGGCCGGCCGGTTCGAGGACATGCCCAAGATCGCCCGCGTCATCTACAACCGGCTCGACCGCGACCCGGAGATGAAGCTGGAGATGGACAGCACGGTCATGTACGCGCTCAACAAGTACCGCACCGCCGCCACCATCGCCGAGACGAAGACCAAGAGCCGGTACAACACGTACATGTACCTCGGCCTGCCGCCGGGCCCGATCTCGAACCCGGGCCAGCACGCCATCGAGGCGGCGCTCAACCCGGCCAAGGGCGACTGGCTCTACTTCGTCGCCACCGACCCCAACAGCCGCGTCACCAAGTTCGCCACCACCGAGGCCGAACGCCAGGCGCTGCTGGCCGAGTACAAGCGGAACGGCGGCTGACCTCCGCCGCGGGAGCCGCCCGGCGATCGGCGGCCCCCGCGGCGTGGTAGGAGTAGGGACCGTGTTTCCGGAAGGAGTGTCGATGCGGGCTGCGGTCATGGGCTCGCCGATCGGGCATTCGCTCTCGCCCCACCTGCACAGGGCCGCCTACGCGGCGATGGGGCTCGACGGGTGGAGCTACGAGGCGATCGAGTGCGACGAGGCGCGGCTGCCCGCCCTGCTCGCCGGGCTGACCCCCGTGCGCGGCCAGCAGGGGGCCGAGCAAGGCGCTGAACAGGGGGCTGAGCAGCACGGCGGTGAGCATGGTGGCACTGAGCGGGGCGGCGGTGGCGCTGAGCAGGGCGGCGGTGAGCGCGTCTGGGCGGGGCTGTCGCTGACGATGCCGCTCAAGCGGGCCGTGCTACCGCTCCTCGACACCGTCTCCGACCTGGCCGTCGAGGTGGGCGGGGCCAACACCGTGGTCTTCGCCGACGGCCTGCGCCACGGGCACAACACCGACGTCCACGGCATCGAGCAGGCGCTGGCCGAGGCGGGGGTGCCCGCGCCGCGGTCGGCGACCGTGCTGGGCGGCGGGGCCACGGCCGCCTCGGCGCTGGCGGCCCTGCGCAACCTGGGGCTGTTCGCGGCCACGCTGCTGGTCCGCGACCCGGCCAGGGCAGGGGAGACCGCCGAGGTGGCCGAGCGGCTGGGCGTGACGCTGGCGGTGGAGACGTTCGACAAGCTCGACGCGTACACCGGGGTGGACCTGGTGGTCTCCACGCTGCCCGCGGGGGCCGCCGACACCTTCGCCGGACGGCTGGCCCGCGTGCCGGCGCTGTTCGACGTCGTCTACGCCCCCTGGCCCACCAAGGCGGCCACGGCGGTCCGCGACGCGGGCGGCACGGTGGTCGGCGGCTTCGCGATGCTCCTGCACCAGGCGGCGCGCCAGGTGGAGCTGATGACCGGCCGCCCGGACGTGCCGGTCGAGGCCATGCGCGCGGCGGGCGAGGCCGAGATCGCCCGGCGGGCCGCGGCCCGTCCACACTGATCTTCCCGGCGATTACCCGCGCCGGCGGGAAGATTCGAGGCGCGGGCGTGGTTGTGGTAATGTAGCTCTCTGATCGGTCCGGCATGCCTTGCTGGACGCGCAAGCGGAGGTCTCCCTCCCACCCGAGTCGCCGAAAGGTGGCCGGGTCCAGGATCACGCCGGACTCTCCGGGGAGCTCGAGGCCACGAAGCCACAGAGCTCAGTGGCCCCGCATGCGCGACGTGCGGGGCTTTTCGCGTCTTCGGCGCGGAAGGCCCCCGCCACGACGAGCACGTAGGGATCGCAAACCTAGGAGGCCCCATCAGCACTGAGCCCCGCATCAACGAGCGTATCCGAGTTCCCGAGGTTCGCCTCGTGGGCCCGAACGGCGAGCAGGTCGGCATCGTCAGCATTCACGACGCGCTGAAGCTCGCCCAGGAGGCCGACCTCGACCTCGTCGAGGTCGCGGCCACGGCTCGACCGCCCGTGTGCAAGCTCATGGACTACGGCAAGTTCAAGTACGAGTCCGCGATGAAGGCGCGCGAGGCGCGCAAGAATCAGGCGCACACGATCATCAAGGAGATCAAGCTCCGGCCGAAGATCGACCCGCACGACTACGAGACCAAGAAGGGTCACGTGGTGCGGTTCCTCAAGGCGGGGGACAAGGTCAAAGTCACGATCATGTTCCGCGGGCGTGAGCAGTCCCGGCCGGAGCTCGGCTTCCGGCTGCTGCAGCGGCTGGCGGAGGACGTCCAGGAGCTCGGGTTCGTGGAGTCCCAGCCCAAGCAGGACGGCCGTAACATGATCATGGTGATCGGTCCGCACAAGAAGAAGGCCGAGGCCAAGGCCGAAAAGGCTGCCGCCAAGGCGCAGCGTGGCGGCGAGGAGCCTTCCGCCTCGGAAGCGGAGTCTTCCGTACCGGAAGCGGAACCTTCCGTACAGGAAGCGTGACCCGCGGCTGGGGTTAGCCTTACACCACGCGCCCCAGCAGCCACCGGCAGACGAACAAGCCGCGACCGGGCCGGCCAGCACCGGCCCGGCCACCGGCACGACCGAATTGAGGAGAGACGGCGACATGCCGAAGATGAAGACGCACAGCGGTGCGAAGAAGCGGTTCCGGCTCACCGGCACCGGCAAGCTCAAGCGCCGCCGCGCCAGCCGCGCGCACTACAACGAGTGGAAGTCGTCCACGCTGACGCGCCGTCTCAAGAATGAAGTCGTCGTTTCGCCGGCAGACTCGAAGAAGATCAAGAAGCTGCTCGCCAAGTAGCGCGGAACCCCCGGGGAGAAGAACATGGCACGCGTGAAGCGGGCGCTCAACGCCAAGAAGAAGCGCAAGGTCGTCCTTGACAGGGCGAGCGGTTACCGTGGCCAGCGGTCGCGGCTGTACCGCAAGGCCAAGGAGCAGATGCTCCACTCGATGACGTACGCCTACCGGGACCGCAAGGACCGTAAGGGTGCGTTCCGCCGTCTGTGGATCCAGCGGATCAACGCCGCTGCCCGCGCCAACGGCATCACGTACAACCGCCTGATCCAGGGCCTGCGTCTGGCCAACATCGAGGTCGACCGCAAGATCCTCGCTGACCTCGCGGTCAACGACGGCCCGACCTTCGCCACGCTCGTCGAGGCCGCCAAGAAGGCGCTCCCGTCGAACGTGAACGCTCCGGCCGCCGCGAGCTGAGGTCGCCTTCAGACACAGAGGGCCCACCGTCACGGTGGGCCCTTTTGCTGTATCCACGCACGATCAGGGGGAGAGCATGGCCGGGTCCGAGCTGACCAACGTGAAGTCGCCGAGGGTGAAGGCCGCACGCAGGCTCACCAAGCGCGCCTTCAGGGAGCAGGACCGCAGGTTCCTGGCCGAAGGGCCGCAGGCGGTGCGCGAGGCGCTCAAGCTCGACGGGGTGACGCTGGAGCTGTTCGCCACGGCCGAGGCCGAGCTGCGGCACGCCGAGCTCATCACCCAGGCCACGCTGCAGGGGGTGCCCGTCCACCGGGCCAGCGGCGAGGTCATGTCGGAGCTGTCCCAGACGGTGACCCCGCAGGGGCTGCTGGCGGTGTGCCGGCTCGTGCACGTGCCGCTGGAGGAGGCGCTGGCCGGGGAGCCGAAACTGGTCGCGATGCTGGCGCACGTACGCGACCCGGGCAACGCCGGCACCGTCATGCGGGCCGCCGACGCCGCCGGGGCGGACGCGGTGATCTTCACCGACGCCTCCGTCGACCCCTACAACGGAAAGTGCGTACGCGCCAGCGCGGGCAGCCTGTTTCATCTTCCGGTCGTCATCGGTGCACCGGTCGCCGCCGCCGTGCGTCAACTGAGGGAGCGGGGCATGCGCGTGCTGGCGGCCGACGGCGCGGGCAAGCACACGCTCGACGACGTGGATCTTTCCGGACCGACCGTGTGGATCTTCGGGAAC
This sequence comes from Nonomuraea sp. NPDC049646, assembly GCF_044465525.1. Classification (NCBI taxonomy): domain Bacteria; kingdom Bacillati; phylum Actinomycetota; class Actinomycetes; order Streptosporangiales; family Streptosporangiaceae; genus Nonomuraea; species Nonomuraea sp. NPDC049646. The sequence continues at coordinate 56,672 of NZ_JBITLU010000019.1, read as the reverse complement.
GAGGCCTGGGGACTGCCGGAGGAGATACGCGCCGAGGCGGACGATGTGGTCAGAGTGCCCATCTACGGACAGGCTGAAAGTCTCAACCTGGCCACCGCCGCGGCCGTGTGCCTTTACTCCTCCGCCAGGGCTCAGCGAGTGCCCTAGGTGGCCGGAAACCCGCTATTGTCGGCGTTGTAGGCGGAGGAGGCGAGGTCGTGCACGGCGCAGAAACCGACGGGCGAGTCGTGGCCGCCGCGTGCACGATCTCCATCGACGACCTCCCCGACGGTCTTATCGTGACCGACCGATATGGGTGCGTGCTGGCCGTCAACCGGGCCGCCGCCCGGCTCACCCGCGTCGCCATGGAGCGCGCCGTGGGCCGGGAGATGAACGAGGTCTTCCCCTTCCGCGACCACGACGGGCGCGAGTGGTGGAAGGCGCTCGACCCCGAGGGCGGGCTGCGTACCAGGACCAGGGTGCCCGAGCGGCCGCTGCACCTGCCGGGCGGCCAGGAGCTCTACGTCGCGGCCCGGCTGGTGCGCGAGCCCGAGCGCGGCGGCGAGGTCGAGCGGGTCACCATCACCCTGCGCGACGGCGGCGCCCGCGCCCGGCTGGAGCGCAGCCGCGCCGACCTGGTCTCCACCGTGGCCCACGAGCTGCGCTCGCCGCTGACCAGCGTCAAGGGCTTCACCGCCACCCTGCTGGCCAAATGGACGCGCTTCACCGACGAGCAGAAGCGCGTCATGCTGGAGACCGTCAACAACGACGCCGACCGCGTCACCCGGCTCATCACCGAGCTGCTCGACGTCTCGCGCATCGAGTCCGGGCGGCTGGAGGTGCGCCGCCAGGTCGTCGACGTGCCGGCCAGGGCGCGCCGGCTGGTCGCCGGCCGGGTCGCGGCGGGCGACTCCGAGGACCGCTACCGCCTGATCGTCGGCGACCGCCTGCCGGAGATGTGGCTCGACCAGGACAAGATCGACCAGATTCTGGGTAATCTGGTGGAGAACGCGGTGCGCCACGGGCGTGGCACCGTGACGATCGAGATCGAGTCCGTCGGATGGGGAGTGGCCGTGTCGGTGCGCGACGAGGGCGAGGGCATCGAGCCCGAGCTGGCTCCGCGCGTCTTCCGGCAGTTCTGGCGCGGCGGCAACAGCCGCAGGCGCGGCGGCACCGGGCTCGGCCTGTTCATCGTGAAGGGCCTGGTCGAGGCGCACGGCGGCACGATCACCGTGCAGCGCGCGCCCGAGGGCGGCGCGGAGTTCCGATTTACCGTGCCCACCGGCACACCCGACTTCGCCACGGTCTGAAGCCCCGAGCGGCTCGACACCCGTCGGAGTCGGTCCGGTGGGCGGGCCCCACTAGACTTCTTTCCGCTCAAGCCCTGGATACGGAGCTCACTCTTGTCTGACTACGACCCCGTCGAGGTGACGCCGTTGCATGCCGACGAGCTGTCCCGCATGGAGGCCGACGCCCTCACGGCGATCAAGGCGGCCGACAGCCTCGACGCACTCAAGCAGGCCAGGCTGGCGCACGCGGGCGACCGCTCGCCCATCGCCCTGGCCAACCGCGAGATCGGCGCCCTGCCGCCGGCCGCCCGCGCCGAGGCCGGCAAGCGCGTCGGCGGCGCCCGCAGAGCGATCAACGAGGCGCTGGCCGCCCGCCAGGCCGAGCTGGAGGCCGAGCGCGACGCCCGGGTGCTCGTCGAGGAGACCGTCGACGTCACCCTGCCCTGGGACCGGCGGCCGCGCGGCGCCCGTCACCCGCTGACCACGCTGCAGGAGCGCATCGCCGACGCGTTCGTCGCCATGGGCTACGAGGTCGCCGAGGGCCCCGAGCTCGAAGGCGAGTGGTTCAACTTCGACGCGCTCAACATCGCCACCGACCACCCCGCCCGCTCCGAGCACGACACGTTCTTCGTGGACTCCACCGAGTCGGGCATGGTGCTGCGCACCCAGACCTCGCCGGTGCAGATCCGCGCGCTGCTCCAGCGCGAGCTGCCGGTCTACGTCATCTCGCCGGGCAAGACGTTCCGCACCGACGAGCTCGACGCCACCCACACCCCCGTCTTCCACCAGACCGAGGGGCTGGCCGTCGACGAGGGCCTGACCATGGCCCACCTGAAGGGCACGCTCGACAGGTTCGCCGAGGTCATGTTCGGCGAGGGCATCACCACCCGGTTCCGGCCGAACTACTTCCCCTTCACCGAGCCGTCCGCCGAGATGGACCTGAAGTGCTTCGTCTGCCGCGGCGCCTCGGCGGTCCCCGGCAACCCGCCGTGCCGCACCTGCAAGTCCGAGGGCTGGATCGAGTGGGGCGGCTGCGGCATGGTCAACCCGCGGGTGCTCATCGCCTGCGGCGTCGACCCCTCGCGCTACTCCGGGTTCGCGTTCGGCATGGGGATCGAGCGCACGCTGATGTTCCGCCACAACGCCGAAGACATGCGAGACATGATCGAGGGGGACGTGCGCTTCACGCTCCCGTTCGGAATGGAGATCTGATGAAGGTCCCGCTCTCCTGGCTGCGGGAGTACGTCGATCTCCCGGCGGCCACCGCGCACGAGGTGGCCGACAGGCTCACCATGGCCGGGCTCAAGCTCGAGGCCATCACCTCCTACGGCCACGACGTCAAGAACGTCGTCGTCGGCGAGGTGCTGGAGATCGAGGAGCTCACCGGCTTCAAGAAGCCGATCAGGCACTGCAAGGTCGAGGTGGGCGAGGCGACGCCGCGCGAGATCGTCTGCGGCGCCACGAACTTCGTGGCCGGCGACCGCGTCCCCGTCGTGCTGCCCGGCGGCGTGCTGCCGGGCGGGTTCGAGGTGGGGGCGCGCAAGACGTACGGGCGCATGTCCGAGGGCATGATCTGCTCCGAGCGCGAGCTGGGCCTCGGCGACGACCACAACGGCATCATGGTGCTGCCCGCCGGCACGCCCATCGGTACCGACGTGGTCGAGCTGCTCGGCCTGCGCGACGACGTGATCGAGCTGGAGATCACGCCCGACATCGGCTACGCGCTGTCCGTCCGCGGCGTGGCCCGCGAGGTGGCCACCGCGTTCGGCGTGGCCTTCCGCGACCCGGCCGACGTCGAGGTGCCCGCCGAGACCGAGCCGTCCTGGCCGGCCTCCATCGGCGACCCGACGGCGTGCGACCGGTTCGTGCTGCGCGAGGTGCGCGGCTTCGACCCGGCCGCCCAGAGCCCGCTGTGGATGCGGACGCGGCTGACCCGCGCCGGCATGCGCCCGGTGTCGCTGGCCGTCGACATCACCAACTACCTGATGCTGGAGCTGGGCCAGCCGCTGCACGCCTTCGACCGGTCGAAGCTGACCGGCGAGATCGTCGTCCGGCGGGCCCGGGAGGGCGAGCGGCTGGAGACGCTCGACCACGTCGTGCGCGAGCTCGACCCCGACGACATCCTCATCACCGACGAGTCGGGCCCGATCTCCATGGCGGGCACGATGGGCGGCCTGGAGACCGAGATCTCCGACGGCTCGACCGACATCGTCATCGAGGCCGCCCACTTCTCGGCCACCGGCATCTCGCGCGAGTCGCGCCGGCACGGGCTGGTCTCGGAGGCGTCCAAGCGGTTCGAGCGCGGCGTCGACCGGGAGCTGCCGCTGGTCGCCTCCTGGCGGGCGGTCCGCATGCTGGCCGAGCTGGGCGGCGCGACCGTGCAGCCCGGCGTGACGCACGCCGAGGTCGACGTCACTCCGGCGCGCATCGCGATCCCGGCCGGGCATCCGTCGGCCGTGGCGGGCGTCCCGTACTCCAAGGAGGTCGTCGTCGGCCGCCTGGAGCAGGTGGGCTGCCTCGTGGCCGACGGCGACGACCCGGCCGTGCGCCAGGGCGGCGTCGACCCGACCGGCGTCGTGACCGGCGGCGAGCTGGCCGCCAGGCTGGCCGTCACCGGCCCCGACATGATCACGGTCACCCCGCCGTCGTGGCGGCCCGACCTCACCGACCCCAACGACCTGGCCGAAGAGGTCATCCGGCTCGAAGGCTACGACCGGCTGCCGTCGGTGCTGCCCAGCGCTCCGGCGGGCGCCGGGCTGACCGAGGCGCAGCGGCTGCGCCGGCGGGTCGGCCGGGCGCTGGCCGAGGGCGGCTACGTCGAGGTGCTCAGCTACCCGTTCATCGGGGCCGACGACCTCGACCGGCTGCAGCTGCCCGCCGACGACGCGCGGCGCCGGGCCATGCGCCTGGCCAACCCGCTGTCGGAGGACGAGCCGCTGATGCGCACGACGCTGCTGCCCGGCCTGCTCAAGACGCTGGTCCGCAACGTCGGGCGCGGCTTCGGCGACGTGGCGCTGTTCGAGACGGGCGCGGTCTACCGGCCCAGGGAGAACGCCCCCGCCGCCGCTCCGGTGCTCGGCGTCTCGCGCCGTCCCACCGAGGAGGAGCTGGCCTCGATCGAGGCGGCGCTGCCCGATCAGCCGCTGCGGGTCGCGGTCGTGCTGGCCGGGGAATTCGAGCGGTCCGGCTGGTGGGGCGCCGGCCGGCAGGCCTCGTGGGCCGACGCCGTGCAGGCCGCCCGGCTGGTCGCCGCCGAGTCGCGGGTCGAGCTGTCCATCAGCGCCGACCAGCACGAGCCCTGGCACCCGGGCCGCTGCGCCGCCCTGTACGTGGGCGACACGCTGGTGGGGCACGCCGGTGAGCTGCACCCGCGGGTCATCGAGGCGTACGGGCTGCCGCCGCGCACCGCCGTCATGGAGCTGGAGCTGTCGCGGCTGGAGTCGGGCATGCCGGGGCCGGTGCAGGCGCCGCCGGTGTCCCCGTACCCGGTGGCGACGCAGGACGTGGCGCTGATCGTGCCCGACTTCACGCCGGTGGCCGACGTGGAGGCGGCGTTGCGCGACGGGGCCGGCGAGCTGCTGGAGTCGGTGCGGCTGTTCGACGTCTACGCGGGTGAGCAGGTGGGCGAGGGGAACAAGTCGCTCGCCTACACGATGCGGTTCCGGGCGGCGGGCCGTACGTTGACGGTCGAGGAGACGACGGCGGCCAGGGACGCGGCGGTGGCGATGGCGGCCGACCGCGTGGGCGCCCAGCTCCGCAGCGCCTGAGCCGACCACGGGGGGCCGGTACGGATCGCCGTACCGGCCCCCTTTTGGCATGTGGTGTAGAGCGTCGTGAGGTCGATGTCGAACGGCACGGTCAGCACCACCTCTACGGCGAGGACGACATTCTCCGCCTGGTAGCAGGTCACCTCTTCGTCGGAAGGTGCTTCGGGCCCCAGAACGATCAGGTCGGTCATCTCCTAACCGTTCAACTCGCGGGAGAATGTGGGGCATGAGGCAGTTGCTGGTGTTCGGCGAGCGTGGGGACGCCGAGGAGGTGGCCGAGACGCTGGGGGAGTGGTTCCCGGGGCTCGGGGTGCCGCGGGTGGTACGCGAGACGCTCGCCGGTGAGGACGACGCCGAGGACGCCCAGTGGCTCGTCGTCGTGGAAGGGCTCGACGAGCAGGCTCTCGGCCAGGTGGATGAGCTGGTGGAGCGGTACGACGGCTGGCGGGAGCCGGAGTAGCGCCGCCCCGGCCGGTGAGACGGCCGCCACGGGCGGGCCGGTCAGGCCGGGGTGGGCAAGGGTCAGGCCGGGGTGGGCTGGTCGGATGACTGCTCGATGCGGCGGGCGCGTTCGGCGAGTGCGTGTTCGTCGGTTCTGGCGTCGTAGCGGCGGAACCGGGGCAGGGCGGCGGCCAGGCCCAGGACGGCGCCCACGCACAGCAGGCCGCCCGCGCCCAGCGAGAAGCGGGTGCCGCCGAAGTTGGCCATGAGGCTCGCGCGGGCGTTGCCCAGCATCGGGCCGCTGGCGTACGACAGCAGCTCGATGCCCGCCAGCCGCCCGCGCAGCTCCTGCGGGATGGTCTGGTTCCACATCGTCGTACGGAAGATGCCGCTGATCATGTCGGCCGCGCCGGCGAGCGCGATGCACAGGAAGACCAGCCACACGCTGGGGGCCAGCGCGGTCAGCGTCATCGCCACGCCCCACAGCGCCGCCGCGACGATCACCCCGAGGCCCTGCCGCTGGACGCGGGCCGTCCAGCGGCCGGTCACCGAGGCGGCCAGGGCGCCCACGGCGGCGGCGGAGTACAGCAGGCCGAGCGACTCGGGCGAGCCCAGCTCGTCGGCCAGGAACGGGAACAGCGCGTTGGACATGGCGAACACCATGGCCGCGATGTCCACCAGGTAGGTGCCCATGAGGTCGCTGCGGCCGGTGGCGTACCGCACGCCCTCGACCAGCGAGCTGAGCGAGGCGGGCGCGGCGTCCTCGACGGGCGGCAGCGACCTGATGCGCCACAGCAGCGCCAGGGAGAGCACGAAGGTGGCCGTGTCGATGGCGTAGGCGACGTGCGTGCCGAGGTGCACCAGCAGCAGGCCGCCCAGCGCCGGGGCGACGATCGCGCCGACGTTCCAGCGCAGGCTGTTCAGCACCGCCGCCGCGGCCTGGTGATCGTGCCGGACCACCTGCTGCATCACCGCCTCCAGACTCGGACGCTGCAGGCAGGCGATGCCGGTGGACAGGGCGCCCATCACGTACAGGACCCAGACCTGCGGGTGGGGGAGCATCGCGTTGACCACGAGGGCGGCGGTGGTGACCAGCAGGCCCAGCTCGCTCAGCACGATGATCCGGCGGCGGTCGAGCGCGTCGGCGATCGCGCCGCCCCACAGTCCGCACACCACCATCGGCACGAACTCCGCCAGGCTCATCATCCCGACAGCGACGTAGGAACCGGTCAGCTCCTTCATCTGGTACGGCAGCGCCACCATCGTGATCATCGTGCCGAACATGGTGACGACGCCGGCGCCGAACAGCAGGCGGTAGTCGCGGGAGTCGCGCAGCGGGCTCAGGTCGGGGGAGAGGTGACGGAGCAGGCGCATGAGTGGGGCTGGCACGAGGTCTGATTGTCCGACCACGTCCGCGATGAAGGCAAATCATTTAGGGACGGCGAAGGCCCCCGGGGGGAACCGGGGGCCTTCGCGGGAGGGGGGCGTCAGGCGGCGGGCACCTTGTCGAGGAAGCCGAGGACCCTGCGGATCCGGCCGTCCTCGGCCAGCTCGACCACGTCGAAGCCGACGGCCAGGGGCTCCTCGCCGGCCGGGCCGAGGTGCCAGGTGAAGCGGGCGATGTGGTGGTGGGCGTCGAACACCTCGCCCGGCGTGAACACCAGGCCGGGGAACATGCCCTGCGCGCCCTCGATCACGGCGGCGATCCCGGCGTGCCCGGCCACGTCGGCCATCGGGTCGGTGTAGGTCGCGTCCTCGGTCCACAGCTCGGCGACGGCCTTGGCGCGGGCGTCGGCGTCGGTCTCGTTCCAGGCGGCGAGGTAGCGCTCGACGAGCTCGGCGGTCATGATGATCTCACTTTCTTCCAGGAGTTCTTTCAACGGTTCTCAGGAGAGGTGCTAGCGGCGGGTCCGGCGCAGGCCGGTGATCTGCAGCTCGGCGAACAGCCCCACGACCAGGGCCTGGGCGATGGCCCAGACGGCGCCGAGCGTGCTGAACTCGACCGTGCCGGTCACGACGGCGGCCACACTGGCCAGGGTCCAGACGATGTTCAGGCCGATGACGACCCTGACGGCGGCCGGGTTGATCGCGGGGCGGGAGGCCAGCAGGCCGACGGCGGCGCCGTACACGAGCAGGAAGATCCCGATCTCGCGCAGCAGGCCCGCGCCCGGGCCGAGCAGGTCGCTCGCGGGGCCGGCCAGGGCCAGGTAGACCAGCCCGTTGACGCCGGTGACGACGGCGTCCGCGGCGAGCGCGAGGCGCAGGAACCTGGTCCGGTCGGCGGTGACGGTGAGGGCGGTCATCTTGGCTCCTTCAAGTGCTGGTTGCGACACTTGAACGATGTCAGCCGGGGCGTAGGGGCCGCGATTACGCGCCAGGTAATGAAGTCCGCGAACCGGCCGCCGACCTGCGGGTTCTTAGGAGAAAAAGAAGGGGGCGCCTCCTTGCGGAGACGCCCCGGAGGGGGTTTGAGGGGGGCGAAGCCCCCGGGACGGGGTTCGGGGTGGGCGGCGTCCAGGCGGGGGACCGTCAGGAGCCGAGGACCTCGCGGCGGAGGTGGGTTTTGAGGATCTTGCCGCCGGGGTTGCGGGGCAGCTCGCCCTCGCGGAACCACACGTGCGCCGGGATCTTGAACTTGGCGATCCGGTCCGCCAGGAACGAGCGCAGCTCCTCGGCCGTGACCGACTGCCCCGGCGCCGGCCGGATCACCGCGCCGACCTCCTCGCCCAGCTCGTCGTGCGGGACGCCGATCACCGCCACGTCGTCCACCGCCGGGTGCTCGAACAGGGCGGCCTCGACCTCGGCGCAGTAGACGTTCTCGCCGCCCCTGATCACCATGTCCTTGGCGCGGTCCACGATGTAGACGAAGCCCTCCTCGTCGATCCTGGCCAGGTCGCCGGTGTGCAGCCAGCCGTCCACGAACGTCTGCGCCGTGGCCTCGGGCTGGTTCCAGTAGCCCATGATCACGTTCGGGCCGCGCACGCAGAGTTCGCCCACCTCGCCGGCGGGCAGCTCGGCGCCCATGGGGTCCACCACGCGCACGTCCACCACGGCCGAGGGCAGGCCGATGCTGTCGGGCCTGGCGTGGTACTCGGCGCCGCCGTTGCCGATGGCCAGGGCGGTCGTCTCGGTCATGCCGTAGCCGTTGGAGGGGGCGCGGTCGGGCAGGTTTGTGGTGATGCGCTCCAGCAGCTTGGGCGGGGCGGGGGCGCCGCCGTAGCCGAGGGTGGTCAGCGACGACAGGTCGTACTTGCCGAAGTCGGGGTGCGACATGAGCTGCCAGGCGTTGGTCGGCACGCCGATCATCGTGGTGACGCGTTCGCGCTCGATCAGCCGCAGCGCCTGCTCGGGGTCCCACTTGTACATGAGCACCACGCCGCCGCCGGTGAACATCGACGTGGTCATGCCGGAGAAGCAGCCGGTGACGTGGAACAGCGGCACGGTCAGCAGCGTCACCCGGCGCACGCTCGCCGCCGCGCCCGCGTCCTTGCCGGCCATGGTGACCGAGCGGACCAGGCCGTAGGCCACGGTCATGGGGGACTGGCCGAGGTTGCGGTGGCTGCCCAGCGCGCCCTTGGGCCGGCCGGTGGTGCCGGAGGTGTAGAAGATCGTCGCCGGGTCCTCGGGGGACAGCTCGACGTCGGGCAGCCGCACGTCGGCGGTGACCTCGCCCAGCACGTCGGCGAACGACCGCGCGCCCTCGGGCGCCTCGCCCCTGGTCACGATCATCGGCACGCCCGTGGAGGCCAGCCTGACCGCCCGCTCGCCGTCGGCGATCAGCACCTTGGCCCCCGAGTCGTGCACGCCGTAGGCCAGCTCGGCCTCCGTCCACCAGGCGTTCAGCGGTACGGCGATGGCCCCGGCGGCCAGCGCGGCCGAGAACGAGACCACCCATTCGGGGTAGTTGCGCATGGCGATGGCGACGCGGTCGCCCTTGGTGACGCCGTACTCCTCGACCAGGCGGCAGGCCAGGGTGGCGGCGCGGCGGAAGTGCTCCTCGAAGGTGATGTGCTCGTCCTCGTAGGCCAGGAAGACCTGCTCGCCGTGGAACCTGCTGGTCTCCAGCAGGGCGCGGAAGTGTGCCGGCGCGTGCTTCCACGTGCGTACCCCGGTGTCGCCGATCTCCTCGGTCTCGAAAAGCTGGCCGGGGCCGGTGAGCTGGGCTTGGACCTGGGCGTGCGAAAGGGACATGCGCAGAACTCCCGCATCAGACGATTCTTCTGGACTTTCACAGTACCGACCGGTAGGTACGTCGCGCTAGAGCAGCCAAAACCCTGGAGGCAGGCGTCCGTGAAAGTTTCACGTAGAAGCCGATATTTTTCGCTTGCCAACTGCTCTTTTGACGGCGGCACGCGATCGGCATTGACCGCTCTCTCGCATGTCAATACCGTCTGCGATGCGGTCCGCTGGGGATCGAAAAGTTTCGGAATCGAGTGCCTGCCTCCGGAGGTAGATGCCCGTGGTCTCGTCACTGTCCGTCAGAGTCCTCGCCCTGCTGGGGATTCTCGCAGCATTCCTCCTCCCCGCCACCTCGGCCGGCGCCTCGGCGCCCCTGCGCACGCACGCGGCCGCCAAGGGCAAGTTCATCGGCACGGCGCTCGCCACCAGCCCGCTGGCCGGCGAGACCTCCTACCGGAACATCGCGGCGACCGAGTTCAGCCAGGTCACCGCCGAGAACGCGATGAAGTGGGAGTCCACCGAGCCCAGCCAGGGCCAGTTCACCTACTCCGGCGCCGACGCGATCGTCGCCTTCGCCGCCCAGAACGGCCAGCAGGTGCACGGCCACACCCTCGTGTGGCACAACCAGACGCCGGGCTGGGTGCAGGGCCTGAGCGCGACCGCGATGCGCGCGGCCATGCAGAACCACATCGCCAACGTCGTCGGCCACTTCGCCGACAACCCGGCCGTGGTCTCCTGGGACGTGGTCAACGAGGTCTTCGAGGACAACGGCAACCTGCGCACGTCGTTCTGGTACAACACGCTGGGCTCCGGCTACATCGCCGACGCCTTCCGCGCCGCCCGCGCCGCCGACCCCGACGCCAAGCTGTGCATCAACGACTACAACACCGAGGGCATCAACGCCAAGAGCACGGCGATCTACAACCTGGTCTCCTCGCTGCGCCAGCAGGGCGTGCCCATCGACTGCGTCGGCTTCCAGTCCCACCTGGCCATCCAGTACGGCTTCCCCAGCGACTTCCAGCAGAACCTGCAGCGCTTCGCCGCCCTCGGCGTCCAGGTCCGGATCACCGAGCTGGACGTGCGCATGCAGACCCCCAGGGACGCCACCAAGGACGCCACCCAGGCCACCTACTACCGCAACGTCGTCAACGCCTGCCTCGCGGTGACCGCCTGCCAGGGCGTGACGATCTGGGGCTTCACCGACAAGTACTCCTGGGTGCCCGACACCTTCCCCGGCCAGGGCGCCGCGCTGATCTACGACGAGAGCTACCAGCAGAAACCGTCGTACACCGCCGTGCACGACGCCCTGGCCGGGGGCAGCAGTACCGACACCACCCCGCCCAGCACGCCCGGCACGCCCACGGCCGGCAACGTCACCGCGAACTCGGCCATGCTCACCTGGGCCGCCTCCACCGACACCGGCGGCAGCGGCCTGGCCGGCTACGACGTCTACCGCGAGCAGGGCAGCACCGACACCCGGCTCGGCCAGTCCACCGGCAACAGCATCAACCTGACCGGGTTGACCGCGGGCACCCAGTACCAGGTCTACGTGCGGGCGCGGGACGGCGCGGGCAACCTGTCCGGCGACTCCCCGGCGGTCACCTTCACCACCCTGACCGGGGGCGGCGGAGGCGGCTGCACCGCCGCGGGCACCGTGCAGACCCAGTGGAGCGGCGGGTACGTCATCCAGCCGGTGACCGTCACCAACACCGGCACGTCCCAGGTCAACGGCTGGACGGTCACCTTCACCCTGCCCGCCGGGCACACCCTGACCGGCTCCTGGAACGCCGCCGTCACCGTCAGCGGGCAGAACGTCACCGCCAGGAACGCCGGGTACAACGGCACCCTCGCGCCCGGCGCGAGCACCAGTTTCGGGTTCCAGGTCGCCAGGCCGGGCGGCGACACCGCGACGCCGTCCGCCTACACCTGCTCCTGACCCGCGCGACCCCCCGGGCGGACATGGCCACCGCCCGGGGATCCGCGCGCCGGGCGGGGGCACGGGAGGGTGCCCGAACGGGGCCCTTGGTGGGGCCTGCGCGCGGTGGTACACAGTGCACATGGCAGAGATCATCCTGTTGCACTCCGCACAGGGCCTGCGACCGGGGGTAATGGGGGCCGCGGAGGCGCTTCGCGCGGGCGGGCACGTCGTGCGCACGCCCGACTACTACGACGGCGAGGTCTTCGACGACCTCGAATCCGGGCTGCGCAAACGGGACGCGATCGGCTTCGACGAGCTCGCGCGCCGCTGGCGGGAGATCGCCGCGCAGGCGCGCGGGCCGGTCGTGTTCGCCGGGTTCTCGCTGGGCGGGTTCGGGGCCCAGCTCCTGGCCGCCACGCACCCGCTGGCCCGGGGGCTGCTGCTCTACCACGGCTGCGCGGCCGTGGCCGAGGTCAGCGCGCGGGGGTGGCCGGTCTCGGTGCCGGTGCAGCTCCACTACGCGGAGGGCGACCCGTGGGTGGACGCCGGTGACGTCCGCAGTCTGCGGACGGAGCTGGGACCGTTATTCGAGTGCTTCATTTATCCGGGAAATGTGCACTTGTTCGCCGATCCCGATCTTCCCGGATACTCGGAAGAGTCGGCCGCGCTTATGTGGAAACGATCCCGCGACTTTATTGCGCGGATATAAGACGATTTCGCGGATATTTCGTACTTGGGTCTATCAAAAGGGGCGATCTTTACTTTATGATCTCATCGGCCCATCAAGATCGACGGAAGGATCGCTCATGACGATCGAGATCAAGAAGGTCGAAGAAGTCGAGACCACCGGAAACAGCAACAGCTGCTGACCTCTTCGGGCCTCCCGCGACGCGGCCCGACCCCGCGGGAGGCCCTCACTCGCCCGGGAGCCGCCTTCATGCCCAGGATTCAGGTGAATCCGGTCTTCCCCCTGTTCATCGACGACGCCCGCGGGCGCGTACGGCTCGGCGACTTCCCCCCGACCGGCCAGATCCTCGACCCGGCGCCGCCACCCCTGCGTCGCCTGCTGCGCCTGTGCGCCGAGACCCCCGTCGAGCAGTCCGACCTGTACGACCTCCTCGACGACCTCACCCCCGCCGAGATCGACTCGGCCGTCGAACAGCTGCGCGCGGCCCGCTTCCTGGTCACCGACACCGAGCTCGTCACGCTCGCCGCCGACGCCCGGCTGTCCAGGTTCGCGCTGTTCATGGCCATGTTCCAGCCGGCCGACCGCGCCGTGGCCGCGCTCGGCGACCTCGCCGGCCGGCACGTGGCGGTGCTCGGCGCCGGCGCGATCGGCGGCCAGGTCGCCCTGCACCTGGCCACCTCCGGCGTCGGCCGCCTGACCCTGCTCGACGACGACCGCGTCGAGATCGGCAACCTGCACCGCCAGCACCTCTACACCGTGCGCGACCTCGGCGAGCCCAAGACGGCCGCGGCCGCCCGCAGGCTGCGCGAGCACTGCCCGGACGTCCGCGTCACCCGCGTCGAGCGGCGCATCACCGGCCCCTCCGACGTCGTCACCGGCGCCGACCTCGTGGTCAACACCGTCGACACGCCGCAGCCGCACATCCGCCGCTGGGTCAACGAGGCCTGCGTGCGGGCCGGCACGCCGTTCGTCACCGGCGGCTTCAACCAGCACGTCGGCCTGCTCGGCCCGCTGGTCGTGCCCGGCAGGACCGGCTGCCTGGCCTGCCAGGAGGCCGCCCTGGCCGCGCGGTACGGCTCCACCGTCCTGCCCGCCAACGACAACCCCGGACGGGCCATCCCGTCGTTCGGGCCGTTGTGCGGGATCGTGTCGGGCATGCTCGCCGCCGAGGTGATCCGCTTCCTGACCGGCACCGGCGCCCCCGCCGTCGAGGGCCGCAGCCTCTGGCTCGACCTGCTCACGCTGACCACCACGGCCTACGACTTCGACCGCCGCGACGGCTGCCAGGTGTGCGGGTGAAGGCCGAGCCGCTGACGGACCTGTCGTTCCTCAGCGTGGTGGCCGACGGCCCGGACGACTACGTCATCGGCAACGGCGAGACGTTCGTCAACGTGCCCGGCGTGGCGGCGGCCGTGGTCGAGGCGCTCGACGGCACCAGGACGGCAGCCGAGGCCCGCGCCCTGGTCCTGGCCGAACGCGGCCTGGACGTGGACGTCGCCGAGTTCGTGACCGGGCTCGGCGCGGCCGGGCTGCTCAGCCGGCCCCGGCGTCCGCCCAACCTGTGGGACCGGATCAGGCCAGGCCACGTGGCCTGGCTGTTCTCCCGCCCGGCGCACGCCGTGCTGGCCGCGCTGACCGTCTGCGCCCTGGCCGCCGCGGTCGCCAGGCCCGGCGTGCTGCCGTCGTTCTCCTCGCTGGTCTGGTCGGACAGCCTCACCTTCACCGTCGCCTTCGCCGCGGGCTCCTGGCTGCTGGTGCTGGTCCACGAGCTGGGCCACATCGCGGCGGCGCGGTCGCTCGGCGTGCGGGCCGAGCTGTCGCTCGGCACCCGCCTGCAGTTCCTCGTCGTGCAGACCAGGATCACCGGCATCTGGGGCGTGCCCAGGCGCGCCCGCTACCGCGCCCACCTGGCGGGCATGCGGGTGGACTGGTTCCTCGCCTGCGCCGGGACCTGCGTCCTGTACGCCGCCGACCTGCCCGTGGTGCGGCTGGTCGTGGTCATCTGCCTGTCGCAGATCGCCTGGCAGTTCCTGTTCTTCATGCGCACCGACGTCTACTACGCCATCGCCAACGCCGGCGGCAACAAGAACCTCATGGCCGACGCGCAGGCGTACCTGCGGGCGCGGCGCACCCGCACGGCGCCGCGCGGCGTCCGGGTGTACGCCTGGTTCCTGGTGGCGGGGCGCGTGCTCGGGCTGGCCTTCTTCGCGCTCTACACGGTCCCGGTGACGGTCGCCGTGTGCCGGCGGGCCGTCGAGGAGCTGCCGGGCTGGCAGCCGGTCGCCGCCCTGGCCGTGGTCGGCGCCGGCTGGGCTCTTTACCTGGCCGTCCTGGCCCGCCGCCTGCTCGCCTCGGCCCGCCGATCCTCCTGAGACGGCACGGTCCCGGCCGCCCCCCTCCGCGGCCGGGACCGTGGCGATCAGGCGCCCCCGCGGCTCCTGGCGACGACCTCCTCCGTGGTGAGCGGCGCCTTCGGGTGGTGCGTCAGGCACATGGGCACCCGCGCCTTGGCGAACCCGCCGCCCTCACCGGCCACGTAGAACTCGCCCGCGCCCAGCCGGGAGATGTCCGGCACGTCGCCGCCCCCCTTGAACTGGGCCATCTCCCTGGCCGCGCTGATCTGGATCGGGGCGTTCAGCAGGCCGAAGAACTGCGTGGCGCAGTTGCCCGGGATCTGGTTGTGCAGCCCCTTGGGCGCCTGCGTGGCGAAGACCAGGCCCAGGCCGTACTTGCGGGCCTGGGAGGCGAGCAGCACCGTGCTGCGGGTGGAGACCGACGCGCCTCCCGCCGCGGGGGCGAACGTCTGCGCCTCGTCCATGACGAACAGCGCGCCCAGCGGGCGGTCCTGGGCGGGATGCCGCTTGAACCAGACGAACAGCTCCATCTGCAGCCGGCTGACGAAGCTCTGCCGCTGCTCCAGGCCCGGCAGCCCGGCCAGGCTGATCACCGAGACGCGGGCCCGCCTGCCCGGCGGCGGCGTCACCAGCAGCCCGGGATCGACCGGCTCGCCGGCCCCGCCGAACAGCGGGTCGTTGTCCATCGCCGCGGTCAGCGACTGGGACAGGTCGGCCGCGATGCGCCGGGCGCTGGCCAGCTCGCTCACCCCGTCCGGCAGGTCGGCCAGGTACGCCGCGAACCCTCTCAGACTGGTCGCGCCGCCGCCTCCGTAGGCGGCCAGGGCCCGCCGGAGCACGGCCTGCCCGCGCAGGGCCTTGTCGGTGTTGGCGTCCAGCCTGACCCGCGGCACGATGAACGCGACCGCGGCCTCGACCGCCTCGGCGAACTCGTCGGGGTCGCCGGCCAGGCTCGCCAGGTCGGGCAGCGGCTGGAAGCTCAGCGGGCGTCCGCCGGTCCGCCCCGGCGTCCAGACGGTCACGTCGGTGGCCGCCAGGTACTCCTCGGCGCGGCGGGCGTCGCCCTGCGCCCACGTGCGCGGCGGCTCTGGCCAGGGCTCGTCCAGCCGGGCCAGGTCGTTGTTCGGGTCCAGCACGATCGAGGAGACGCCGCGCAGCGCGCACTCCTCGACCAGCCGCCTGATCAGCACGGTCTTGCCGGAGCCGGAGCCGGCGAAGATCGCGGTGTGCTTGCGCAGCGCCTCCAGCGCGATCGTCACCGGCTCGCCGTCCGCGATCCGCCGTCCGATCGTCAGGGAGCGGTCCTGGTCGCCGCCGTCCTGGCGCCGCGCCGTGGCAGGGGCCTCGGGGGCCGGGCCGGCGGGAACGCTCCACGCGTCAGCCAGCGCCTCGGTGAGGAAACCGATCCCGGACGTCGGCCGCCGCGCGGCGAGCCAGGCGGCCAGCTCCGGCGGGCTCTCCGCGACCAGCGCCCGCAGCGCCGCCAGGACCAGCAGGTCGTGGCGGCTCATCCGCAGCGTCCTGCCGCCCGCCCGCTCGAAGGCCGCGACGGCCGCCTGCGTCGCCGTCCCTGGCGACCATGGGGTGTCGCGCAGCAGGAACAACCGCCGTTTGGGCACCTCCGCGTCGAGCCCGGCCGCCACGCACGCCTTGCGGAGGCGGTTCAGCGCCGCGTTGCCGTGCGTCGCGCTGACCGCGCGGAAGGCCCAGTGGACCTCGTCCTCCCTGCTCTCGTCGAGCGTGCGGCGCAGCCGGGCGTGCAGCGGGGGCTTGGCGCTCGGCGGCGGGTCCACGCTGAAGGCCCGGCCGGCCGGACCCTGCTCGGCGATCCACGCGTGCAGCCCGGCGGCCAGCAGGGCGGGCATCGCGGTGTCCTCACCGGCCTGGTCGATCACCGGAGCCTGCGCGGCCTCCAGCAGCTCGGCGAAGCGGGCGTCGAGCGCGCCGAGATCGGCAGGGACGGCATGGTCGGCGGGGACGGCATGGTCGGCGGGGCGTGCGGGCGGCCGGGTTCGCGGCGCCGCCTCCGCCGCGAACCCGGTCAGCTCCCTGACCTCGCCGTCCATGAGGCAGGCGTGGACGTGCCGGTCGATCCGGATGAGCAGCTCGCGCGGCGTGAACCCGGGCGCCTGCTCGAACGCCTCCGGCCGGACCGGCCAGGTCGGGTAGGGCGGCTTGACGCCCGCCTCGCCGTACTGAACCTCGAAGCGCGTGGCGACCAGGGCGCGGGCGGTGGCGGCGTCGGGGATGGTCATGAGCTGGGCCGCCTGGCGGAAGCGGTCGCGCACGGTGTCGACCGCGACCCGCTCGATGAGCGCCCACGTGGCGGGGATGCAGGTCACGACCGTCAGCGTCCGGCGGGTGACCTCGCGCAGCGCCATCAGTCCGCCCGCGATGCGCTCGATCATGAGCTGCTCGGCCGGGTCGTGCTCGGCGGGGCCGGAGGTGGTCGCCCGGGACTGCGCGACGAGCGGGTCGATCTGGTCCACCGCGACGATCGTGGGCCCGGTGAGCGCCATCAGCCGCGACAGGTCCCGGACGATCTCCTGCGGCGTGCGCCCGAGCTGCCGGATGCCCCAGCGGGCCCGCTCGCCCGGCTCGCCCTCGGGCGCCGACGACAGGTACGACTCCCCGAGGTCCTGAAGGCCCGGATCGTCGCCGGCCAGCAGGACCAGGGCGCGCGCGGCGTCCTGGCTGTCGCGGCCGACCTGGCCTGCGACGCGGCGGAACGCGGTGACGAAGGCGTCCAGCTCGTCCCTGGTCAGGCCGCGCTTGCCGGTGATCGAGCGGCGGGCCATGCGGGACAGCCCCGCCATGATGGCCAGGCGGTCCAGGAGCACGGTGAGCTGCGTCTGCCCGTCGTGGCGGGGCCGGGAGAGGCTGTCCAGCAGGGAGACCACGATGCTCTCCCAGAACCCCTTGGCGTCCAGCAGGCCGACCAGGACGAAGTAGCCGTCCTCGCGCTGGGCGCGTTCGCGCAGCCAGCCGAGCAGGTGGGTCTTGCCGGTGCCGCGCTGGCCCTGCACGACCACGCCGATGGGGCTGCTCTCGGGCCGGTGGGCGGCCTCGGCCAGCCCGTCGAGCAGGATCTTCGTCGACGCGCCGTGCAGGCCCTCGACGTGGAAGGGGGAGCGGCGCCACACGTCGTCGGCGCCCTCGGTGTAGTTGAACGTCAGCGCGGCCAGGTCCGCGAGGCCGCCGCCGCTCACAGGTCGCCGATCCACAGCAGATGCTTGTCCTGCCCGCCTATGATCACCGCCGCTTCGCGGTCCTCGGGCGTGAGCGTCTTCTGGTTCGACTCCGGGACCAGGTTGACGTCCGGGAGGCGTTCCATCAGGACGAGCGTCTCGTCCACCTCGTGCCTGGGCACGGCGGGGAGCAGCCGCCGGAGCGGGGTCAGGCTCACCCACGAGCCGGGCGCGGCGGCCAGCTCGGCGTACGCGGCCCGGATGCGCGACTCCAGGCCGGCGGGGAGGACGTCCGGTTCGGGCTGGAAGATCTCCGACAGCCGCTGGTCGGTGCGCCGCATGAACCGGGGCAGCCATTCGAGCAGGGCCCGCGCGATGGCCCCCGACGAGCCGGTCTGCGGCGGGATCGCCCCGGCCCGCAGGTCCTCGGCCAGCCTGGCCCAGCCGGAGTCGGTGAGCACGTGCACGAAGGCGCGTCCGCGCCGGGGCTGCCGGCTCTCGACCAGCTTCAGGTCGTTGAGCTTCAGCCGCCGCTGACCGTCGATGGTCAGCTTGTAGTGCTCCTTGAGCTCGCTGTTGGAGACCTCGCGGGCTTCGACGGCCAGCACCAGCAGGGCAGTGAACTCGGGCAGGGTCAGCCCTTTGTCCGGCATATCTCATCCTTCCGCTCTGCGGCGGTTCCGCAGAAACTGGCCGATCTGACGGACGACGGTGTCCATGTCAGTCATCACCTGAGCATCGGGAAAGCGCAGCACGGCGTAACCGTCGAGTTGCAGGAGCACGTCCCGCTGCCGGTCGGCGGCGAACTTGGCCGGAGCCCGGTGGTCGGGGCCGTCGATCTCCACGACGCACCGCTCCCGCTCCCAGAGCAGGTCCACCCGGATCGGCACGGCCAGCGGGCCCGGCCGGTACGTCTGGTTCCAGGCCCGGCCCCCGGCCCACGCCCGCCCGGACAGGGCGGCCTCCAGCGCCAGCTCGCTCGCGCTGCCAGGATGCGGCCTGCCCGCCACCGGCGGATACGCGACGGCGGGCGCCCGATCGGCGGTCGCCGGAACCAGGACGGCCTCCCGGACGCCACCTGCGACTGCCGGGAGCGGGCCCGTGGCGGCCGGGCTCGCAGAGGAGGGGTTCGCGGTGAGCGAGTTCGCGATGAGCGGGGTGGCGGTGAGCGGGTTCGGGGTGAGCGGGTTCGCGGGGAGCAGGGGGGCGGGGAGCGGGTTCGGGGTGATCGGGGTGGCGATCGTTCGCACGCGGTCGTCGTGCAGGGGCGCGCCCGTCAGCCAGACGCCGGCCCGGCCCCGGTGCGCCAGCCACTCGCACCCGGCGACCAGCACGTCCCGGGCCGCCGCGCCGAGCCCGTCCGGCACCCGCACCAGGACCGCCAGCCGGGCCCGGCCGAAGCTGTCGGCCAGCACCCTGGCCAGCCCCGCCGCCCGGACCTCCGGCGCCAGCCCGCTGGGACCGCCCGTCAGCGCCCGCCGGGCCAGCTCGGCGAGGAAGGGGCCGAAGTGGCCGGTCACCGAGGCCCTGCGCAGGGCCAGCGCCCGGACCGCGGCCACGTTCACCCCGGACGGGCCCTCGACGCCCTCGGCCCCCGGCAACCAGGCCGGGAACAGCGCGATGGCCGCCTTGTCCAGCTCACGCAGGACGGAGGCGGCCAGGTCGGCGACGGAACGTTCCTCGGCGGCGAAGTAGGTGACGACGGCCGGGGCGTCGTCCGGCAGGGGATCGAGGGCCGGCGCCAGGGCGTCGGGGTCGGCGTCGAGCCGTACCACCTGGCCGATCGGCAGCTCTGCCCACGACGGCACGGCTTCCCTGCCCTCACAAGATCGGAAACTTCGGCACTTGGGAGGGTAACCCCGTCCCTATCGGGCTGTCACCCAGACCGGGGACGCACCCTCCACGGACGGGACGTGGGCGCGGGTCAGCAGGGCCTGGGACACGCTCGCCTTCACCAGGGCCGCCGTCCGCACCACCGGGACGAGCGTGAGCGCGAACAGCAGGCCCACCGCCGTGTTGAACACCACGAACGGCACGGTCCCGGCGCCGAGGCCGAGCAGGGCGGGCAGGCCGCCGTCCACGCCGGGGATCGCGGCGATCGCCCAGCCGTAGAGCGGGAAGGTCAGGCCGAGCACCGCGCCCGCCCACCACACCGCGCTCACGACGGCGGCGGCCAGCGAGACCGGGAAGGCGATGATCGCGTGCAGCAGGTCCATCGCCGCCTGGCCGGAGGCCAGCGGGTTCATCATGCGGCGGAAGGAACCCGCCCCCGCGGGGGTCTGCGCGTAGCGGGGGCGGGCGATCGGGTGGCCGAGCACGCCGGGCAGCGCGGCGCGCTCCAGGTCGGCGAAGTGGCGGGCCATGGCGGCGGTGGCGGCCAGGACGGGCAGCCCGGCGAACACGACCGCCGTGCCGAGACCGGCCGAGACTCCGGCGACGGCGAGGGTGAAGGAGGCGGCGGCCGCCGGGAGGCCGAGCAGGACGTAGCGGGTGTCGGTGGCGACGCGGTGCCGGAGGGTTGTCATGGCCATGACGCTACGGGCCCGGCGGGGGAGCGATCGATCCTGGCGGCGGGCCATTGCGTGGTAGGGCAGGCCCTACCACCACCCCCGGCGGACCACCGCGGCCTGGTCTCGATCACGGTCCTGTCGCGACCGGCCCGGCCGGATCGCGGGTCCGCGCTACCGCGGCTGGTCCACCCGGATCACGGTCAGCTCCTGCGGGCGCACCGGCTCCCGGCAGTGCGCGCACACCGTGAGCGGCTCCAGGGGCTCGCCGCACGAGTGGCGCCACACGGTGGGCGGCTCGCCCTCGGTGACGTACCGGTCGCCCCAGTCCATGAGGGCGAGCAGCACCGTGTGCAGGGCCTGGCCCGCCTCGGTGAGGACGTACTCGTGGCGCGGCGGGTGCCGCTCGTACGGCACCCGCTCCAGCAGGCCGACCTCGACCAGCTTGCGCAGCCGGGCGGTGAGGATGTCGCGGCTGGCGCCGGTGTTGCGGGCGATCTGGTCGAAGCGGCGCACCCCGAGCATGATCTCGCGCATCGCCAGCAGGCTCCACCGCTCGCCCACGACGGCCAGCGCGTTGGCGATCGAGCACTCTCTCGGGCGGGACAAGGCCCCTCCGTTCAGGTAGGTCCGGATTTCCAACTTACCATCAGGCGGCCCGTCCGGGGATGGCGGCGAGCAGCTCGCGGGTGTAGTCGGCCCGCGGCGAGCCGAAGATCTCGGCCGCCGTGCCACTCTCCACGATCCGGCCCGCCTGCATCACGTGCACCCGGTGCGAGATCATCCGGACGACGGCCAGATCGTGGCTGATGAACAGGTAACTGAGCCCGAGGTCGCGCTGCAGCTCGGCGAGCAGCTCCAGGATCTGGGCCTGGACCAGCACGTCCAGCGCGGAGACGGCCTCGTCGAGCACGACCAGCTCGGGCGAGAGCGCCAGCGCCCGCGCGATGGCCACCCGCTGCCGCTGGCCGCCGGACAGCTCGTGCGGCAGCCGCCCGGCCACCGACGCTGGCAGCGACACCTTCTCCAGCAGCTCGGCGACGGTCCGCGCGCGCTCGGCCGGGGTGCCCACGCGGTGCACGCGCAGCGGCTCGGCGATCGACTTCTCGACCGTGTAGCGGGGGTCGAGCGAGGCGTACGGGTTCTGGAAGACCGGCTGGACCCGGCGGCGGAAGGCGAACAGCTCCCGGCGGCCGAGCGAGGTCAGGTCGGTGCCGTCGAACAGGATCCGGCCGGAGGTGATGCCGTCCAGGCCGAGCAGCAGGTTGGCGGTGGTCGACTTGCCCGAGCCCGACTCGCCCACGATCGAGACGGTACGTCCGCGCGGGATCGTGAAGGAGACCCCGTCCACCGCCGTGAACTCCCCGGCGCCCCGCAGCGGGAACACCTTGCGCAGGTCCTCCACCACGACCAGGTCCCCGGCGCCCCCCTGGGCGCTCTCCTCGGGGCCGGGCTCGGCCACCCGCACCGACGACAGGCTCGGCACGGCCTTCAGCAGCCGCCGGGTGTACTCGTGCCGCGGGTCGGCCAGCAGCTCGGCCGCCGGGCCGGTCTCCACGATCTCGCCCCGGTACATGACCGCCACCACGTCGGCCCGCTCGGCGGCCAGCGCCAGGTCGTGCGTGATGAGGAAGACGGCCGTGCCCATCTCGGCGGTGAGCTGCCCGAGCTGGTCGAGGATGCGCCGCTGCACGGTCACGTCCAGGGCCGAGGTCGGCTCGTCGGCGATGAGCAGCTTGGGCCGGCAGGCCAGGCCCATGGCGATGAGCGCCCGCTGCCGCATGCCGCCGGAGAACTCGTGCGGGTACTGCCCGGCCCGCCGCTCCGGCTCGGGGATGCCGACCATCTCCAGCAGCTCCGTCACGCGCCCGCGCGCCGCCCTGCCCGCGGCCAGGCCGTGCACCTCCAGGGCCTCGGCGATCTGGTCGCCGATGCGCATGAGCGGGTTCAGGTTGGACATCGGGTCCTGGGGCACCAGGCCGATGCCCGCGCCCCGGACGGCGGTCATCTCGCGCTCGCTCACCCCGGCCAGGTCGCGGCCGTCGAACAGCACCTGGCCGGTCGTGATGCGGCCGCCCGCGGGCAGCAGCCGGTTGACCGCGGCGGCCGTGGTGGACTTGCCCGAACCCGACTCGCCGACGACGGCCACGGTCTGTCCCGGCAGGATCTCCATCGAGACGTTCCTGACGACGGTGACGTCCTGCTTGCGGGTGCGGAAGGCGACGGAGAGGTCGCGGATCTCCAGGAGCGGGGTCATGCGGTCCTCGATCGGTGGGTGATGGCCTGCAGCAGGCCGGTCCAGAGGGCGTCGGTGGGCGTCGGCGCGGCCGGGGTCAGCAGGCGGTTGCTCGCCAGCGCGATCGCGACGTCCCGGCCGGGGACGAACCCGACGGCGCACCCGACGTAGCCGGGGTGGCCGAGCACGGTGACGGTCTCCTCCCGCAGGTCGAGCCGGTAGGTGCGGAAGCCGAGCGCCTGACCCGGGTCGGGGCCGGGGGTGAAGAACTCGCGGGCCACCTCGGGCCGCCACAGCCGGTCGTGCTCCTCGTAGCGGGACAGCGCGCTCGCGTACCGCAGCAGGTCCGGGACGGTGGAGAACAGCCCGGCATGGCCCGACACGCCGCCGAAGGCGTGGTAGGCGTTGCCGTCGGCGACCTGGCCGAGCACGGGCTCGTGCCGCCAGCCGGCGAAGTCCGCGCCGCGGAAGGGCACCGGGTACGGCTCGGAGGTGTCGAGCATGCGCCTCTCGACCCGGTCGTCCAGGGCGCTCATGGCCGCCTCGGGCCCCGCCGGGCGCGCGTACGTGGTGTCGGCCAGCCCGAGCGGGCCGGTGACCAGCTCGGCCACCGCCCGGTCCAGCGACGTGCCGGTGACCGTCTCGACCAGCCGGCCGAGCAGGATGAAGCCCAGGTCGGAGTAGTGCCGTGCGCGGCCGGGCGCGTAGCGCGGAGCGGGCATCCGCGGGTCGAGGTACATCGGCCACCACTCCCACAGCCCGGCCCGGTGCAGCAGCAGGTCCCGCACGCTGACCTGCTCGGGGCAGCCCTCCGGCAGGTACGCGGCCGCCCGCCCGTCCAGGTCCACCAGGCGGTCGGAGACCAGGCGGACGAGGGCCGTCGTGGTGGCGACGACCTTGGTGACCGAGGCCAGGTCGTGGTACGTGCCGAGGGTCATGGGGGCCTCGCCGGCGAGCGCGCCGCCGTCCGTCCGGCGCACGGTGCGGTGGCCGGTGCACTCGGTCAGGTCGAACCACGGCGTGCGGGCCGCCCGTACCAGGCCCGCGGGCGGGCCGGGCTCGGGGCTCGCCGGCCCTGGGCTCGTCGGCGCGGGGTTCTCCGGCCCTGGGCTCGTGGGCTCTGGGCCGGGCGGCGCGGCGGGGGCCGGGGTCATCGGCGCAGCACCAGCGAGCGCGGCGGCGTGGACAGCGGGGCGGGCAGGACGAGCGGGCCCGCGCCCGGCGTCAGCGTGCCGAGCACCCGGGCGGCCTTCGCGCCCGTGCCGCCGGGGACGGTGCCCGGCAGGCCGTGGGCGGTCAGCCAGCCGATGAGCGCGAAGGCGATGGCCTCCTTGTCGTCGGCCGGGGCGCCGAGCTCGTCGGACAGCGACACCCGCACGCCGGGCAGGGCGGCGCGCAGGCCGTCCATGATGACCGGGTTGCGGCAGCCGCCGCCGGAGACGACCAGCACGTCCACGCCCGCCGCGGCGACGTCGGCCGCCACCGTGCGGACCGTCAGCTCGGTCAGCGTCGCCACCAGGTCCGGGCCGGACGGCTCGCGGCCCGCCCTGGCGATCGCCGCCTCGACGTAGGCCAGGTGGAACAGCTCCTTGCCGGTGCTCTTCGGCGCGGCCAGCCGGTAGTACGGCTCGTCGAGCAGCACGTCGAGCAGGCGCTCGTCCACGTGGCCGGAGGCGGCGATCCGGCCGTCCTCGTCGTAGCCGCGCGGGTTCAGGCCGCGGCCGGCCACCACGGCGTCGACGAGGGCGTTGGCCGGGCCGATGTCGTAGGCGCTCAGGCCGCCGTCGCGCACGACGGTCATGTTGGAGATGCCGCCCAGGTTCAGCGCCGCCGCGCCGCCGGTGCCGCCCGTGCCTCCCGTGCCTCCCGTGCCGCCCGCGCGCCCGTCCGACAGCAGGCCGCCGAGCAGCAGGTCGTCGAGCACGGAGACCAGCGGGGCGCCGTGCCCGCCCGCGGTGATGTCGCGGATGCGCACGTCCGACAGCACGGGCGCGCCGGTGCGCTCGGCGATCCAGGCGGGCTGGCCGATCTGCAGGGTGCCGCGCGCGTGCGCGCCCTCCACCCAGTGGAAGACCGTCTGGCCGTGGGAGACGATCAGGTCGGCCGGACCGGCCTGATCGGCCGCCGCCGCGGCGGCCTCGGCGAAGCACTGGCCGATGAGCGTGTCCAGCACGCACACCTCGGCCAGCGTGACGGGCGCGGGCGGCAGCGCGGCCACCAGCCGGGCGCGCAGTTCGTCCGGGTACGGGGTGCTCGCGGTGTGCAGCACGCGGCCGGTCAGCACGTCGCCGTCGAGGCCGAAGTCGACCAGGGCCACGTCGATGCCGTCGTGCGAGGTGCCGGAGATCATGCCGAGGATCTTCATGCCGGCTCTCCCAGCGCCGCGCGCAGCCGTCCCTCGCTGCGGTCCAGCAGCGCCGCCGCCTCCCGCGGCCCGAGCCCGAGCCGGGCGCCGAGCACCGCCTGCTTGACGTTGAAACCGTGCTGGTCGAGCACTCGTTCCGCCTCCTCGCGGTCCACACCGGCGATCGTCCGCACGATCCTGATCGCCCGTTCGCGTAGCTTGCCGTTGCTGGCCTTGACGTCGACCATCAGGTTCCCGTACGTCTTGCCGAGCCGGACCATGACGATGGTCGAGAACATGTTGAGCACGAGCTTCTGCGCCGTGCCCGCCTTCAGCCGGGTCGAGCCGCTGACCACCTCGGGCCCGACCAGCACCTCGATCGCGTGCTCGGCCTCGGCGCTGAGCGGGGTGCCCGGGTTGCAGGACAGGCCGGCGGTCAGCGCGCCGCGCTCGCGGGCCCGCCGCACCGCGCCCAGCACGTACGGCGTCCGCCCGCTGGAGGCGATGCCCACCACCGTGTCCAGCGGCCCGATGCCGGCCGCGTCGATGGCCGCCGCGCCGGCGTCCGCGTCGTCCTCGGCGCCCTCGCACGGGTGCACGATCGCCCGCTCGCCGCCGGCGATGACGGCGAAGACCTGCTCGGGCGGGGTGCTGAAGGTGGGCGGGCATTCGGAGGCGTCCAGGACGCCGAGCCGGCCCGGCGTGCCCGCGCCCACGTAGACCAGCCGGCCGCCGGCCCGTACCAGCTCGGCGGCGGCCTCGATGGCCGGGGTGATCTGCGGCAGCGCCGCGGCGACCGCGGCGGGGACGGTGGCGTCGGCCGCGTTCATGGTCGCGGCGAGCTCGGCCACGCTCATGGTGTCGATGCCCGCGAAGCGCGGGTCGGCCGATTCCGTGGTCAGTTCTGAGAGGTTCACCGCTTGCCTCGGGTTCTGGGGTCGAGAGTGTCACGCAGGCCGTCGCCGAGCAGGTTCAGGCCCACCACCAGCAGCACGACGACCGCGCCCGGCGCGATGAGCGTCCAGGGGGCGACGAACACCAGGCTGCGCGCCTCGAAGATCATCGAGCCCAGCGAGGGGGCGGGCGGCGGCGTGCCCAGGCCGAGGAAGCTCAGCGACGCCTCGGTCAGCACCGCCCACGACAACGACAGCGCCACCTGGATGACGATGATCGAGGTGATGTTGGGCAGCACGTGCCTGAGCATGATCTGCCAGCGGCTCTGGCCGGTGGAGACCGCGGCCTTGACGTACTCGATCTCCCGGAGGGAGAGCACGGGGCCGCGCGTGACACGGATGAAGATGGGGACGTACACGATCGCGATGGCGACGGCGACCGTGAACCAGTTGCGGTCCAGCACCGAGGCCAGCGAGAGCGCGAGCAGCAGCGGCGGGAACGCGAACAGCACGTTCGTCACGCCGCCGATGGCGCCGTCGGCGAAGCCGCGGTAGAAACCGGACACCAGGCCGCCCAGCGTGCCGACCACGGTGGCGAAGGCCACCGCGACCACCGCGATGAGCGCCGAGTTGCCGACCCCGGCCGCCACCCGGGAGAAGACGTCCCGGCCGAACTGGTCGGTGCCGAACAGGTGCGTCCCGGACGGCGACAGGAACCGCTCGGGCGGGTTCTGGGCGATCGGGTCGTAGGGGAGCAGCCCGGCGTACGACAGCGCCGCCACCACGGCCAGCACCAGCAGCACGACCGTGCCCGCCAGCATGGCGGGGCTCCTACGCAGCGCGGTCACGACGCCCTCACCCGCGGGTCGATGATCCGGTACAGCCCGTCGGTCAGCAGGTTGACCAGCACGAACGCCAGCGCGATGACCAGGACCGTGCTCTGCACGACCGCGTACTCCTTCTGCTGGATGCCGAGCAGCACCTGCCGGCCGACGCCGGGCACGGAGAAGATCTGCTCGACCACGACCGCGCCGCCGAGCAGGTAGCCGAACTGCAGCCCGGTCATCGTCACGATCGGCACCAGCGCGTTGCCCAGCACGTGCCTGACCTGAAGGCGGCGCGGCGGGACGCCCTTGGCGCGGGCGGTGCGCACGAAGTCCTCCGAGCGCACCTCCAGCACCGCCGTACGGGTGGTGCGCAGGATCGGCGCGGCGATGCCGAAGCCGAGCACCAGCGCGGGCAGGAACATCTGCTGCAGGTTGAGCAGCGGGTCCTGCGTGAGCGTGGCGAAGCCCTGGCCGTTGGGGTTGAAGCCGAACGACGCCGCGAAGATCGACAGCAGCGTCGTGGCCAGCAGGAACGCCGGGACCGACAGCCCGGCCAGGCTCACGACCTGGCCGAAGGCGTCCCGCGGCGAGTTCGTCCTGGACGCCGACAGCATGCCGAGCGGCACGCCCAGCAGCAGCGCCAGCACGATCGAGAACACCGCCAGCTCGAACGTCACCGGCAGCGAGTGCAGCGTCATCTCCAGCACGCCCTGCTGCGAGCGGGCCGAGTAGCCGAAGTTGCCGGTGAGCATGTTGCCCAGCCAGGAGAAGAACTGCGTGACCGGCGACTGGTCCAGCCCGTAGTACTGCTCCAGGGCCACGCGCTGCGCCGGGGTGAGGGCCGCCGCCTCCGTGCCGAGCCCCGCGGTGATCTGGTCGCCGGGGATCGCCCGGAGCATGACGAAGACGAACACGGCCACCCCGAACAGGGTGCCGATCGTCGAGGCCACGCGCCGGACGGCCCGGTTGGCGAGGATCCGGCGCATCAGGCGACGGACGTCGTGCGCAGGTACTGCAGCGACCCGCTGACCATCGGGACGAACCCGGACACGTTGGAGGTGGTGCCGGTGTAGGTGTAGCTGGTGAACAGCCAGATCCAGGGCGCGTTGGCCTCCAGCTCGGCCGAGACCTTCTCGTAGATCGCCTTGCGGGCGGCCGGGTCGGTCGTGGCCTTGCCCTCGGCGAACAGCTTGTCCAGCTCCGGCGAGCTGTACCCGGCGACCTTGTTCAGGTTGCCCTTGCTGGTGAAGTAGCGGCCGTAGGAGCCGTCGGGGTCCGGGCGCCCGCCGTTGAGCGCGACGGCGGCGTCGAAGTCGGCCGCCACCCAGCGGTCCACGAACGCGCCGGACTCCAGCACCTCCAGGTCCAGGGTGATCTTGGCCTCGGCGAGCTGCGCCTTGAGGTTCTGGGCCTCGTTCACGGAGGTGGCGTACTCGCCCTGGGAGACGATGGCCTTGACCGTCACGCCGCCGGACTTGCCCGCCTTGCCGAGGTACTCGGCGGCCTTGGCCAGGTCGCGGGCCGGGCAGGGACGCTTGGCCGGGTCGGACTTGAAGGCCGGGGCGGTGATCGGCCCGGTCACCTCGCCCTCGCCGAGCGCGGCGGTGTCGAGCACCTGCTTGCGGTCGATCGCGCACTGGATCGCCAGGCGCACGTTGACGTCCTTGAGGTCGCCGCGCTGCGCGTTGAGCTGGAGGGCGTGGTAGCTGAGCTGCGGCGTCTTGGTGACGGTGATCGTGCCGCCGCCCTGCGCGGTCTGGGCGACCAGCGGGTCGTTGAAGACCGCGAGCTGCACGTTGCCCGACTGCATGGCCGAGACGATGGACGACTCGTCCGGGATCACCCGGAACTCGACGCTGCTCACCTTCGGCTTCTCGGCGCCCCAGTACTTGTCGTTCCTGGCCAGCGTCAGCGACTGGCTCGGGACGCGCTTGCCCAGCGTGAACGGGCCGGTGCCGTTGGGGGTGGCGTTGAGCTTCTCCTCGGTGTCGTCGGAGGAGAGCATCGCCATGTTGACGGTGGCCAGGTTCGCCGGGAGCGCGGCGTCGGGCCCGGTCAGCTCCAGCACCACCGTGCTCTCGTCAGGGGCCTCGACGGACTTCACCGACGCCAGCGACGCCCGCGCCACGGCCGCCGTCTTCTCGTCCATGATCTTCTCCAGGGACGCCTTGACGTCCTTGGAGTCGAAGGCGCTGCCGTCGCCGAAGGTCACGCCCTTGCGCAGGGTGAGGGTCAGCTTCCTGCCGTCCTCGGCGGCCTGCCACGACTCGGCCAGGCCCGGCACGACGTTCAGGTCCTTGTCGAACTCGGTGAGGGTGCCGTAGATGTTCTGCAACACGTTCACGGCCGTGAACTGGGTGGCCTTCCAGGGGAAGAGCGTGTCGGGGTCGGAGGTCACGCCGACGACCAGGGCGCCGCCGGACTTGCCCGTGGCGCCGGTGCTGGTCGCGGGCCCGGAAGATGATGAACAGGAGGTCAGGGCGATGGACAGCACTGCGGCGGCGCCGATCGCGGAGAGCGCGCCACGGGGCATGTGGTCTCCTCAGGGGCAGTAGGTCATAAAATTACGCAGACCCTACCACTGGTGTACTAAATTTCCTCAACACGGATGGATGACGAATGGTCGAGGACGACGGAAGCCTGCTGATCCGCATCCGTGCGGCCATGCCCGCATTACGGCCGTCGGAACGGCGCATCGCCGAGACGTTCACCGGCGACCCGGCCGCCGCCGCGAACCTGTCCATCGCCGAGCTGGCCGCCCGCTGCGCCACCTCGACGACCTCGGTCGTGCGCTTCTACCAGCGCATGGGATACGCCCACTTCAAGGACTTCCGGATCGACCTGACCAGGGCCGCCGCACGGGAGGAGCTGACCACGTCGAGCCTGCCGGAGGTGTCGGGCGACATCGACCGCCACGACAGCCTGGAGGGCATCGTCTCCAAGGTCGCCACCAACGAGACGCTGTCCATCGCCGACACGGCCCGCTCCCTCGACATGCAGGCGCTGGGCCGGGCGGTCGCCCTGCTGCTGGCCGCGCGCCGGATCGACACCTTCGGCGTGGGCGCGAGCGCGCTGGTCGGCCTCGACCTGCAGCAGAAGCTGTCGCGCATCGGGCGTACCGCGATCAACTGGCACGACGCCCACTCGGCCTGGACGTCGGCGGCCACGCTCGACGCCGGCTGCGTGGCCGTCGCCGTCTCGCACACCGGCGCGACCGTGGACACCGTCGAGTTCCTGGCCATCGCCCGCCGGTCGGGCGCGGCCACGGTGGCGATCACGAACTTCCGCGACTCGCCGCTGGCCGCCACCGCCGACGTGACGCTGACGACGGCCGCCCGCGAGACCCAGTTCCGCTCCGGCGCGCTCGGCAGCCGCATCGCCCAGCTCATGGTCGTCGACTGCCTGTTCACCGGCGTGGCCGCGGCCAGCTACGACGAGTCGATGGCGGCCCTGCGCAACACGTACGCGGTCGTCCACGACCGCACGGTGCACAAGCGGGGGTGAACCGGGGCGGGGGCGGCCTGACCAGCATGGAAGTCTTTCTTTGGCGGCACGTGAATCTAGTGACAAAAAGTGATGACACAACTACTTTAAGTTGACATTCTGGTGGCGAGGCACCGTCTACCAGGAGAGACACCACATGCAGCTGATCACCCGTGCCGACTGGCACGCCAAGAAGCCCACCACCAGCTACACCCGGCTGGCCTCCACCAGAGGCGTCAAGATCCACTACACCGGCGGGAAGGTGCCCTCCGACCTGCCGGAGGCCGACAACCACGACAAGTGCGTCGACCTGGTCAGGGACATCCAGCGCATGCACATGTCCGGCGGGCGCGGCGAGACCTACATCGACCTCGGCTACAACATGGTGTGCTGCCCGCACCGGCGCACCTTCATGGGCCGGGGCCCGCACGTCCTGCCCGCCGCCAACGGCCCGGGGCTCAACTCCGGCCACTACGCCGTGCTCGCCCTGCTCGGCAACACCGGGTTCACCGAACCGAACGACGACCTGCTCAACGCCCTCGTCGACGCCATCGAGTACCTGCGCGAGCACGGCGACGCCGGGGACGAGGTCAAGGGCCACCGGGACGGCTACGACACCGACTGCCCCGGCGACCCGCTCTACCACTGGGTGCGAAGGGGCGCGGAACGCCCCTGAGGCGAACGCCGGGAACGACGGCCGCCGCGTGCGCGATGAGTTCCGAGGGGACCGGCGGTCTGAGTGTGTGAGCGGGCCGCACCGGCCCGCGGGCCCGCGCCGGGATCCTCCCGGGCGCGGGAGCAAGCACACGGAGGCATCGCATGCGGAAGCTGATCTTGGGTTTCTACGTCTCGCTCGACGGCAAGAGCGCCGACGGTGACAACGGGATCCGGGACGTCATGATGAGCATCGACGACCCCGAGCAGGAGGAGTACTTCGTCAGCCGGCTGTGGGAGGCCGGCGCCTTCCTCATGGGCCGCAACACCTACGAGATCATGGCCGGGTACTGGCCCGGCTCCGACCACCCCTCCGCCCGGCCGATGAACGAGATCCCCAAGGTCGTGTTCTCCCGCACCCTGAAGTCGGCCGACGACTGGCCCGAGACCCGGATCGCCGCCGGCGACACCGCCGAGGAGATCGCCAGGCTCAAGGCCGAGCCCGGCAAGGACCTCGTCGCCGCCGGCGGCACCGCGTTCATGCACTCGCTGATCAGGCTCGGCGTGGTCGACGAGTACCGGCTGTGGGTGCTGCCCGCCGTCACCGGCCGGGGCGCGCCGCTGTTCCCCGAGCTGGACCAGGCGGTGAACCTGCGCCTGGTGAAGAGCACGGCCTTCCCGTCGGGCGTCCTGGAACTGGTGTACGCGCCGGCCGGCCGGCAGACGTGACCGGCCGGCGCGGCGCTAGACCAGCCGGCCCACGTGGGCCAGCGCCTGCTTCAGCAGCACTCCCTGGCCGCCGGTCATCTCCTGCTGCACCGCCGGCGAGGACGCCTCCTCCGGGGTGAACCAGACCAGGTCCAGGGCGTCCTGCCGGGGCCGGCAGTCACCGGCCACGGGCACGATGTAGGCCAGCGACACCGCGTGCTGGCGCGGGTCGTGGTACGGCGTGACGCCCGGCGTCGGGAAGTACTCCGCGACGGTGAAGGGCTGCGGCGAGACGGGGATGCGCGGAAGGGCCACCGGCCCCAGGTCCTTCTCCAGGTGGCGCAGCAGCGCGTCGCGGATGCGCTCGTGGTGCAGCACCCGCCCCGAGACCAGCGCCCGGCTGACCGTGCCGTCCGCCGCGATGCGCAGCAGCAGGCCCACGCGGGTCACCACGCCGGTCTCGTCGACGCGTACCGGCACGGCGTCGATGTAGAGGATCGGCAACTGGCCGCGCACCGACTCGAGCTCTTCGGGTGCCAGCCATCCAGGCGCGGTTTCGGTCTTTTCGGTCATCTGTCGATCGTATGCCCCGCGCCGCCACTGACGGCGTAAGCCCCACCGACCGATCCCCGGACGGGGTCAGGCCCGCCTGGCCGGCCTGCTCCTGCCCGCGATCCAGGACGCCGTGCAGACGACCAGCACGATGCCCATGAACGGCAGGTACTCGGCGACTCTTCTCATGACAGATCACGCTCCGCTCTCGACTTGGCGAGCCGCCGGCGTTGCGGCTCGACGGTGTACCGGGGGTCGCACGCCGAGGCCGTCCCGGCGTGGAAGATCCCGAACCGGGTGCACACCGACCCGGCCAGCAGGGCCGCCCCCGCGGCGGCCGCCGCGACCCTGCTGCGAGCGCCCAGGCCCTGGCCGAGCAGGGCGCCCGCGACCGACAGCGCCTGGCCCGCCCTGAGCAGGCGGCTGCGCCGCAGCGGCTCGGCGGTCAGGCCCATGCGGCGTTCCATGCGGACGGCCGCCGCGCACTCCAGGGCCGCCCCCATCACCGCCGCCCGCCGGGCCGGGGCCGCCTGCGCGACCGGCGCGGCCAGCATGCCGAGCCCGCCCGCCGACGCGGCGGCCGAGCCCGCGAACAGGAACGGCATCTCCCTGAACCCGTCGTGCCAGGCCGGGACGGCGGTGTCGCAGATCAGCGCGGCGGTGTAGGTGGCCAGCGCCGGCCCGGTCAGCCCGGCCCCCACCGTGGCCGCCCGGCCCAGCCGGGGGAAGCGCCCGGTCACCCCGGTGAGCGCGGCCAGCCCGGCCTGCGGCCCGTACGCGGTCAGGATCCAGGTGCCGACGCTCATCGGCGAGGTCACCTTGAACACCCGCAACATGTTCAGGAAGCGCGACGGCTTGCCCAGGTCGTGGATCAGGGCGTACAGCGAGCCGCCGACCGCGCCCAGGGCGGCCACCTTGGCGGCGCGCGCCAGCGCCGGGCGTCCGGTCAGCTCGGCGGCGGCGGCCAGCGTGGAGGAGGCGCCGGCCAGGCCGCCGAGGAACAGGTAACCGGCGATGTCGTGGTCGCTCCAGGGCGTGCTGTTCAGGACCGGCAGGCCGTAGTAGGAGTCCGCCTGCGGCTCGGGCGGCCGCAGGGAGCTGCTGCCGCGGCCCGCCGAGCCGGGCGTGGCCTCGCGCTCGGTGCGCAGGCCGGGCGCGTCGTCCAGGCGCACGTCGGTCTGGTTGCTCATCGGCCCCTCCTCCAGGCCGCCGCGGCGGCCATCCCGGCCAGCAGGACCAGCGCCGCCGCGCCGGCGTGCCGCCACATCGACGGCAGGTCCGCGGTGGTCACCACGGGGTCCGGCGGCAGGCCGTACACCTGGGGCTCGTCCAGCAGCAGGAAGAAGGCGCCGGTGCCGCCCACGCCGTCGTCCGGGTCGTGGCCGTACAGGCGGGCCGAGGACACGCCCGCCGCGCGCACCTGCTCCAGACGGCGGCCGGCGCGCTCGCGCAGCTCGTCCAGCTCGCCGAACTGGATGGAGTCGGTCGGGCACGTCTTGGCGCAGGCCGGCTCCTGGCCCACCTCCAGCCGGTCGTAGCACATCGTGCACTTGGCGGCCGTGCCGCTCTCCGCGCGCCGGCCGATCACCCCGAACGGGCAGGCGGGCACGCAGTAGCCGCAGCCGTTGCAGACGTCCTCCTGGACGACGACCGTGCCGTACTCGGTGCGGAACAGCGAGCCGGTCGGGCAGACGTCGAGGCAGGCCGCGTGCGTGCAGTGCTTGCACACGTCGGAGGCCATCAGCCAGCGGAAGTCCAGGTCGCGGGCGCCGGTCTCCTGATGGCCCAGCGGCTTGCGCTGCTCGACGAACGCCACGTGCCGCCAGGTGTCGGCGCCGAGCCCGACGGAGTTGTCGTAGGACATGCCGGTGAACAGCAGCCCGTCCTCCGGCACCTCGTTCCACTCCTTGCAGGCCACCTCGCACGCCTTGCAGCCGATGCAGACGCTGGTGTCGGTGAAGAAGCCCATGCGCCTGGGCGGGTCGTCGTAGCCGGCGTCCAGCGGCGCCCGGTCGAGGTCGAAGGCCACGGCTCACACCTCCGTTCCGGTGTCCTCGGTCACGCCCGCCCGCCGCCGGTAGGCCAGCACCAGCTCCGGCAGGGCCGGGCCGCGCGGCCTGCGCCCGGGGCGGATGTCCGCCGACAGGGCCTTGACCTCCTGGATGTGGGAGTTGGGGTCGAGCGAGATGGCCGACAGCTCGTTGGCCGCGTCGCCGGTGGCCAGGCCGTTGGGGCCGAAGTGGAAGGGCAGCCCGATCTGGTGCAGCACCTTGCCGTCCAGGTGCAGCGGCGCCATCCGGTCGGTGACCAGCACGCGGGCCTCGACGGCGCTGCGCGCGGTGACGATCGTGGCCCACTCGCCGTGCACGAGCCCGCGCTCGGCGGCCAGCTCGGGCGAGACCTCGCAGAACATCTCCGGCTGCAGCTCGGCCAGGTACGGCGTGTGTCGGCTCATGCCCCCCGCCGTGAAGTGCTCGGTCAGCCGGTACGTGGTCACCACGTACGGGTAGACCGACGCGCCCGGCTCGGCCCCGCTCGGCTGGTACCGGTTGTCCTCGTGCCGGTAGAGCTTGCGGGCCGGGTTGCGCTGCCGCCCGTACAGCGGGTTGGCGACCGGCGAGTCCTGGGGCTCGTAGTGGCTGGGCAGCGGGCCGTCCACCACGCCCGAGGGGGCGAACAGCCAGCCCTTGCCGTCGGACTGCATGATGAACGGGTCGATGCCCGACAACGCCGCCGGCCCCTGCGCCCCCGGCTCTGGCCGGTAGGACGGCGGTTTGCCCTCCTCGAAGTCCGGCACGTCCAGGCCGGTCCAGCGGCCGGCGCCCTCGTCCCACCAGACGAGCTTCTTGCGCTCGCTCCACGGACGGCCGTCCGGCGCGGCCGAGGCCCGGTTGTAGAGCACCCGCCGGTTGGCCGGCCACGCCCACGCCCATTCGGCGGCCACCCAGTCCTGCTCGGCGGCCGGTCTGCGGCGGGCGGCCCGGTTGACGCCGCCGGCGTACACGCCGCAGTAGATCCAGCAGCCGCACACCGTCGAGCCGTCGTCCTTGAGCTGGGTGTAGGCGTCGAGCGGCCGGCCTTCTGCGTCCCAGCCGTTGATCTCGGCGAGCACCGCCTCGGCGACCGGCTCGGCCGTCTCGCCCTCGACCGGGTAGTCCCAGGTGAGGTCGAGCAGGGGCCGGTCCATCGGGTCGGCGGAACCGGCCAGCTTCTGCCGGATGATCCGCCCGAGGTGGTACATGAACCACAGGTCGCTGCGGGCGTCGCCGGCCGGCTCGACGGCCCGGTGGTGCCACTGCAGCCAGCGGTTGGTGTTGGTGAAGCTGCCGCTCTTCTCGGTGTGGGCCGCGGCGGGGAAGAAGAACACCTCGGTGCCGATCCCGGACGTGGCCAGCTCGCCCGTCTCGATCTCGGGGCCGTCCTTCCACCAGGTGGCGCTCTCGATCAGGTTGAGGTCGCGCACCACCAGCCAGTCGAGCTCGGCCATGCCCAGGCGTTGCATCCGGGAGTTGGCCGAGCCCACGGCCGGGTTCTCGCCGAGCAGCAGGTAGCCCTTGCAGGTGCCGTCGAGCTGCGCGAGCACCGTGTCGTACGTGCTGTGCGAGCCGGTCAGGCGCGGCAGGTAGTCGAAGTGGAAGTCGTTGTCGGGCGTGGCCGCCGGCCCCCACCACGCCTTGAGCAGGCTCACCAGGTAGGCGGGCATGTTCGCCCAGAAGCCGCGGCAGGAGGCGTCGGCGCGCAGGAAGTCGCGCATCTTCTCGTGCTCGTGGGCGTGCGGCATCGGGATGTAGCCGGGCAGCAGGTTGAACAGCGTCGGGATGTCGCTGGAGCCCTGGATGCTGGCGTGCCCGCGCAGCGCCTGGATGCCGCCGCCGGGGCGGCCGATGTTGCCGAGCAGGAGCTGCAGGATGCTGGCGGTGCGGATGAACTGGGCGCCGTCGCTGTGCTGCGTCCAGCCCACCGCGTAGACGAACTCGGCGGTCCGCTCGGGCCCGGAGTTCTCCGTCAGGTGGCGGCAGACCTGGGCGAACAGCTCCGGCGGCACCCCGCACACCTGCTGGACCATCTCCGGCGTGTAGCGGGCGAAGTGGCGGCGCAGCACCTGCAGCACGCAGCGCGGGTGCCGCAGCGTCTCGTCCCGCCGCGGCTCGCCGCCCAGGGGGACGCCGGTGCCGCCCTGGACCTCGGCGCGGCCGGCCGGGATGCTGCCCGCCGGGCGGTCGTAGTCCTCGTCCCGCTCGCCGGAGGCCGCGACGGTGTGCATGCCCTCGTACTGCCAGGTGTCGTCCTCGTAGCAGCGGTTCTCGGCGTCGAAGCCGGAGAACAGGCCGTCGAGGTCCTCGGCGTCGCGGTAGTCCTCGCGCAGGATGGTCGCCGCGTTGGTGTAGTGCAGGACGTAGTCGCGGAAGAACAGCTCGTTCTCCAGCACGTGGTTGACGATCGCGCCGAGGAAGGCGACGTCCGAGCCCGCCCTGATCGGCACGTGCAGGTCGGCCAGCGCGCTGGTACGGGTGAACCGCGGATCCACGTGGATGACCACCGCGCCGCGGGCCTTGGCCTCCATCACCCACTGGAACCCGACCGGATGCGCCTCGGCGAAGTTCGACCCCTGGATCAGCACGCAGTCGGAGTGCTGCAGGTCCTGCAGGAACGTCGTGGCCCCGCCGCGCCCGAACGACGTGCCGAGCCCCACCACGGTCGAGCTGTGGCACACCCGCGCCTGGTTCTCGATCTGCACCACGCCGAGCGCGGTGAGCAGCTTCTTGATGAGGTAGTTCTCCTCGTTGTCCAGCGTCGCGCCGCCCAGGCTGGCGATGCCCATCGTGCGGGCCACCCGGCGGCCCTTGTTCTCCCACTCCCAGGTCGCCCGGCGGGTGGCGATGATCCGGTCGGCCACCATGTCCATGGCGGTCTCCAGGTCGAGCTCCTGCCAGTCGGCGGCGTACGGCGGGCGGTACAGGACCTTGCGCAGCCGTCCGGAGCCGGTGGTGAGCTGGAGGCTGGAGGCGCCCTTCGGGCACAGCCGTCCCCGGCTGATCGGGGAGTCGGGGTCGCCCTCGATGTGCACGACCTTCTCATCGCGGACGTAGACGTTCTGGGCGCAGCCCACCGCGCAGTACGGGCACACCGACTTGACCACGCGGTCGGCGGCGGCCGTCCGGGCCGGGTGCGCGCCCGTGCGCGGCGACTTCACCGCGGCCGCCCGGCCGAGCCTGTCCTTGCCGGTGAGCTGGCGCAGCAGCGGCCAGGAGAACCCCATGCCGCTCACGCCCCCGTCTGGCGCATGCGCCGGTCGCTCCAGGCCCGCTCGCGCATCCAGGCACGCACGTCGCCGCGCTCGACCGGCCCGACCTCGCGCGGGTTGACCAGGTGCTGGGTGCGGCCGGCCAGCAGGCCGGGCCGGCCCCGCCGGCGTGCCACCGCGTCGCTCCCGTCGGCCGGCACGCCCGTCGCGATCAGGTACGCGCGCCCCGCGGGCACGCCCAGCAACCTGGCGATCTCGGCGTAGTCCAGCCCCTGCGACAGCAGCCGCAGCACCCGCTCCTTGCTCGGCATCGTTCCCCCCGGCGCCCGTGCCCCCCGGTCCGGTCCTCCCCTTCGCAGGCAGGAGGAAACCTGAACTCCCAGGTCAAAGGCGACAGTTGGCGTCAGGCCAGGCGGGCGGCGGCCTCGTCCCAGGCGGCGGCGTCGCCGGAGGGCTCGTACCGGCGCAACTCGTGCGTGGCGGCCACCAGCGCGCGCATCCCGGCCAGGTCGGCGACCAGCCCGGCCGTGCGCGCCTGCACCAGGACGTTGCCGAGCGCGGTCGCCTCGGCCGGCCCGGCCACGACCGGCAGCCCGCAGGCGTCGGCGGTGAACCGGCACAGCAGCTCGTTGCGCGACCCGCCGCCCACCAGGTGCACGACCTCCACCTCGCGGCCGGACAGCTCCATCGCCTGCCGGATCGCGTTGCGGTGCCCGAGCGCCAGGCTCTCCAGCACGCAGCGCACGAAGCCCGCCGGCGTCGAGGGCGGACGCTGCCCGGTGCGGCGGCACTCGGCGGCGATCCGCGCGGGCATGTCGCCCGGCGGCAGGAACGCCGGCAGGTCCGGGTCCACCACGGCGGCGAACGGACGTTCGCGCGCGGCCGCCGCCAGCAGGTCCTCCAGCGAGGAGCCGGGCCAGGCCCGCAGGCACTCCTGCAACAGCCACAGCCCCATGACGTTGCGCAGGTAGCGGACGGTGCCGTCGATCCCGGCCTCGTTGGTGAAGTTGGCCGCCCGGCCCGCCTCGGTGAGCACGGGGGCGGGCAGCTCCACCCCGGCCAGCGACCAGGTGCCGCACGAGACGTAGGCGAAGGCGGGCCCGGCGGCCGGCACGGCGGCCACGGCCGAGGCGGTGTCGTGCGAGGCCACCGCCCGCACCGGCGCGGAGAAGCCGATCTCCGCCGCGACGTCGCGGCGCACCCCGCCGATCGGCTCGCCCGGCTGCCGCAGCCGGGGGAAGATGCCCTCGGGCAGCCCCAGCCGGTCGATCAGCGGCACCGCCCAGGACCGGGTGCGCACGTCGAGCAGGCCGGTGGTCGAGGCGTTGGTCACCTCGGCGCCGATCTCGCCGGTCAGCCAGTATCCGATCAGGTCGGGGACGAGCAGCATCGTCGCGGCCCCGTCGAGCCGGTCGGCCAGGAGCTGGTAGATCGTGTTGAACGGGAGCACCTGCAGCCCGGACACCTCGTACAGCGTCTGCGCGCCGACCAGCTCGGCCACCTGCCCGGCCACCCCGCGCGTGCGGTCGTCGCGGTAGTGGACCGGGTTGCCGAGCAGCGCGCCGGTCTCGTCGAGCAGGCCGTAGTCGACGGCCCAGGAGTCGACCCCGATCGAGGCGACCGGCCCGGCCGCGCGCAGCCCGGCCAGGATCTCCCGGTAGAGGCCCAGGACGTCCCAGTGGAGGCGGCCGGCCAGGCGGACCGGGCCGTTGGGGAAGCGGTGGACCACGGACGTGGCGAGCCCGTCCGACAGGTCGGCGACCAGCACCCTTCCGCTGGAGGCGCCCAGGTCCACGGCGGCGAATCGGCTCATTGGGTGGACTCCCTCGCGACCAGTTCGGGCTGGAACATGATGTGCTGGTGGGCGTGCTCGGCCGGGTTGTCGCACTCGTCCAGCAGCAGCTCGGTGGCGATGCGCCCGAGCTGGTACGTCGGCTGCCGCATCGAGCTGAGCGACACGGCCGAGGCGGCGGCGAAGTCGATGTCGTCGTAGCCCATCAGCGCCACGTCGTCGGGCACCCGCACCCCGGCGCGCAGCAGGGCCCGCAGCACGCCCAGCGCGAGCAGGTCGTTGGCGCAGAACACGGCCTCGGGCAGGCCGTCCGCCATCAGGTCGGCGGCGGCCTGCTCGCCCGCGCGGGCGGTCATCGCGGCCGCCTCGGCCACCCGCAGCGAGCCCGGGTCGAGCCCGGCCGCGGCCAGCGCCTCCGCCGCGCCCCGCCGCCGCTCGGCGCACTGCCGGATGGTCAGCGGCCCGGTCACGTACGCGACGCCGTCCCCGCCCCTGGCCAGCAGGTGCCGGACCGCGGCCCGGCCGCCCGCGACGTCGTCCACCGCGACCGCGCACTGGTCGGGCCGGTGGGCGGGATGGTCGACGAGCACGACGCTGATGCCGCGCTCGCGCAGCCGGTCCAGCCGGGCCGGGTCCTCCCCGGACGGGGTGATCAGCACGCCGCGCACCCGCTGCTCGGCCAGCACGCCCAGGTTGCGCTCCTCCTTGTCCGGGGAGCCGGCCGAGTTGCCGAGGATCACCGCGTAGCCCAGGTCGCTGGCGACGTCCTCGACCCCGGCGGCGACCTCGGTGAAGAACGGGTTGCCGATGTCGATGACGCTCAGGCCGATCGTCCTGCTGTGGCCGGCGCGCAGGGTCGAGGCCGAGCCGTGCCGGACGAAGCCGAGCTCCCGGATCGCGCCCTCCACCCGTTCGCGGGTCG
Organism: Nonomuraea sp. NPDC049646; assembly: GCF_044465525.1. NCBI lineage: Bacteria > Bacillati > Actinomycetota > Actinomycetes > Streptosporangiales > Streptosporangiaceae > Nonomuraea > Nonomuraea sp. NPDC049646. The sequence continues at coordinate 16,706 of NZ_JBITLU010000019.1, read as the reverse complement.
CCGGGGCGACCTTCGCCGGTCTGTTCAGGACGTTGGAGACCGTCCCGGGGGAGACGCCGGCGCGGGCGGCGACGTCCTTGATGCTGACCATGGCCATGGCGCCACATTAAAACGTACCAACAGTGATGTTGGCCAGTGCCGCCGATCTGACCGGCTCGTGCATTGACAGCGACCGCGTGTGATCGTAGTTTCCTCCGCGACAGATTAAAACGTTTTGAAGAGGGGTGACCGTGCGACGCGTCTGCTTCCTGCTCAAGGTCCGTCCCGAGCGGCTGGCGGAGTACCGCGAACGCCACCGGGCCGTCTGGCCGGACATGCTCGACGCGCTGCGCCGCGCCGGCTGGCACAACTACTCGCTCTTCCTGCGCGACGACGGCCTGCTGGTCGGCTACCTGGAGACCGCCGACTTCGAGGCCGCCAGGAAGGCGATGGAGGCCACCGAGGTCAACGCCCGCTGGCAGGCCGAGATGGCGCCCTTCTTCGAAGACCTCGACGGCCGGCCCGACGAGGGCATGCGGCCGCTGGACGAAGTGTTCCACCTGGACTGATCGGGAAGTCATGACCACTGACATCAAGGCCGCCCTGCGCGCGCTGCACATCGAGACGCCCTCGTGGGCGTACGGCAACAGCGGCACCCGGTTCAAGGTGTTCGCGCAGCGGGGCGTGCCGCGCGACCCGTACGAGAAGCTGGCCGACGCCGCCCAGGTGCACGCCCACACCGGCGTCGCGCCCACGGTCGCCCTGCACATCCCGTGGGACAAGGTGGCCGACTACGGCCACCTGGCCGCCCACGCCCGCGAGCTCGGCGTCGGCATCGGCGCGATCAACTCCAACGTCTTCCAGGACGACGCCTACATGCTCGGCAGCGTCACCAACCCCGACCCGGCGGTCCGCCGAAAGGCGCTGGCGCACCTGCTGGAGTGCGTGGACATCATGGACGCCACCGGCTCGGACACCCTCAAGCTCTGGTTCTCCGACGGCACCAACTACCCCGGCCAGGACGACATCCGCGCCCGCCAGGACCGCCTGGCCGAGGCCCTGTCCGCGGTGTACGCCAGGCTCGGCGAGGGCCAGCGCTTCCTGCTGGAGTACAAGCTGTTCGAGCCCGCCTTCTACACCACCGACGTGCCCGACTGGGGCACCGCCTACGCCCACTGCCTCAGGCTCGGCCCCAAGGCGCAGGTCGTCGTGGACACCGGCCACCACGCGCCGGGCGTCAACATCGAGTTCATCGTGGCGTTCCTGCTGCGCGAGGGGAAGCTCGGCGGCTTCGACTTCAACTCCCGCTTCTACGCCGACGACGACCTCATGGTGGGCGCGGCCGACCCGTTCCAGCTCTTCCGCATCATGTACGAGGTCGTGCGCGGAGGCGGCCTGACGGCGGGCGTGGCGTTCATGCTCGACCAGTGCCACAACATCGAGCCCAAGATCCCCGGCCAGATCCGCTCGGTCATGAACGTCCAGGAGGCCACGGCCAAGGCGCTGCTGGTGGACCGGGACGCGCTGGCCGCCGCCCAGGCCGCGGGGGACGTGCTGGGCGCGAACGCCGTGCTCATGGACGCCTACAACACCGACGTGCGGCCGCTGCTGGCCGAACTGCGCGAGGAGACGGGCCTCGCGCCCGACCCGATGGCCGCGTACGCCAAGTCCGGATATTTCGAGAAGATCGCTGCCGAGCGCGTCGGCGGCACGCAGGCCGGCTGGGGGGCCTGAACCACCATGGACGTCATCAACGAACTGCTGGACCGCTCCCACCGCCTGGGCGCCGACCCGCGCAACACCAACTTCGCCGGCGGCAACGCCTCCGCCAAGGGCCGCGCCGCCGACCCGGTCACCGGCCAGGACGTCGACCTGCTCTGGGTCAAGGGCTCCGGCGGCGACCTCGGCACGCTGAAGGAGGCGGGCCTGGCCGTCCTGCGCCTGGACCGCCTGCGCGCGCTCGCCGCCGTCTACCCCGGCGTCGAGCGCGAGGACGAGATGGTCGCCGCCTTCGACTACTGCCTGCACGGCAGGGGCGGCGCCGCCCCCTCGATCGACACCGCCATGCACGGCCTGGTCGAGGCCGCCCACGTGGACCACCTGCACCCCGACGCCGGGATCGCCCTGGCCACCGCCCGCGACGGCGAGGAGCTGACCCGGCGGGTCTTCGGCGACCGCGTGGTGTGGGTGCCCTGGCGGCGGCCCGGCTTCCAGCTCGGCCTGGACATCGCCGCCGTCAAGGAGGCCAACCCGCAGGCCATCGGCTGCGTGCTCGGCGGCCACGGCATCACCGCCTGGGGCGCCACCTCGCAGGAGTGCGAGGCCCGCTCCCTGGAGATCATCCGCACCGCCGAGGAGTACCTGGCCGCCAACGGCCGCCCCGACCCGTTCGGGCCGGTGATCCACGAGCCGCTGCCCGAGGACGAACGGCACGCGCGGGCCGCCGCGCTGTTCCCGGTCGTGCGCGGGCTGGCCTCCTCCGACGTGCGGCAGGTCGGCCACTACACCGGCACCCCGGAGGTGCTGGACTTCCTCTCCCGCGCCGAGCACCCGCGCCTGGCCGCGCTCGGCACGTCCTGCCCCGACCACTTCCTGCGCACCAAGGTCGCCCCGCTGGTCCTGGACCTGCCGCCGGACGCGCCCCTGGACCAGGCGGTCGCCCGGCTGCGCGAGCTGCACGCCGCCTACCGCGCCGACTACACCGCCTACTACGAGCGCCACGCCACCCCGGACTCGCCGCCGATGCGCGGCGCGGACCCGGCGATCGTGCTGGTGCCCGGCGTGGGCATGTTCTCCTTCGGCAAGGACAAGCAGACCGCCCGCGTGGCCGGCGAGTTCTACGTCAACGCGATCAACGTCATGCGCGGCGCCGAGTCCGTCTCCGCCTACGCGCCCATCCCGGAGTCGGAGAAGTTCCGGATCGAGTACTGGGAGCTGGAGGAGGCCAAGCTGCGCCGGATGCCGAAGCCGAAGCCGCTGGCCGGGCGGGTGGCGCTGGTCACCGGCGCGGGCTCGGGCATCGGCGCGGCGACCGCGCGGCGGCTGGCCGCCGAGGGCGCGTGCGTGGTGCTCGCCGACCGCGACCAGGCCGCCGCGGGGAAGGTCGCCGCCGAGATCGGGGCCGGGGCGTACCGGGCCTCCGACGTCGCGGTGGCCGTGGAGGCGGACGTCACCTCCGAGGAGCAGGTCGTGGCCGCCGTACGGGCCGCCGTGCTCGCCTTCGGCGGCGTGGACCTGGTGGTGAACAACGCCGGCCTGTCGTTGTCGCGCTCCCTGCTGGAGACCAGCCTGGACGACTGGGACCTGCAGCACGACGTGATGGCACGGGGCTCGTTCCTGGTCTCCCGCGAATGCGCCCGGGTGCTGATCGACCAGGCGATGGGCGGGGACATCGTCTACATCTCCTCCAAGAACGCCGTCTTCGCCGGGCCGAACAACGTCGCCTACGGCGCGGCCAAGGCCGACCAGGCCCACCAGGTCCGCCTGCTGGCCGCCGAGCTGGGCGAGCACGGCGTCCGCGTCAACGGCGTCAACCCCGACGGCGTGGTGCGCGGCTCGGGCATCTTCGCCTCCGGCTGGGGCGCCAACCGCGCGGCGGTGTACGGCGTGGAGGAGGAGCGCCTGGGCGAGTTCTACGCCCGGCGCACCCTGCTCAAGCGCGAGGTCCTGCCCGAGCACGTGGCCGCCGCGGTCTTCGCGCTCGCCGGGTCCGACCTGACCCACACCACGGGCCTGCACGTCCCGGTGGACGCGGGCGTCGCCGCCGCCTTCCTCAGGTGAGCCCGGGTGGCGGCCTCACGAGTAGGCCGCCACCACCCCCACGACCATCAGCAGCGCCCCGGCGGCGGTGACCACGCCGCCCGCCGCCACGGCCGCCCGCCTGGCCCGCCGTCCCGCCCCGGCCCAGTAGAGCAGCACGTAGGGCAGGAACCCGATCCCGCCCAGCCCCACCGCGGGCAGGGCCGTCGCGGCCAGCACGCCCCTGGTCCCGGCCGGCGCCGCCCGGTCGCCCTCGGGCGTGAGCTGCGCCCGCGTCACGTCGCCCGCCGTGGAGTCGGGGGAGGCGTCCACCGGCACGGACGGGCCGCCGGAGTCGGGCGCGAAGCGCCCCTTGCAGTCGTAACGCCCCTGGCCCAGGTCGGCGCAGGAGAGCACGGTCAGCGTCCCAGGCGTGCCGATCCGCCCGGTGGCCAGCTGATAGTCCCGGACCGACAACGCCGCGGGCAGCACGCAGATCCCCACCCACAGCAGCACGATGACGGCGCGCCCGAACGGCCCGGGACCGCGCCCGCGCGACGGGGTGACGAAGGTGAGATCGGGCAACAAGTCGCTCATGCCCGGCAGCATCCCGCCCGCCACTTGGGATTGGCCTGGAAAGGACTGGGACACGCACCTGTCACCGGCGCGGGCCGTCCCGGCTTGCATAATCATCCTCTTGAGTGCATCATCTTCACAAGCAAGGTCATGAGATAGGGTGCATGTTTATGCAGGAGGGCCGGATGAGAGCAGCGATCGCGGGAGCCAGCGGCTACGCCGGAGGTGAGCTGCTCCGCCTCCTGCTCGGCCATCCCGAGTTCGAGATCGGCGCGCTCACCGCGGCCTCCAGCGCCGGCAGCCCGCTCGGCGCCCACCAGCCGCACCTGCCGCAGCTGGCCGACCGCGTCCTGGAGGAGACCACGCCGGACGCGCTCGCCGGGCACGACGTGGTCTTCCTCGCGCTGCCGCACGGCCACTCGGCCGCCGTCGCCGCCGAGCTCGGCGAGGACACGATCGTGGTCGACTGCGGCGCCGACCACCGGCTCGCCGACCCGGCGGCCTGGCAGGAGTTCTACGGCGGCGACCACGCCGGCACCTGGCCCTACGGCCTGCCCGAGCTGCCCGGCCAGCGCGACGCGCTGAGGACGGCCCGGCGCGTCGCCGTCCCCGGCTGCTACCCGACCTCGGTGCTGCTGGCCCTGTGGCCCGCCTTCGCCGCGGGCCTGGCCGGCCCTGACGTCGTCGTGGTGGCCGCCAGCGGCACCAGCGGCGCGGGCAAGGCGGCCAAGGCCCACCTGCTGGGCAGCGAGGTCATGGGCTCGGTCAGCGCGTACGGCGTGGGCGGCGTCCACCGCCACACCCCCGAGATGGAGCAGGGGCTGTCCGCCGTCGCCGGCGCCCCCGTACGCGTCTCCTTCACCCCCACCCTGGCCCCCATGAGCCGCGGCATCCTGGCCACCTGCACCGCCCCCGCCGCCCCCGGCCTCACCCGCGAGTCGCTGCGCACCGCCTACGAGGTCGCGCTCAAGGCCGAGCCGTTCGTCCGGCTGCTGCCCGAGGGCGTCTGGCCGGCCACCTCCATGACGTACGGCGCCAACACCGCCGCCCTGCAGGTGACGCTCGACGAGCGCGCCGGCCGCGTGGTCGCCGTCATCGCCATCGACAACCTCACCAAGGGCACGGCCGGAGGCGCGGTCCAGAGCGTCAACCTCGCCCTCGGCCTGCCGGAAGAGCTCGGCCTTCCCCTGACAGGAGTTGCTCCATGAGTGTCACCGCCCCACTGGGCTTCCGGGCCGCGGGCATCGCCGCCGGCATCAAGTCCGGCGACGCCCGCGACCTGGCCCTCGTCGTCAACGACGGGCCCAGCCGCGCCGCCGCGGGCGTCTTCACCGCCAACCGCGTCAAGGCCGCCCCCGTGCTCTGGTCGCAGCAGGTCCTGGCGGGCGGGCGGCTGCGCGCGGTGGTGCTCAACTCCGGCGGCGCCAACGCCTGCACCGGCCCCGAGGGCTTCCAGGACACCCACGCCACCGCCGAGAAGGTCGCCGAGGTCATCGGCGACAGCGCGGGCGAGATCGCGGTCTGCTCCACCGGCCTGATCGGCGAGCGGCTGCCGATGGAGGCGCTGCTGACCGGCGTCCAGACCGCCGCGGGCCAGCTCTCCCGCGACGGCGGCCTGGCCGCGGCCGACGCCATCCGCACCACCGACACCGTCTCCAAGATCTCCTTCAAGCGGGCCGACGGCTACATGGTCGGCGGCATGGCCAAGGGCGCCGGCATGCTCGCCCCCGCCCTGGCCACCATGCTCTGCGTGATCACCACCGACGCCGACCTGACCAGCGAGGAGCTCGACACGGCGCTGCGCGCCGCCACGGCGACGACCTTCGACCGGCTCGACTCCGACGGCTGCATGTCCACCAACGACACCGTGCTGCTGCTGGCCAGCGGCGCCGCCGGGGTGAAGCCGGACCTGGCCGAGTTCGGGCAGAAGGTCCAGGAGGTCTGCGCCGACCTGGCCAGGCAGCTCCTCGTGGACGCCGAGGGCGCCTCCAAGGCCATCGCCGTCGAGGTCGTCGGCGCCGCCTGCGAGGACGACGCCGTCGAGGTAGGCCGCACCGTCGCCCGTTCCAACCTGCTCAAGTGCGCCATCCACGGCGAGGACCCCAACTGGGGCCGCGTGCTGGCCGCCGTCGGCACGACGAAGGCCGCCTTCGAGCCCGACCGCGTCAACGTCGCCATCAACGGCATCTGGATCTGCCGCGACGGCTCCGTCGGCGACGACCGCTCCAAGGTGGACATGCGCCCCCGCGACGTGACGATCACCATCGACCTGTCGGCCGGCCGCCACAGCGCCACCATCCACACCACGGACCTGACCGCCGAGTACGTCCACGAGAACTCGGCGTACTCCTCGTGAGGGCCGTCACCGCGGCCACCAAGGCCGAGGCGCTGATCGAGGCCCTGCCCTGGCTGACCCGCTTCCACGGCGCGACCGTCGTCATCAAGTACGGCGGCAACGCCATGACCGACGAGTCCCTCAAGGAGGGCTTCGCCGAGGACGTCGTGTTCCTGCACCACGCCGGCCTGCGCCCGGTCGTCGTCCACGGCGGCGGCCCGCAGATCAGCAGCGCACTCGACAGGCACGGCATCGAGTCCACCTTCACCGCCGGCCTGCGCGTCACCACGCCCGAGGCCATGCAGGTCGTCAGGATGGTCCTGGTCGGCCAGGTGGGCCGCGACATCGTCGGCCTGGTCAACCGGCACGGCCCGTTCGCCGTCGGCATGTCCGGCGAGGACGCCTGCCTGTTCACCGCCGAGCGCAAGCCCGCGATGGTCGACGGCCGGCCGGTGGACATCGGCCAGGTCGGCGAGATCGTCAAGGTCGATCCGGGCGCGGTCCGCGCGCTGATCGACGACGGCCGCATCCCGGTCGTCTCCAGCGTCGCCGCCGGCGCCGACGGACAGATCTACAACGTCAACGCCGACACCGCCGCCGCCGCGCTGGCCGTGGCGCTCGGCGCGCAGAAGCTGATCGTCCTCACCGACGTCGAGGGCCTGTACGCCAACTGGCCCGACGACACCGACGTGATCGACCAGCTCGACGCCGACGCGCTGGAGAAGCTGCTGCCCACGCTGTCCAGCGGCATGGTCCCCAAGATGGAGGCGTGCCTGACCGCCGTGCGCGGGGGAGTGCCCCAGGCGCACGTCCTCGACGGCCGCGTGCCCCACTCGATGCTGCTGGAAATCTTCACCAACGAAGGAATCGGAACCATGGTGATGCCCTCATGAACCTCCACGAGCGGTTCGAGCAGGCGTTCATGCCCAACTACGGCGTCCCCCCGATCGCCCTGGCCCGCGGCGAGGGCACCCGCGTCTGGGACGCCGACGGCAAGGAGTACCTCGACTTCATCGGCGGCATCGCGGTCAGCTCGCTCGGCCACGCCCACCCCGCCCTGGTCGAGGCCGTCTCCAAGCAGGTCGCCACGCTCGCCCACACCAGCAACCTGTTCCTGCACGAGCCCGAGGTGCTGCTCGCCGAGCGGCTGCTCGGCCTGCTCAACGCGCCCGCCCGGGTCTTCTTCGCCAACTCCGGCACCGAGGCCAACGAGGCCGCCTACAAGCTCGCGCTCAAGTACGGCCGGCGCGAGGGCCGCTCCTACTTCGTGGCCGCCGAGAACGGCTTCCACGGCCGGACGATCGGCGCCCTGTCGCTGACCGGCAAGAAGGCCATCCGCGACCAGTTCGGCCCGTTCCCCGTCGACGTTCGCTTCGTCCCCTACGGCGACGCCGACGCGCTCAAGGAGGCGGTGACCGGCGACTGCATCGCGGTGTTCCTGGAGCCGACGCAGGGCGAGGCCGGCGTCGTCCCGCCGCCCGAGGGCTACTTCGAGGCCGCCCGCGAGATCTGCGACTCGACCGGCGCGCTGCTGGTCGCCGACGAGATCCAGTCGGCGATCGGCCGTACCGGCCACTGGTTCGCCCACCAGGCCGACGGCGTCACCCCCGACATCCTGACCCTGGCCAAGGGCCTCGGCGGCGGCCTGCCGATCGGCGCGTGCGTCGGGTTCGGCGAGGCCGGTCGGCTGTTCGACAAGGGCGACCACGGCTCGACGTTCGGCGGCAACCCCGTCTCGTGCGCGGCGGCGCTGGCCGTGCTGGACAACCTCGACCTCGACCACGTCAAGTCGGTCGCCGCCGGGCTGCGCGGCGGCCTGGAGGCGGTCCGCCACCCGCTGCTGAAGGGCGTGCGCGGGCGCGGGCTGTGGCTGGCCGCCGTCCTGAAGGAGGAGCGGTCCGCGCGGGTGCAGCAGGCCGCCGCCGAGGCGGGCTTCCTGGTCAACGCCGTGCAGCCGGACGCCGTCCGCCTCGCGCCGCCGCTCGTGGTCACCCACGAGGAGGTGAACGCCTTCGTCGAGGCGTTCCCCGCGATCCTCGCGGAGGCGTCGGCGTGACCAGGCACTTCCTGAGGGACGACGACCTGAGCCCCGAGGAGCAGGCGGAGGTGCTCGACCTGGCCGCCGCGATGAAGAAGGACCGCTTCGGCTACCGGCCGTTCGAGGGCCCGAAGACCGTCGCCGTCCTGTTCGACAAGCCCTCGGCCCGCACCCGCGTCTCCTTCCACACCGGCATCGGCGAGCTCGGCGGCCTGCCGCTCGTCGTGGACAACGTCGCGGTGCTGATGGGCAGGGGCGAGCCGACCGCCGACATCGCCCGCGTGCTCGACCGCCAGGTGGCCGCCATCGTGTGGCGCACCACCGGGCAGCGGCTGGTCGAGGAGATGGCCGCCGCCTCGGCGGTGCCCGTCGTCAACGCGCTCACCGACGACTTCCACCCCTGCCAGATCCTCGCCGACCTGCAGACCGTCCGCGAGCGGCTGGGCGGCACGGCCGGGCTGACGCTGACCTACGTCGGCGACGGCGCCAACAACATGGCCCACTCCTACCTGCTCGGCGGCGCGACGGCCGGCATGCACGTACGGATCGCCGCCCCGGCCGGCTACCAGCCCGACGCCGTGATCCTCGGCCAGGCCGCCGCCGTCGCCGCCAGGACCGGCGGATCGGTGGTCGCGATGACCGACCCGGCCGCCGCCGTCCAGGGGGCGCACGTGATCGCCACCGACACGTGGGTGTCCATGGGGCAGAGCGGCGAGCAGGAGCGGGCGGCCGCGTTCGCGCCGTACCAGGTGAACGCCGGGCTGCTGGAGCAGGCCGCGCCCGAGGCGATCGTCCTGCACTGCCTGCCCGCCTACCGCGGCAAGGAGATCACCGCCGACGTCCTCGACGGGCCGGCCAGCGTCGTGTGGGACCAGGCGGAGAACCGGCTGCACGCCCAGAAGGCGCTGCTCCACTGGCTGGTGACCCGCGGATGACCATCCCGATGACCAAGGCCGCGCGGCAGGCGAAGATCACCGACCTGCTGCAGCGCAAGGCCGTCCGCTCCCAGCCGGAGCTGGCCAAGCTGCTGGCCGAGAGCGGCGTCGAGGTCACCCAGGCCACCCTCTCCCGCGACCTGGACGAGCTCGGCGCGCTCAAGCTGCGCGCCGACGACGGCTCCCTGGTGTACGCGCTGCCCGGCGAGGGCGGCGACCGCATCCCGCTCACCAGGACAGGCGGCGGCGGCGAGACCCCGGCGGCGCGGCTGCACCGCATCGCCGAGGAGCTGCTGGTGGCCGCCGAGGCCTCGGCCAACCTGGTCATGGTCCGCACCCCGCCGGGCGCCGCCCAGTTCCTGGCCTCCGCCATCGACCACGCCGACTGGGAGTCGATCCTCGGCACCGTGGCGGGCGACGACACGATCCTGGTCATCAGCCGGGATCCGGCGGGCGGCCAGGCCGTCGCCGAGGCGCTGCTGCGCGTGGCGGACCGGCGCGGATGAACCGGCGTGGCCGAACCGGTCGCCGGGATCGCGGCCGCCCCTGACGCAAAGAAGGGCTGAGTTGCACTATGGTCGCGTGGGAAATGGAGGAGATGACGGTGAGTGATGGCAAGCCGATGCGGCTGTGGGGCGGGCGCTTCGAGAGCGGTCCGTCCGACGCGCTGGCCCGGCTGTCGGTGAGCGTGCACTTCGACTGGCGGCTGGTGCCGTACGACCTGGCGGCGTCCAGGGCGCACGCCCGCGTGCTGCACAGGGCGGGGCTGCTGAGCGACGAGGAGCTCGAGCGCATGATCGGCGCGCTCGACGACCTGGAGGCCGCCTGCAAGGCGGGCGAGTTCCGCCCGACCGTGGCCGACGAGGACGTCCACACCGCGCTGGAGCGCGGCCTGCTGGAGCGGCTCGGCTCGCTCGGCGGCAAGCTGCGCGCGGGCCGCAGCCGCAACGACCAGATCGCCACCGACCTGCGCCTCTACCTCCGCGACCACGTGCGCAGCATCGTCTCCCGCCTGGTCGAGCTGGAGACCGCGCTGATGGCCCAGGCCGAGCAGCACGCCGAGACCGCCGCGCCGGGCATGACGCACCTGCAGCACGCCCAGCCCGTCTCCTTCGGCCACCAGCTCCTGGCCCACGTCCATGCCTTCACCCGCGACATCGACCGCCTCACCGACTGGGACAAGCGCGCCGCGATCTCCCCGCTCGGCTCCGGCGCCCTGGCGGGCTCCTCGCTGCCGCTCGACCCGCAGGCCGTGGCCGAGGAGCTCGGCTTCTCCGCCGCCGCGCCCAACTCGATGGACGCCGTCGCCGACCGCGACTTCGCCGCCGAGTTCCTGTTCGACGCGGCGATGATCGGTGTGCACCTGTCGCGGCTGGGCGAGGAGATCGTCCTGTGGGCCTCGCAGGAGTTCCGCTGGATCGAGATGGACGACGCCTACTCCACCGGCTCGTCGATCATGCCCCAGAAGAAGAACCCCGACGTCGCCGAGCTGGCCCGCGGCAAGTCCGGCCGCCTGATCGGCAACCTCATGTCGATGCTCACCACGCTCAAGGGCCTGCCGCTGACCTACAACCGTGACCTGCAGGAGGACAAGGAGCCGGTGTTCGACTCGGTCGACACGCTGCTGCTCGTCCTGCCCGCGATGGCCGGGCTGGTCGCGACCATGCGCGTCAACACCGCCCGCATGGAGGCCTCGGCCCCCGACGGTTTCGCCCTGGCCACCGACCTGGCCGAGCTGCTGGTGCGGCGCGGCGTGCCGTTCCGCGACGCGCACGAGGCCGTCGGCCACCTGGTGGTCTGGTGCCAGGTCAACGACAAGGACCTCGGCGACCTGACCGACGACGAGCTGGCCAAGGTCTCGCCGCACCTGACGCCCGACGTCCGCGACGTGCTCAACGTGCCCGGCGCGCTGGCGGCCCGCAAGGCCCACGGCGGCACCGCGCCCGACCGCGTCCGCGACCAGCTCGTCGCCCTGCGCGAGGCGGTCGACGCGCAGGCGGCATGGGCCTCGGGCAGCTGAGCGCCGCGCCGCTGCCGCGGAGTTTCTTCGACCGGCCCTCGCACGAGGTCGCGCCCGACCTGCTCGGACGCGTCCTCGTGCACGGCCCGGTCGCCGTCCGCCTCACCGAGGTCGAGGCGTACGGCGGTCCCGGCGAGGACCCGGCGGCCCACACCTACCGCGGCAGGACACCCCGCAACGCCGTCATGTTCGGCCCGCCCGGCCACCTGTACGTGTACTTCACCTACGGCATGCACTTCTGCGCGAACCTCGTCTGCCTGCCCGAGGGCCACGGCTCGGCCGTGCTGGTCCGCGCCGGCGAGATCGTCGCCGGCCTGGACGAGGCCCGCACCCGCCGCACCCCCGGCGCCGGCCGGGACGGGCGGGACGGCCCGGGCAGGCGGGTGCCGGACCGTGACCTCGCCCGCGGCCCGGCCAGGCTGGCCGTCGCGCTGGGCCTGCTGCGCGAGCACAACGGCCTCGACGCGATCTGGGAAGGCGCACCCGCCGCCCTGGACCCCCTCACCGGAAACCTCGGGCGTCATGGCCAGGGATCGGATCACGCCACCTGGCTCACCGGCCTGCCCCACGGGTCGGCCGCCGTGCTCGAAGGCCGGCCCGCCGACCCCGGCGCGATCAGGTCAGGCCCGCGCACCGGCGTCTCGACCGCCAAGGAGACCCCGTGGCGGTTCTGGATCGACGGCGACCCGACCGTGTCGCCGTACCGGGCTCACGTGCCGCGCCGGCGCAGCTCCGCGGCCACCTCCGTGGGGGAGACGCCCAGCTCGTGAGCGCTGAAGACGTGCAGGTGGTCGCCGGTGTCGATCTCCAGCATCTCGCTGCGCAGCCCGAACCGCCTGCGCACGTCCACCGTGACGTCCTGGATCGCCGCCCACGGCACACGCCGCCGCCCGGCGAACCCGTGCACCACCGTGATCCCGTCCGCGTCGGCCGACAGCCGCACCGGCACCAGCACGTCGCGCAGCCCCATCCCGCCCACCAGCACGGCCGCCGGCACCGCGAGGATCACCCCGCGCACGTCCCCGGCCACCCACCAGAAGACGGCGAGCCCGGCGCACGCCAGAGCCCCTAAGATCTTGAAAACGGCCAGCTCGCGACGGACCCTCCACATGGACACCGAGCGTATCCAAGTGGCGCGCCGGCACACCGATCGGGCAGGCTAAAGGCACCGACTCCGACTCAGGGAAGCCACATCACCGTGACCGACATCATCGACGACCTCGCGTGGCGAGGATTGATCGCCCAGTCCACCGACCTCGACGCCCTGCGCGCGTCCATGGCCAAGGCACCGATCACGGTCTATTCCGGTTTCGACCCCACAGCGCCGTCCCTGCACATCGGCCACTTCGTGCCGCTGCTCACGCTGCGCCGCCTGCAGCTCGCCGGGCACAACCCGATCGGCCTGGTCGGCGGGGCCACCGGCCTGATCGGCGACCCGAGCGGCCGCAACACCGAGCGCTCGCTCAACTCCAGCGAGATCGTCGCCGAGTGGGTGGAGCGCCTGCGCGGCCAGGTCGGCAAGTTCCTCGACTTCGACGCGGAGTCCAACCCGGCCCGCCTGGTCAGCAACCTCGACTGGACCGGTGAGCTCAGCGCCATCGACTTCCTGCGCGACATCGGCAAGCACTTCCCGGTCAACCGCATGCTCGCCAGGGAGTCGGTCTCCGCCAGGCTCGCGGGGGAGGGGCTCAGCTACACCGAGTTCAGCTACCAGATCCTGCAGTCCAACGACTACCTGGAGCTGTTCCGCCGCTACAACTGCACCCTGCAGATCGGCGGCAGCGACCAGTGGGGCAACATCACGGCCGGCGCCGACCTGATCCGCCGCATCGAGGGCGGCCACGTGCACGTCCTGACCCAGCCGCTGATCACCAAGGCCGACGGCACCAAGTTCGGCAAGACGGCGGGCGGCGCGCTCTGGCTCGACCCCGAGATGACCTCCCCGTACGCCTTCTACCAGTACTTCCTCAACTCCGACGACCGCGACGTGATCCACTACCTCAAGGTGTTCACGTTCCGCGGCCGCGAGGAGATCGAAGAGCTGGAGAAGGCGGTCGCCGAGCGTCCCTTCGCCCGCGAGGCCCAGCGCACGCTGGCCGAAGACCTCACCGAGCTGCTCCACGGCCGCGCCGAGCTGGAAGCGGTCATGGCCGCCTCGAAGGCGCTGTTCGGACAGGGGTCGCTGGAGGACCTGCCCGCCGCCACGCTGGAGGCCGCCCTGGCGGAGGTCCCCAAGGCCACCGTCGCCGAACTCGGCGCGTCCTTCGTCGACCTGCTGGCCGACAGCGGGCTGGTCGAGTCGAAGTCGGCGGCCAGGCGCGCGGTCAAGGAGGGCGGCGCCTACCTGAACAACGTCAAGATCACTGACGAGGCGTACGTGCCCGAGGCGTCCGACCTGCTGGCGGGCCGGTTCATGGTGCTGCGCCGCGGCAAGAAGTCGATCGGCGGCGTCGAGGTCGCCTGACCCCGACCGGCGAGGCGGGCCCTCCGGGGCCCGCCTTCCGCATGGCAGACCCTGCGGGGTCTCCGTTTTGTACGGCGAAGCGAGCCCGCGCGGGACCTCCATTTTGTACGGCGATGGGAGACCCCGCCGGGCCCACTTGCCGCGTGGCGAGGCGGGCTCCGGGGAGGCCCGCCTGTCTTATTTGCGCGCTGATGTCCGCGCCGGCTTCCGCTCTCGTCTCTGATCTGGTTCCCGTTCGAACAGGGCCACCGTCAGCCCCGGCAGATCCGCCGAGTGCTTGACCGAGACAGGCTCGAACCCCGCCTGCCGCACCTGCGCCACCCGCGGCACGGAGCCGCCCTGCAACCCCGCCTGCTTGGTGCCCCGCCACACCAGCCAGACCCGATCACGTCCCTTCAACGCCGCCGCGACCTCCGACCTTTCGGGGTAGCCGAACCCGTCGGCGTCCGGCACGTCGCCCGTCTTCAGCACGTCGTCCGGCATCGCCGCGTCCGCGTAGTAGTCGAACCCGGCCCGGAGCTGGCTCTGCCCGTACATGATCGCGTCCCCCGGCTCCGCCTTGACCACCCGCAACGCCCACGGGATGTTCTCGAACCGCCCGTTCTCCTCGCGTACCGCCACATGGTCGGAAGCCGCGAGCAGGCCCCCCACCAGCACGAGCGCCACCCCCGCCGGCACCGGGAACCGCGGCATCCCAGCCACGGCCACCCCCGCCAGCAACGCCAGCGCGGGCGCCGTCACGAACAGGTACCGGTCCACGTACGCCGGCGTCACCAGCTGCGAGACCGCGAGCAGCAGCAGCGGCGGCAACACCAGCCACCCCATCTCCGCGACGGCCCACCGACCACCATCCCCGGCCACCGGATCACGCCCCGCCGAACCGCCACCATCCCCCCGCGCCTGCCCAGGCCCCTCGGACCGGCTCCCGTCGTCGCGCACCCGATCACGGCCCGCCGCCGACTTCCAGAGCACCACCGCGCCGGCCAGCGCGACCGCGAACAGCAGCACCCCGGCCCAGGTCGAGCCCGCCGCCATCTTCGGGAACTTGAGCCACACCTCCGGCCCCCGCTGCGGGATCCAGCTGATCGCGTGCCGCTCCCCGAACCCGACCAGTCCCAGCACGACCGCGGGCAGACCTCCGATCCCCAGCGCCACCGCCATCCGCACCAGCACCCCGCGCCGCGCCAGGGCGAGGTGCGCGGGCAGCGCCAGCACCGCGAACAGATGCGTGCAGCACACCAGCGCCACCGCCACGCCGTACGCCACCCACCGCCCCCCGCTCGGACGCGTCACCGCCCGGTGCAGCGCCCAGAACGAGAACACCACCGCGGCCGCCGCGAACGCGTAGGACCTGGCGAAAGCCCCGTAATAGGAGACGGACGGCAGGATCGCGAACAACGCCGCCCCGATCACGCCCGCCCGCACACTGTGCAGCCGCCTGCCGAGGTCGGCGAGGAACCAGGCCGCCACCCCGATCGCCACCGCCGACGGCAGCCGCAGCCACAGTTCGGCTGTGCCGGCCTCAACCCAGAAGTGCATGAACAGGTAGTACGGCAGGAAGTGTCCGTCGATGTTCCGGGCCAGCTCCCACAACCCCGACAGTGAGCGGGAAGCCGCGCTGATGGTGGCCAGCTCGTCACCGTTCAGGGTGGCCGCCCCCGTCCCCGAGAACGCCACCGCTCCCGCGACCAAAGCCATCCACCAAGGGGCGAAGGAACGCTGACGGGTCGCAGGTTTGACCGAGGGGGCAATTGTGGCGGCAGTGGTCACCGGGGCAGAATACGCGCCCCTCAGAACCCCCGCCCCGCACTTGGAACCCCGCAGCCGCCCGAACGACCTGGTCGGCGCCCCGGCCTCACCACCGCCTCCACCCGCCGATCATTGCCTTCGCCACGAACGCGCTTGAGCCCAGCCCTAGAACACAACCTCCGCACCACAAGGCAGCAAGACCTGCGGCCCATTGCTTCCAGCCCGCAGTGCCCCAACGAGCCACCCCACCCCGCCGCCCCCGCCACATCGGGCCCTGTCTCACTCTCACCTCCTTCTGCCCTTCCCGGATCCCCTTTCCGAGCTCGCCGATCACACCCTCCCTCCCAAAGCCAATCGCCACCCGCCGCGGCTGCGGGTCCGTCCTCGTAGGCGAGGGCGCGCGCAGCACGGGTGACGAGCACCGTCCTCCCGCGTTCCGCCATGCTCCCGTCCGGCGATTTGACGTGTCGCGGATCGCGACCTAATCTTTCACTTCGTCCCCGGAGCGAGCCGGACGCCGATCAGGCGGACGGGCCCCGGGACAAGCCCCTTGAGATGACAAGCCACCTCGGCCGAGACGCTTCAACGCGCTTTGGCATGGGTTGTCATCTGGTGCCCGAAGCACGCCGAATAATCGGTTGATTCGACAGGTGCCGGATGACACGGTAAGTTACGAGGGTTGCCTCGGAAGCGAGGCATCCAATCCTAGACAGGTTTGGTCCGGTTTGTTCAAGTCTCCGGATTTGACACGAAATCGGCGGGCCTGCTAAGATTAAGAAGACGAAATGAACGCCTCTGAACGAGGATCCGGGAACGGGTTCTGGTGAGGAAGTACGCGTCCGTTTCTTGAGAACTCAACAGTGTGTTAAAAG
>NZ_JBITLU010000018.1:152355-208541 GCF_044465525.1 Nonomuraea sp. NPDC049646 | reverse complement strand
GGCGGCCGCTTCAACCCCGACACGCTGGGTGTGGACGGGGTGAAGGGCGAGGGCCACATCAAGATCCAGTACGTGGTCACCAAGTGGGGTGACGGTGTGGGCAGGAAGGCCGCTCCGGTGGCGTTCGAGACGGGCGCCTGGCGTCAGCAGGACACCGGCACGGCTCCGGTGTCGGTCAAGAAGTAGCGCGCGCGAACAGCAGAAGGGCGTCTCCCGCCGGGGGACGCCCTTCTCGCATGCTCAGAGCACCGAGCTCGACGGCCCGGTCGTCATCGTGACCCCCGACCCGGCGAACTCGCCCACGTCGGCGACCGCCGCCTGCCCCTCCTCGCTGCTCATCGCCGCGATGAACGCCTGCTCGTCGTCCCAGGTCAGCACCGCCACCAGGTGGTAGGCGGGCCGCTGGCCGCCGCCGGCCACCGGCCGCTGGACGGTGTAGGCCCGCAGGCCGGGCAGCTTGGCCGCCAGGGGCGCGTGGATCTCGTCGTAGTGCCGGTCGAAGGCCGCGACGTCCTCGGGGTGGTGGTAGAGAACGATGAGCTGGAATGCCATGGTCCGCCTCCGGATCGTGATGTCCTGTCACGAAACCACACCCCGGCGTCCGCGTGGAAGCCCGCGCGGCGGCCCGGTCAGCCCGGTACGCGGGTGACCAGGATGCCGTCGTCGTCGCTGAACAGCTCGGCCCCCGGCGAGAACGTGGCGCCGCCGAACGTCACCGGCACGTCCCGCTCGCCCGCGCCCGTCTTGCCGCTCTTGCGCGGGTTGGAACCCAGGGCCTTGACGCCGAGGTCGAGCTCGCGCAGCGCGGTCACGTCCCGGACAGCTCCGTGGATCACCACGCCCGCCCACCCGGCCGCCACCGCCGCGCCCGCGATCATGTCGCCCATCAGCGCGGCGTGCAGCGAGCCGCCGCCGTCCACCACCAGGACCCGGCCCTCGCCGGGCTCCGACAGGACCGCCTTGAGCAGGGCGTTGTCCTGGTGGCAGCGCACGGTGGCGATCGTGCCGTGGAAGGCGCGGCGGCCGCCGTACTGGCGCAGCTGCAGGTCGCAGGAGTCGAGCTCGTCGCCGCGCTCGTCGTACAGGTCCGCGGTGTTCATGGGGGCCCTTCCCGGCGGGGGTGTCAGCGGTCGCGTTCATGCTGCCACGCCGGGCCCGCCGGAGAGGGGCCGGGCGGGAAGCGTTTCCCACGTTTTCCCAACCGGTCGCCGCGGCCTACCCCGGCGGCCCGGCCCGATCGATGCTGTGGCGGAACGCAGGCCACGTGATCGTGCACCAGGGGAGTACGCATGGGGTTACGAAGGTGGACGGCCGTCCTGGCAGCGGCGTCGCTGGCCGTGGGCGGCCTGGCCGGCACGGTGTGGACGCCGCCGCGGGCGGTCGCCGAAGCGGCGGACGCCGAAGCGGTGGACGCCGCCACCGCGTGGATGGTCAAAC
Source organism: Nonomuraea sp. NPDC049646 (assembly GCF_044465525.1). NCBI lineage: Bacteria > Bacillati > Actinomycetota > Actinomycetes > Streptosporangiales > Streptosporangiaceae > Nonomuraea > Nonomuraea sp. NPDC049646. Next base: position 207,104 of record NZ_JBITLU010000018.1, on the reverse strand, counting down.
CCCTGTTCCGGCTACGGGGCACCACCGGCACCGACAACACGCTGTTCACCTCCTGGGAGACGGAGTACGACAGCGCGGTGACGAAGTGGGGTTACACCCCTGAGGGCCAGGTGCTGCACGTCTCGCGCGAGGCGGTCTCCGGGCTGTCGCCGGTCTCCGGCCTGCGCAAGGCGGGCGGCGACCGCATCTTCACCCTCGACCAGGGCGAGCGCGACCAGGCCGTCGCGCAGGGCTACGTGGACGAGGGCGTCCGCTTCCACGCGCAGGCCGCGGGCGGCGACGGGCTGCTCCCGGTCCACCAGCTCGTCAAGGGCCCCTCCCACCGGTACGCGGTCGGCGAGGCGGAGAAGGCGCGCGCGCTCGCCGAAGGCTGGACGTACCAGAAGGTCGCCTTCTACGGACGGGGCTCGTTCAGCAAGAAGCTGCTGCTCAACGGGGAGTTCACCACGGACGCCACGTCATGGGAGGCCGCCGGGCCGGCCACGGCGGCGGTCGAGGACGGCGTGCTCAAGGTCACCGTGGCCGACGGCACCACCGAACCGGGGCAGGCCCACCTGCGCCAGCTCGGGCGCACGTTGCAGGCCAAGAAGACGTACACGCTCTCCTTCGACGCCCACGCCACCGCCGCGGCGACCATCAGGGCCGTGCTCTGCGAGGACGCCGAGACCTGCCCGGAGATCTTCGCCACGGACGTGGAGCTGCCCGACCAGCCGCAGCACTTCTCCTACACCTTCGACTCCACCGCCGACACCACCACGGGGGCGCTCACCTTCCAGCTCGGCGGCCAGGGCGCGCTGACGGCCTTCCTGGACAACGTCTCGCTGACCGAGCAGAAGTGGACCGTTTCCACCGACCCCAAGCAGAGCGAGGCCGAGGCGCTGGCCGCCGCCGAGGCCACGGGGCAACTGGTGGAGGTGCTGGCCGAGCGGGGCGAGACGCGCGAGGTGTACGCCACCCCCGAAGGCACGATGTACGTCAACGACCGGCTCGCCCCGATCAGGCGGAAGCAGGGCGACACGTGGGTCCCCCTGTACAACGGCCTGCGGTTCCAGGACGGGACGGTCCGGCCGTACTCCTCGCTGGTGGACCTCAGGCTGTCGGCCGGCGGGACGGGGCCGATGGCCACGCTCACCCGCTCCGGCCACACCATGTCGCTGACCTGGCCGGCCGCGCTGCCCACGCCCAGCCTGGACGGCGACACCGCCGTGTACGCCGGCGTGCTCGGGCCGGACGTCGACCTGCGCGTGCGGGCCACCGCGGACGGCTTCGCGCACACGCTGGTGGTGAAGACGCCCGCCGCCGCCCAGGACCCCCGGCTGGCCAGGCTGACCCTCGGCCTGTCCGCGCCGACGCTGACGGTGAGCACCGGCGCCGACGGCACGCAGGAGGCGGTCGACCCCGACAACGGCGCGGTGATCTTCGAGGCGCCCAAGCCCGTCATGTGGGACTCGGCGGCCGCGCCCCCCGCGGCGGGCACGGGCATGGTGGGCGAGGACGGCCCCGTCGACCCGCCGACCACCCACGCCACGGACGGCGCCCCCGGCGACGCGTCGAAGATCGCCACGATCGGCGCCGACCTGGCTCAGGGACAGCTCACGCTGACCCCGGACCCGGCCATGCTGACCGCGGCCGACACGACGTTCCCCGTCTACATCGACCCGATGTACCGCACGCCGATGAGCTCGGCGAACCTCATGGTGGCCAGCAGCGGGTTCGAGATCTACAACTTCACCAAGGACCAGGGCATGGGCCGGTGCCCGATCGGCCTGCCCTCCAGCGGCAAGAGCTGCGGCTCCCCGCACAAGAAGCGGCTGTTCTACCGCATCCCCACCGGCTGGCTGGCCGGCAAGCAGGTCCTGTCCGCCGAGTTCCACGTACGGGAGGTGTGGGCCGCCTCCGGCAGCAAGCGGCCGGTCAACATCCACCTGGCCAAGGCGTTCGGCAAGAACTCCACCTGGAACTCCACCTCCGACAACTGGCTGCGCAAGCTGGACGGCCGCAACGTGGCCAAGGGCTGGTCGGGATGCGCCGCCAAGTCCTGCCCGGCCGGTGACGTGCTGTTCAACGTGACCTCGGGCGTCCGGGAGGCGGCGCAGAAGGGCTGGCGGGACACCACGTTCGGCCTGCGCGCCGCCGACGAGGGCGACCAGCTCGGCTGGAAGCGCTTCGAGTCGCGCGCCTACCTGCGGGTGCACTACAACCGGCCGCCGCTGCAGCCGAGGATGAGCCAGCTGGAGATGGAGCCGGGCGGCCCGTGCAAGGGGCCGGGCAACCCGTCGGTGTTCAACTGGTCCACGCCCAAGCTGATCGCCAAGAACCTGCGCGACCCCGACACCTACAACCGCACGGCCGACAAGGTGCAGGCCGAGTTCCTGGTGTCGTGGAAGAACGCCGCCGGCCAGAACAAGGAATGGCGGTACCTCACGCCGGCCAAGAGCGCCAGGTCCGGCAAGGCGGGCAACAGCTTCATGGCGCAGGTGCCGCGCGGGCTGCTGCCGGAGAACACCGTCGTCAACTGGCAGGTCCGCGCCCAGGACAGCCGCAAGGGCAAGGGGCCGTGGAGCTCGGCCGGGGCGGCGACCGCCTGCTACTTCGTCTTCGACACCAAGGCGCCGCCGCTGCCGGTGATCACCTCGTCGGCGGCCGACGGGTACGTCGCGGAGAACCCCCTCGACCCGGCGCAGACGCCGCAGGACGGCATGGGCCGCCACGGCCGGTTCGTCATCACCTTCGACCCGTCGGTGACCGAGTGGGCGTACGCGGTCAACGACGACCCCACCGTGTTCCGCAAGCGGACCGCGGGCAGCGCCACCGAGACGGTGCAGATCCTGCCCAAGGTCGTCGGCAGCAACAGCCTCTACGTCCGCGTCAGGGACCAGGCGGGCAACTACTCCAAGGGCTCGGCCGTCTACCGGTTCCGGGTCGCGCCCGGCCGCGGGCCGAAGGCCCACTGGAAGCTCAACGACCCGGCCGGCGCCACCACCCTGGCGGAGACCGGCGGCCGTTACCCGGCCCGCGTCGCGGGCGCGCCGCAGCTCGGCGTGGCCGGATCGCGCGGCACGGCGATGGCCGGCAACGGCACCACCGCCTACGCCCGCACCGACGCCGCGGTGCTCGACACCACCAAGAGCTTCACGGTGACGGCGTGGGCCAAGCTGCCGGACGTCCTGCCCGCGTCCTACGCCACCGTGCTGGCCCAGGACGGCGCCAACGTGTCCGGCTTCTGCCTGCGCTACGACGCGCCGAACCGCAAATGGGTGTTCTGGCGCATGAACGCCGACTCGACCTCGGCGGCCTCGTCCAGCGCGTGGTCGGCGAAACAGGCCAGACCTGGCGAATGGACGCACCTGATGGGCGTCTTCGACGCGGTGGCCAAGAAGGTGCGCATCTACGTCAACGGCGAGCCCGGCACCGAGATGGACTACACCAGCGCCTGGGCGGCCAGCGGCCCGCTCACCATCGGCCGGGTCCTGTGGGGCGCCCAGCAGCTCGACCACTTCCCCGGCAAGATCGACGACGTCCGCGTCTACGACCGGATCGTCAGCGTCGAGGAGGCGGCGGCGCTGTCCAAGGAGATGCTGACGGTGACGCACAAGTGGCACCTCAACAACGTCCCCGACGACAGCGGCGAGGCGCCGAGAATCCCCGTCAAGCTGTACGGCGCGGCCCGCTTCGCGGCCAGGACCCCCATGAGCAACAGCGCCGTGCCCGGCTCCCTGCGCCTGCCGGGCGCGACCGGCGACTACGCGGCCGTCGAGTCGGCCGTGCTGGACCCGAGGGAGAGCTTCACCCTGTCGGCCTGGGTGGAGACCAGCGGCCAGGCGCGCAAGGCGATGACCCTGCTGAACCTGCCCATGGCCACCGGCAGCGCGCTGACGGTCACGTTCGACCCCGCCCGCGGCGACCCGGACATGGGCGAGACCGGCCGGTACGTCGTGGAGCTCCCCGGCGGCGCCGCCGTGGAACACCCCGCCTTCCACACCGGGTTCGGCGACTGGGACCACCTGGCGGTCGTCTACCGGGCCCGCGAGAAGACGCTGGAGTTCTGGGTGAACGGCGCCCTCGAAGCGGCTCCGGAGGCCGAGGTCAAGTCCTACCGCAACGACGTCACCCTGGCGGGCCCCATCACCTCGGCCCAGCTCGGCCGCGGCGGGACGGGCCTGAACTGGGCGGGCCACGTCGACGACGTGTGGGTGCTGCGCGGCCCCGCGGACGAGAGCCTGATCGACCTGTTGTCCCTGTGGTCGGAGATGACGACCGTCTCCGAGGACGCGCTCAACGACAACACCCCTGACTGACCCCGGTGCGGGGGCGTCGCGCCGGCGCCCCCGCCGTCCCTCCTGCCGCTTCCGCTCTCTTCCCTGGGAGGTACGGCATGCGCGTCCATGCCGCACGCCGACGTCGCTCTTCCTGGTCCCGGCCGCTCCGCGCGGCCCTCACGTTGCTGCTCACGGCCGGCCTGATGGTCGTGCCCGCGACGCTCCCCTCCGCGAGCGCCGCCGCCGAGCGAGATCGGCCCAAGCCCGTCGACCGGGAACGGGTCGTGCCCGGCCGGCCCGCGGCGGTGAAACCACGGATCACCGAACGCAAGGCCCCCGACCCCGTGGCGGCCTGGCCTACGCCCGGCACGGTCGAGGTGGATCTGGCGGCGCCGCCGGCGTCCGCCCGCAAGGCGGGCGCCCTGGCGGCCACGTCGGCCGACGCCTCCGCCGCCGGGCGGGCGCGGATCCAGACCCACGACCGCGCGGCCTCGCAGCGCGCGGGGGTCGGCGGCCCGATCTTCACCGCGGCCCGCACGTCGGGACCGCCCGGCAAGGTCACGATGAAGGTGGACTACGCCCCCTTCGCCGAAGCCTACGGAGGCGGCTTCGGTTCCCGGGCGCGCCTGGCGGCCCTGCCCGCATGTGCCCTGACCAGCCCGGACAAGGCCGAGTGCCGCCGGGCCGTGCCGCTGAAGGGCCGCAACGACACCGCGGCCAGGACGCTCAGCGCCGACGTCGACCTCGCCGCCGAGCCCATGGTGCTGGCCGTGACCTCCGGGACGTCGGGGGACAAGGGCGACTTCGGCGTCACCTCGCTGTCGCCGTCGGCGACCTGGCAGGTCAGCCCGCAGACGGGCGACTTCACCTGGTCCTACCCGCTGCGGGTGCCGCCGGTGCCGGGCGGGCTGGTGCCGAACCTGGTGGTCAACTACTCCGCGGCCGCCATCGACGGGCGCACCGCGACCACCAACAACCAGGCGTCCTGGCTCGGCGACGGGTTCGAGCTGTCGCCCGGGTACATCGAGCGCAAGTACAAGTCCTGCAAGGACGACGGCGTCCCCAAGGACCCGACCTACCAGGTCGAGCCGATGGACCAGTGCTGGGCCTACGACAACGCCACGCTCGCCCTCGGCGGGTCGGGCGGCGAGCTCGTCCCGACCGGCCCCGACACCTGGGTCCTGGCCAGGGACGACGGCACCCGGGTCCAGCGCCTCACCGGCACCGCCGCCGACACCGCCAACGGCGACGAGGACAACGAGTACTGGCGCGTGACCACCGCCGACGGCACCCAGTACTACTTCGGCAAGAACCGCCTGCCGGGCTGGACCTCCGGCAGACCCCAGACGAACTCCGCCTGGGACGTCCCGGTGTTCGGCGACGACGCCGGCGAACCCTGCCACAAGGACGCCTTCAAGGACTCCTGGTGCCGTCAGAGCTGGCGGTGGAACCTCGACTACATCGAGGACACCCACGGCAACGCGGTGACCTTCTACTACGCCAAGGAGCAGAACCGTTACGGCCGCAACCTGCGCGCCGCCGACGACACCGCCTACGACCGCGGCGGCTACCTGACCTCCATCCAGTACGGCCTGCGCCGCGGCGACCTCTTCCCGGCCACGCCGCCCGCGCGGGTCGACTTCGCCAACGCCGAGCGCTGCCTGCTGACCGCCGCCGAGTGCGCCGACATCTCCGCCCATCCGGCCCGCTGGCCCGACGTGCCCTGGGACATGAACTGCGACGAGGGCACCGAGTGCAAGGACGGCAAGGGGACGGCCTCGCCGAGCTTCTGGACCCGCAAGCGCCTGACGAAGGTCACCACCAAGGTCGTCAACGCGGCCGGCACCGGCCACCGCGACGTGGACTCCTGGGAGTTCAAGCACCTGTGGGGCATCGCCGACGTGGACCGGCAGCTCAAGCTCACCGACATCGTCCACACCGGGCTCGCCGGGGCGGCGCCGGTCACCATGCCGCCGGTGAGCTTCGTCTACCAGCAGCTGGCCAACCGGGTGGACAAGCTCGGCGACGACGTCGGCCCGTTCGTCAAGGAGCGGGTGGCCTCGATCCAGAACGAGACCGGCGGCAAGCTCGACGTCACGTACTCGGGGATGGACTGCAGCCCCTCCGACCTGCCGCAACCGGCGACCAACCGGCGGCTGTGCTTCCCGACGTTCTGGCAGAACTCCAACGGCGGCGCCGACCCGAGCCTGGACTGGTTCCACAAGTACGTCGTCCGCGAGCTGATCCAGACCGACCTGACCGGCGGCGGGTCGGACATGGTCACCCGCTACGACTACAGCATCGGCAAGCCCGCCTGGCACTACGCCGACGACGACGGCATCACGCCGGAGAAGTTCAAGACGTGGTCGAACTGGCGCGGCTTCGACAAGGTCCGGGTGATCGGCGGGGCCACCAGCGCGGCCAGCGGCGGCACCCCGTCCCAGACCGACTACTGGTACTTCCAGGGCATGAACGGCGACCGCGCGTCGGTCTCCGGCGGCGCCAAGACCGTCACCGTGGACGACGGCGAGGGCGGCACGTACCCCGACCACGAGTCCCTGCACGGCACGACGCTGCGCACCGTGACCTACGACAAGGCCGGCGGCGTGCCGGTGAGCAAGTCGGTCAGCACGCCGTGGTACCACCAGACGGCCTCCAGGTCCCGCCCGTGGGGCACGATCACCGCCAACCTGACCGGCACCAGGTCCACCCGCACCTTCGGCCTGGTCGGCCTGTCCTGGCAGCAGACCCGCTCGACCGTGACCGAGTTCGACCTGACCACCGGCGCCGCGCTGACCACCGACGACGAGGGCGAGGTGGGCGTCGCCGGCGACGAGGAGTGCACCAGGACGGAGCTGACCGCGGACGGGGCGCGGGTGCTGCGCCTGCCGGCCCGGGTGACCACGGTGGCCCGCCGCTGCGCCGACACCCCGAACCTGCTCACCGACCTGATCGCCGACGCCCGCACCTACTACGACGGCAAGGCGTTCAAAGCCGCGCCGGAGCACGGCGACGTGACCAGGACCGAACGCGGGAACGCCGCCTCGGCGACCGCCATCACCGGCTACCAGGTGATCGCCCGGTCGACCTACGACGACCTGGGACGCCCCGAGACCGTCGCCGACGCCGCCGGGCTGACCACCTCCACCGACTACACCGAGGCGCACGGCGTCACCACGCAGGTGGTCACCACCACCCCGCGGGCCCGCGCCGACGACCCCGACTCGGCCATGGTCACGACCCGGGTGCTCGACCCGGCGTGGGGCCTGGCGACCAAGGAGACCAGCGCGGCCGGCAAGGTGACGATCGCCCAGCGGGACGCGCTGGGCCGCACCGCCAAGGTCTGGGGGCCGGGCCGCACGACCAGCATGACGCCCGACAACGAGTACCAGTACCTCGTCGACGCCGGCGCGATCGTGGCCGTGGGCGCGAAGACGCTGACCAACGAGGGCGGCCAGCAGACGTCGTACACGCTGTTCGACGGCTGGCTGCGGCCCAGGCAGTCGCAGGCCCCCGGCAAGAACGGCGACACCAGGGGCCGGATCGTCTCCGACAGCGTCTACAACGGTGCCGGCCAGGTGCACTACACCTTCGCTCCCTACTACGCCGACGGCGATCCCGAGCCCAAGCGGTTCGGGGTGGCGACCGTGGGCGCGGTGGAGTCGCAGCTGTGGAACACCTACGACGGCCGCGGGCGGCTGCTCGCCGAACGGCTGCTGTCCGGCAACAGCGACGGCGACGTCAACGAGCTGTGGAACACCCGCTACGAGTACGGCGGCGACTGGACCAAGGTCGTCCCACCGTCCGGCGGCACCCCGGTCACCACCTACACCGACGTGCACGGGCGTACCCGGGAGATCCGGCAGCAGACGGCCGCCGGGGCGGTCGTCACCACGTTCGCCTACAACCACCGCGGTCAGCAGGAGTCGGTGACCGGCCCCGGCAACCAGGTCTGGTCCTACAGCTACGACCTGCTCGGCCGCCGGGTGCAGTCGAACGACCCCGACCGCGGCGTGGAGAAGACCGCCTACGACAACCTCGACCGGCCGGTCCTGATGACCGACGCCCGCAACCAGAAGATCGGCATCGAGTACGACGGGCTCGACCGCATGGTCGCCAAGTACGACGCGACCACGTCGTCGCCCGGCACCAAGGTCGCCGAGTGGGTGTACGACACCGTCCGCAAGGGCCAGCTCACCAGCTCCACCCGCATCGTCGGCGCCGACCGGTACACCACGCAGGTGGAGGCGTACGACAATCTGGACCGCCCGCAGCGCAGCAGGGTGGTCCTGCCCGCCGTCGAGGGCGGCCTCGCGCCCGCCCAGGGGTACGTCTTCGACACCAGCTACAACCTCGACGGCAGCGTGGCCGCGAGCAGCAGCCCCGCCGTCGGCGGGCTGCCGGCGGAGAACATCGCCTACACCTACGACGACCTCGGCCGCCTGGTCTCCACCAAGTCCCAGCTGTCGACCTACCTCGTCGGCACCGACTACACCAAGACCGGGCGGGTCATCGGCCTGCGCATGCAGTCCGGCGGCGACGGCAAGCAGATCGACCAGACCTTCGACTACGAGTTCGGCACCGGCCGCCTGGCCAAGGCCACCACCTGGCACTTCGGCATGACCGGCACCGACCGCAGCACCCAGTACGCCTACCAGCCCGCCGGGAACATCACCCAGATCAAGGACACCTCCCGCGACGGCGTCGACAACCAGTGCTTCCGCTACGACGAGCTGTCGCGCCTGTCGGAGGCCTGGACCCAGGACGGCGACGCGGCCTGCGCCGCCACCGGCGCGAACGCCACCGTCGGCGGGCCGGCCCCCTACCGGGCCGCCTACACCTACGATGACACGGGCAACCGCCGCAGCGAGTCCCTCTACGGCGCCGGCCCGGCGGGCGGCGTCCAGCAGTCGGACCGCACCTACGTCTACGACCCGGCCAAGGCCCACCGCCTGACCACGGTCCCCGGTGCCGCCTCCTTCGCCTACGACGCCTCCGGCAACACCGTCGAGCGCCGCACCCAGGCGAGCAACCAGACGCTGACCTGGGACGCCGAAGGCGAGCTCGTCAAGGTCAACGACGACAAGAAGGGCGAGACCCGCTTCCTCTACACCGCCGACGGCGAGCGGCTCATCCGGCGCGACAAGGACGGCACCACCCTGTACCTGCCCGGTCTGGAGGTGCACCTGGTCAAGGGGGCCACCAGCCCCACGGCCAGCCGCTACGTCGGCAACGCCATGCGGACCACCACCGGGGTCACCTACGTCCTCGGCGACCACCACGGCACCGCCGAACTGGCCATCAACGCCGAGACCGGCGCCCTCAGCCAGCGCCGCTACACCCCCTTCGGCGCCCTGCGCGGCAGCCAGGGCGCCTGGCCCCAGGACCACCAACGCGGATTCGTCGGCGGCATCAACGACACCAGCACCGACCTGACCACGCTCGGCGCCCGCAGCTACGACCCGCTCACCGGCCGCTTCATCTCCGTCGACCCCCTCATCCAGATGGGCGACTCCCAGCAGATGAACGGCTACAACTACGCCAACAACAATCCCCCCACCCTGGCCGACCCCACCGGCAAGAAACCCTGCTGCACCGGCGTCGGCTGCTTCCACTCCATCGCGCCGCCCTGCGCGCCCGGGGACTACGACAGCCCCGACTGCGAGGGCCCCTGCGATCCGGGCGGAGCCAAGAAGAACCTCGGCAACGCCCGCGACTCGCAACAGAACGAGCGGCAGCAACACCAGCAGACCGCCAAACGGAACGCGGTGCTCGAAGCCTTGAAGGCCGCAGGCATCGGATTCATCAAAGATTTCCTGAAAATAGATGACATAAAAGGCTGTTTAGGCGGCAGCGTCGGCAGTTGCGTCAGCCTGATCCTGGAATTCGTGCCGGCCAAGAAGATCGGCGGCCTGATCTGGAAACTGGCCACCAGGGTCCGGATGGGCATCAAGATCTACAAAAAGGTCCAGGGCGTCATCAAGGCGGCCCGCCGCGCCATCGAAGCCATCGACGCCAAGATCGACGACATCAACAAGAAAATCGCCGCCCTGGACGGCCTGATGGCCCGCGTCGCGAAACGCAGCAAGAACCCCTCGGCGGGCGGCTCCTGTCCCTTGTCCAACAGTTTCGTCCCGGGAACCAAGGTCCTGCTCGCCGGCGGCCTGACCAAACGCATCGACCAGCTGAAACCCGGCGACAAGGTCATGGCCACCGACCCGGAGACCGGCCGTACCGAGGCCAAGGACGTCACCGCCACCATCGCCGGTGAAGGCCCCAAGAACCTGGTCACCGTCACCGTGGACAGCGGCGACGGCAGCACCCGCGACATCGTCGCCACCGACGGTCACCCCTTCTGGGTGGCGGACGCGGGGAGCTGGCGCGAGGCCAAGGACTTACGTCCCGGCCAACTCCTCCGTACGGCCGCCGGCACGTACGTCCAGATCGAGGCGGTCAATGCGTGGACCGCCCACGCCCGCGTCCACAACCTCACCGTCGCCGACCTACACACGTACTATGTGGTGACCGGGGACACCTCGGTCCTCGTTCACAACTGCGGAATCATCGCCGACAACAACCTCATGGTGAAGGCGATAGGGGGTCACGAGCAGGCGCTGGCCGAGATCCAGAACGCCTCGACGGTGTACATCACGCCGAACCAGCGACACGAATTCCTCAACGTCACCAACGGGCTGAACGCAAGGCGTCGTTTCCTCGAGGAGAACAACATTCAGACGATCACCGGTCAGCAGGCCGAGGAGTGGGCTTCCTCCTCGGAATTCCGGACGGCCTTCAACGCCGTGGTGGGCGCGAAGGGACGGGGTGACGCCGCGTTGGTGGGCTTCGCGGCTGCCAGCGGGATGACCGCGGTGACGATGGAGCGGAACCTGACCAATTTCGTCACGCAGACCCTCCGGCTCCCAGGGGTGTCCCTCCGCAGGGTGATGCCCTGATGGGCAGCTACAACCTGCTGTCCTTCACGGAAACGTGCCCCAGGTGCGGATATACCGGCGAGGCCGAGGCGGAGTTCCAGTTCGGACTTCTCGAACTGCGGCCTTACCGGGTGGGGGACCGTGTCGAGTGGGGGACGAAAGGCCTGCGATTTCCCTCGGCACGCCCCGAAGGAGGCGATTTCGAAGGCGCCGGCTATGTCGAGTGCGAGAACTGCCGGAAGGATTACTGGGTCGCCATATCCGTCGAGGCGGACATCATCTCCGGGGTGCGCGTCGATCACGGCAGAAGGGGCTACGTGGATTAGTGCCTGCCCCGCACGCCGGAGGGACCGGCTTCACCCGTGAAGCCGGTCCAGGGTGCCGGGGAAACGACTTCTGGATGTCTCCGAGCCGCGCTGTTCATGTTCGAGGCAGCGTTACGGAATGTGACTTGCCTCCTCTCGGCAGTTGGTTGGTCTCAGTCGGATATCGCTCACGCATCGGAGCCGCCAAGGTTTCTCCGAAGAAATGCGGGATTTGTCTCGGTTGAATATCGGTTGACCGCGAGGTTCGACAGTCGGTCAATCATGGGGGAGTGATCAATTCACCGTACGACGGCGTTCGGGTGTTGGGGGCGGTCGAGTTCGGGTGGGCGGGGGCGCCCGTGGTGTTGCGCAGGCGGCAGCAGCGGCTCCTGCTCGGCGTGCTGGCTCTGTCGGCCGGTCGGGTCGTCCCGCTCCAGCGCCTGGTCGAGGTGCTCTGGCCCGAGGGGGCGCCGCAGGGCGCGCGCAGGCAGGTCCAGGTGCTCGTCTCCCGGCTGCGCGGCCTGCTCGCGGACGCCGCCGGGAGCGACGTGGAGGTGCTCGCCACCGGATCCGGCTACGGGTTGCGCATCGATCCCATGGCCGTGGACGCTCACCGGTTCGCCGTGCTGAGGGAGCGGGCCGGGGGCAGCGACGACGACGAGGAGAAGGCCGGGCTGTTGCGGCAGGCGCTGGAGTTGTGGCGTGGGCCGGTGCTCGACGAGGCGGCGGTCGGCGCGGCCCGGGACACGCTGTGCGTCCGGCTGGAGGAGGCGCGGCGAGAGGCGCTGGAGGAGCACGCCGAGGCGTCGTTGCGGCTCGGCCGGCACCGGCAGGTCCTCGGCGCGCTGGCCGAGGAGGTGGCGGCCGCCCCCACGCGGGAACGGCTGGTGGGCCTGCTGATGCTCGCGCTCTACCGCTCCGGGCGCATCGCCGAGGCCCTGGACGTCTTCGAGCGGTCGCGCGCCCGTCTCGGCGAGGAACTGGGGCTCGATCCCGGCCCCGCCCTGGTACGGCTGCGCCTGGACATCCTGCGCGGCGACCCCCGCCTCGGCGGCCGGTCCGGGCCGGGCGGCATCGGGGGCGCCGAGACCGTCAGGAGGTCCGGCGACCTGGAGGGGGAGGGGCTGGTGATGCTCGGGCTCGGCCGGATCCGCTTCGCCCAGGACCGCTTCGCCGAGTCCGTCGCCGCCTACGAGGAGGCCCGGCGGGCCTTCCAGCGGCTCGGCGACCGGCGGCACCTGGCGGCCGCCCTGTCCGGCCTGGGCACCGTACGGGCCGAGGGAGGGTGGTTCGCCGAGGGGGAGACCGACCTGCTGGAGGCGGCCTCGCTCTTCTCCGCCCTCGGCGACCAGGCCGGGCACGCGCACGCCATCTACATGCTGGGCTTCGTGGAACGCGAGCGCGGCGACGACGAGCTGGCGCTGTGGCTGCTCAGCCGGGCGCTGCAGACGTACCAGAAGATCGGTGACCTGCGCTGCCAGGCGCTGCTCCAGCGCAGCATCGGGCTGGTGCACCGGGCGAGGGGCGAGTACGGGCACGCCGCGACCAGGACGCGCGAGTCCCGCCGCCTGTTCACCGTCCTGTCCGACCCGCACGGGACGGCCTACGCCGACCAGTCCCTGGCCAAGATCCGGATCCGCCTGGGCGACCTGCCGCGGGCCGAGCGGGCGCTCCAGGCGAGCCTGCGCGTCTTCACCCGCCAGGACGACCGCTTCGGCCGCGCGCTCGGCCTGCGGACGCTCGGCGAGCTGCGCCTGGAGCAGGACGCGGCGGCCGAGTCGAGAGCCGCCCTGTCCGCCTCCCTCGATCTGTGGGACACGCTGGAGCTGCCGCTGTGGCGCGCCCGCACGCTCTCCGTGCTGGCCCGCCTGGAGTCGCGCAACGGCGAGGCCGCGCACGCCGGCGCCGCCCGCCAGGAGTCGACGGCCATCTTCAGCCGGATCGGCAGCCGCGAGGGCCGCTGACGGCCCTGGCATCCCCTCGGAGTCCTAGATATCCCGGCATCCCCGGCATCCCCGGCATGCCGGGCGGAAGGGCGCTGACGTCGCTGGCAAACGGGTGGCAACAGGGGCCGCGTACATTGCGCGGGCGTCTTCGTCCCGCGCCGAAGGAGAGCCTCATGAGGCGATCAGCCACCGTCACGGCGGCCATCCACCGCGTGCTCGTCCTGACGGCGATCCTGCTCTCCTCGGTCGCCGTCGCGACCGGCGCATCGGCCGCCTCGGCGGGACAGTGGGCGGCGCGACAGTGGGCGGCGGGGGAGCGGGCGGACGCGGGGCCGTGGGTGGAGCCCGGACTGGCCCGCAAGCTGGACTCCGGAGGCAGGCTCCGGGTCAACGTCGTGACCAGGGACCGCGACGAGCTGGCCGCCGTCTCCGGCTCCGGCGCCGGCCAGGTGCTCCAGACGCTGTCCCGCCTGCCCGTGGTCACCCTGCGGACCGACCAGGCGGGCCTCCAGCGGCTCGCCGCCAGGCCGGGCGTGCTCAGCGTGTCCGAGGACCGGCCGGTGCCGCCGGCCCTCGGGCAGAGCGTCCCGCTGATCGGCGGCGACCGCACGAGGGCGGCCGGACTGACCGGCGCGGGCACCGCCGTGGCCGTGCTGGACACCGGCGTCGCCACCGGCCACCCCTTCCTCGGCGGCCGCGTCGTGGCCGAGGCGTGCTTCTCGCCCGCCGACCCCGACTACTCCGCCACCAGCCTGTGCCCGGACGGCGCCCCCAAGCAGGACGGCCCCGGCTCGGCCGACGCCGAGAGCGGCGGCTGCTCCGACGAGCTGCTGGACTGCTCCCACGGGACGCACGTGGCCGGGATCATCGCCGGCGACGGCGAAGGGATCGACGGCGACGGCGGGAGCGGGGTCGCGCCGGGCGCCGGCCTGGTGGCCATCCAGATCTTCAGCCGCTTCGACTCCGACGACTTCTGCGGCTCCGGCGGCGCGCCCTGTCTGCTCAGCTTCTCCAGCGCCCAGCTGGCCGCGCTGGAGAAGGTCCAGACGCTGAAGGCGACCCTGCCCATCGTGGCGGTGAACCTGAGCCTGGGCAGCGGCATGCACACCGCGTCCTGCGACACCGACCCGCGCAAGGCCGCCATCGACGCCCTGCTGGCGGCCGGAGTCGCCACCGTCGTCGCGGCCGGCAACGACGGCTACACCAACGCGGTGGCCGCCCCCGCCTGCGTCTCGTCGGCCGTCGCCGTGGGCAGCACCACCGACGCCGACGTCCTGTCCTCCTTCAGCGACCGCGGCCCGCTCCTGGACCTCCTGGCCCCCGGCAGCGACATCGTCTCCTCCGTGCCCGGCGACCGGTGGGCGTCGATGAGCGGCACGTCCATGGCCGCGCCGCACGTCGCCGGGGCGTTCGCGGTGCTGAGCCAGGCGTTCCCCGGGCTCGGGCCCGCGGCACTGGAGGCCAAGCTCAAGGAGACCGGGCGCGCGATCGTCTACGCCGGGGCCACCACGCCCCGCGTCCAGCTCGACGCCGCCGCCCTGGACGCGACGCCCCGGCCGGGGCCCGACCAGTACTTCCACTCGCGGGGCAGGGTTCTGGACAACGTCCGGATCAGCGCCAACTCCGCCATGACCGTGCAGGTGGCGGGCGTGGCCGGGCTGCCCGCGCAGGGCGTGCGGGCCGTCGCGCTCAACGTCAGCGCCAAGGGCGACTTCTTCAACACCGGGACGATCACCGTGCACGCCTCCGACGAGCAGGAACCGGACGGCAAGGTGCTCGCCTACGACGCCTCCCGCTACGCCGCCACCATGATCATCGCCAGGGTCGGCGCCGACGGGAAGATCAAGGTGGTCAACCGCGGGACGGGCCCCGTCAAGGTGACGCTCGACGCGCACGGCCACACCCTCGACAAGGCGGGAGCCGCCGTGGGCGGCGCCTACTTCCCCGTCACGCCCGCCCGGGTGGCCGACCACACCGTCATCCCCGCGCTGGGCAACTATGAGCTGTCCGTCGCCGGGATGAACGGCCTGCCCGCCACCGGGGTCGCCCAGGTCGCCCTCACCGTGGTGCTGAAGAGCCCGTCGAGCGGCACCGTACGCGTGTACGCCGCCGGGGACCCCTACCCCGTAGACGCCAACGTCGACTACCCGGCGAACCTCGCCACGCAGTTCCACACGATCGTCAAACCGGGCCAGGACGGCAAGATCAACGTGCACAACCTCGGCTACGACGACGTCGAGATCTCCGTGGACGTCACCGGCTACTTCTCCGCCGAGCGGCGCGGCGCGCTGGTCAAGGCCGTCCGCCCCACATCGGCGGGACGGGCCCTGGCGATCCCGGCGGGCGGCACCAGGACCGTGCGCTTCACCGGCCTGCCCGCCTCCGGCGTCGCCGCGGTCGCGCTGACCGTGGCCGCGCGGGGAGCGGCCGCCGGGACCGTCTCGGTGCTGCCGCAGAGCGGGCCCTCGACCGCCCGCGTCGTCTCCTACCCGCCGGGCAAGGACGCCGTCGGGTCCATCATCGCCGCCGTACGCGCCGACGGGTCGGTGGTGCTCAAGAACGAGGGCACCGGCCAGGTGAGCGTCGACGTCGACCTGTACGCCTACTTCGCCAACGCCTGACTCACGGGCGAACACCGGAAAAGGAGGCGGGCGAATGAGCCCCGCAGTGGTGAACGGCATCCACGCCCGCATGCTCGCGGCCGAACTCAGCCTGCTCAAGGCCGCCTCCGGCCTCGGGCTGGTGCAACTGGCCGGGCACACGCACTGCAGCAAGTCCTCGCTCCAGCGCTACCTCAGCGGCAAGCTGCTGCCGCCCCGCCAGGCCGTCGAGGCCATCAGCAGGGCGTGCCGCGGCGACACCGCGCGCCTGGTGGCGTTGTGGGAGCTGGCCGTGGCCGGTCCGCCCGAGCGGCCGCGTCCGGCGCAGCTCCCGCACGACGTGCCGGGCTTCACCGGCCGTTCCGCCGAGCTGGCCCGCCTGGCGGGCCTGCTGCCGGGCTCCGGCAACGCCATCGCGATCGCGGTGATCGACGGCGTCGCCGGCGTCGGCAAGAGCGCGCTCGCCGTGCACTTCGCGCACCGGGTGGCCGGCCGGTTCCCGGACGGCCAGCTCCACCTGGACCTGCGCGGCTCCGACGCCGGAGGTGGGCCGCTGCCGCCCGCCGAGGCGCTGGCCCAGCTCGTCCGGGCCCTCGCGCCGGACCTGCGGCGCCTGCCCGGCGACGCGGGGGAGCGGGCGGCCCTGTTCCGCAGCCTGATCGGCGGCCGGCGCATGCTCGTCCTGCTGGACGACGCCGCCTCCACGGACCAGGTCCGCGCGCTGCTGCCGGGCAACCCCGGCTGCCTGGTGCTGGTGACCAGCCGCCACCGGCTGGGCGGGCTGGTCGCCCGTGACGGCGCCCACCATCTCGCCCTGGGCACCCTGACCGCCGACGAGTCCGCCGACCTGCTGGCCGCCGCCGCCGGTGCGGACCGCATCGCCGCCGAGCCGGGGGCCGTCGCCGGCGTGACGCGGTTGTGCGGATATCTCCCGCTGGCCCTGCGCATCGTGGCCGAGCACCTGGTGGTGAACCCGTCGCTCACCGTGACCGACCTCGCCGGTGACCTCGCCGGTGGCCTCTACGGCGAGCTCCCCGCCGAACACCGCCCGTACGGCGGTGGCCCGGACCGGCCCGCCGCCGTACGGGCGGTGTTCCCCAGGTCCTACCGCGGCCTGCCGCCGCAGGCCGCGCGGGCGTTCCGGCTGCTGGGCAGGCAGGGGTGCCTGGACCGGCGCTGAGCAGCCGCCGGGTGCCACATGCGCCGCGGGGCCGGGCACGGCGGATCGGCCCGGTCAGCGGTCGTGGCCCGCGCGCAGCCAGGAGACGTAGTCGGCGATCCCCGAATCGGTGTCGTAGGCGGGCTCGAAGCCGGTGTCCTCGCGCAGCCGGGTGACGTCGAGGCACAGGTCGCGGCCGGGGCCGGCGGGGTCGCGGCCCTCGCGCAGCTCGACGTCCGCGCCGGGCACGGCCCGCCGGATCGCCGCGGCGACCTCGCCGTTGGCGGTCATCCGGCCGGTGGCGACGTTGTACGTGCGGTGACGCAGCCGCTCGGCCGTCTGCAGCAGGGCGATGGCCCGTCCGCAGTCCTTGGCGTAGCACAGGTCGCCGCCGTCCTCGGCGTACGCGCCCCACGCGGGACTCGTCAGGTCCGGCGCGGCGCCTCGCACGGCGGCGTGCACGAGCTGCGGCAGCAGGAAGAACGGCGAACGCGCGTGGCCGAGCGGCCCCCAGATCGCGCCGATGCGGAGGTTGACCACCTCCAGCCCGGCGGTCTCGGCCAGATGGCCGGCCACCAGCTCGCCGATCTTCTTGAACGTCGGGATCGGGTGGCCGGCCGACATCGTCAGCGGCAGGTCCTCGGCCAGCGGGCCCGGGGACTCGACGCCGCCGTAGACGCCGATGGTGCTGGCCAGGCCGAGCCGGGACACCTGCCATTCGGTGGCGGCGTGGAAGACGTTGAGCAGGCTCGCGACGGACTTCTCCACCCCCTCGACCGGCTCGTGCGCGCCGACCGGCCAGGGCATCGAGCCCGCCAGGTGCACGATTCCAGTGATCTTGTGCCGGTCGCCCAGGGCGAGCAGCGCCGCCCGGTCGGTGAGGTCGGCCCGCTCGACGACGAGCCGCCCCTCGGCCTCCCCGGCCAGCGACGCCGGCACCTCGGGGGCCCGGCGCTGGACGAGCACGACGGACTCGCCGAGGTCGAGCAGCGCCCGCGCGGTGTGCGTGCCGATGAAACCGAGCCCGCCCGTGATGAGGATCATGACCCCAACTCCTTAATCGTCAGTGCCACCGATCGTCAGTAGCACTGATGATTACCGTAGTATGCGAACCCGGCGGCTGTCCAACGGGCGCAGGACGGGTCCCGCGTCGAACGGCGAGGTGAACCTGAGGGCGGCGGATCCTGATTCATCCCGCTAAAGTTCATGATTCGGTACCGCTGCTGTCCCAGGAGTCACCGCCTCATGCCGAACGCCGAGCCCTTACGTCCTGGAGATCCCACGTCCTTGGGGGCCCACCGGATCACCGGATGGCTGGCCTCCGGCGGGCAGGGGGTCGTCTACCTCGGCCAGCGGCCGGACGGGCGGCCCGTGGCCGTCAAGGTCCTACACGGGATCGTGGCCGGTGAACGGTTCGCCGCCCTGACGGAGGCGGCCCGGCGGGTGGACTCGCCGGGCGTCGCGCGGGTGCTCGACGCGGCCTGGGGGCGGCTGTCGTACATCGTGAGCGAGTACGTGGAGGGGCCGTCGCTGGCCGAGGTGGGCCGGCTCGGCGGCGGCAACCTGCGGCACCTGGCGGTCGGCACGGCCACGGGGCTGGCCGCGGTGCACCGGGCGGGGCTCACGCACGGCGACCTCAAGCCGTCCAGCGTGCTGCTCGGCCGGGACGGCGCGCGCCTGGTCGGCTTCGGCACCGCGGGAACCGGCCCCGGTTCCGGCCGCGCCGGCGCGGGCACCGGGCCCGGCCACGGCTCCGACGGCGGCGCGGTGGCGTACATGGCGCCGGAGCAACTGGACGGCCGCACAGCGGGCGCGACGGCTGGGGCGGCGGCTGGGGCGGCGGCGGGCGCAACGGCGGGGGCGGCGGCGGACGTCTTCGCCTGGGCGTCGGTGATGGTGTTCGCGGCCACGGGCCGGCCGCCGTTCGGCGACGACGCCCCGGCCGCGGTCGCCGGACGCATCCTGCGCGGCGAGCCCCAGCTCGGCGACCTGCCGGACCCGCTGCGCGACATCGTCCGCGCCTGCCTGGCCAAGGATCCGCAGGACCGCCCGCCCATGACGGCCGTCCTGCCGCTCGTCCTGGGCGAGCCCCGCCCCGCCGGCCCGGAGCCTGCCGAGGACCGTGAGGACCACGAGGACCACGAGGACGCCCCGGCGGGGACGGCCGATGATCCGGCCGCCGCGCCGGCGGCCCGGTCCAGGCGGGCGGCGGGACGGCGGTCGCCGGTGCTGGCGCTGGCGGCCGGGGCGGTGGCCGTGTCGGTGGCGGCCGGCGTCGTGGTGTGGAACTCCGGCAAGCGCCAGGCGGACGCCGAGGTGCGGTCCGCCCGCGAACCCGTGCGCACGTCCGCCTCGGCGGGGCCGTCCAGGCACGGCACGGCCGCGTCGCGGCCCACCAGGACGCCGCAGCACCGCGCGACCCGTCCCACCCCCTCCGCCACGGGCCCGTCGGAACGCTCCACGACGCCGCCCGCCACCACCCGCAGGGCCTCCTTCGCGCTGGCGTACGTGCGCGTCCAGGGCCCCTCGACGGTCAACTCGGCCGGGGTCGCCTGCTACACCGGCGCGGTGAACTTCGCCGCCGGGGTGAACGCCACCCGCCCCGGCGCCGTCTACTCCTACCAGTGGCTCTACGACGGCAGGGTGATCGAGCGCGGCTCGTCCCGCTTCCCCGCGGACAGCCGCAGCGGCTACGTGAGCTCCAGGAGGCTCATCACGCCCGCGGCCGGCAGGCACACCGTCACCTACCGGATCCTGACCCCCTCGCCCAGGACGAAGTCGGTCAGGTTCACCAAGTGCGCGCCGTAGGCGGGCACGAGAAGGGCGGGCCCGCATGGTGCGGACCCGCCCTGATGGCAGCCATCGGCATCACAGCCCGTAGCTGACCACCCAGTATCCGTTGTACCGTCCGCCGTAGCAGGACAGCCTGGTCGGGCTGTGCCAGCTGCGCATCACGACGCCACCGCCGATGCGGCAGCGCAGCGAGGTCACGTACCGGTAGTTGTAACCCCAGTCGCGGTCGCCGTCCCGGTAGCGCTCGTCGTCGTCGCGCTCCTCGTCCCGGTAGCGGTCGTCGTCCCGGTAGCGGTCGTCGTCGTCGTAGCGGTCGTCGTCCTTGCAGCGGTCTTCGTCCTCGTACCGGTCGTCTTCCCTGTACCAGGCGTGGTCCCTGCCGTGGTCCCGGTCGTGGTCGTCGTCCTTGCAGCGGTCGTCGTCCTTATCCCCGTCCCAGGTACGGTCGCCGTCCCAGTGGCGGTCGCCGTGGTGACGGTGGTGGTCGTGCCACCACGGGTTGTCGGCGCCGAGGTACGGACCCCTGATGTCGTAGCCCGGAGCCGTGTACGAGAACGGCTCAGGACGCGGGTCGGCGGCAGCCGGACCGGCGGTGACGAGCGGAAGGGCGCCGGCGGTGGCGCAAGAGACAAGTGTTGCGATGAGTCGTCGCATCACACCGATCCAATCACTGTCGATGATCTAACCGCTACAGATAGTAACCGCAGGTCAGCGACTTGAAACGCGGCCCGGAGGGCTCCGTGTCACCCCGTCGGCAGCCCTTTGCGCGTCGAACGGCAGGCAACAGAATCCCTCAAGACCCCTTGACTCCACACGCAAATCGCCGGACGATCCTGTTTGATTTAGTCGGATCATGTTGGGTCCTCACCCCTCGGTGTTGAAGGAGTCCCATGCGTGCGATCCTTCGGTCAACCCTCGCCCTGGCCCTCGCCGCGACCTGCCTGACCGCCCTCTCACCCCCCGCCGCCGCCCTGGACAACGGCCTGGCCAGAACCCCCCAGATGGGGTGGAACGACTGGAACAGCTTCGGCTGCTCGGTCAGCGACACCCTCGTCAGGCAGACGGCCGACGCCATGGTCTCCTCCGGCATGGCCGCGGCCGGCTACAGCTACGTCAACATCGACGACTGCTGGTCCACCAGGAGCCGCAACGCGGCCGGCGACCTCGTCCCCGACCCCCAGAAGTTCCCCGGGGGCATCAAGGCCGTCGCCGACTACGTGCACGCCAAGGGGCTCAAGCTCGGCATCTACTCCTCGGCCGGCACCACGACCTGCGCCGGCTATCCGGCCAGCCTCGGCAACGAGCGCAGGGACGCGGCCCTGTGGGCGTCCTGGGGCGTGGACTACCTCAAGTACGACAACTGCGGCGACCACCTCGGGCAGAGCGCGCAGCAGCGCTACACCGCCATGCGCGACGCGCTGGCCGCCACCGGCCGGCCCATCCTCTACAGCCTGTGCAACTGGGGCCAGGACGACGTCTGGACCTGGGGCATGCCGGTCGGCAACTCCTGGCGCACCACGGGCGACATCCAGGCGAACTGGGGCTCGGTGATGGGCATCCTGGACAGCCAGGCGGGGCTCGCGGCGTACTCGGGGCCGGGCGGCTGGAACGACCCCGACATGCTGGAGGTCGGCAACGCCGGGCTCACCGCCACCGAGTCGCGGGCCCACTTCAGCCTCTGGGCGCTGCTCAACGCGCCGCTCGTGGCGGGCAACGACCTGCGCTCGATGAGCGCCGAGACCCGGACGATCCTCACCAACGCCGAGGTCATCGCCGTCGACCAGGACTGGGGCGGCCGGCAGGGGCACAAGATCGCCGACAGCGGCGACCTGGAGGTCTGGCGCAAGCCGATGGCCGCGACCGGCACGGGCACGGGCTCGGTCGCCGTCGTCCTGCTCAACCGGGGCGGCGCCGCGGCCACCGTCTCCACCACCGCCTCCGCGCTCGGCCTCGGCGCCGCGGCCGGCTACTCCGTACGCGACCTGTGGGCCCACACGACCGGCTCCTCGGCGGGCACGATCAGCGCCTCCGTCCCGGCCCACGGAGCCGCCATGTACGTCGTCACCGGCGGCGGCACGCCCCCCGCGGCCACCGCCCTCAAGGGCGCCGGCTCCGGCAGGTGCCTGGACGTGCCCGGCGCGTCCCAGACCAGCGGCACCCAGGTCCAGATCTGGGACTGCAACGGCGGCGCCAACCAGCAGTGGACCCCCACCACCGCGGGCGAGCTGCGCGTCTACGGCGGCAAGTGCCTCGACGTCTACGACCGCGGCACCGCCGACGGCACCCGCGTGATCATCTGGGACTGCAACGGCCAGACCAACCAGCAGTGGCGGCTCGGCGCCGACGGCACGGTCACGGCCGTCGGCGCGAACAAGTGCCTCGACGTGCCGGGCAACGCCACCGCCAACGGGACCGGGCTGGTCATCTGGACCTGCAACGGCGGCGCCAACCAGCGCTGGACCCGGACCTGACCCGCTCAGGCCGCGTTCGGGCCCCGCTCAGGCCGCGTTCAGGCCACGCGTAGGACGATCTTGCCCTGGATGTGGCCCCGTTCGGCGCGTTCGTGCGCCTTCGGGGCCTCCTCCAGCGGGAAGACGCTGTCGACGCCGACGCGCAGCCGCCCGGCGTCGATCAGCTCGGCCAGCGCGGCCATCTGGGCCCCGTCGGAGTGCACCTGGCCGCCGCGGCGCACGATGCCGCGCCGGGCCAGCTCCTCGTCGTGGTACTCGCCGAAGAAGACCGGGCTGAGCGTGCCGCCGTCCTTGAGCGCGGGCAGCAGCGTGTGGCCGCCGGGGCCGCCCACGGTGTCGATCAGGCAGTCCACGTCGCGCACCGCGTCCTGCGGCCGGACCCGGGTGTAGTCGACGAACTCGGCCACGCCCAGGTCCTTCAGGAACGCCTCGTGCCGGCCGGAGGCGACGCCGATGACGTGCGCGCCGAGGTCTGCGGCGAGCTGGACGGCGAAGTGGCCGACGCCGCCGGCCGCGCCGTTGACCAGGACCCGGCTGCCGGGCCGCAGCCCGATGACGTCGTGGACGAACTGGTAGGCGGTCAGCCCGGCCATCGGCACCGCGGCGGCGGTGACGTGGTCCACCGAGGCGGGCTTGCGGGCCAGGTGGCCGGCCGGGGCGGTGGTGTACTCGGCGTACCCCCTGCCGCCCTCGTCGCCGATGCGCGGGAAGCGGACGAGGCCGTACACCTCGTCGCCCTCCCGCCACTCGGTGACGCCGGGGCCGAGGGCCGTGACGACGCCCGACACGTCCGAGCCGGGGGTGAAGGGCAGCGCGACCTGCGGCCGCTTCGACGGCGGGATGTCGGCGAACCCCCGCCGGGCGTACCAGTCGGGCGGGTTGAGCGCGGCGGCGCGCACCTGCACCAGGACCTCGCCCGGCCCCGGCGCCGGCCGGGGCACCTCCTCCAGGCGCAGGACCTCGGGGCCGCCGACCTCGTGCACGCGGATGGCCTTCATCATCGATTCTCCTCGGGGAGACGGGCGCCGCTATGATGCGGAGCAGTGTTCCGGATCATAACCGGAGCACTGCTCCGATTGTCAATCGCCCGGAAGGTATCGGATGACCTCCACACCCCGGAACCAGCGCGCGGACGCCCAGCGCAACCGGGAGCGCATCCTGGCCGTGGCCGCCGCCGTCATCGAGGAGCAGGGCACGGAGGCGTCCCTGCGCGACGTCGCGCGCCGCGCCGAGGTCGGGCTGGGCACCCTCTACCGGCACTTCCCGACCAGGGAGGCGCTGCTGGAGGCGCTGCTGCGGCAGCGCTTCGACTCGCTCGCCGAGCGCGCCAGGACGCTGGCCGCCGCCGCCGCGCCGCACGAGGCGCTGCTGGAATGGCTGCGCTCGTTCGTCGCGGGCGCGGGCGCCTACCGGGGGCTGGCCGCCTCGATGATGGCCACGATCAACGACGAGGGCTCGCCGCTGCACGCCTCCTGCCACGCCATGCGCCAGGCGGGCGGACGGCTGCTGGAACGCGCCCAGGCCACCGGCGAGGTGCGCGCCGACGTGACCGGGCTCGACCTGTTCGCGCTGGCCAGCGCGCTGAGCTGGATCGCCGACCAGGCCCCCTCGCTGGCCGCCCGCGGCGACCACCTCTTCGGCCTGGTCATGGACGGCCTGCGCCCCCCGGAGCGGCTCACCGGCCCGGCGCCCACCCCAGCGGCACCAGCCTGAGGTCGAACTCGACCTCCTCGTACGGCCCCTCCATCCCCCAGCCGCGGGCGCCCGGCACCGGCCGCCGCACCAGCTCCTCCTTGACCGCGAACGCGGCGTCGGAGCCCAGGTAGGGGTCGCCGGCCAGGAGGTCGCGTTCGGGCCCCTCGCTGATCCACGCGCCGGGCTCGCGCCCGGGAGCGGGGGAGTGGAAGGGGCCCTCGACCGAGGACGGCGTCATGTTCTCCGGGCCGGCGTGGTTGACCTCCTCCACGGCGGAGGTGAGGCCGAGCATGTCCGACAGCAGCACGAACTCGTCGCGGTCCGGCGTGCACCACCTGCCGGTCTCGGCGAGGAAGGCCAGCCCGGCCCGCCACTCGGCCTCGGTGGGGCGCACCTCGTCCACGAACGCGTGCAGGTGGGCGATCAGCGCGCGGACGAGTTCGCCGACCCGCGGGTCGGGGGCGTCCACCTGGTCGAGCACCTGCCGCACGAGCTTGTCTGTCATGGCGACCGTCCTTGGGGGGACCGTGGGGGTTCATCGTCGGCGTCCGGCCGGGGCCCGGGGAAGGCTCAGGCCAGCACGCGGACCACGCCGGCGAACAGGCGGGGCAGCCGGCGCGCCGCCGGGACCACCAGGCGGGCCGTGCCGGGACGGCGGGCGGCCTGCACCAGCGCCGCCGTCAGCAGCCGGTGGGTGCGCGACAGGCGCAGCCACGCGCCGTCGTAGTCCTGCGGACGGTCCGCCGCCAGGCAGCCGACCAGCAGCTCCGCCGAGCGCACGGCCAGCGAGACGCCCTCGCCGGTGAGCGCGTCCACGTAACCGGCGGCGTCGCCGACCAGCAGCACGCGTCCGGCGCGGCGGGAGCGCACCGCCTGGCGCAGCGGGCCCGCGCCGCGCACCGGGGTGACGGCCGGGCCGCTCAGGCGGCGGGCCAGCCCGGGGAAGCCGCGCAGGTGCTCATCGAAGCCGCGCCGCGCCGAGCTGAGCACCGCGACGCCCACCAGGTCCTCGCCGACCGGCGTCACGTACGCCTCGCCCGCCCCCGACCAGTGGACCTCGACGAAGTCGCTCCACGGCTCGATCCGGTAGTGCCTGCGCAGGCCGTACCGGCGGGGGCCGCGTACCGGCAGGTCGAGGCCGAGCGAGCGGCGCAGCGGCGAGTGCAGGCCGTCGGCGGCCACCAGCCAGCGGGCCCGCAGCCCGATCGCGCTCACGCCGTCGCGGTCCTGGTCGGCGCGGGTGATCCGGCCGGTGACCGTCTTGACGCCCAGCTCGGCGGCCCGCTGCCAGAGCGCGGCGTGCAGGCTCGTGCGCCGGACGCCGAGCCCCGGCCCGGCGGCGAACGCGGCCCGCGCCTCCCGCCGCCCGTCGAGGTAGTGGATGCCGCGGAACCCCCGCCCCTCGACCGGCGCGCCCATCGCCGCCAGCGCGGCCACCCCGCCCGGCATGACGCCCTCGCCGCACGCCTTGTCCACCGGCGCGGCCCGCGGCTCGACGACGACCGCCTCCATCCCGGCCAGCGCCGCGTGGATCGCCGTGGCCAGCCCCGCCGGCCCGCCCCCCGCCACCAGCACGTCGATCACCGGCCCGCCTCCCGGCCACTCGTCGCGAGCACGTCGATCACCGGCCCGCCTCCCGGCCACTCGTCGCGAGCACGTCGATCACCGGGTCATCCCCTGGTCGCGAGGGCGAGCGCGGCGTTCTCGCAGCGGATGCGCACCACCATCAGCGCGGCGTTGAGCAGCGTGAACGCCAGCGCCGTCAGCCACGCCGTGTGCACCAGCGGCAGCGCCAGCCCCTCGGCCGCCACCGCCACGTAGTTGGGGTGCCGCAACCACCCCAGCCGGTACGGCCCCCGCCGCACCAGCGGCAGCCCCGGCACCACGATCACCTGGGTGTTCCAGCGCGGCCCGAGCGCGGCGATGCACCACCACCGCAGCGCCTGGGCCGCCACGACCACCGCGAGCATCGGCCAGCCGAGCGCGGGCACGAACGGCCGCCCGGCCAGGGCCACCTCCAGCGGCGCGCACACCAGCAGCCCGGTGTGCAGGGCCACCATCCACGGATAGTGCCCCCGCCCGGTCACCACGCCGCCGCGCGCCATGCTCCACGCGGCGTTCCGCCTGGCGACGACCAGCTCGGCCAGACGTTCCAGGCCGACGAGCACGATGAGCACCAGATACCAGGTCACAGGCCAACCACCAGCCGATCGCAGGGACGGGGACTACCAGCGCAGCAGCACGAGCTCGGAGCAGAAACCGGGGCCCATCGCGATGAGCAGCCCCCAGCTCCCCGGCGCGGGCGGCTCCCCGGCCAGGGTGTCGCCGAGCACGTGCAGGACCGAGGACGACGACAGGTTGCCGTTGGCCGCCAGCGAGCGCCACGTCACGTCGAGCGCGCCCACGGGCAGCTCCAGCACCTCCGAGACCGCCTCCAGCACCTTCGGCCCGCCCGGATGGCACACCCACGCCGTCACCTCCCCGGCCGTGATCCCGTGCTCGGCCAGGAAGCCGTGCACGTCGTCGGCCAGGTAGCGGCGCACCACGGCGGGGACGCTGGCGTCCAGCATGACCCGGAACCCGGTGTCGCCCACCTGCCAGCCCATGACGTGCTCGGAGCCGGGATACAGGTGGCTGCGGGTGGCGACGACCGTGGGCCCGGCGGCGGGCCCGGCCGGGCCCCGCCCGCCGCCGCTGGCCACCACGGCCGCCGCGCCGTCGCCGAACAGCGCGCTGGCGACCAGGTTCGCGGGCGAGGAGTCGCCGCGCTGCAGGGTCAGCGAGCACAGCTCCACCGACAGCAGCACGGCCACGTGGTCCGGCCAGCCGCGCAGGTAGTCGTGCAGCCTGGCGATGCCCGCCGCGCCCGCCACGCAGCCCAGGCCGAAGACGGGCACCCGCTTGACGTCGGGACGCAGCCCGAGCGCGGCGGCCAGCCGGGCGTCCACGGACGGCGCGGCGATGCCCGTCACCGACGTGAACATGATCAGGTCGACGTCGGTCGGTTCCAGCCCGGCGGCGTCCAGGGCGGCCTTCACGCTCTCCAGCCCCAGCTCGACCGCGACGGAGACGAAGGCGTCGTTGGCCGCGCCGAAGCCGTTCAGCTTCTCGTAGCGGTCGATGGGGAGGGCCAGGTTGCGGTGCTCCACGCGGGCGCTGCGGTGCAGGCGGTCGAGGAGGCGGCGGTCGGCGCCGTCGGGCAGGCACAGGCGGGCGGCCATGTCGGTGAGCTCGGACTGCGGGTAGCGGTGGGGAGGGAACGCACAACGGACTGCGGCGATTCGGGTCATGCAGTGCTCCCTCGACAGGTCGCCCACAACACTCACTCCCCGCACGCTTCCCGCAAGGATGGTCATCTAAGCCATATGCGGCGCGTGGGAATTCTCCTTCCGGATCTGCCGGTCTACGATCACCGTGTGACCGACCCGGATCCCGCGGCCGCCGCCGTCGCGCGCGGCGGGCCGGTCCGCACGGCCGTCGCGCTGGCGCTGGCCTGCCATCCGGGCCCCACCGTGGCCGTGACCGCGCTGGTCACCGCGCTGGCCGTGGCGGCGGGCCGGGACCCGGCCGGCTGCGTCCTGGTGGCCGCCGCGGTGCTGGCCGGGCAGTTGTCGATCGGCTGGTGCAACGACGCGCTCGACGCCGGGCGCGACGCCGCGGCCGGGCGCACCGGCAAGCCGGCCGCCGACGGCACGGTGAGCGTGACCGCCGTGCGGGTGGCCGCGCTGGCGGCGCTGGCCCTGTGCGTGCCGCTCTCGCTGGCCTCGGGCCGTACGGCGGGGCTGGCGCACCTGGCGGGCGTGCTGGGGGCCTGGGGGTACGACTTCGGCCTGAAGGCCACCGTCCTGTCGTGGGCGCCGTACGCCGTCGGGTTCGGGGTGCTGCCGGCGTTCGTGACGCTGGGCCTGCCCGGGGAGCCGTGGCCGGCGTGGTGGGCGGTCGCGGCGGCGGCGCTGCTGGGCGTGGGCGCGCACCTGGCCAACGTGCTGCCCGACATCGAGGGCGACCTGGCGACCGGCGTGCGCGGGTGGCCGCAGCGGCTGGGGGCGGCGCGCGTACGGGTGCTGGCGCCGGTGCCGCTGCTGGCCGCCACCTGCCTGCTCGTCCTCGGGCCCCCGGGCGCGCCCGGGGTGGCGGGGTGGGCGGCCATGGCGGCCGCGGCGCTGCTCGCGGCCGGGGGAGCGCTGCTGGCCGGCCGGTCCGCGCGGGCGCCCTTCGTCACCGCCGTCGCCGTGGCGGCCGTGGACGTGCTCCTCCTGCTCGCCAACGGCGCGGTCCTCACGGCCTGAGCCGCGGCCCTGCCCTGACGGCCCGTCCCTGGGTCAGCCGCGGCGGGGGAGGCGTGCCGTGCCGCGCAGCCAGCGCAGGCCGACCGCCAGGGCCAGCGGCGCGGGCACCGTCCCGGCGCCGAGCCCGACCTCCACCAGCAGGTCGAACACCTCCTTGCGGCGCGCGGCGGTCGCGATGGCCGCGTCGATGAACCCCGGCGACTGCGCCAGCCGGGCCAGCACGTCGGTCGTGCGCAGGTGCCGCCCCAGCGCGCCGCGCAGCTTGGCCCGGTACCGGGCCAGCGGGTCGCCCGCCGCCGCACCTCCCGCCGAGGCCCCCTCGGCCGCTTCGACCACCGCCTCGGCCGCCAGCCGCCCCGACAGCAGCGCGTAGTAGATGCCTTCGCCGGTCAGCGGGTTGATCAGCCCCGCCGCGTCCCCGGCCAGCAGCACCCGCCCGCGGCCCGGCGCGGGCCGCCCGGTCGACAGCGGCAGGTGATGGGCGCGCAGGTCGCGCGCGGGCCGGTCGGGCAGCAGCTCGGCCAGCCGGCCGTGCAGCACCTGGCGGCCCGGCGCACCCGCCGCCCGCAGCCGGGGCAGCAGCATGCCGAACCCGACGTTCGCGGTGCCGTCGCCGATCGGGAACGACCACGCGTAGGCCGGCCAGCCCGCCCGCTGCATCGCGATGAGCTGCACGTCGTCGGCCTCGGGCACGTCGGCGTAGCCGCGCACGGCCAGGGCGGTGTGCCGCTCGCCCGCCGCGGGCAGCCCGATCAGCCGCCGCACCGCCGAGTAGGCACCGTCGGCCGCCACCACCGCGCGGGCCCGCAGCCGCCCGTCCAGGACGACCCAGGACCCGTCCTGGGCCAGCTCCCTGACGCGGTGGCGGCGCACCTCGACGCCCCTGGCCCCGGCCGCCGCCACCAGCCGCGCGTCGAACACCCGGCGCGGCACGACGTGGTTGGGCCGGGCCGCCTCGGCCGAGACGCGCAGCCCGCCCGGCGAGACCACGGTCAGCCGGGGCGTGGGCCGGTAGTCGTCGATGAGGCCGGGCAGGCCCAGCCGGTCCAGCTCGTCGCGGCCGTGCGCGGCGATGCCGTCGCCGCACGGCTTGTCGCGGGGGAAGCCGGCCCGGTCGAGCAGCACCACGCGCAGGTCCGGCCGGAGCTGGACGGCCCGCAGCGCCGCCGCCGAGCCGGCCGGTCCCGCGCCCACGACCGCCAGGTCCCATTCCTCACCCATGCGAGGTCTTGTCCCACTCGGCGCGGGAGCGGAAACCCGTTCCCGCCGGGTCAGGCCCGCGACAGCGCGCGGGCGGCGTGGATCAGGGGCACGTGGCTGAACGCCTGCGGGAAGTTGCCCACCAGGCGCCCGTAGCGCGGGTCGTACTCCTCGGCCAGCAGCCCGACGTCGTTGCGCAGCTCCAGCAGGCGTTCGAACAGCTCCCGCGCCTCCTCCTTGCGGCCCTGCATCGCCATCACCTCCACGAGCCAGAAGCTGCACGCCAGGAACGCGCCCTCACCGCCGGGCAGGCCGTCGACGTCGTTGTCGGCGGCCAGCGGATAACGCAGGACGAACCCGTCGGACATGAGCTCCTTCTCGATCGCCGCCACCGTGCCGGTCACGCGGGGGTCGTCGGGCGGCAGGAAGCCCACGACCGGGATCATCAGCAGCGCCGCGTCCAGCTCCGACGACCCGTACGACTGGGTGAAGGTGTTGCGGTGGGGGTCGAAGCCCTTGTCGCAGATCTCGGCGTGGATCGTGTCGCGCAGCTCGCGCCACTTGTCGACCGGGCCGGTGCGGCCGAAGCTCTCGACGTACTTGACGGCCCGGTCGAGGGCGACCCAGCACATCACCTTGGAGTGCACGAAGTGCCGGCGCGGGCCGCGCACCTCCCACAGGCCCTCGTCGGGCTCGTCCCAGTGCTCCTCCACGTAGTCCAGGAGCTGGCGCTGGATCGACCAGGCGCGTTCGTCGGCGGCCAGGCCGCGGGCGCGGGAGACGTACAGGCAGTTCATCACCTCGCCGTAGACGTCGAGCTGGAGCTGCTGGACCGCCTCGTTGCCGATGCGGACCGGGCGGGAGCCCTCGTAGCCGTCCAGCCAGTCGAGGCGCAGCTCGGGCAGGCGGCGCTCGCCGGCGACGCCGTACATGATCTGCAGGTCCTGGGGACGCCCGGCGATGGTGCGCAGCAGCCAGGACCGCCAGTCGGCGGCCTCGTCGAGGTAGCCTGAGCTGATCAGCGCGTCGAGCGTCATCGTGGCGTCGCGCAGCCAGCAGAACCGGTAGTCCCAGTTGCGCACGCCGCCGATGTCCTCGGGCAGGGACGTGGTGGGCGCGGCCACGATGCCGCCGGTCGGCGCGTACGTCAGCCCCTTCAGCGTGATCAGCGACCGGGTCACCGCCTCCCGGTAGGGGCCCTCGTAGGCGCACTTGCCGACCCACTCGGTCCACATGGTCTCGGTCTCGGCGAGCTGCTCCTCGGCGTCGATGCGCGGCGGCATCGGCTCGTGGGAGGGGTGCCAGGTGAACACGAACGGCAGCCGGTCGCCCGCCTCGACGGTGAACGTGGCCCGGTGGGCGTAGTCGCCGCCCTTGAGCGGGACGGGGGAGTGCAGCCACACCGAGTCGGGGCCGCCGACGGCCTGGAGGTGGCCGTTCGTCCGGCGCACCCACGGCACGATGCGCCCGTAGTCGAAGCGCACGCGCAGCTGGGTGGAGACCTCGACGCTGCCCGAGACCCCCTCGACGATGCGCACGACGTCGGGGTTCCGGTCGCGCGGGGGCATGAAGTCGATCACCCGGACGGTGCCGGTCGGGGTGTCCCACTCGCTCTCCAGGATGAGCGTGTCGGGCCGGTAGCGGCGCCGGGTGGCCGGCCGGCGGGCCGTCGGCCCCAGCCACCAGTGGCCGTTGCGCTCGCTGCCCAGCA
This sequence comes from Nonomuraea sp. NPDC049646, assembly GCF_044465525.1. NCBI lineage: Bacteria > Bacillati > Actinomycetota > Actinomycetes > Streptosporangiales > Streptosporangiaceae > Nonomuraea > Nonomuraea sp. NPDC049646. The sequence goes on along the minus strand of NZ_JBITLU010000018.1, from coordinate 175,744 downwards.
GGGCCGCGAAGCACGAGGGGGAGTCGAACCTGGGCAGGCAGAGCCAGTCGATGGAACCGTCCCTCGCCACCAGTGCGGCCGACTGCATGTCTCCGATCAGCGCGTAGTCCTCAATCCGCATGCGCAAGACGCTACTCGCGCGCGGGCGATCCCGCGCCGGGCCGGGCCTGTCGCGTCAGGACGGACCCGGCGCGGGATCACGACAAGGGGAACCAGCGGGTGAACAGCTGGGTCAGCGGGCCGATGGCGAGGGCGAAGACCAGCGTCCCGACGCCGACGCTGCCGCCGAGCAGCCAGCCCACGGCCAGCACGGTGAGCTCGATGAGGAAGCGGGCCAGCCGTACGGACAGGCCGAGCCGCATCAGGCCGGTCATGACGCCGTCGCGCGGCCCCGGGCCCATGCCCGCCCCGATGTAGAGCACGGTGGCCAGCGCGATCGCGACCACGCCGAGCGCCACGTACAGCGACTGGACGACCAGGTGGGACGGCGTGGGCAGCAGGAGGATCGCCGCGTCGGCGAACAGGCCGAGGAACACCACGTTGCTGATCGTGCCGAGGCCGGGCCGCTGGCGCAGCGGGATCCACAGCAGCATCACCAGGGCGCCGACGCCGATGATGACGGTGCCGATGGACACGTCCAGCCGCAGGGCCAGGCCCTGGTGGAAGACGTCCCAGGGGTCGTTGCCGAGGCCCGACTCCACCTGCAGCCCGATGCCGGCGCCGTACAGGGCCAGGCCGCCGTACAGGCGCAGGAGGCGGGAGGGGAGGGAACTCAGGCGGGGGACGGTTGCTTCGCTCATGATGGCCCCATGGTGGCAGGCCACCTGGTTGCCAAAACAGGGCCAATCATGGAAAGTGGCCTTATGAGGCATTTGTCGGCTGCGCAGGTGGCCCGGCTGGTCGACGTCGATCCGGCCGCCCGGCCGTACTACCGCGCCCTGGCCGACGGCGTGCGCGCGCTCATCATGGACGGCCAGATCCCCGTACGCGTGCGCATGCCCGCAGAACGCCACCTGGCCGAGACCCTGGGCGTCAGCCGCACCACCGTCACCTCCGCCTACGACCTGCTGCGCGAGCGCGGCTACCTGGACAGCAGGCAGGGCTCGGGAAGCTGGACCACCCTGCCGGACCCGGCCACCACCCGCGAGAACCCCTGGCTGTCCACCGGCGACGACGGCCTGATCCAGCTCCACTGCGCCGCCCCGCCCGCGCCCTCCGCGCTGCGCGAGGCCATGGCCGAGGCCCTGGACGACCTGCCCAGGTACGGCATGGGCAACGGCTACGACCCCATGGGTTTGCCGGTCCTGCGCGAGCGCGTCGCCGCCCGCTACACCGAGCGCGGCCTGGCCACCCGGCCGGACCAGATCGTCGTCACCACCGGCTCCCAGCACGCCATCCAGCTCGTCGCCGGGCTGCTGGTCGGCCCCGGCGACCCCGTCATGGTCGAGTCGCCGACCTACCCGCACGCCATCGACGTGGCCCGCCAGCACGGCGCCCGGATCGTGCCCTTCGGCATCTCGCACGAGGGCTGGCAGCCCGACCTGATGGCCGCCACGATGCGGCAGTCGGCCGCCCGCCTGGCCTACCTCATGCCCGACTTCCACAACCCCACCGGCGCCCTCATGGACGACGCCACCCGCGCCGCCGTCGCCGGCGCGGCCCGCCGCAACGACGTCATCCTGCTGGTCGACGAGACCTGGAGCGAGCTGGCCCTGGACGACGTGCCGCGCACCGCGCCCATGGCCGCCTTCGACACCGACAGCCGCGTGATCAGCATCGGGTCGGCGTCCAAGCTGTGGTGGGGCGGCCTGCGCATCGGCTGGATCCGCACCACGGCCGCCCTGGCCCGCCGGCTGGCCCGGCACCGCGCGGTCGTCGACATCTCCAGCCCGGTCATGGAGCAGCTGGTCACCGCCCGCCTGTTCGAGCGGATGGCGCAGACCCGCGCCGAACGCCTGCGCGGCCTGCGCGCCTCCCGGGACGCGCTGACCGCCGCGCTGGCCCGCCACCTGCCGCAGTGGACGTACACGCCGCCGCGCGGCGGCGGCACGCTGTGGGTGCGGCTCAACGGCGACACCTCCACCACGCTCGCCGACGCCGCCGCCTCCCACGGCGTGCGCCTGGCTCCCGGGCCCTGGTTCGGCCTGGAGGGCACCCTGGAGGGCTACCTGCGGCTGCCGTTCACCCTGCCGCCCGAGACCGTGGCCGACGCCGTCGCCCGCATCGCCCGCGCCCGGATCCAGGGCCCCACCGGCGCCCGCCGCCACCCCGACTCGCTGGTGCCGATGGTGTGAGGGGCTCGCTCGTGCGTGGTGCGGGGGCTACTCATGCGTGGTGCGGGGGCTACTCGCGCGTGGTGCGGGGGCTAGGAGTGTTCCTCGGCGCCCTTGGCCAGGGGCGCGCGCCAGTTGCGGCGCATCGCGGTGATGCGCAGGCCGAAGGCCAGCAGCGCGGCGGCGAGCGTGGCCGGCCAGCCGTGCATCCCGGCCGTGGACAGGCCCGCCATCACGGCCGAGCCCAGCAGCGCGGGCACCGCGTAGAGCTGGCGGTCGTACAGCAGCGTGGGGATCTCGCCGGCCAGCACGTCGCGGATCACGCCGCCGCCGACGGCCGTCGTGACGCCGAGGATGGTGGCGTGCAGCGGGCTGAGGCCGTACTCCAGGGCCTTCTCGGTGCCGACGGCCGCGAACAGGCCGAGACCGGCCGCGTCGAGCACGAGGATGACCGGCATCACGCGCGCCACGTGCGGATGCCAGAAGAAGACGATCACCGTGGCGGCCACCGGCACCAGCACGTACCCCAGGCTCTGGAAGGCGGCCGGCCGCACGTTGAGAATGAGATCGCGGACCAGCCCGCCGCCGAGCGCGGTCATCTCGGCCAGGACGCCCATCCCGACCACGTCGAGCCGCTTGCGCACACCCATGAGCGCACCGGTCAGTGCGAAGACAAAAATACCGACAAGGTCGAGAATTTCAGACACGTTGGATGTTTTTACCGGATCGGCGGCATGGCCGCCGCATGGTAGTGCTCGGCCATGAGCACCCGCAGTTTCCGCGTGAACAGGAACATCGCCAGCCCGGCCGCGATCGCCATGATCGCCAGTACCAGGTAGTACATCGGGTCGGACAGGTAGCGGGTGAGCCGCCCGGTCTGGCCGCCGACCGCGTCGCCCACCGACACCGCGATGAACCAGATCCCCAGCATCTGCCCCTTGAACGCCTCCGGCGCCAGCTTCGTCGTCACCGACAGCCCGACCGGGCTCAGCGACAGCTCGCCGAACACCTGGATCAGGTAGACCAGCACCAGCCACCACACCGACACCCGCCCGCCGGTCGCCAGCCCGGCGGCGATGGCCATCACCACGAAGCTCAGCCCCACCATGACCAGCGCGAACCCGAACTTCTGCGGCGTGCTCACCCGCACCCCGAGCTTCACCCACAACGCCGCGAACACCGGCACGAAGATCATGATGAACAGCGGGTTGAACGACTGCGTCGTCGCCGCCTGGATCGGCACCCCGAACAGCTCCAGCCGGGTGTGGTCGGCGGCGAAGAACAGCAGCTTGCTCGGCGCCAGGTCGTAGATCATCCAGAAGATCGCCGCCGCCACGAACAGCCAGATGTAGGCCTTCATCCGGCTGCGCTCCTCGTCGGTGAGGCTGTGGCTGCCCAGCAGGATGTAGGCGAAGTAGACCACCGGCACGATCAGGATGACGATCGTGATCGCCAGCGCCAGGCGGTCGATGGTGAGCGTGCCCGTGGCCGCCCACGCGCCGAGCGCGACGGCGGTCACCGCCACGCCCGCCCCGGCCGCCCGCCCGAACCGGCGGCGCTCGGGCGGCGTCAGCCGGACGCCGGGCCGCTCCCCGACGCCCCGCAGGTTCCGGCCGCCCCACACGTACTGCAGCAGGCCGAGGGCCATGCCGACGGCGGCGGCGCTGAAGCCCAGGTGCCAGCGGTCGCCGTCGGCCAGCCAGCCGACGACCAGGGGAGCGAAGAAGGCGCCCAGGTTGATGCCCAGGTAGAACAGGGAGAAGCCGGCGTCGCGGCGGCCGTCCTCGTCCTCGCCGTACAGGCGGCCGACCATCACCGAGATGTTCGGCTTGAGCAGGCCCGTGCCGCTGATGATGAGCAGCAGCCCCAGCCAGACGAAGAACGACGTCGTCACCGGGATCGCCATGCTGATGTGGCCCAGCATGATGACGAACCCGCCCCAGAACACCGACCTGCGCGCCCCCAGCACGCGGTCGGCGATCCAGCCGCCGGGCAGCGCCACCAGGTAGATCAGCGCCCCGTAGACGCCGACCACCGCCTGCGCCGTCTCCTGCGACATGCCGAGGCCCTTGTGGGCGGGCGAGGCCGCCATGAACGTGGCCAGGATCGCCCGCAGGCCGTACCAGCTGAAGCGCTCCCACATCTCCGTGGAGAACAGGGTCGCCAGCCCCCACGGATGCCCGAAGAAGGTCCTTCCGCCCTTGCTCATGCCCGCCCTCCCGAGACACGTACGGCACCTGGACGATCACTCTACGTGACCTCGCCGACTGTTTCCCGTCTGGGTCTTGCCGCTGTCCAGAGGGTGTGGTGCGATGCATGCCACCTGTGCAAGTGATTACTGACTGGAGGCGGGTGCCATGGCCGAAGTCCTCGACGTACGGGCCGAGATCGAGCGGGAGATCGCCGGTCGTACGGTCTGCGAACAGCTCAGGCAGGTGGCCGCCCGGCACCCCGACGCACCCGCGTACTCCGACCCCGACGGCTCGGGCAACCCCGGCGGCTGGACCACGTTGACCTACGGCCAGGCGCGGCGGCGCATCCTGGAGATCGCGGCCGCCTTCGCCGCCCTCGGCCTGCGCCGCGGCGAATCAGTCGCCATCATGATGGTCAACCGCAGCGAGCACGTGCTGGCCGACCTCGGCGCCGTGCACGCCGGCGGCGTGGGCTGCACGGTCTACTCCACCTTCGCGCCCGACCAGATCGCGTTCGTGGCCGGCGACGTGGGCGCCCGCTTCGCCGTGCTGGGCGGCCCCGCCGAGCTGGCCCGCTGGCAGCCGGTGCTCGACCGGCTCGACGGCCTGCGCCGGATCATCATGCTCGACGGCGCCCCCGACGACGAGCGGTTCCTGTCCTGGGCCGACTTCCTCGACCTCGGCCGCGCCCGCCTTGCCGAGGACGAGGCCGCCGTCGAGGCCCGCGCCCGCGAGGTGGCCGCCGGCGACGTCGTCACCGTGCTCTACACCTCGGGCACCACCGGCATGCCCAAGGGCGTGCCGCTCACCCACACCAACGTCTTCTACGAGGCCGCCGCCACCGACCGCATCACCTCGCTGCCGACGCACGGCACCCAGATCTCCTACCTCACCTACGCCCACATCGCCGAGCGCATCCTCAGCCTCTACCTCCCGCTGGTCAAGATGTCGCACGTGCACTTCTGCACCGACCTGGCCAACCTCGGCGCCACGCTCGGCCAGGTCAGGCCGATGATGTTCTTCGGCGTGCCGCGCGTGTGGGAGAAGATGATGGCCCGGCTGCTGGCCGTGCTCGCCACCCAGCCGCCCGAGCAGCAGGCCGCCGTACGCGAGGCCATGGCCGCCGGCGCCGCCTACGTCGAGGCCGGCCAGTACGGCGGCACCATCACCCCCGAGATCCAGGCCGCCTACGACAAGGCCGACGCGGCCCTGCTGTCGGTCGTCCGCGGCATGATCGGCTTCGACCGCGCCGAGTGGACCGCGACCGGCGCCGCCCCCCTGCCCGCCGAGGTCCAGCACTTCTACGCCGGCCTCGGCCTCAAGGTCATCGACGTCTACGGCATGACCGAGACCACCGGCGCCTTCACCGGCAACAGCCCCTCCTGCTACCGCCTGGGCACCGTCGGCAGGGCCGAGCCCGGCGTCGAGGTCCGCATCGCCGAGGACGGCGAGATCCTCACCCACAGCCCTCTCAACACCGGCGGCTACCTCAACCGCGCCGAGGCCACCGCCGAGCTGCTCGACGCCGACGGCTGGCTGCACACCGGCGACATCGGCACGGTCGACGAGGACGGCTTCTACCGCGTCGTCGACCGCAAGAAGGAGCTCATCATCACCGCCGGGGGCGAGAACGTCTCGCCCGCCGAGATCGAGAACCACCTCAAGGAGCACCTGCTCATCGGCCAGGCCCTCGCCTACGGCGACAACCGCCCGCACCCGGTGGCCGTCCTGACCCTCGACGGCGAGACCGCGCCGGGCTGGGCGCAGGCCCGCGGCATCGGCTTCACCTCCCTGGCCGAGCTGGCCGAGCACCCCGACGTCCTCAAGGAGGTCGCGGCCGCCGTCGAGGCCGCCAACGCCAGGCTGGCCAGGGTGCAGCAGGTCAAGCGGTGGGCGCTGCTCGGCACCGAGTGGACCGCCGAGACCGAGGAGCTCACCCCCAGCCTGAAGCTGAAGCGACGCGTCATCCACGCCAAGTACGCCGACGTCATCGAGTCCCTCTACGGCGACGCGCGCTGAACCCGCGCACCCGTCGGCACCCGTCGGCCCCCGGTCGGCTTTGCCATAAGGGGTGCGTGTCGCGGTCCTGGTCATGACCGGGCGGTTCCTAGCGTCTCGCTCATGACCAGAAGCCTCCTTCTCGTCTCGCTCGCGGCGGGGTCGCTCACGGCGCCCGTGCCTGCGTATCCCGCCGCGACCGAGCTCGCCATCCGCGCCATCACCGTACGGCCCGCGAACCCGGTCGTGGGGGCCCACGACTCGGTGAGCCTGGTGATCGACGTGATCGCGCGGGGCGCGCGCGGCAAGAACGGCGTCACCGTCAAGGTGGAGCCCGGCGCACCGCCCGGCCCGCTGCTGTCGGCCAAACCCCCGGTCGAGGACACCACCGACCTCCCGCCCGCCGCCGAACCCGGCCTCCAGCCGCCAGCTGTCTCCGGACCGTCGGAGTCCTCCTCGTCCGCGGAGCCCGGGTCGTCGTCGGAGCCCGCCGGATCCACCGGGTCCACCGGGTCCACCGGGTCCACCGGGCCCGCGGGGCCGTCCGGGTCTTCGGCCGCGCCGGGCGGTCCGGCCGCCGCCGTGCAGGGGAGCGTGTACGCGGATCCCGCCGCCGTCCCGGTCGAGGGGCTGCGGGCCCTGATGCCGCTGCCCCTGACGGTCGCCGCCGCGCCGGCCGCCGAGCCTGCCGCCGCGCCGAGGGCCGACCTGCAGAAAGCCCCGTCCGCCGGCACGCTGCCGCCCCGGCTGGTGTGGCGCCAGGGGGCGACTCCGCCGGCCCGGATGGCGGCCGACTGGCAGACCTGGCGTTTCCTGCCCGACAAGAAGCTGAACCGCTTCTACCCGACCGGCACCTGGACGATCAGCGCCACCGCCAGGGACGCGGACGGCGCCACGGTCACCGAATACGCCTCCTTCGAGCTCAGGAGGGCGACCAGGCTGTCGTCCGTCCGGGTGGAGAGGTCGCCGAAGTCCGCCGGCGGCGTGCGCCTGCGCGGCTCGCTGACCAGGATCGACCCGCGCGGCTTCACCGACTTCGGGCCGTACGCCAAGCAGCGGCTGCGCCTCCAGTGGCGCGGGGAGGGCTCGCCGGCCTGGGAGGACGTGGCCGAGACGACGACCGACGCGGCCGGGGCCTTCGTGCAGACGGTGCCGCCCAGGAGAGGCGGCCTGTGGCGGGTGCACTTCCCGGGAACCCCCCACTACGCGCCATACACCACTAAACCCCGACAAATCGCCAGTTAAAGTAATAAAACACGCACAAAAATCCGTCGGGGTATTTGTCGTTATCTAATCGTGATCTGTCGTATCGCAACTTTTCTTTACCCTTACGCGTCATTAGGCGTTGACGTGTCCCGTCCCTGGGGCGCGTCCGAGACGGGGAAGGATTTGTTTTTGATGATGCGACGTCTAGCCGCCGGACTGGCCGCGGCCGCTCTGGGCGCCACGATGGTGGCCACCGCCGCCGCCGCGCCCGCCCTGGCGGACACGGACCCCGATCCCGACTTCGCGGGCGGGAGCACGAGCCTCCAGCTCGATGTCAACCCCGAGCCGGCGCGGCGCGGCAGGGCCCTCGACATCCAGGGCAAGCTGTCGGTGTCCTGCGACGAGGACTACATCAGCGGGTTCGTCGCGGTGCACCACGCCGACTACTGCAAGGACAGCGAGCGCTGGCACCGTCTGGCGTGGAAGCGGGTCGTGATCCTCTTCCAGGCCGACGGCAGCGACGAGTGGGACTACGTCGAGTCGGTCCGGACGAACCGGGACGGCTCCTTCCGTACCAGCGAGCGGGCCTACACCTCGGGCACCTGGCGCGCCGTCTTCGAGGGCTCCAGGTACCTGGCCCCCTCCGAGGGCAAGGACTGGGTGAAGGTCTACGGCGGCCGCCACCACTAGCAGCACCGGCGGAAGCCCGGCCGCAAGGCCGGGCTTCCGGCATGTCCGGCCCCGTTCGGAGCCTCTCCCGAGGCTTCCCGGGCCGTTCCCCGGGCCGTTCCCGAGCCGTTCCCCGGGCCGTTCCCGGGCTGTTCCCCGGGCCGTTCCCAGGCCGTTCGCGAGCCGTTCCCGGCCCTGTTCCGAGCGTCTTCCGAGCCGTTCCCGGGCCGGTCGTCGCCGTCAGTAGCCCACGGCGACCTGAACCCGGTGGTGCCGCGGGTCCTCGATCTCCGCCACCACCGCCGCCGCCAGATCGGCGTAGGAGAACACCGGCCCGCCCTCCTCGGCGGCCATGACCTGCTCCCCGCCGAACCGGTGCCGCCCGCTGCGCTCGGCCCGGTCGTCGAGCACCACCGGCGGCGGCGCGATCACCACCCAGTCCAGCGCCCCGCCCTCCTCGCGCAACACCTCCAGCTCGGCGGCGTGCCCGAGGGAGAACGTCCGGGCGTCCTCGGGGAAGCCGGGGGTGTCCACCAGCCGCGTCCCCGGCGCGACCTCCAGCAGGGTGCCGATGCCGAGGGCCACCAGCCGGGGCACGCCCGCCGCCGCCAGCCCGCCGGTCAGCGCCCGCGCCGCCGCCGTGTAGAACTCCGCGGACGGCACGTCCAGCCGGACGCTCGCCTGCACCGCCACGTCGTGCCCCGCCGCGACCGCCGCCACGCTCTCCCGGTCGGTCACGTCACCGGCCACCACGCGCACGCCGTCGCCGGACGGCCCCGCGTACCGGGACGGGTCGCGCACCACGGCCGTCACCTCGTGCCCCCGCTCCAGGGCCTGCCCGGCCACCCGCGCGCCGGCCCGTCCGCCGCCGCCGAAAACCACGATCCTGCTCATCGTCCGCCACTCCGTCCGGCGGCCGGCACACCCGGCCGCGTCCGGCAGACGGTAGACGCCCGACGGTCACTTCCCGCAACGATAGTGAGCCTCCGCCGCCTAGCATGGACGCATGGCCGAACCCCTTGACCCCGACATGTTCGCCGCCTGTGCCCCCGTCGCCCCCGTCCGCGTCGGCGACAAGTGGACCGCCAAGATCATCCGCTGTCTGGAGCAGGGCCCGAGACGCTTCACCGAGCTGCAGGTCCCGCTGCGCGGCATCACCCCGAAGGTCCTCACCGCGTCCCTGCGCGCCATGGAACGCGACGGCCTGCTCACCCGCACGGCCTACCCCGAGATCCCGCCCCGCGTCGAGTACGCCCTGACCTCCCTCGGCCGCAGCCTGCTCGCGCCCATGGCGGCCGGCTGCGAGTGGTCCAGGCGGCACCTGTCGGAGCTCATCGACGCCCGCGAGTCCTGGCACGCCGCCCACCCCTGACGGTCCCGTCCCGGCGGCCCCGAGGAATCGATCACCGGCGCGGCGTGTTGCCTGCCAGGGGGAGGCAGGCGGTTTTGAGCGCCGCGCGACACCCGTCGTAGTCTGGCTCTCTGGCGAAACGGACAGGAGGTGACGCCCCATGTTGCGAGACTCGTTCGGACGGGTGGCCACGGATCTGCGGGTGTCCCTCACGGACAAGTGCAACCTGCGCTGCACGTACTGCATGCCGCCCGAAGGGCTCGACTGGCTGCCCACGGCCCAGTTGCTGACGGCCGACGAGATCGTCCGGCTGGTGCGCGTCGGCGTCGAGCGGCTGGGCATCACCGAGGTGCGCTACACCGGCGGCGAGCCGCTGCTCCGGCGCGAGCTGGTCGACATCGTCGCCCGCACCACCGCCCTGGAGCCGCGTCCCCAGGTGCTGCTGACCACCAACGGCATCGGCCTGGCCCGGGTGGCCGAGCCGCTGGCGCGGGCCGGCCTCGACCGGGTCAACGTCTCGCTCGACACGCTCGACCCGGCCACGTTCAAGCGGCTCGCCCACCGCGACCGGCACGCCGACGTCATCGCGGGGCTGGCCGCCGCCGACGCGGCGGGCCTGCGCCCGGTCAAGGTCAACGCGGTGCTCATGCGCGGCGTCAACGACCACGAGGCCGTGCCGCTGCTGCGCTTCTGCCTGGAACGCGGCTACGAGCTGCGCTTCATCGAGCAGATGCCGCTCGACGCCCAGCACGGCTGGACCCGCGAAGGCATGATCACCGCCGACGAGATCCTCGAACGCCTCTCGGCCGCCTTCGACCTGACGCCCGACGACCTGGAGCAGCGCGGCAGCGCCCCGGCCGAGCGGTTCCTGGTCGGCGGCGGCCCGGCCCGGGTCGGCGTGATCGGCTCGGTGACGCGCCCGTTCTGCGGCGCCTGCGACCGGGTCCGGCTCACCGCCGACGGCCAGGTGCGCAACTGCCTGTTCGCCACCGAGGAGTCCGACCTCAAGACCGCCATGCGCGCGGGCGCCTCCGACGACGACCTGGCCGCCCGCTGGGTCGCCGCGGTCGCCCGCAAGCGCGCCGGGCACGGCATCGACGACCCGTCCTTCCTCCAGCCGTCCAGGCCGATGTCGGCCATCGGCGGCTGAGGTGCCCTTCGACGCGGTGATCCTGGCCGGGGGAGCGGCCCGCCGTCTGGGCGGCGCCGACAAGCCCGGCCTGGCCGTCGGCGGCCGTCCGCTGGTCGAGCGGGTGGTCGCGGCGGCGTCCGGCGCGCGCCGCACGGTCGTCGTCGGGCCGCGCCGGGAGCTGCCCGGGGTCGTGTTCACCCGGGAGGACCCGCCGGGCGGCGGGCCCGTCCCCGCGCTGGCCGCCGGGTTGCGCCAGGTCGACGCGCCGTGGCTGGTGCTGCTCGCCGGCGACCTGCCGTTCCTGACGGCCGCGCACGTGCGGGAGCTGCTGGCGGCGGCCCGTCCAGGCGCGGGAGCCGTCATGGTCGACGACGACGGCCGCGAGCAGTGGCTGGTCGGCGCCTGGCCGGTGCCGGAGCTGCGGACGGCGCTCGCCGCCTACTCCGGGCGTTCCCTCAAGGGCCTGCTCGGCCCCCTGACCGGAACGCGGCTGGCCTCGCCGGGCCGGCCGTGGTTCGACTGCGACACGATGGACGACCTGAAGGAGGCTCGCATGAACGTACTCGCCGAGTGGACGGCGCTGGTGTGCACGGAGCTGGGCGTCGACCCCGCCCGGGTGGACCGCGACCTGGTCCTCGACCTGACCAAGGAGGTCGCCCACGGGGTGGCCAGGCCCGCCGCGCCGCTCACCGCCTACCTGCTCGGGCTGGCCCAGGGCGCGGGAAGCGCCCCCGAGGACGCGGTGGCCAGACTGGTCACATTGGCGAAGAACTGGGAGCAGGCGACCACCGAGACGCTGACTGACGGCTGACACTCGAACGAACTCTTGAAGTCAAGCCGGCCGCTTCCTCCAGATTTCCTGGGAATTACGAGGAGGAGGCCGGTGTAAACGATTTCGGGAAAGCGGTCCTATCGGACTCCGGCCGGCGCGGGGGACTGATCGTCCAATGCAAAGGGCTGGCCAGGAAAAGGGCGACGCCGGGTGGTTACGGGGGCAAACCACCCGGCGTCGCTTCATCGGCGTTCCGACGGGGGCCCGGAACGCCGGCACCAGCACTCCGACGGGGGACCGGAGCGCTTGCCTAAAGCGTACACCTACAACCCATGGGATGCGTCAAGACTTAGTCACGACCCGATCTCGCGTCGATGCAGCGGTATCTCGGTTTGGTTAGCCTCGGGGGACTGAAAGTGGGGCGGCGGCGCGCCCTCGCTGCGCTCATTGGCCCCGATTACGGCAATGTATGGCAAAAACACTGCCCCGGCGATGAACAGCAGCCGGTAGGGCCACGGCACCGGCACCACGACCGCCAGGATCAGGCAGATCGTCCGGATGCCCATCTTGATCAGGTAGGCGATCTCACGCTTGCGGATGTCCGCCGTCAGCGAGGGTCTGGCGTCGGTGACCTGGTGGACGTCCGGCTTCTTGCGCCACCCCTTCATACCTTCCACGGTAGACCTCGTACGGGCAGGGCGCGACGGCGCGGCCGGGCGATGAGGAGGGTCATGCGATCATGGCCTTCGAGTAAGGAGGATGGGGAGATGACGGATCGAACGTATCGGGTCACTGAGATAGTCGGCACGTCGGGGGAGAGCCTTGACCAGGCCATCCGCAACGGCCTCCAGCGGGCCTCGCAGACCCTGCGCCACCTGGACTGGTTCGAGGTCACCGAGATCCGCGGCCACCTCGACGGAGGCGAGATCGCGCACTACCAGGTGGGCATGAAGGTGGGCTTCCGCCTGGAGGACTCCTGACCGTCCCCGGACGGCCCGGGGCCGGCGCCCCGGCACACTGACGCCCGTCCGAGCCCCGGCCCGCCCTGCGGCGCGCTGGGAGCCCGGACGGCCGCCCGGAACGACGACGCCCGCCGCCCCGCTCGATCGCGGGACGGCGGGCGCGTACGGCAGCCGTGACCCCGGGCGTGACCCCGGGCGTGACCCCGGGCGTGACCCCGGGCGTGACCCCGGGCGTGACCCCGGGCGTGACCTGCGGCCGGGTCAGCTCGCCTGGCTGACCGTCGACATGTTGAAGTCCGGCACCCGCAGCGGCGGCATCACCGTGCGCTGGAAGTAGTCGTTCCACTCGCGGGGCAGCGTGCGCTGCGCCGCCCCCACCTCCGTGACGCGCCCGAGCAGGTCGACCGGGCTCTCGTTGAACCGGAAGTTGTTCACCTCGCCGACGACCTCGCCGTGCTCCACCAGGTAGACGCCGTCGCGGGTGAGGCCCGTGACCAGCAGCGTCTGCGGATCGACCGCGCGGATGTACCACAGGCAGGTGACCAGCAGCCCGCGCCGGGTGGAGGCGATCATCTCCTCCAGCGACCGGGCGCCCTCCGCCGGGCCGGACATGACGAGGTTGTCGACGCCGGGCGTCACCGGCAGCCCGCTCAGCTCCGCCGAGTAGCGCGTCTGGAGCAGCGACTCCAGCCGGCCGTCCCTGATCCAGTCGGTGGGGCCCAGGGGCAGGCCGTTGTCGAACACCGAGCTGTCGCGGCTGGAGGCGTGCGCGGTGACGAAAGGCGCGCACGAGATGCCCGCGGCCCGGGGATCGCTGGACAGCGTGATCGGCAGCGTGGCGAGCTGCTCGCCCACCCGGGTGCCGCCGCCCGGCCCGGAGAACACCGAGCGGCCGTCGAGCGCGTCCCTGGCGCCCGCGGACCAGTACAGGTAGATCATCAGGTCGGCCACCGCGCTCGGCGGCAGCAGCGTCTCGTAGCGGCCGGCGGGCAGGTCGACCCGGGTCTTGGCCCACTCCAGGCGCTGGGCCAGCGTGGCGCCGAGCGCGGCCACGTCGACGTCGGCGAAGTCCTCGGTGAACACGCCGGTCCAGGCCGACCGCTTCAGGTCGCCGGACTTGGCGTTGAGCTCCAGGCGGCCGGTCGGCTGGTCGTGCCGCAGCCGCACGCCGGTGGAGGTGCCGAGGAAGGTCGAGGTCAGGGAGTGCTCGGCGAAGCCGTAGAGCTTCCTGTCGCCGGACTCGGCGGCCGAGAACGCCTCGCCGAGCGCGGGCGCGAACCGCTCGAACACCCCGATGTCGGTCGGCCGCACCTCGTCGTCCCAGCCGGGCGCGGCCGGGCCGCCCTCGACCAGCGGGCGGGCGTCCTCGGCGGGCCGGGCCTCGCGGGCCGCCCGGTCGGCCGCCGCTACCACGTCGGGGAGCTGGTCGGCGCGCACGGCCGAGCGCGAGACCACTCCCACGCCCTGCCCGGCCACCGAGATCACGGTCAGCCGGGACGAGCGGGCCACGCCGTTGGTGGTCAGCGTGTTGCCCGCGAAGCGCAGGTTGGCCGTGGAGCCCTCGTCCACCAGCACCACGCAGCCGTCGTTCGCGGAGAGCTCCAGAGCCCTCTCCACCATCTCCTGCGGAGTAGTCACTTGCCGCCCTCCTGCACCGTGTTGAGCACGCGCACGCCCCTGAACAGCGCCGACGGGCATCCGTGGCTGACCGGCGCGACCTGCCCCGGCTGGCCCTTGCCGCAGTTGAAGGCGCCGCCCAGCACGTACGTGCCCGGCCCGCCGACGCCGTCCATCGACTGCCAGAAATCGGTCGTGGTGGCCTGGTAGGCGAAGTCTCTGACCTGCCCGGCCAGCTTCCCGTGCGAGATCCGGTACGCCCGCTGCCCGGTGAACTGGAAGTTGTAGCGCTGCATGTCGATCGACCAGCTCTTGTCGCCCACGATGTACAGGCCGCGCTCCACGCCCGCGATGAGCTCCTCGGTGGAGGGCCCGCCGGGCGCGGCGGCCAGCGACACGTTCGCCATCCGCTGGATCGGCATGTGGCCGGGGGAGTCGGCGAAGGCGCAGCCGTTGGAGCGCCCGAACCCCTTCATCAGCGCCATCCGCCGGTCGAGCTGGTAGCCGACCAGCACGCCGTCCTTGACGATGTCGAAGCTCTGCCCGCGCACGCCCTCGTCGTCGTAGCCGACCGTGGCCAGGCCGTGGGTGACCGTGCGGTCGCCGGTGACGTTCATCAGCGGCGAGCCGTAGACCAGCTCGCCGAGCTGGTCGAAGGTGGCGAAGCTGGTGCCGGCGTAGGCGGCCTCGTAGCCCAGCGCCCGGTCGAGCTCGGTGGCGTGGCCGATCGACTCGTGGATGGTCAGCCACAGGTTGGACGGGTCGATCACCAGGTCGTAGTCGCCCGCCTCGACCGAGGGCGCGGCCAGCTTCTCGGCCAGCAGCTCGGGCAGCCGGCCCAGCTCGGCCGGCCAGTCCCAGCCCGTGCCGGTCAGGTACTCGTAGCCGCGGCCGACCGGCGGCGCGATCGTGGACATGTCGTCGAAGCCGCCCTCGTGCGCCTTCATCGCGTTGAGCGACGGATGCACCCGCACGCGCTGCTGCGTGGTCACCGTGCCCGCGGTGTCGGCGTAGAACTTCTGCTCCTTGACCTGCAGCAGCCGCGCCGAGACGTGGTCGGCGCCCTTGAGCAGCCCGGCCGACCAGTCGGCCAGCAGCCCCACCTTGTCGGCGGAGGGCACCTCGAACGGGTCGACGTCGTAGTCGGAGACCCACACCGCGTCGGCGTGCACCGGCTCGGGCGCCAGCTCGATGGGCTCCCGGTTGACCGGGGCGCTCACCTCGGCCACCCGCACCGCCTGCTCGGCCACGGCCGCGGCGGCCTGCGGGGTCAGGTGGATGCCGGCCGCGAACCCCCATGTGCCACCCTTGACGACACGGACGGCGTAGCCGAGGTCGTCGGCGTCGAGCGCGCCTTCGAGGCGGGCGTCGTACAGGCGCAGCGTCTCGGCCCTGACGCGTTCGAGCCGGAAGTCGGCGTGCTCGGCGCCGAGGTCGCGGGCGCGTTGCAGGGCCGCGTCCGCGAGCTGCCGCAGCGGCAGTTCCAGGAAGTCGGGATCGATCTGGCGCATGTCCACGATCCTAACCCTGTGATCTTGTGCCACCCGGACAAGCGGATACTCGCAAGTAAGAGATAGCGTCAGATGCCATGGCACGCTCTGTACTCGTCACCGGAGGCAATCGCGGCATAGGCCTCGCGATCGCCCGTGAACTCGCCGCGGCCGGCGACGCCGTCGCGGTCACCTACCGATCGGGGGAGCCGCCGGAGGGCCTGTTCGGCGTCCGCTGCGACGTCACCAGCACGGCCGAGGTCGAGGCCGCCTTCGACAAGGTCGAGGCCGAGCAGGGGCCGGTCGAGGTCCTCGTCTCCAACGCCGGCATCACCAAGGACACCCTGCTGGCGATGATGAAGGAGGAGACCTTCACCGACGTCATCGACGCCAACCTGACCGGGGCCTACCGGGTGGCCAAGCGCGCCATCAGGCCCATGATGAAGATCAAGCGCGGCCGCATCATCCTCATCTCCTCCGTGGTCGGCCTGTCCGGCCAGGCGGGCCAGGCCAACTACGCCGCCTCCAAGGCCGGCCTGGTGGGCTTCGCCCGCTCCCTGGCCCGCGAGTACGGCTCGCGCAACATCACCGTCAACGTGGTCGCGCCCGGCTTCGTGGCCACCGACATGACGGCCGGCCTCGACCAGGAGGCCATCGTCAAGAACATCCCGCTCGGGCGGCAGGCCGCCCCCGCGGAGATCGCGCGCGTCGTCCGCTTCCTGGCCGGCGACGACGCCTCGTACATCACCGGGGCCGTGATCCCGGTCGACGGCGGACTCGGAATGGGGCACTGACGTGGGAATTCTCGAAGGCAAGCGGATCCTCGTGACCGGCGTGCTCACCGACGCCTCCATCGCCTTCTCGGTGGCCAAGCTGGCCCAGGAGGAGGGCGCCACGGTGGTGCTCACCGGGTTCGGCCGGCTGAGCCTGGTCGAGCGCATCGCCAAGCGGCTGCCCCAGACCCCGCCGGTGCTGGAGCTCGACGTCCAGGACACCGACCAGCTCGACACGCTGGCCGCCCGCGTGGGCGAGCACGTCGACGGGCTCGACGGCGTCGTGCACTCCATCGGGTTCGCGCCGCAGAGCGCCCTCGGCGGCAACTTCCTCAACACGCCGTGGGAGGACGTCGCCACCGCCCTGCAGGTCTCCACGTACTCGTTCAAGTCGCTGGCCGTGGCCTGCCTGCCGCTGATGAAGGAGGGCGGCGCGGTCGTCGGCCTCGACTTCGACGCCTCCAAGGCCTGGCCGGTCTACGACTGGATGGGCGTGGCCAAGGCCGGCCTCGAGTCGTGCAGCCGCTACCTCGCCCGCGACCTGGGCAAGCACAACATCCGGGTCAACCTGGTCTCGGCCGGGCCGCTGCGCACGATGGCCGCCAAGTCGATCCCCGGCTTCAAGGAGTTCGAGGAGAGCTGGCCCGAGCGCTCGCCGCTGGGCTGGGACCTCACCGACACCGTCCCGGCCGCCAAGGCGTGCGTGGCGCTCATGTCCGACTGGTTCCCCGCCACCACCGGCGAGATCGTGCACGTCGACGGCGGCGCGCACGCGATCGGCGGCTGAGCGCCCCTCACGCCAGGCGGTGCCGGCCGCTGCCCGCCGGGGCCGGCTCGAACGGGATCGACTCGCTCGGCTCGGCCCGGTGCCGCCGCTGCTGCACGATCCGGGTGGCCAGCACCGCCGAGCCCAGCAGCACGATCGTCAGCACCGTGCCCAGCACGTCCTGAGCCGGCGGGCTGGGCCGCACCACCCGCTGGTCGCGCAGCGGCACGGCCAGCTCGCGCCCGAACGGGTTGGGCCACAGCAGCTCCACCCGCGAGTCGTCGGGGTCGGCGGTCGGCTCCTCGGCGGTGACCGGCCGCTCGTCGTCCAGCGTGTACGGCCGGTGCTGCGGCGGCGTGGGCGGCTGCGTCGGCAGCGGCGCGGTGGCCTCGTCGGTCTCGCGCTCGCGCGGCCGGTCGCCGCGGTGCCGCCCGGTCTCGGTCTCGGTCTGCGGCCCGGGGGACGCCGTCGGGGTGGGCCGGGGCGTCAGCGAGGTGAGCACGCCCTGGTCGCCGCAGGCCAGCACCGGCAGGCACACGTCTTTCAGCGTCTCGGGCACCAGGTCGGAGTGGCTGGGGCTGGGGGAGGGGCGGTCCGATCGCGACGGCTTGGCGGGCCTGCCGGTCGGCACGGCGTCGCCGACGGTGCCGAGCACCTCGCCGGTGGCCTTGTCGACGCCCTTGGTCACCGGGTCGGCCTTGCCGCCGGTCACCTCGTCGACCGTGCCCGTGAGCGCGCCGACGACGTCGCACAACGTGTCGGTGACGCCCGAGAGCAGGCCCCCCTCACCCGGGCAGCCCCGGACGGCGGCGGCGGAAGCGGCCGGCGTCCCCGCCGGGATCGCCGCCAGCGCCACCGCGAGCACCCCGGCCGAGATCGCGGTCCTGCTCCCCATCCGTCCCCTCCTGTGTCGCTTCAGGAGGAAATCCTTATGGACAAGGCCCGTCAGACGCAGGCTTTTTCCCGGTAAAGTTGCGATTCGGTATCGACTAGTGATACGCGAGATGGATTCTCGTTCGTCAGTCGAGCGAGGACACGTCATCGAGCGCCTCCCGGATCTCGATCGGGAGCACGACGTCCTCGGCCGACAGGATGCCCTTGAGCTGCGTGTGGGTGCGGGCGCCGACGATCGCCGAGGCCACCCCGGGCTGGTCGCGCACCCACGACAGCGCCACCGCCAGCGGCGAGACGCCGAGCCCGTCGGCGGCGGTCGTGACCGACTCGACCACGCTGCGGCCCCGCTCGTCGAGATAGGGACGGACGAAGTCGGCGAAGTGCGGCGTCGCGGCGCGGGAGTCGGCCGGGATGCCGGTGCGGTACTTGCCGGTCAGCACGCCCCGGCCGAGCGGCGACCAGGCCAGCACGCCGACGTCGAGGTGGGCGGCGGCGGGCAGCAGCTCGCGCTCGGGCTCGCGGGCCAGCAACGAGTACTCGACCTGGGCCGAGGTGATCGGGATGCGGCCGGGGACCGCCTTCTGGGTGACCGCGGCGGCGGCGAGCTGCCAGCCCGCGTAGTCGCACACGCCGGCGTAGACGGCCCGGCCGGAGGAGACGATCGCGTCGAGGGCGGCCAGGGTCTCCTCCAGCGGCACCTCGGCGTCGTAGGTGTGGAGCTGCCACAGGTCGACGTAGTCGAGGCCGAGCCGGTTGAGCGACTCGTCGACGGCGGCGATCAGGTGGCGCCTGGAGGCGTCGCGCGGCCGGCGGCCGGTCGGGGTGACCACGGCCTTGGTGGAGATCACCAGCTCCGAGCGCGGCACGGAGTCGCGCAGCATGCGGCCGAGCAGCCGCTCGGAGTCGCCGCCGGTGTAGACGTCGGCGGTGTCGACGAGGGTGCCGCCAGCGTCGACGAACGAACGGAGCTGGGCGGCCGCCTCCTCCGGGTCGGTGTCACGGCCCCAGGTCATCGTGCCGAGCCCCAGCCGGGACACCGACAGGCCGCTGCGGCCGACATAGCGCTGCTCCATGATCCCGCCAGGTTACCAAGAACGGGCCCGCCCGCCAGTCCGCCGCTCCAATGTCCTGCCTGGTGAGGAGCGTGGCGGCGGGTGGATGCGAAGTTTTCTCGCAGGTGCGTGAAACATGGTGATCCGCGCCTGCGACACTTGCTGGTGTGACCACCCTTCTGCTGGCCCGCCACGGGCTGACCGACCTCACCGGGCCGGTGCTGGCCGGGCGCACCCCGGGGGTGCACCTGAGCGAGGCCGGGCGGGCGCAGGCCGAGGCGCTGGCCGGCCGCATCGCCGGGGTCCGGCTCGACGCCGTCGTCTCCAGCCCGCTCGAACGCTGCCGCGAGACCGCCGAGGCCGTCGCCAAGGGCCGCGGGGCGGACGTGCTCCTCGACGAGCGGCTGATCGAGTGCGGCTACGGCACCTGGACCGGCCGCCCGCTCAAGGAGCTCGCGCGGGAGCCGCTCTGGCAGACCGTGCAGGCGCATCCGAGTGCGGTGACATTTCCGGAAGGGGAGTCGCTGGCCGATATGCAACATCGGGCGGTCGCCGCCGTCCGGGAGTGGAATCGACGCCTCGGGTTGAAGGGTGTCTACCTGGCGTGCACCCACGGAGACGTCATCAAGGCGATCGTGGCGGACGCTCTGGGGCTGCACCTCGATCATTTTCAGCGGATAACAGCCGATCCTGCGGCCCTCACCGTGATTCGCTATGCCCCCTTGCGTCCCTTTGTTCTCAGGATTAACGATATGGGGGAATTGCGGTTGCCCGAGGATTCGGAGGAGAAAGACGGGGGAGAAAACATCACCGGGAGCGATGCCGCCGTCGGCGGTGGACCCGGGACCACGTAAGGTCAGGCTATGCCGGTCTTCGACTACGACCCACCGGAGAGGTTCGTCGCCGGCGCCCTGGGGCAGCCGGGCGCGCGGGTCTTTTTTCTGCAGGCCAGGGCCGAGGGCAGACTGACCACCGTGGCGCTGGAGAAGCTGCAGGTGGCTGCGCTCGCGGGCAGGCTCGACGAGCTGCTCGACGAGGTTCTGCGGCTCAGCGGGGGCACCGCGCACGTGCCCGCGCTGGCTCCGGCCGACCTGGCCGACGACGCCCCCCTCGACGTGCCGGTCGCGGAGGACTTCCGGGTCGGCACCATGGCGCTGGCCTGGGACGACGACAAGTCCCAGGTGGTGATCGAGGCGCAGGAGGTCATCGACGAGGAGGACCTCGACGGCCCCGACCCCGCCGTGCTGCGGGTGCGGATCAGCGCCGGCGCCGCGCGCGCCTTCACCCGCAGAGCGCTCCAGATCGTGGCGGCGGGCCGGCCCCCCTGTCCCCTGTGCGGGCAGCCGCTCGACGCCGAAGGCCATGTCTGCGTCCGACTCAACGGCTACCGCGGGGGTGAGGCGGCTTCATGACCGCTCCTGAGAGCGAACCGGCCGTCAAGCCGCCACAAGGGCCGATCATGCAGGAGGAGGAGGCGCTCACGCTGCTGCGCGACGGGCGCCTGGAGGTGGCCGGCCGCCTGGTCGAGGCCACCAACATGACCCTCTACTGCTCGATCAAGCTGGGCAGCCGCAGCGCCGCCTGCGTCTACAAGCCGGTGCGCGGCGAGCGCCCCCTGTGGGACTTCCCCGACGGCACCCTCGCCGCCCGCGAGGTGGCCGCCTACGAGGTCTCCCAGGCGACCGGCTGGCGCATCGTGCCGCCGACCGTCTACCGCGAGGGCCCGTTCGGTCCCGGCATGTGCCAGTTGTGGATCGACACCGAGCGCGAGATCGACCTCATGCGGCTGGTCAAGAGCCGCAACCCGGTGGTGCGCCGGATGGCGGTGTTCGACGCGGTGGTCAACAACGCCGACCGCAAGGGCGGTCACCTGCTGCCGCTGCCGACCGGGCACGTCTACGGCGTCGACCACGGCGTCTGCTTCTCGGTCGAGGACAAACTGCGTACCGTGCTGTGGCAGTGGCGGGGCAAGCCGCTGGCGCGCGAGGCGGTGGCGGTGCTGGCCAAGCTGGAGCGCGACCTGGAGTCGGGCTCGCTGGGGCGGCGGCTGCGCGAGCTGCTCACGCCGGCCGAGGTGGAGGCCACCTGGCGGCGGGTCAGGCGGCTGCTGGACACCGGCGTGCATCCGTACCCGTCGGAAGGGTGGCCGGCCGTTCCCTGGCCCCCCATCTGAGAACTGGCGGGGGTTTTATACCCTTTGCCGCATGTGCACGCTGATCGTGAGAACCGGGGAGCCGCTGACCCTCATGGGCGTGCGGGACGAGCTCACCGACCGCCCCTGGGAGGGGCCCGGGGAGCACTGGCCCGAGCATCCCGGCGTGATCGGCGGCCGTGACCTCAAGGGCGGCGGCACCTGGATGGCCCTCTCGCCGTCCGCCTGCCGCGCCGCCGCCCTCCTCAACGGCCACGGCAGGCAGGCCCCGGAGACCACCAGGGTCTCCCGCGGCGACCTGGCGCTGATCGCGGTGTCCACGGGCGGCGTCCCGGACGTCGACCTGACCCGCTACGACCCCTTCCACCTCGTGCTCGCCGACCTGTCCGGCGTACGGCTGTTCAGCTGGGACGGCGACCGCCTCACCGCCGCCGCCCTGCCCGAGGGCACCAGCATGGTCGTCAACACCGGCCTCGACCCGGACGCCGGCCGCGTACGGGCCCACCTGCCGCGCTTCGCGAGCGCGCCCGACTGGGCGGAGCTGATCACCGGCGCGCACTCCGACCGGCCGGACGCCCTCCTGGTGCGCAACACGCTGCCCGACGGCCGGGTCTACGCCTCGCTGTCGGTGATGCGGGTCACGCTGGCGCAGGACGACACCGCCTACGAGTTCACGGACCTTACGGCACGGATAGGCTCAAAGGCATGAGATCGTGGTCTGCCCAGAACATCCCCAAGCTCCCAGGTGAGAGCATTCCGCTGCGTCTCTACGACACGACGACGAGGCAGGTGCGGCAGACCGATCCCGGCCCCACCGCCCGGATGTACGTCTGCGGCATCACCCCCTACGACGCCACCCACCTCGGCCACGCCAACACCTACCACGCCTTCGACCTGGTGGGCCGGATGTGGCGGGACGCCGGGCACGAGGTCCACTACACCCAGAACGCCACCGACGTGGACGACCCGCTGCTGGAGCGGGCCGCCCAGACCGGCGTCGACTGGCAGGAGCTGGCCGAGCGCGAGATCGAGCTGTTCCGCACCGACATGGAGGCGCTGCGCATCCTGCCGCCGCGCGAGTACGTCGGCGTCACCGAGGTCGTGGGCCACGTCGCCGACCTGATCACCGAGCTCGCCACCAAGGGCTGCACCTACGACCTCGACGGCGACGTCTACTTCAAGGTGGCCGACGCCCCCAAGTTCGGCCAGGTGTCGGGCTACGACGAGGCCGAGATGCTGGCCCTGTCCGCCGAGCGCGGCGGCGACCCCGACCGGCCGGGCAAGCGGCACCCGCTCGACTGGCTGCTGTGGCGGGCCGAGCGGCCCGGCGAGCCGGCCTGGGAGAGCAGCCTGGGCCGGGGGCGTCCCGGCTGGCACATCGAGTGCACCGCGATCGCGCTGCGCAACCTGGGCCCCGGCTACGACGTGGCGGGCGGCGGCTCCGACCTGATCTTCCCGCACCACGAGTGCGGCGCCTCCGAGGGGCACGCGGCGACGGGGGAGTGGCCGTTCGCCAAGTTCTACACGCACGCGGGCATGGTGGCGCTCGACGGCGAGAAGATGTCGAAGTCCAGGGGCAACCTGGTGTTCGTCAGCCGGCTGCGGCAGCAGCACGACCCGATGGCCGTGCGGCTCGTCCTGCTGGCCCACCACTACCGGGAGGACTGGGAGTACACGCCCGACCAGCTCGCCGCCGCCGAGCGCCGGCTCGCGCTGTGGCGCTCGGCCGTCGCCCTGCAGGGCGCGCCGCGCGCGGAGGAGCTGCTGGCCACGGTCCGCGAGCGGATGGCCGACGACCTCGACTCGCCGGGCGCGCTGGCCGCGATCGACGCCTGGGCCGAGCGGGCGCTGGCCGAGGGCGGGCCGCAGCGGCCCGGCCTGGTCAAGGATCTCGCCGACGCCCTGCTCGGCATCGCGCTCTGACCGCCGCCCGGCTTCGGGCCCAGAGGGCGAACGCACGGGTGACATGGTCGTGGGGGGGGGGGGGGGGGGCGGGCGCGCCCCCCCCCCCCCCGCGCCGCCGGGGGGGGGGGGCGGGGCGCGCCCCCCCCCCCCCCCCCCCCCCCCCCCCCCCCCCCGGCGCCGCGGCG
>NZ_JBITLU010000018.1:0-152345 GCF_044465525.1 Nonomuraea sp. NPDC049646 | reverse complement strand
CGACCGTCACCCCCCCCCCGCCGGGGGGGGCCCCGGGCCCCCCCCCCCCGGGGGGGGGGGCCCCGGGGCCCCCCCGGGGGGTTGGGGGGGGGGGGGGGGGGGCGCCCCCCCCCCCCCCCCCACCTCCCGTGGAGTCGCCGATCCCTCGGCGTTCTCCGTCACACACGCAGCTCCTCGAACCTGTCGTTCGCGGCGAGCTCCGCGGTGAACCACTCGATCGTGCGCCGCAGCCCCTCCTTGGCGGGCACCTCCGCCCGCCAGCCCAGCCGCTCGGCGGCCAGGGTGGTGTCGGGCCTGCGCACCTTCGGATCGTCGGCGGGCCGGTCGATGAACTCGATCTCCGAGGCCGAACCGGTCAGGTCGCGGATGAGGGTGGCCAGCTCCAGCATGGTCAGCTCGTCCGGGTTGCCGATGTTGACCGGGCCGGTGAAGTCGCTGCGGGCCATCGCCAGGATGCCCGAGACGGTGTCGTCCACGTAGCAGATCGACCTGGTCTGGGAGCCGTCGCCGGTGATGGTGAGCGGCTCGCCCTTCAGCGACTGCCGGATGAACGTCGGGATCGCCCGGCCGTCGAACGGGCGCATCCGCGGGCCGTAGGTGTTGAAGATGCGCACGATGCCGGTGTCGGTGCCGCGCGAGTGGCGGTAGGCGGTGGTCAGCGACTCGGCGAAGCGCTTGGCCTCGTCGTACACGCTGCGCGGGCCGACCGGGTTGACGTTCCCCCAGTACGTCTCCTTCTGCGGGTGCTCCAGCGGGTCGCCGTACACCTCGCTGGTGGACGCCAGGACGAACCGGGCGCCCTTCTCCCTGGCCAGCCCGAGCGCGTGCAGGGTGCCCACGCTGCCCACCCGCAACGTCTCGATCGGGTAGCGCAGGTAGTCGGCCGGCGAGGCGGCCGAGGCGAAGTGCAGCACCAGGTCCACCCGGCCCGGGACGTGCACGTACCCGGTCAGGTCGCTCTCGATGAGCCGGAAGGCGGGATTGTCCAGCAGGTGCTCGACGTTGCGCGGGCCGCCGGTCAGGAAACTGTCCATGCAGATGACCTCGGAGCCCTCCTCCAGCAGACGTTCGCACAGGTAGGAACCGAGGAAGCCGGCTCCGCCGGTGACCAGAGCCCTCATGACGTGACCTCCAGAGCTGCGTCGACCACTTCCGACACCTCGATCCTGAGCAGGCCGGGATCGGGGCGCAGGCCGTGCGGGTCGCCCTTGCGACCGGCCCACAGGGCCACGTGCCGCCATCCGGGCGGCGGCCCCCACTCCGACGGCGGCACGGGGCCGAACAGCACCACCGACGGCACGCAGAACGCCGTCGCCAGGTGCGCGACCCCGGTGTCGCCGCAGACCACCAGCCGGGCCCGGCTGACCAGGTCGATCAGGTCGGCCAGACGGGTGCGGCCGGCCAGCATGCGCTCCGGCGGCAGCCCGGCCAGCTCGGCGACCTTCGTGGCGATCGGCACCTCGTCGGCGTTGCCGGTGACGACCACGTCGTCCAGCGCCGCCGCGACCTCGGCGAACCGCTCGGGCGGCCAGCGCCGCGCCGGGTAGGCGGCCCCCGGATGCACGATCACCGGGCCCGTCCGGTCGGAGATGCCGAGCGTCAGGTCCTCCGGGTCGGCGGGGATGCCGTGCCACTCCAGCAGGCCGCACCAGCGCCGCACCTCGTGCACGCCGTCCTGCCACGGCGGGCCGACGCCGAAGCTGATCAGCCGGCCCGGGTCGGTGGCGCGCAGCGCCTCGATGCTCTGCGGCCCCTTGCCGTGCAGGTTGACCGCGATGTCGGGCCGCCGGAACGGCACCGGGCCCGGCCCGGACACGTCCACCTGGGCGTCCACCGCGCCGATCAGCGGCAGCAGGGCCTCCAGGGACTTGGGCGCGGCCAGCGTGATCCGGTGCCCGGGAAAGGACTGGCGCAGCGCCCGCAGCGCGGGGACGGCCGTGAGCAGGTCGCCCAGGCCGAGCCCGCGCAACGCGAGCAGTTCTAGGGCCATGACGTCTCCGTGGAGGGGCAGACGACCAGCTCTCTGACCTCGCACCCGGCCGGCTGCCGGAGCGCGAACACGACGGTCTGGGCGACGTCGGCCGGGTCGTTCAGCCCCGCCTCCGGGCCCGGCTTGTACTGCTCGGGACGTCCGTCGAAGAAGCTCGTCCGCATGCCGCCCGGGATCAGCAGGGTCACCCCCACCTCGCCGCGCAGCTCGACCGCCAGCCCCCTGGTGAAGCCGACGACGCCGAACTTGGACGCCGAGTACGCCGAGGCGTCGCTCAGCGGGCGCAGCCCGAGCGTCGAGGCGCAGGTCACCACCTTGCCGCGGGTCCGCTTCAGGTACGGCAGCGCCGCCCGGACGACGGCGGCCGTGCCGAGCAGGTTGACCTGGATCACCCGCTCCCAGTCGTCGGCGGGCACGTCCTCCAGGCGCCCGCAGGCGTCGATGCCGGCCGCGGTCACCACGCCGTCCAGGCCGCCGGCCCGCTCGGCCAGCTCGCGTACGGCCCGCTCGGCCTGCCCGCGGTCGGCCAGGTCGGCCGTGACGTGGTCGAAGCGCTGGTCCGGCTCGCGCACGTCGACGACGAGCGCCCGCCAGCCCTCCTTCTCGACCGCTTCGGCGGTGGCCAGGCCGAGACCGGAGGCGCCACCGGTGATCAAAATATTCACTGGATCTCCCTGATCAGATTGCTGGTCGAACGTCCCGGCAGCGTGCTGAGCGCGACGAACTCGGCGCCGAGCCGCTTCAGGACCTCTGACTCGGGCAGGACTTCCCCCTCGTAGTCCCCGCCCTTCACCCACACGTCGGGCCGCAGCAGCTCGATGGACTCGGCCGGGGTGTCCTCCTCGAACACCAGGACCGCGTCCACGCAGCTCAGCGCCCGCAGCACCTCGACCCGGTCACGCGCGTCGACGACGGGCCTGGACGGGCCCTTCAGCCTGCGCACCGAGTCGTCGGAGTTGACGCAGACGACGAGAGCGTCGCCCAGCGCCCTGGCCCGCCGCAGGAGGCTCACGTGCCCCGCGTGCAACAGGTCGAAACAGCCGCCGGTGGCGATCAGCCGGCCGCCCCGCGCGCGGGTGAGCCTGGCCACCTCCAGCGCGGTGCGCGGCCGGTCGCCTAGCCGCTGCTCCTGGGTCCTGACGGTGGCGGCCCCGCCGCGCTCGACGAAGCGCGAGGCCTCGCCGACGCCGATGGTGACCGCCTCCTCGACGTCCGCGCCGTCCCGCAGCGCGAGCGCCGCGGCGCCGGCGAGCCGGTCGCCCGCGCCGCACGCGTCCTGCCCGGCGGCCGTCACCGGCGGCGGCACCCGCGTCAGCGGGCCGCCCTGGACGGCCAGCGTGGCGCCGTTGCCGCCGGTGGTGACCGCCACGGCTGCGGCGCGCAGCTCCCGCACCAGGCGGCGGGCCGCCTGGTCGGGGCCGCGGTAGCCGTCCGGGCACAGCATCCTGGCCTCCGCCTCGCTCGGCGTCAGCAGCGTGCAGCCCGGCATGGGCGGCCCGCCCCGGGGATGCGGGTCCCACACGACCGGTACGCGGGTCTCGCGCAGCGGCTCCCGGGCCAGGCCGGCCACGCCCCTGCCGTAGTCGGAGACCAGCACGGCGCCGGCGCGGGCCAGCACCGCCGTGATCTCCTCGGGGATCTCGCCGGGCGGGTCGGACGGGGCCACGCCGTCGCCGCTGTCGAGCCTGAGCATGGTCTGGCCCCTCGACCTGACCCTGGTCTTGCGCACGGTCCCGCCGTTCAGCGGCAGGCGTACCAGCTCGACCTCCTCCGACAGCAGCGCGCACAGGCGGTGACCGTCGGGGTCGTCGCCGATCGCGGTGATCAGCACCACCTCCGCGCCGTCCCGCGCGGCCAGCAGCGCGGCCAGCCCGGCCCCGCCGGGACGGGCGTGCTCGGCCGCGATGTCGACCACCGGGACCGGCGCGTCCGGGCACAGCCGCTCGCTGTCGCCCTCGACGTCCACGTCGAGCAGCGTGTCGCCGATGACGACGAGGGGGCCCATCAGACGGCCTCCTCGACGGCGTCGCAGAGCAGGTGGATCATGGCGAGATGCACCTCCTGGACGGTGGCCGTCTCCTGCGCGGGCACGGCCACCGCCTCGTCGCACAGGTCGGCCAGCGGGTTCGGCGCGGGCCCGGTCAGCGCCCAGGCGACGACGCCGACCTCCTGCGCCGCCCGGGCCGCGGCCAGCACGTTCGGGCTGCCGCCGCTGGTCGACAGGCACATCAGCACGTCACCGGGACGGCCGTGCGCGCGCACCTGGCGGGCGTAGACCTCCTCGTGGCCGAAGTCGTTGGCGATCGCGGTCATCGAGGAGCTGTCGCCGTGCAGCGGGATCGCCGCGTACGGCGGCCGGTCGGCCCGGAACCGGCCCACCAGCTCGGCCGTCAGGTGCTGGGCCTCGGCCGCCGACCCGCCGTTGCCGCAGGCCAGCAGCCGGCCGCCGGCCGACAGCACGCCGGCCAGCTTCCCGCCCCAGGCACGGATGGTGACCGCGTGGTCGTCGACCTTCTCCAGCGTGGTCCAGAGCTTTTCCAGATGTCTGTCCATGATCAACCCCCCAGAGCGGCCAGGCGGCAGAGCTTGCCGTCGATGACCTGCGTGTACACCGCCTCGGTCTGCTCGGCGATGCGGGACCAGCCGTACCGCTCGCGGGCCCGCCGCGCCCCCGCCGCGCCCAGCGCCGCGCGCCTGCCCGGGTCGGCGAGCACGTCGCGCAGCGCCCTGGCCAGCGCCCGCGGGCGGCGCGGCGGGACCAGCACGCCGCAGCCCGCGACCGTGTCCAGGTGGCCGCCGACCGCCGAGGCCACGACGGGCACGCCGCAGGCCATCGCCTCGATCGGGACCATCCCGAACGGCTCGTACCAGGGCACGGTGACCACGACGTCGGCCGAGCGCATGAGCGCCGGCACGTGCGTGCGCGGGACGCTGCCGATCAGGTGCACCCGGTCCTGGAGCCCGTAGGCGAAGGCCAGGTCGCGCAGCCGCGCGGTCTCCTCCTCGTCGTCCGGGCCGCCGCCGGCGATCACCAGGTCGGCGTCCGGGAGCTGGCGCAGCGCGGCGATCAGGGTGTCCACGCCCTTGCGCGGCACCATCCGGCCGATGCTGAGCACCACCTTGGCGCCCGCGCGCGGCGCGACCGGCCCCTGCGGGCGGAACGCCGTCAGGTCCACCCCGCAGGGCACCACCGTGACGCGCCGCTCGGGCACGCCCATCGCGCACAGCTCGCTCACCTCGTCGCTGCAGGTGGCCAGCACCGCGTCGGCCCGCTTGCCGATCTCGCGCTCGGTCTCGATCCGGTGCGCCGGGCTGGTGTCGGCCTCGCCCTGCCAGCGCCGCTTCACGGTCCCCAGCGCGTGGAAGGTCTGCACCACCGGCACGCCCCCGGCGGCCCGCAGGGCCGCCTGGCCGCTCATCCAGAAGTGCGCGTGCGCCACGTCCGGCGGGTCGGCCGCCCAGCGCTCGGCCAGGCGTTGGGTGAACTCCGGCATGTACGGCGGCAGCTCGTCCTTCGGGACGACCGCGGCCGGGCCCGCCGTGACGTACTCGACCGTGACGCCCGGCGCCATGGTCACCGCGTCGGGCTGCGACCGCGCCGAGCGCCTGGTGTGGACGACGACCGTGTGCCCGCGCTCGGCCAGTGCGACGGCCAGGTGCGCGACGTAGACGTTCTGCCCGCCCGCGTCCACGCCACCGATCGCCGCCAGCGGATCGGCGTGTTCGGAGATGAGATCGACCTTCACTGCGTCAGCTCCCTCACTGCCTTGACCACCTGCTCACTTGTCACCAGGGACAGGCACGGGTGCCCGGCCACCGGACAGGTGCGCGCCCTGCTTCCCGAGCAGGGCGCCTGCTGGTCGCCGAGCAGCACCGTGGGCACGCCGTACGGGGCCCATCGAGCGGCGGGGACGACAGGGGCGAACAGGCTCACGACCGGCGTGCCGACCGCCGCGGCCAGGTGCGCGGGACCGGTGTTCCCGGCCACCAGCACACTGGCGCCTTCGATCACGGCGGCCAGCTCGGCGAACGTGGTCCTGCCCCCGAGGTCGACTGCCGCGTCGCAGGCCACGTAGGCGGTGAGGTCACGTTCCTTGCCGGTCACGACGACCCGGTGCCCGTCGTCCACCAGCTCCCTGACGGCCTGCCGATGCCTGTCGGCCGGCCACGTTCTGGCGGGGGCTGACGTCCCTGGATGCACCACGACGTACGAGCGTTCATCGGCAGCGCCGCCGACGCCTAGGAGATGCCCGCTTTCCCGGCCGATATCCGGCAAGGGCCGCCGAACAGCCAGTTTGCCGTCGTCGCCGGGTGGCAGATCGAACCCGGCCGCCCGCGCGAGGGCCAGCATGCGCTCGGCCTCGGGCACGTCGAGCGTCTCGTCCACGACGTGCCGGACGTCCAGGAGCGAGCCGGGGTAGTCGTTGCTGATCGCGCAGACGCGCCGCACGCCGGCCATCCGCAGCAGCAGGGCCAGCGGCAGCGCCGACTGGTGGAAGGAGGTCAGGAGCAGCGCCTCGTCCACGCCCTTGACCCGGGCGATCAGGTCGGCGACCTGGGCGTTGGACACGGCGGCGGGGGAGTGGTCGATCCACGGCGCCCGCCACTCGATCACCCGGTCCACGCCGGGCAGCAGCTCGGCGGCGGCCCGGCCGTTGGGACCGGCCAGGAAGACCAGTTCGTCGGCGAGCGTGCGCACGGCCCGGGTGGCGGGCCCGGCCAGCAGGACGTCCCCGGCGTCGTCGAGCCGCGCCACCAGGACGCGTCCCCGGCCGCCGCCGTGCTCTCCGGCCGCCCGGCAGGCCAATGCCTCCGGCGTGGCGGGGTCCGCCGTCGTGGTCTGAGCCGTGGTGTTCTGCGCTGCGGTGTTCTGCGCGGGCTTGCGGGCGCGGGCGGGCCGTCCGGCCTTCCCGCCGCACCGCGCGGCGCTCGTACGGCTGCCGCCGCAGCGAGCCGCCGGATCGCGACGTCTCATCGCCGCCACCTCCATTCCCCCCGAAGCCGGTGCACACAGGCGACCGGCGGGATCACCACGCTGGTGACGGCCATGCGCCACACCTCGCGCGGGGTACGCGGCCCTGGGGCGATGCGCCGCCAGGCGAACTCGGCGGTCATCGCCGCCCACAGGGCTCCGGCGAGCGCGGCCAGCACCGGCAACGCCCGCCACCCGCCGGCCGCGCCGCGCCTGCCGGGCCGCCGATCGAGCCGCCCGCCGGGCCGACTGCCGGGCCGTCTCACGGGCCACCGGTCCGCGCGTCCTCTTCCGGGCGGGCGGGCCGCGGTGGCGGCCAGGCCGAGGGCGGCGGCCGTGAGCGCGGCGGCGGAGGTGGCGGCGTGGCGGCGCAGCCGGCCCCCCGACCCGCCGATGGCCTGCCGCCAGCCCGGCCCGTGCAGCCGCCGCATCAGCGCGTCGTCGGCGTTGCCGCGCTGGAAGCGCACGCTCGCCCAGAACCCGTCCTGGCGCACCGGGTGCGTGGTCACGCGCTCGCCCGCGACCAGCCGGTGGCCGGCCCGCGCCACCCGCAGGGCGATGTCGGCGTCCTCCCGGTAGGCCCGGGGGAAACGTTCGTCGAACCCGCCGATCTGCTCCAGCACCGAACGCCGGTAGGCCATGTCGGCCGTCACCCACAGCGCGTCCGACAGCCCCAGCGTGTGCCGCTCGGCGTCGGTGGGCCGCCGGCCGGCCGGTCGCGGCACCTGGATCCGGCCCTGGCTGCCGCCCACGTCGTCGGGCAGGTCCACCAGGTCCTTCCAGACCGCCTCGGCCCACCCGGGCGCGGGGATCACGTCGTCGTCGAGGAACACCACCCAGGGCGTCCCGGCGGCCCGCCACCCGGCGTTGCGCGCCGCGGCCGGGCCCCGGCCGCCCGAGCGCACGACCCGCACGTGATCGGGCAGCTCCAGCGCGGCGGCGGCCTCCCGCCGGTCGTCCACCACGATCACCGGCGCCGTCCGGCCCACCGCCGCCAGCGTCTCCCGCAGCGTGGCGCGGCCGATGGTGGGGATCACGACGGTGATCACGACGCGAACACCTCCCCGCGCCGCACCAGGTACGGCCCCAGCGCCAGCACGTCCACGGGCGAGGAGCCGAAGCACTCCAGCGCGTCCCGCGGGTCGTCGACCATCGGCCGGCCCGCGGTGTTCAGGCTGGTGTTGACCACCACCGGCAGCCCCGTGCGCGCCTCGAACTCGGTCAGCACCCGCGCCATCAGCGGGTCGTCGGCCGGCGAGATCGTCTGGATGCGCGCGGTGCCGTCCACGTGCACCACCGCCGGGATGCGGTCCCGCCAGGGCTCGCGCACGTCGTGCACGAACAGCATGTACGGCGAGGGCACCGGCCCCCGCCCGAAGATCTCCGGCGCCCTGGACTCCAGGACCATGGGCGCGATCGGCCGGAACTGCTCCCGGCCCTTGACGTCGTTGAGCCGCTCGGTGTTGCGCGCGTGCCCCGGATGGGCCAGCAGCGACCGGCGGCCGAGCGCCCGCGGCCCGTACTCCGACCGGCCCTGGAACCAGGCCACGATCCGGTCGGCGGCCAGCTCGGCGGCCACCGCCGCGCCCAGGTCGGCCGGCCGCGTGTACGGCACCCGCGCCACGTCCAGCCAGGCGCCCAGCTCCTCGTCGGTGAACCCGCGGCCGAGCGCCGCGCCCGGCATGGGACCGGCCGGCTCGCCGTAGGTCTGCGCCAGGTGCAGCGCGCCGCCCAGCGCCGTGCCGGAGTCGCCGGCGGCCGGCTGGGCCCACACCTCCTCGAACGGCCCCTCGTCCAGCAGCCGGGTGTTGGCCACGCAGTTCAGCGCCACCCCGCCGGCCAGCGCGAGCCGGCGTTCGCCGGTGCGCTCGTGCAGCCAGCGGGCCAGCTCCAGCAGCACCTCCTCCAGCCGGGCCTGCACGCTGGCGGCCAGGTCGGCGTGGTCGGAGGTCCACGGCTCGCCCATGGCCAGGGCCTTGACGTAGACGTTCCAGTCGACCGGCTCGACGCGGAAGCCGCCGTCGCCGGTCGTGTAGATGATCTCGCGCAGCGACTCCAGATGGCGCGGCCGGCCGTAGGAGGCCATGGCCATGACCTTGTACTCGTCGCTGGAGCGCAGGAAGCCCAGGTGCTGGGTGACGTCCTCGTACATCAGGCCGAGCGAGTGCGGCAGCTCCTGGGCGGCCAGCACCTCAAGCTCGCCGTCGCGGTAGCGGCCGGCCAGGTGCGAGACGTTCTCGCCGCGCCCGTCGCACACCAGCACCGCGCAGTCGCGCCAGGGGGAGGCCAGGCCGGCCGAGGCGGCGTGCGCCACGTGGTGCGGCACGTACGAGACCTGCCCGGCGTCCAGGCCCGGCAGCGCGGTCGCCAGGAAGGCGGGCGCCCTGACGGCGTACTTCGTGCGCAGGTCCTCCCAGTCGCCCTCCGGCCGCTGGACGACCAGCGCCGGGTCGTAGGAGTAGGCCACGGCGTCCAGGTCCTCGGGGGACAGGCCCGCCTCGCGCAGGCACCAGGCGGCGGCCTGCTCGGGCAGCTCCCACGCCGAGAACGCCAGCGGCCGTTTGCCGTGCTTGCGGCGGCTGAAGCGCTCCTCCTCCGCCGCGGCCACGATCTTCCCGTCGACGACCAGCGCCGCGGCCGGGTCGTGGAAGATCGCGTTGATGCCGAGAAACTTCATCGTTTCCTCCCCCGCAGATGTCGAGAACCGCTACCGAGAGAAGCGGCTCTCAAACCTTGGGCTACCTCGCGAGATGCGAAAACGGGCGTAACCGCCTGGGATTGGTCACTCTGTGTAGTTGTTTGCCGGGTGGCGGCCCGGGTAGCTGCCGGACCGGCGACGGAGGTGAGAGGTGTTCGAAAAGCGACGTCCCGGGGCCGTCCTCTTCGACCGGGACGGAACCTTGATCAAAGACGTGCCGTACAACGGCGACCCGCGCCTCGTCGAGCCCATGCCGGGAGCGATCGAGGCGCTCGGCAGGCTCCGCCGGGCCGACGTGCCCGTCGCGGTGGTCACCAACCAGTCCGGCGTGGCCAAGGGCCTGCTCTCGCCGGACGAGATGGACCAGGTCAACGCCAGGGTGGAGGAACTGCTCGGGCCGTTCGACGCGTGGGCCATCTGCGTGCACGACGACGCCGACGGCTGCACCTGCCGCAAACCGGCGCCGGGGCTGGTGATCCGGGCGGCCGCCGTCCTCGACGTCAGCCCGCGCGACTGCGTGGTGGTCGGCGACATCGGCCGGGACATGGAGGCGGCCAGGGCCGCGGGGGCCCGGGGCATCCTCGTGCCGACCAGGCAGACGCTGGAGGAGGAGATCGAGCAGGCGGCCGAGGTCGCCGACGATCTCACCGACGTCGTCGACCGGGTGCTCAGCGCGCCCGAGGTGCCCGTGGCGGCGGCCTCGTCCGCGCCCTGGGCCCGGGCCATGGGCTGGAGCCGCTGGTGAGGATCCTCATCTGGCACGTCCACGGCTCGTGGACCAGCGCCTTCGTCAGCGGCGGCCACGACTACGTGCTGCCGCTCGTCCCCGGGCGCGGACCCGACGGCCGGGGGCGCGCCGCCACCTACGACTGGCCGGACAACGTCCGCGAGGTGGCCTACGACCGGCTCCGCGACGAGCCGATCGACGTCGTCGTCTACCAGCGGCCGCACGAGATCGACCTGGCCCGCGAGTGGCTCGGCCGCGCGGTGCCCGGCGTGTACGTCGAGCACAACACCCCGGCCGGCGACGTCCCGCGCACCAGGCATCCGCTGTCCGGCCAGAGCGACGTCACGATCGTCCACGTGACCCACTTCAACGAGCTGTTCTGGGACAACGGCAGGGCACCCACCCGGGTGATCGAGCACGGCGTCCCCGACCCCGGCCACCTGTACACCGGCGAGCTGGCCAGGGCCGGCGTCGTGGTCAACGAGCCGGTACGCCGTACCAGGGTCGCCGGCACCGACCTGCTGCCGCGCTTCGCCGAGCGCGTCCCGCTGGACGTGTTCGGCATGAAGGTGGACGGCCTGCCGTACGGCACCTACGAGGACCTGCCGCAGCACGTCATGCACGCCGCCCTGGCCCGCAGACGCGCCTACCTGCACCCCTACCGCTGGACGTCGCTGGGCCTGGCCCTCATCGAGGCCATGACCCTCGGCCTGCCCGTCGTGGCGCTGGCCACGACCGAGGCCGTCGAGGCGGTGCCGCAGGAGGCCGGGGTGCTCTCCACCAGGGTGGACGTGCTGGCCGACGCCCTGCACGCCTTCGTCGCCGACCCCGAGCGGGCCGCCCAGGCCGGCAAGGCCGCGCGGGCCGCCGCCCTGGCCCGCTACGGCCTGCCCAGGTTCCTGCGGGACTGGGACCGGCTGCTGGCCGAGATCTGAGCCGAGATCTGAGCTGGGATCTGAGCCGAGATCTGAGCCGAGATCTGAGCTGGGATCCGAGCCGAGATCTGAGCTGGGATCCGAGCCGAGATCTGAGCTGGGAACCGAGCTGGGAACTCGGCCGGGATCTGCCAGGTATGACGCCGGAAGGCATGGGTAGGCGCGATGGGCATGATGATGCTCAACTGGTCACGCAGGGCAGCCTGCCTGGAACTGGACCCCGAACTGTTCTTCCCGATCTCGCTCGAAGGCCCCGGCCGCTCGCAGGTCGAGAAGGCCAAGACCATCTGCGGCCGGTGCCCCGTGCGCCGGCCCTGCCTGCAGTACGCCCTGGACACCCGGCAGGCGCACGGCGTGTGGGGCGGCACCGACCCCGAACAGCGGCGCGAGCTCAGCTCGCCGGCAGTGCCTCGGCAAGGAAGCGTGCCCGCTCCTCAGCTTCGAGGTGGTCGCTGAACAGCACCCCGTCGAGATGATCGGCCTCGTGTTGCAGCACCCTCGCCAGCACGCCCAGCGCCCGTAGCGTCACCGGCTTGCCGAACATGTCCCGGCCGCGCGCCGTGACCATGTAGGAGCGTTCCAGCGGACGCCAGAGGCCCGGCGCCGACAGGCACGCCTCGTCGGCGGTGATCCGCCGCTCCGACAGCTCCAGCCGCGGGTTGACCAGATGCCCCGACCGGCCGTCGTAGGAGTAGACGAGCACCCGCACCGGCTCGCCGATCTGCGGGGCCGACAGGCCCGCCCGGCCCGTGCCCGCCCGCAGGGTGAGCGTCAGCGACTTCACCAGGCGCCGCAGCTCCCGGTCGAAGTCCTGGACCGGCTCCGCCACCACGCGGAGCACCGGATCGTCGAACACGCGAATAGGCCGGACCGTCACCCGCAACTCCCCGAAACGCCGCGATCGTCATGCGGAACGGTTCCCGTCGCCGGATCCCCTCAACCCTGAAGGCCGTGCCTTGTAGCACAGCGGTAACAGCGGAGACCCAAGGGCGAAACCACCCGAAAGCAGGATCGGAGCGTGATCTCACTTGCGTCGCCCGCGCCTGTGATGCCCGGCCGGGCGCTCGGGGCCCGGCCGGGCCCCGCCTGCCCGGAGGTGCCGGCATGACCGTCCTTTCCGAAGGGGCTCCCGAGACGGCGCCCGACGCGCTGGCCGGGTTCACCGTCGGGGTGACCGCCACGCGGCGGCGGGAGGAGTTCGCCGCCCTGCTGGCGCGGCGCGGCGCCCGCGTCGTCAGCGCCCCCGCCATCCGCCTGGTGCCCCTGGCCGAGGACGCCGACCTGCTCGCCGCCACCCGGCTCACCCTCCAGGCCCCCCTGGACGACGTGGTCGTCACCACCGGCGTCGGCTTCCGCGGCTGGATGGCCGCCGCCGAGGGGTGGGGCCTGTCCGCCGACCTCGGCGACCACCTCGGCAGGGCGCGCCTGCTCACCCGCGGCCCCAAGGCCAGGGGAGCCGTACGGGCCGCCGGGCTGACCGACCACTGGACCCCCGTCACCGAGTCCTGCGACGAGGTCAAGGAGCACCTGCTCGCCCAGGACCTGCGCGGCCGGCGCATCGCGGTCCAGCAGCACGGCGAGCCGCTCACCGCCTTCGTGGCCGACCTGCGCGCGGCCGGGGCCGAGGTGATCGAGATCCCGGTCTACCGGTGGCTGCCCTGCCGCGACGGCTCGCCCCTGCGCCGCCTGATCAGCCAGACCGTCTCCGGCGCGGTGGACGCGGTGGCCTTCACCAGCGCGCCCGCCGTCCACGCCATGCTCGGCGCGGCCCGCGCCGACGGGCTGGAGGACGCGCTGCTGGCCGCGTTCGGCGGGTCCGTCGTGGCCGCCTGCGTGGGGCCCGTCACGGCCGAGCCGCTGACCTCGCGCGGCGTACGCGTCCTGCGGCCCGACCGGTCCCGGCTCGGCGCCCTGGCCCGCGCGCTGGCCAGGCACCTGCCCGAGCACGGCGTCACCCGGCTGGTCGCGGGCGGGCACCGGCTGGAGGTGCGCGGCCACGCCGTCGTCGTGGACGGCGACCTGCGTCCGCTGCCGCCCGCGCCGATGGCGGTGCTCAAACGCCTGGCCGACAAGCCGGGCCACGTGGTCTCCCGCGCCGACCTGCGCACCGTCCTGCCGGGCGCGGCCCGCGACTCGGCCGAGCACGCGGTGGAGATGGCCGTCACCCGGCTGCGCCGGGCTTTGGGACCGGCCGGCATCGTCGAGACGGTCGTCAAACGCGGCTACCGCCTCTCCTGCCCCCACACCCCATGACCCCCAACCACCCCACCGCCCGCCTGCCCCTTCACGAGCCGGGCGACAGCATGGCCCCCCAGCAGCCCGCCCACCCCATGCCTCCCGAGGAGCCCACCCGCTCTGGCCCGGCGCCGGGTCGGGGCGCTGCCCTGGTACGTGTGCCTGCTCCGGCGGAGGCGTTCGCGCCGGAGGACGGGGCCCTGCCCACGCTGGTGCTGGCCGCCCACGGCACGCGGAGCGCGGCGGGGGAGCGGGCGCTGGCCGCGCTGGCCCGCTCGGTCCGCAGGGCCCGGCCGGGATGCCGGGTCGAGCTGAGTTTCCTGGAGATCAGCGCGCCGCTGCTCGCCGACGTGCTGCCCGCCGTGCCGGGGCCGCTGGTGGTCGTGCCGTTGCTGCTGGCCGGGGGCTACCACGTGCACGTCGACCTGCCCGAGGTGGTCGCCGCCCATCGTCCGGACGCGCTGGTGGCCGGCCGGCTCGGTCCGCACACCCTGCTGACCTCGGCACTCGTCCGCACGCTGGCCCAGGCGGGGCTGCGCGCCGACGACACGGTGATCCTGGGCGCGGCGGGCTCGTCCGACCCCGCGGGGCTCGCCGACGTGCGCGCCGCGGCCCGGCAGCTCTCGGTACGCCTGTCGCGGCCGGTCACGGCGGCCTTCGCCACCTCGGGGACGCCGTCGCTGCCCGACGCGGTGGACCAGGCACGCAGGACGACTCATGGCCGGGTGGTGGTGGCCTCGTACGTACTGGCCCCCGGCTTCTTCCACGACCGGCTGACCGCCTCGGGCGCCGACCTGATCACCGCCCCGCTAGCTCCGGACCCCGCCGTGACCACCTTGATCTGGCACCGCCACGACCAGTCCCTCGCACACCAACCCTCACACCCGGCCCACGCAATACGCAGGTGACCCCGCACCGCCGGGAATCCGGCCACGCGACCTCGCAGGCACCAAGAGACGCAGCCAGCGACCTCGTCCCCTCGCCCCCGAGACGTGAGCGAGCGCCCCACAGCCCCAGCCTGGGCTGCACCTCAAGCAACCTCCCAGCCACAGCTTGGGAAACAGCCGAGCGACCACACAGCCCTGGCCCCGGACGTCCGACCTCCTGAACGCGGCCCGGGACATAGCTCCACAACCCCACCGCCCTGGCCTGGCCCCGGGGGTTGCCCGCCGAGTCGGCCGCCGGATGTGGAGGACAGCGCCACGGGACTCCTCCGGGAGCGAGCCACCGGGCGTGACGGCCTGAGCCGAGACGACCCCGGAGTCGGCGGCCGGGACAGCCAAGCCGCGCGATGCCCCCGGAGTCGGCGCCGGGGGAGCTAAGCCGCGCGATGCCCCCGGAGTCAGCCGCCGGGTGCGACAGCCTGGGCCGGAATGGGCCCCGGAGCCGGCCAACGGTTGTGGCGGTCTGGGCCGGGATGGCCCCCGGGGCCGGCGGGCCGGGGTGGCGGCTTGGGCTGCGATGCCCCGGCAGGCCGGCAGGTGTGGCGGGCTGGGGGGCGAGGTCAGCTGTCGGTGTCGCGGTCGCGGCGGCGCAGGTAGCGTTCGAACTCGGCGGCGATCGCGTCGCCGCTCGCCTCGGGGAGCTCGGCCGCGTCCTTGCGCTCCTCCAGCTCCTTGACGTATTCGGCCACCTCGCTGTCCTGCGAGGCCAGCTCGTCGACGCCGCGTTCCCAGGCGCGCGCCTCCTCGTCGAGGTCGCCGAGCGGCATCGGGATCTCCAGCACGTCCTCCATGCGGCGCAGCAGCGCGAGGGTGGCCTTCGGGTTGGGCGGCTGGGCGACGTAGTGGGGGACCGAGGCCCACAGCGAGATCGCGTCGAGCCCGGCCTCGCCGAAGGCGTGCTGGAGCACGCCGACGATGCCGGTGGGGCCCTCGTAGCGGCTGAGCTCCAGGTTGGTCGAACGGGCCAGCGCCTCGTCGGTGGCCCCGCCCAGGATCGGCACCGGACGGGTGTGCGGCGAGTCGTTGAGCAGCGCGCCCAGCATGACCGCCAGCTCGACGCCGAGCTCGCGGCAGACCTGGATGATGTCGGCGCAGAACGAGCGCCAGCGCATGTTGGGCTCGATGCCGCGCAGCAGCACCACGTCGCGCTCGCTGCCCGGCGGACGGGCGTGGAACAGCCGCGTCGTCGGCCACACGATGGACCGGGTCAGCCCGTCGCCCATCTCCACCACGGGACGGGTGACCTGGAAGTCGTAGTAGTCGTCGGGGTCGAGCGCGATCAGCGGCTCGGCCTTCCAGGACGACTCGAGATGGGCGATCACACCGCTGGAAGCCTCGCCCGCGTCGTTCCAGCCCTCGAACGCGGCAATGAGCACCGGGTCGACGAGCTCGGGGAGCCCTTCGAGCTCGATCACGTGTCGCCTCCTCTCTCCCTCATCGCGCTAAGCCTATGCGGTAAGCAGGCGTCGGCGTCACCGATCTCCCCGCGAACGCTCCGAGCCACCGGCCCACCCCTTTCGCCCAGCCCACCACGCGACTATCCCCCGTCCCGCAGCGCTCACCCCTCCCTTCCGTTCGCCCCTAGCGGATCACCCCGAAAGGGGGCGGACCGCCCGCCCGGAGCACGCGACGGAAGCAGGACGGGCCCGCCGGTATTGGACGCCGGGTCAATTGACAGGCGGAAGAATAAGCGGTCGGGACTCAGCCGATAAGCTCTACGGCATGAGCATCTCCCCGTCCTTCCGAGAAGTGTTGTCCCAGCGCGTGATCGTGGCCGACGGGGCTATGGGCACGATGCTCCAGGCGCAGGACCCGACGCTCGACGACTTCGAGGGGCACGAGGGCTGCAACGAGGTCCTCAACGTCACCCGTCCCGACATCGTCCAGGGCGTGCACGACGCGTACTTCGCCGTCGGCGTCGACTGCGTCGAGACCAACACCTTCGGCGCCAACCTGGCCGCCCTCGGCGAGTACGACATCGGCGAGCGCGTCTTCGAGTACTCCGAGGCCGGCGCCCGCATCGCCCGCGAGCGGGCCGACCACTGGTCCACGCCCGAGCAGCCGCGCTTCGTCCTCGGCTCGATGGGTCCTGGCACCAAGCTGCCGACGCTGGGCCACCTGCCCTACCGCAGCCTGCGCGACGCCTACCGCGACAACGCGGCCGGCCTGATCGCGGGCGGCGCCGACGCGCTCATCATCGAGACCTGCCAGGACCTGCTCCAGGTCAAGGCCGCCGTCATCGGCGCCAAGCGGGCCGTCGAGGCCGCCGGCCGGGACGTCCCGATCATCGCCCAGGTGACGATCGAGACCAACGGCGCGATGCTGCTCGGCTCGGAGATCGGCGCCGCGCTCACCGCGATCGAGCCGCTCGGCGTCGACATCGTCGGGCTCAACTGCGCGACCGGCCCGGCCGAGATGAGCGAGCACCTGCGCTACCTCGCCCGCCACTCGCGGCTCAAGCTGTCCTGCATGCCCAACGCCGGCCTGCCGGTGCTCACCTCCGACGGCGCGTACTACCCGCTGTCGGCGCAGGAGCTGGCCGACGCGCACGAGACCTTCGCCCGCGACTACGGCCTGTCGCTGGTCGGCGGCTGCTGCGGCACCACCCCCGAGCACCTGCGCCAGGTGGTCGAGCGGGTGCGCGGCAAGGAGCCGGTCGCGCGCCGCCCCCACCCCGAGCCGGGCGCCTCCTCCCTCTACCAGACGGTCCCCTTCCGCCAGGACACCTCCTACCTGGCCATCGGCGAGCGCTGCAACACCAACGGCTCCAAGGCCTTCCGCGAGGCGATGCTGGAGGGCCGCTGGGACGACTGCGTGGAGACCGCCCGCGACCAGGCCCGCGACGGCGCCCACATGCTCGACCTGTGCGTCGACTACGTCGGCCGCGACGGCGTGGCCGACATGAAGGAGCTGGCCTTCCGCTTCGCCACCGCCTCCACGCTGCCGATCATGCTCGACTCCACCGAGCCCGCCGTGCTCCAGGCCGGCCTGGAGATGCTCGGCGGCCGCGCGGCCGTCAACTCCGTCAACTACGAGGACGGCGACGGCCCCGACTCCCGCTTCCAGAAGATCATGCGCCTGGTGCGCGAGCACGGCGCGGCCGTCGTCGCGCTGACCATCGACGAGGAGGGCCAGGCCCGCACCGCCGACTGGAAGGTGCGCGTGGCCACCCGCCTGATCGAGGACCTGACCGGCAACTGGGGCATGCGCGTCGAGGACATCATCGTCGACTGCCTGACCTTCCCCATTGCGACGGGCCAGGAGGAGACCAGGCGCGACGGCCTGGAGACCATCGAGGCCATCCGCGAGCTCAAGCGCCGCTACCCGGGCGTCCAGACCACGCTGGGCCTGTCCAACATCAGCTTCGGCCTCAACCCGGCCGCCCGCATGGTGCTCAACTCGGTGTTCCTCAACGAGTGCGTCAACGCCGGCCTCGACTCCGCCATCGTGCACGCCTCCAAGATCCTGCCGATGGCCCGCATCCCCGACGAGCAGCGCCAGGTCGCGCTCGACATGGTCTACGACCGCCGCCGCGAGGGCTACGACCCGCTGCAGCGCTTCATGGACCTGTTCGAGGGCGTCGACGCCGCGGCCATGCGCGCCGGCAAGGCCGAGGAGCTGGCCGCGCTGCCGCTGTGGGAGCGGCTCAAGCGGCGCATCATCGACGGCGAGCGCAAGGGCCTGGAGGCCGACCTCGACGACGCGCTCACCCAGCGTCCCGCGCTGGAGATCATCAACGAGGTGCTGCTCGACGGCATGAAGACGGTCGGCGAGCTGTTCGGCTCCGGCCAGATGCAGCTGCCGTTCGTGCTCCAGTCGGCCGAGGTGATGAAGGCCGCGGTGGCCTACCTGGAGCCGCACATGGACCGCGTCGAGGGCGAGACCAAGGGCCGCATCGTGCTGGCCACGGTCAAGGGCGACGTGCACGACATCGGCAAGAACCTGGTGGACATCATCCTGTCCAACAACGGCTACCAGGTGGTCAACCTCGGCATCAAGCAGCCGGTCTCGGCCATCCTGGAGGCCGCCGACGAGCAGAAGGCCGACGTGATCGGCATGTCCGGGTTGCTGGTGAAGTCGACGGTCATCATGAAGGAGAACCTGGAGGAGATGAACTCCAGGGGCCTGTCGGAGAAGTACCCGGTGCTGCTCGGCGGCGCCGCGCTCACCCGCGCCTACGTCGAGCAGGATCTCGCCGAGCTGTTCGAGGGCGAGGTGCGCTACGCCCGCGACGCGTTCGAGGGGCTGCGGCTGATGGACTCCTTCATGGCCGTCAAGCGCGGCGTCGAGGGCGCCACGCTGCCGCCGCTGCGCGAGCGGCGGGTCAAGACCGGCGCGGTGCTGCAGCGCACGCCGGTGGAGGAGCTGCCCGCCCGCTCCGACGTGGCCGCCGACAACCCGGTGCCGGCCGCGCCCTTCCACGGCGACCGCGTGGTCAAGGGCATCTCGCTGGCCGAGTACTCCGCCTTCCTCGACGAGCGCGCCCTGTTCCTGGGCCAGTGGGGCCTCAAGCCCACCAGGGGCGGCGACGGGCCCGGCTACGAGGAGCTGGTCGAGACCGAGGGCCGGCCCCGGCTGCGCATGTGGCTGGAGCGCATGCAGACCGAGGGCCTGCTGGAGGCGGCCGTTGTCTACGGCTACTTCCCGTGCGTCAGCGACGGCGACTCGCTGATCATCCTGGGCGACGACGGCAACGAGCGCACCCGCTTCACCTTCCCGCGCCAGCGCCGCGACCGGCACCTGTGCCTGGCCGACTTCTTCCGCGGCAAGGACTCCGGCGAGGTCGACGTCGTCGGCTTCCAGGTGGCCACCATGGGCGCCAAGATCTCCCAGGCCACCGCCGAGCTGTTCGCCAAGGACGCCTACCGCGACTACCTGGAGCTGCACGGCCTGTCGGTGCAGCTCACCGAGGCGCTGGCCGAGTACTGGCACGCCCGGGTGCGCGCGGAGTGGGGCATCGGCGGCCAGGAGACCCTCGACGACATGCTCAAGGTCAACATCCAGGGCTGCCGCTACTCCTTCGGCTACCCGGCCTGCCCCAACCTGGAGGACCAGCAGCAGCTGTTCGAGCTGCTCGACCCGGGGCGCATCGGCGTCAGCCTGTCGGAAGAGTTCCAGCTCCACCCCGAGCAGGCCACCTCGGCGCTGGTCGCGCACCACCCCGAGGCCAAGTACTTCAACGTCTAGTTCGTCATCGGGGGAAAGCACGTGGAAGCGGTCTTCTTCGACATGGACGGCCTGCTCGTCGACAGCGAGAAGGTCTGGCTGGAGATCGAGACCAGGGTGATGGCCAGGCTCGGCGCCGCCTGGACGCCGCAGCACCAGGCCCACCTGGTCGGCGGGTCCATGGAGCGCACGCTCGACTACATGCTCGCCGTCTCCGGGGCCGACGTGCCGGCGCCGACGGTGCAGGAGTGGATGGTCTCCGGCATGGTCGAGCGCCTGGCCGAGGGCGTCGCCGTCATGCCGGGGGCCGCGGAGCTGCTGGAGGCGCTGCGCGACGAGGGGGTGCCGGTCGGCCTGGTCACCTCGTCGATGAAGGAGATCGCCGACGCCGTGCTGAAGGGCTTCGGCGAAGACCGCTTCGACATCGTCGTCACCGCCGCCGACGTCGAGCGGACCAAGCCCGACCCCGAGCCCTACCTCAAGGCCGCCGGGCTGCTCGGCGTCGAGCCGGTGCGCTGCGTGGTGCTGGAGGACTCACCCAACGGCGTGGCGGCCGCCACGGCGGCCGGGTGCGCCGTCGTGGCCGTCCCCAACCTGCTGCCCGTCGAGCCGGCCCCCGGCCGCCTGGTGGTCTCCTCGCTGGCCGAGGTCGGCGTCGCCGATCTGCGCGCGCTGATCCCCTAGGGGGCGTCTGGTCCTCGCGGAGGAGAGGCCCCCGGCGTTTCGCGTGCCAGGATGGAAGGCGTAGTCGAGACGAGGGGCGGCCTCAATGTTCAATCAGATCGCCTGGTTGCCGCTGTGCGCCGGGGTGACGGCGGTAGGGCTGGTGCTGAGCTTCCTGGCCTTCAGGCGCCGGGGCGCGGCGGCGGGGACGAGGCTGGCGGCCTGGTCCCTGCTGCCGGTGGCGGCCTACCTGACCGGCGCGCTCAGCGCGCTGTGGACGATCGGGGCGACCGCGGTGGGGTTCGTCACCGGGCTGGTGCTCAATCCGATGGTGTGGGCCGGTGTGGCCGTGGCTGGCCTGGCCGCCGTGCTGTTCGTGGTCTCCGGGGTGATGCGCGGCCGCAGGCTGTCCTTGGGCCGCAAGAAGAAGGCCGCTCCGGAGCCGGGCGGGAAGCCGCCGGTTCAGCCCGTAGCGAACAAGACCCAGCCGTCGGTGGCCGCCAAGACCCCCAAGAACGACGATGACTTCTCCGATATCGAAGCGCTTCTGAAGCGCCGCGGGATCAGCTGATTTCGGACGGAAACGGTCGTGGATCGGCACTGTCACAGTTCCGAGACCCAACCGGGACGGGCCGTAGACATTCACATCAAGATCGATACGAATAAGTTTCGCGT
Organism: Nonomuraea sp. NPDC049646; assembly: GCF_044465525.1. Classification (NCBI taxonomy): domain Bacteria; kingdom Bacillati; phylum Actinomycetota; class Actinomycetes; order Streptosporangiales; family Streptosporangiaceae; genus Nonomuraea; species Nonomuraea sp. NPDC049646. The sequence continues at coordinate 131,340 of NZ_JBITLU010000018.1, read as the reverse complement.
GAATCACAGTTGAGCCACATCGAGCGCTGAGGGACTGGTCATACCAGCTCAGGCCATAGATTCTGCCTCCTGGGGCCGCGACTCTGCGGACTCGCCTTGCACGGGCGCACTACCCTGACCGGGTCGCGCCGACACGGACGACGTCGTCTGGAATCCAGGGGGCCACTGGCATGACCGCACCGCTCGATGTTCCTGACTCGGCCGTCGAGGCCGGGCCGGAGACCGTTCTTGAGGGGGCGGAGTCTTCAGTCATCCGGGGGCGTTCCCTCGGGCAGATCGCCTGGATGCGCCTCAAGCGCGACCGCATCGCGATGATCGGCGGCATCGTCATCGTCCTGCTGATCCTCGTGGCGATCTTCGCGCCGCTGCTGGTGTCGTGGTTCGGTCACGACCCGGCCGAATGGCACCGGGAGAAGATCGACCCGGCGATCCAGGCTCCGATCGGCGCCTTCGGCGGCATGAGCTGGGACTTCCTGTTCGGTGTCGAGCCCACCACGGGCCGCGACCTGTTCAGCCGGATCCTGTACGGCGCCCGCATCTCGCTGCTGATCGCGTTCTTCGCGACGCTGCTGTGCGTGGTGATCGGCACCGTGCTGGGCATGATCGCCGGCTTCTTCGGCGGCTGGGTCGACACCGTCATCTCCCGCCTCATGGACATCTTCCTCGCCTTCCCGCTGCTGGTGTTCGCACTGGCGCTGGCCGGCGTCATCCCCGACAAGGCGTTCGGCATGTCGGGCGACACCCTCAGGATCAGCCTGCTGGTCTTCATCATCGGCTTCTTCAACTGGCCCTACATCGGGCGCATCATCCGGGGCCAGACGCTCTCCCTGCGCGAGCGGGAGTTCGTCGACGCCTCCAGAAGCCTGGGTGCGCGCAGCCACACGATCTTGTTCAAGGAGATCCTGCCCAACCTGCTCGCGCCGATCCTCGTGTACTCGACGCTGCTGATCCCGTCGAACATCCTGTTCGAGGCCGCACTCTCCTTCCTCGGCGTGGGCGTGCGGCCGCCGACCCCCACGTGGGGAGGCATGCTGGCTGAGGCGGTCCACAACTACGACGTGGCGCCCAACTTCATGATCTTCCCCGGCCTCGCGATCTTCATCACCGTGCTGGCGTTCAACCTGCTCGGTGACGGCCTCAGGGACGCCTTCGATCCCAAGGCCCGATAAGGCCTCGTGAGTAGTTTTCCGCAAGTTCTCTCAACTCCTAGATTCAAGGGGTGTGTCAGGTCGATGAAGATGAGATCTAAGGCGTCGGCGATCGCGGTGACCGCCGCTCTCGCCGTGGTCGTCTCCGCGTGTGGCGGCGGCGGTGGCAGCAAGAACACCAGCGGCTCGGGCAGCGACGACAAGCCGTCCAGCAAGTACAACGCGGGCGTGACGGCGGTCATCAACCCGTCGGAGAAGGTCGGCGGCACCCTCCACATGGGCATGCCCGGCGACTTCGACTCGGTGGACCCGGGCGACATGTACTACGGCTACGCCTGGAACTTCGCCCGCCTCTACACGCGCGCGCTCACCATGTTCAAGCCGGTCCCCGGCGAGGAGGGCCTGCAGCTCGTCGGCGACCTGGCCGAGGGCCTGGGCACGCCGAGCGACGGCGGCAAGACGTGGACGTACAAGCTGCGCAAGGGCGTCAAGTTCGAGGACGGCACCCCGGTGACCTCGAAGGACGTCAAGTACGGCGTGGCGCGCTCGCTGGACAAGGACATCCTGCCCAGCGGCCCGACGTACTTCAACGACTGGCTCGACCTCGGCGGCTACACCGGCCCGTACAAGATGAAGGGCAAGCTCGACGACCTCAAGGCGATCGAGACGCCCGACGACCAGACCATCGTCTTCCACCTGAAGAAGCCGTACGGCGGTTTCGACTACTTCGCCATGCTCCCGCAGACGGCCCCCGTGCCCGAGGCCAAGGACACCGGCTCGAAGTACAAGGAGCACCCGGTCGCGACCGGCCCGTACATGTTCAAGGCGCACGAGCTCACCAAGCGCATCGAGCTCGTCAAGAACCCGAACTGGGACGCGGCGACCGACCCCAACCGCAAGCAGCTCAACGACTCGATCGAGGTGCTGCTCGGCCAGAACGAGGACGACCTCGACCAGCGCCTGCTCTCCGGCAAGATCGACGTCAAGGTCAACAGCACCGGCGTGGCGGCCAACGCCCGCAAGACGGTCCTGACCGACGAGAAGGTCAAGCAGTACGCCGACTCGGCCCCGATCGACCGCACCTGGTTCACCAACATCAACGGTGACGTGCCGCCGTTCGACAACATCCACTGCCGCAAGGCCGTGCTGTACGCGACCGACCGCTCGGCCATCCAGGGCGCCTACGGCGGCCCGGACGCCGGTGGCGACGTGGCCCTCAGCCTCATGCCGGCCAAGATGACCGGCTACGAGAAGATCGACCCCTACGGCGTCGAGGCCAACCCGACCGGTGACCTCGCCAAGGCCAAGGAGGAGCTGGCGGCCTGCGGCCAGCCCAACGGCTTCAGCACCACCATCTCCTTCCGCAACGAGCGCTCGGCCGAGAAGCAGACCGCCGAGTCGCTGCAGCAGTCGCTCGGCCGCGTGGGCATCAAGCTGGAGCTCAAGGGCTTCCCGCAGGGTGACTACTTCAAGCTCTACGCCGGCAAGCCCGACTTCGCCAAGAAGAACGGCCTGGGCCTCATGGTCTACGGCTGGGGCGCCGACTACCCCGAGGGCTTCGGCTTCTTCCAGCAGATCGTCGACAGCCGGGTCATCCGTCCCGCCGGTAACACCAACCTCGGCGTGAAGGACCCCAAGATCGACGAGCTGATCGACCAGGCCGCGGGCGAGACCGACGCGACCAAGCGCAACAGCATCTGGGCCGCCGTCGACAAGCAGGTCATGGAGTCGGCCTACATCCTTCCCTACGTCTGGGCGCACGGCCTGTTCTACCGTCCGCCGCAGCTGAAGAACGTCTTCGTCTCCCAGAACTGGGGCATGTACGAGTTCCTCACGCTGAGCACCCAGTAGCAACGGCGCATACTGCCGGAACGTCCCGTACCGAAAGCAGGTGAAGGCTTCGGCGGCCGGGCTCACAAGGCCCGGCCGCCATGGCCGAGATCAGTGTTCACATACATTCTCAGACGGTTGATAGCGGCCGTCATGCTGCTCTTCGTGGTGAGCATCGCGACGTTCGCCATCTTCTTCCTCGTGCCTCGGCTCGCTGGGATGTCCGCTGACGACCTGGCCTCCCGGTACGTGGGCAAGGCGGCCAACGCCGAGGTGATCCACGACACGGCTGTGCGCCTCGGCTTCTACGACCCGATCCTGGTCCAGTACGGACGTTTCGTACAGGGCATCTTCGTCGGCGTCGATCGCAACTACGGCCCCGGCATCGAGCACTGCCCGGCGCCCTGCTTCGGCTACAGCTACGTCAGCCAGAACCCGGTCCTGCCCGACCTGCTCAACCGCCTGCCGATCACCTTGTCGCTGGCGCTCGGCGCGGCCGTGGTGTGGGTCATCTTCGGCGTGGCCACCGGCGTGTTGTCGGCGCTGCGCCGCGGCAGCTTCTTCGACCGCCTGTCCATGGGCATCGCCCTGGCCGGCGTCTCGCTGCCGATCTTCTTCACCGGCATCGTCTCCCTGGCCATCTTCCGCGACCAGCTCGGCCTGGTCGGCGACGTGGCCGACTGGGTGCCGATCAGCGAAGACCCGCTCACCTGGGCCAACAACCTCATGCTGCCCTGGGTGACGCTCGCCTTCCTGTACGCCGCCGGCTACGCCCGCCTCACCCGCGCGGGCATGCTGGAGACCATGTCGGAGGACTACATCCGCACGGCCAGGGCCAAGGGCCTGCCCGAGCGGAAGGTGGTGCTCAAACACGGGCTGCGGGCCACGCTCACCCCCGTGGTCACCATGTTCGGCCTCGACCTGGGGCTGCTGCTCGGCGGCGCCGTCCTGACCGAGAGCACCTTCTCGCTGCCCGGCATCGGCAAGTACGCCGTCGACGCCATCAGCAACAACGACCTTCCCCAGGTGATGGGCGTCACGATCGTCGCGGCGGCCTTCATCATCCTGGCCAACCTGATCGTCGACCTGCTCTACGCGGTCGTTGACCCGAGAGTGAGGCTGGCGTGAGTCCCTTCCTCGACGTCAAGGACCTGAAGATCCACTTCCCGACCGACGACGGCCTGGTCAGGTCCGTCGACGGGCTGACCTTCAGTCTCGAACGCGGCAAGACCCTCGGCATCGTCGGCGAGTCCGGCTCGGGCAAGTCGGTGACCAGCCTCGGCATCCTCGGCCTGCACAAGGGCAAGGGCGCCAACGTCTCGGGCGAGATCTGGCTCGACGGCGAGGAGCTCGTGGGCGCCTCGCAGGAGCACGTGCGCGGGCTGCGCGGCAAGAAGATGGCGATGATCTTCCAGGATCCGCTGTCGGCGATGCACCCCTTCTACACCGTCGGCGACCAGATCGTCGAGGCGTACCGGATCCACCACAAGGTCAGCAAGGCCGTCGCCAAGAAGCACGCCGTGGACATGCTGGGCCGCGTGGGCATCCCCGAGCCGCAGCGCCGCGTCGACTCCTACCCGCACGAGTTCTCCGGCGGCATGCGCCAGCGCGCGATGATCGCCATGGCGCTGTCGTGCGACCCCGAGCTGCTCATCGCCGACGAGCCGACCACCGCGCTCGACGTGACCGTGCAGGCCCAGATCCTCGACCTCATGGTCGACCTGCAGCGCGAGTTCAACTCCGCGCTGATCATCATCACCCACGACCTGGGCGTGGTGGCCGAGCTGTCCGACGACATCCTGGTCATGTACGGCGGCAAGTGCATCGAGTACGGCACCGCCGACGACATCTTCTACCGTCCCGAGCACCCCTACACATGGGGTCTACTGGGATCGATGCCCCGCCTCGACCGGGAGCCCACCGAGCGGCTGATGCCGATCAAGGGCTCGCCGCCGTCCCTGATCAACGTGCCTCCGGGCTGCGCCTTCCACCCCCGCTGCCCCTACGCCGAGCGCACCGGGGGCAAGTCCAGCAGTGAGGTGCCCGGCCTGATCGAGACCGAGGGCGGCCACCTGGTGCGCTGCCACATGAGCAGGACGGAGCGGCGGGAGCTGTGGGAGAACGAGATCAAGCCAGTGCTGGAGAGCCAGTGAGCGAGACGGTGACCGCGAACGAGCCGCTTCTTTCCGTCCAAGGACTGGAGAAGCACTTCCCGGTGACAAAGGGCCTGCTCAAGCGGCAGGTCGGCGCCGTCAAGGCGGTCGACGGGGTCAGCTTCGACGTCTTCAAGGGCGAGACGCTCGGCCTGGTGGGGGAGTCCGGCTGCGGCAAGTCCACCACCGGCCGCCTGGTCACCAGGCTCCTTGAGCCGACCGGCGGCAAGGTCGTCTTCGAGGGCCAGGACATCACGCACATGGGGCAGGGCAGGCTCAGGCCGCTCCGCCGCGACATGCAGATGATCTTCCAGGACCCGTTCTCGTCGCTGAACCCCCGCCACACCGTCGGCACCATCGTCGGCGCGCCGTTCCGCATCCAGGGCGTGCAGACCGAGAACGGCGTCAAGAAGGCGGTCCAGGACATCCTCGCCCTGGTCGGGCTCAACCCCGAGCACTACAACCGCTACCCGCACGAGTTCTCCGGCGGTCAGCGGCAGCGCATCGGCATCGCCCGCACGCTCGCGCTCAAGCCCAAGCTCATCATCGCCGACGAGCCGGTCTCCGCGCTCGACGTGTCCATCCAGGCCCAGGTCGTCAACCTGCTGGAGGACCTGCAGAACGAGCTCGACCTGACCTACGTCGTGATCGCCCACGACCTGTCGGTGGTGCGCCACATCAGCGACCGGGTCGCGGTCATGTACCTGGGCAAGATCGTCGAGATCGCCGACCGCAAGAGCCTGTACAGCTCGCCGATGCACCCCTACACCAACGCCCTGCTGTCGGCCGTGCCCGTGCCCGACCCCAAGGCGCGCAAGGAACGCGAGCGCATCAGGCTCACCGGCGACGTGCCGAGCCCGCTCAACCCGCCGCCCGCCTGCCGCTTCCACACCCGCTGCTGGAAGGCGCAGGAGATCTGCAAGACGGTCGAGCCGCCCCTGGAGCAGCTGGCCGGCGGCCACCGCGTGGCCTGCCACTTCCCGGAGAACGCCCCCGCCGCCGCGACCGCCGCGGCGACGCAGGCCTGACCCCGGCGTGACGCGGGCCCGACGCGGGCCCGGAGACCTTGCGGCCGCCGCCCTCCTGCCGGGGCGGCGGCCTCAGGACATCGCGCCGGGCGTGATCAGCCCGGTCTCGTACGCCAGCACCACGGCCTGCACCCGGTCGCGCAGCCCCAGCTTGGTCAGCACGTTGCCCACGTGCGTCTTGACCGTCGTCTCGCTCACCACGAGCTTGGCCGCGATCTCCGCGTTGGACATGCCCTTGGCGATCAGCCGCAGCACCTCCAGCTCCCGCTCGGTCAGCCGGTCGAGGCGGGCCGGCGTGGCCTGCTCGTAGGCCGAGGGCAGCCGCTTGGAGAACCGGTCGAGCAGCCGCCTGGTCACGCTCGGCGCCACGATCGCGTCGCCCGCGGCCACCACCCGGATCGCCTGCACCAGCTCGTCGGGCGGCACGTCCTTCAGCAGGAAGCCCGAGGCTCCCGACCGCAGCGCCTCCACGATGTACTCGTCGAGGTCGAACGTGGTCAGCACCAGCACCTTCGGCACGTGCGCCGTGGGCGCGGCCTCCCGCACGATCCGGCGGGTCGCCTCGATGCCGTCGACGCCCGGCATGCGGATGTCCATGAGCACGACGTCGGGCAGCAGCGCCCTGGTCTGCTCCATTGCGCCCTTGCCGTCGCCGGCCTGGCCGACCACCGTGATGTCGGGCTCGGCCTCCAAGATCAGGCGGAATCCCGTGCGCAGCAGCGGCTGGTCGTCCACCAGCAGCACTCTGATCGTCATTGGCCGTCCTTCAACGGGAAGCTCGCCCGCACCTCGAAACCGCCCCCCGGTCGCGGACCGATGTTCAGAATTCCACCATAGAGTGCGACCCGCTCGCGAATGCCGACCAGACCGTGGCCCGGCCGGTCGGCCGCCGGAGCCGCGCCCCTGCCGTCGTCCTCGACGCGTACGTCAAGGCCCGAGGGGGCGTGCGAGACGGTGACCACCGCCTCGGCCCCGGCGCCCGCGTGCCGCAGGCTGTTCGTCAGCCCCTCCTGGACCAGCCGGTAGGCGGCCAGGTCGACCCCCGCGGGCAGCGGCCGCGGCTCGCCCTCCACGCGCAGCCGCGTGGGCAGCCCCGCCTCGCGCATCTGCTCCACCAGCACCGGCAGGTCGCCCACGCCCGGCTGCGGCCCCAGCTCGGCCCGCGCGTCGGTACGCAGCACGCCCACGATGTTGCGCATCTCGGACATGGCCAGCCGCCCGGTGTTCTCGATCGCCGACAGCGCCTCCCGCGCCAGGTCGGGATCGGCGGCCAGCACCCGGCGGGCAGCGGCCGCCTGCACCGTCATCACGCTCACGTGGTGGGCCACCACGTCGTGCAGCTCGCGGGCGATGCGCGAGCGCTCCTCGGCCCGCGCGGCCCGCGTGTCGGCCGCGTGGGCCCGCTCCAGCCTGGCCGCCCGGTCGCGCAGCTCCTCCAGGTACGCCCGCCGCAGCCGCAGGCTCCGGCCCGCCCCCCAGACCGCCAGCAGCACCAGGACCGCCACCACGTGCCCGCTCGCGCCCGGCGGCAGGTCCGGCGCGGCCAGCGCCCCCAGCGCGTACGTCAGCAGCGAGACCAGCAGCCCGCCCAGCGCCACCGCCAGCCCCCGGTTGGAGGCCACCGAGTACACCAGCACCAGGCTGGACACCCCCGACGCGCCGGTGCCGTAACCCAGCGCGGTCAGCGCCGTCTCGGGGATCAGGCCGGCGCACAGCGCCGCCAGCGGCCAGCGCCTGCGCACCGCGATGGGCGCGGCGGCCAGCACCAGCAGCGCCGCGCCGAGCCCGTCGGGCGCGCGCATGCTCACCGTCGTCAGCTCCGCCGGCTCCAGGCGCTCGGGCCCGTAGAGGAGGAAGAGCGTCACCGAGGCCGCGGCCACCACCACGGCCAGGACCGTGTCGTGGAACAGGGGTCGGTCGATCCGCACCGCTTCACTGTAGGCCCAGGTGAGAGCCTTGAACTCCTCCCTTCGGAGGATTAGGAGCGGCCTGTCGGAGGGCTATCGGCGGCTACAGCTCGTCGGTGGCCGCGCGCCGGTTGCTGCGCACCGTGTCGCCCGGCTGGCGGTCGGGCACCGGCGGCGGGGTGCCGCCGAACTCCGGGCACAGCGCCTGGTGGTCGCACCAGTCGCACAGCCGGCTGCGGCGCGCCCGCCACTCGCCGGTCTCCAGCGCCCGCTCGATCGCCGTCCACAGCGCCATCACCTTGCGCTCGGTGGCCAGCAGGTCGGCCTCGTCGGGGGCGTAACGCAGCACCTCGCCGCGCCCGCCCAGGTAGACCAGCTGCAACAGCCGGGGGACCTGCCCGCGCAGCCGCCACAGCACCAGCGCGTAGAACTTCATCTGGAACAGCGCCTTGGCCTCGAAGTCGGGGCCGGGCGCGCTGCCCGTCTTGTAGTCGACCACCCGGACCTCGCCGGTGGGCGCCACGTCGAGCCGGTCGACGTAGCCCCGCAGCATCAGGCCGCCCTCCAGCACCGCCTGCACGTAGAGCTCGCGCTCGGCGGGCTCCAGCCGGGTCGGGTCCTCCAGCGTGAAGTAGCGCTCCAGCATCGCCCGCGCCTGCGCCAGCCACTCGGCCTGCTCGGCGTCGTCGGCGAACATCCGCGCGTACTGCTCGTCCTCCTGCAGCAGCCGCTGCCACTGGGGCTCCAGCAGCTCCAGCGCCGCCTGCACCGACCGGCGCGGCGCCGGCAGGTCGTAGAGCCGCTCCAGCACGGCGTGCACCACGGTGCCGCGCACGGCCGCGGGGGAGGGTTTCTCGGGCAGCTGGTCGATGACCCGGAACCGGTAGAGCAGGGGACAGGTCATGAAATCGCCTGCCCGGGACGGGGAGAGAGCTCCGATGATCACCGGTTCGGTCAACGTCATGCACCGCACTCTAGGTCAAGAGCCCGACAGAATAACCCTCGCCGGGACGAGGATCACGTGATCCGGCGCGTAGCATCGAGGCAGCAACAGCACGTAATGGACGTACGAGGAGTGCGGTGAGCGAGCAGAGCCCGCGTCAGGAGTTCCCCGGCCTTCGGATGGGGCGGCCCTTCGGCATCCCGGTGTACGTCTCCTGGACGTGGTTCATCGTCGCTGCCTTCATCACCGTCATGTTCGGCCCCCGCATGCGCGACATGCTGCCCGAGCTGGACAGCACCGTCGCCTACGCGGTGGCCTTCGTCTTCGCCGTGCTGCTCTACGTCTCGGTGCTGCTGCACGAGCTGGCCCACAGCGTGCTGGCCAAGATGTTCGGCCTGCCGGTGCGCCGGATCACCCTCTACTTCCTCGGCGGCGTGTCGGAGATCGAGAAGGAGCCGCCCACGCCGGGCAAGGAGTTCCTGGTCGCCGCCGCCGGGCCGGGCCTGTCGCTGGGCCTGGCCGGGCTCGGCCTGCTCGCCGACACGTACGTGATCAACGACGGCGGCATCGCCGAGGTGCTCATCTGGCAGCTGTGGGTGGCCAACCTCATCGTCGGCGTGTTCAACCTGCTGCCCGGCCTGCCGCTCGACGGCGGCCGGATGCTGCGCGCGGGCGTGTGGAAGCTGACCAGGAACCCCGGCTCCGGCACGGTCGTGGCCGCCTGGGGCGGGCGCGTGCTGGCCGTGCTGCTGGTCGTCCTGCCGTTCGCGACGTCGATGACGAGCGGGCAGGAGTTCGACCCCGTCGAGCTGCTGTGGCCGGTGGTGCTGGCCTCCTTCATCTGGATGGGCGCCACCCAGTCGCTGCGCGTGGCCCGCATCCGCGCCCGCATCCCGCAGGTCAACGCGCGCGCGCTGGCCCGCAGGGCGATCCCGGTGGCGGCCGAGACGCCGCTGGCCGAGGCGCTGCGGCAGGCCGCCGAGCAGCGGGCGGGCGCCCTGGTGGTGGTCGACCACGACGGACGGCCGGTCGCCATCGTCAACGAGGCCGCCGTCCAGGCCACTCCCGAGCACCGGCGCCCGTGGGTCGACGTCGGCTCGCTGGCCAAGGCGCTCGAACCGACCATGGTGCTGGCCGCCGACCTGACCGGCGAGCCGCTCATCGACGCCATGCGCTCGGCCCCCGCCGGGGAGTACCTGCTGGTGGAGCACGGCGGCGAGATCTACGGCGTGCTCGCCACCGCCGACGTCAACCGCGTCTTCACCGGGGTCTGACATGCCCGGCGCGTTTGCGGCTAAGGTCTTGTCCGGCCACTTCCCGTAGCCCGGCGATTTCGATGCCAGGACGGCAGGCCGATAGTCTTCTGTTTGGCCGAACTTGCACAGTAGACGGGTTGGTCGTGGTCCACCGGTTCACCGAATCGAGACGCCTGGGCCGCGACACGGCGTCGTCGTCTGGGTATGCGTATGGCTGGTGGCCGGCACGGCAGTGCGGGTGCCGTAACACCGCCGGCTTCCGGGGAGGAGAGTTGAGTGACCGAGCGCAGCGAGGGCACCGATGAGCGCAGCACGGTCGTCATGAGGGAGGGCGCATGAGCGGCCAGGGCTTCGGAGTGGTGCGTCCCCTTCCCGGCGACGGGCTGGTCGCCTACATCGGCGGCCTGCTGCTGGTGTGCGACGCGGGCGAGGCGGCCGCCGACGGCCTGATCGAGGCGCTGCGCGAGACGGCGGCCTCCGGCGGCGACGGCCGGGCGCTGGCCCGCCGCGCGGCGCAGGTGCTGGCCGCCAACATGGCGGGCGACCCGGCCACGTGCGCGGTCGCCGGTCCCGTGGGCGGCGGCGTGGCCGTCCTGGTCAGCGGCTCGGCCTCGGCCTCGGTCAGCACCTCCGGCGGCGAGACGCGCCTGGCCGGCAGCGACTCCCTCACCTGGGCCGACCGGCTGATCAGCGGCCCGGTCGAGCGCGTCGAGCTCACCCTGCCCGGCGCCGGCGACGCCCATCCCGCGGTCGGCTTCGAGGGCGGCGTCGTCCACGGCGGCGGCCTGATCGGCGACCTCACCGACCAGCCGTCGCACGTCCGTCCCCAGGGGCGGGCGGCCGACCGGCCGCTCACCAGCGAGATGCCCAACACGGCCCTGCACATGGAGCCCGACCTGGCCCCGCCGCCCGAGCGGCCCGCCGAGCGGCCGGCCGAACGACCCGTCGAGCGGCCTCCCTACCCGCTGGCCGACCAGCCGCCGATCGTCCAGGGTCCGCCCTCGGGCGCGCAGGCCGGCGTCCCGCACCCGGGCCCCCAGCCCGGTCCCCACTCCAGCCCTCACTCCGGGCCGCCGTCGCTGGACCAGCCGCCGTTCGGGCACGAGCAGCCGCCCTTCGGCCAGGAGCAGGCCCCGTTCGGGCACGAGCAGCCGCCCTACCTCCCGCCCCAGGACCAGCCTCCCTTCCTGCCCGCGCAGGAGCAGCCCCACCCCGAGCCCCAGCAGTTCCCGTCCTACGACGAGCTGCCGCCGTCCGGCAACGGCATGGCCGACCAGCAGCAGCACATGGGCCCGCCCGATCACTTCGACCAGCCGGCCCCGCCCGTGCTCGGCCCGCCGGAGCACTTCGACCACCCGGGGCCGCCGCCGCAGGAGCAGCAGGGCGACCACGGCGACCGCCCGCTGGTCTACGGGGTCGACTGCAAGAACGACCACTTCAACGACCCCAGGGTGCCCTACTGCGCCGTCTGCGGCATCGCCCTGGTGCAGCGGACGCTGGTGCCGTACAAGGGGCCGCGGCCCTCGCTCGGCGTGCTCATCCTCGACGACGGCACGGCGCTGCCGCTGGAGAGCGACTACCTGCTGGGCCGTGACCCCGAGCGCGCGCCCGAGGTGGCGGGCGGCTCGGCCAGGCCCGCCAAGGTCACCAGCCCCGACGGCTCGGTCTCGCGCCGCCACCTGCGGGTGGCCCTCGACGGCTGGGACGTCAACCTGGTCGACCTGGGCTCGGTCAACGGCACCCAGATCCAGCCGCCCGGCGACCCCAACTTCTACGACATCCCGCCCAACGAGCCGGTCACCATCGCGCCCGGCACGACGGTGCGCGTGGGCGTCTCCCGCACGCTCCGCTTCGAGGCCCACCGGGGCTGATTCCGGCGCCCGTCCGCCCGCACCTCTTTTCCGGGGGTGCGGGCGTTCGTGTTTCCGGATAAGCGTTTACGAAATGCGCCGGGAATGGTCGGGGGTGAATGGGTGAGGGGAAATTCTCGGCGTCTGAGGGAGGGGTTAGTAAGGGTATTTCGTGGGCGCTGGGCGATATTTCGGGAAAAGTCAGGACCGGGTCCGCGGCCCTCTTCGAAAGAGAGATCCGGGCCGTCCCAAAGGGGGCGGCCGTGCCAATGAGCCGGCCGTCCCGAGGGGGCCGGAGTTCCTGAGATGCGGTCGGTCCGAGAGGGCAGGTGTTCCGAAGGTGCAGCCGTCTCGAGAGAGGCGGGCGTCCCGGAGGCGCTGCCCCTCTCCGAAGAGGTGGCTGGTCGGCAGGTGCATCGGTTCGAGGGGCGCGCTTCCCTGAGGTGGCAGCTCAGAAGGGGTGGCCGTGCCGACGAGGCGGTTGGGGTGGAGGGTCAGCTGGGGCGGAGGGCGCGGACGCCGCGCAGGAGCCGTACGGCCGCCTCCAGGCCCCGGGCCCCCTCCATCGCCCGCCCCGCCGCCGTCGCGTACCGGCTCAGCAGGTGTTCGTCCCCCTCCTGGAAACCCCGTCCCGCCACCCACACGAACGTGTGGTCGCGGACCTGCGCCGGCACCGGCACGGCCAGGAATCCCGGCTCGCCCATCGACTCGTCCCGCGCCAGCCGGAGCGACCCCTCCGCGGCGGCCAGCTCCTTCAGCACCCCGGACCCCGACAACCACCGCCGCACCCGCAGCGGGTCTCCCGGCGGCGCGTGGACGTGCAGCGGACGGGCGTCCCGCCGCAGCACGTCCACGTGGACGAACCCCGCGTACGCGGTCCCCGCCACGGCCGCCGCGGCGCGCGCGAGCCGATCGATCACGTCGGCGACCTCCAGGCAGGAGAACGCGGTGATGAGTTCACGCATGGCGATATCGACACGGTTGTTTGGCATCGCGGTGATTCCCTCGGGTGGAGGGCGAAGAGATCGCGCGGCCCGATCACGCGAAACTCCGAACGGTGCCCCGGAGTATCACCCTCGACGCGGCTCTTGACTACCCCTCAACAGGAAATTGCGATTTCTCCGCATTTCGCAGGCAGGGCCGGTCGAGCCGTTCACGACGGGCGCAGCCGCACCCACTCCACGTCGTCCGCCCGGGTGCCGTCGGGCTTCGGGAACAGCTCCCGGTGCAGGCTCTCCCTGCTGAAACCGGCACGTTCCAGCACCGCGTGCGAGGCCGTGTTCGCCACGTCGGTGCCCGCCACGACCCGGTGCAGGGCCGTGCGCGCGAACGCCCAGTCGACCAGCAGCCGCACCGCGCGGGTCATGAACCCCCTGCCGCGGAAGTCCGGAACCAGCGAGTAGCCGATCATGGCCTGCCCGAGCACGGGAAGGACCTGCATGAGCTGGAGGTGCCCGGCGAACGCGCCGGTGGCGGCGTCCCTGACCGCCAGTTCGATGCGCTGCCCGGTGACCCACCAGTAGCCGGTGCAGCGGCAGCGCTGCTCGTCCTCCTCCAGGGAGGCGGGCGGCGTCAGGGAGTAGGCGGTCACGCTCGGGTCGCACATCATCCGGTGGTACTCCGGGGCGTCCTCCACCGCGAGCGGCGCGAGCCGCACCACGCCGTCGGTCAGCTCGCCGCCGTCGAAGAAGGGCAGGTACGGCTCCTCGGCCGCCGCCGGCTCCCCGGCGATGCGCGCGAAGGAGACCAGGTCGACCCACCGCCCGTCGCGCAGCCGCTTGGCCCTGCGCCGCCGGCCCTCCTCGCGGAACCCGGCCCTGAGCGCGACCCTGAGGCTGGCCACGTTCTCCACCTCGGCCTGCAGCTCCACCCGGTGCACGCCCCGGTCGGTCAGCCAGTCGGACACCGCCCTGGCGGCCCGGGCGGCCACGCCCCTGCCGCGCGCCCACGGCGCCACCACGTAGCCGATCTCGGCCGTGCCCCAGCGGTCGGGCGGGCGGACCCCGATCGCGCCGGCGTACCGGCCGTCCTCGGTGACGGCCCACTCCGCGCCGCCCGACGCCCACTTGTCCTCGGCGAACTTCAGGTAGGCGCGGGCGTCCTCGATCCGGTACGGCGACGGCAGCAGCGGCAGATGCCGGGCGGTGACGGGATCGTCCATCATGCGCGCGATCGCCTCGGCGTCGGGGTCGGCGGGCATTCGCAGGATCAGGGGGCCGGTGGAGATCACGTCGCGCGGGAGCATTCCCCATAGATACCGCGCGTCCGCGCGCCCGAGAAACCCATATAACCTTGCCGCCATGGGTTTCCGCAGGCATGGGCCGTTCCAGGCAGGGGATCAGGTGCAGCTCACCGACCCCAAGAACAAGCGCCACACGATCACGCTCAAGCAGGACGGCGTCTTCCACACACACAAGGGCGCCATCCCGCACAGCGAGCTGATCGGGCAGCCTGAAGGCTCCGTCGTGCGGTCCTCCGGCGGCACCGCCTACCTCGCCTTCCGCCACCTGCTCCAGGACTACACGCTGGCGATGCCGCGCGGCGCGGCCGTCATCTACCCCAAGGACGCCTCGATGATCGTCGGCATGGCCGACGTCTTCCCCGGCGCGCGGGTGATCGAGGCCGGCGTCGGCTCCGGCGCCCTGACCTGCTTCCTGCTGCGCGCCGTCGGCCCCGAGGGCCACGTCACCTCCTACGAGCGCCGCGAGGAGTTCTCCGAGGTGGCCCGCAAGAACGTGGAGAAGTTCTTCGGCGACCCGATGGACGACAACTGGCGCCTGGTCGTCGGCGACCTGGTCTCCTCGATCGACGAGGCCGACGTCGACCGCGTCATCCTCGACATGCTGGCCCCCTGGGAGTGCGTCGACGCCGCCGCCAAGGCCCTCACGCCGGGCGGCGTCATCTGCTGCTATGTCGCCACCACCACCCAGATGTCCAAGACCGTGGAGGCCATTCGCGATCACGGGTGTTTCACCGAGCCTCATGCGTGGGAGACCCTGGTTCGCGACTGGCATGTCGAAGGGCTCGCGGTTCGTCCCGATCATCGGATGATCGGCCACACCGGCTTCCTCGTCAGCGCCCGCCGCATGGCAGACGGAGTGACGCCGCCACCGCGACGCCGCCGACCGAAGGGAACCACCGAGGAACTATGACAATTTGGCCACGAGGGTGCGTTGGTGCGTGACACGGGAACAGATCGCCGTGTTCATATGCTGGGAGTATTAAACGCACCATTGGGGATTATTCACCGAATACTGCATGTCACTCGACGAACACTGCCCGGCCAGGTTACGGAGGGGCCCGAGATAGGTAAGGTCCTTAGTAGTCGCCCTCGACTGGGAAGGAGGTGACGGGGCGTGGCAGCTCGCGATGATGCTGAGGCTCGAGCCGCGCAGCGCGAACGGGAGGTCGCTGATCTTTCAACACAGGTCTCCTTCCTCCAGGAGGAGATCACCGCGCTGAGGCGGAAGCTGGCCGAGTCACCCCGTCAGGCCAGAGTCCTCGAAGAGCGTCTCCATGAGGCACAGGCGAATCTCGCGGCCGTGACAGGCCAGAACGAGCGCCTGGTGGCCACACTCAAGGAGGCCCGGGACCAGATCGTCGCTCTCAAGGAGGAGGTCGACCGGCTGGCGCAGCCGCCGTCCGGCTTCGGCACCTTCCTTGAAGCCCGAGAAGACGGCACGATCGAGGTGTTCACCGGAGGGCGCAAGCTCCGGGTGAACGTCAGCCCCGCCGTCGACGTCGACTCGCTGAGGCGTGGCCAGGAGGTCATGCTCAACGAAGCACTCAACGTGGTCGAGGCGCTCGGCTACGAAGAGGTCGGCGAGATCGTCATGCTCAAGGAACTGCTGGACGAGGGCAGGCGGGCCCTGGTCATCTCGCACGCCGACGAGGAGCGCGTCGTGCGACTGGCCGACTCGCTGGTCGGCCAGCCCATCAGGGCCGGTGACTCGCTCCTGCTCGAACCCCGCTCCGGCTACGTCTACGAGCGCATACCCAAGTCCGAAGTCGAAGAGCTCGTGCTCGAGGAGGTCCCCGACATCTCCTACGAGGAGATCGGCGGGCTCATGCGGCAGATCGAGCAGATCAGGGACGCCATCGAGCTGCCCTACCTGCACGCCGACCTGTTCCGCGAGCACAAACTGCGTCCCCCGAAGGGCGTGCTGCTCTACGGCCCGCCCGGCTGCGGCAAGACGCTCATCGCCAAGGCGGTCGCCAACTCCCTGGCCAAGCAGGTCGCGGAGAAGACCGGCCAGTCCGGCAAGAGCTTCTTCCTCAACATCAAGGGCCCGGAGCTGCTCAACAAGTACGTCGGCGAGACCGAGCGGCACATCCGCCTGGTCTTCCAGCGGGCGCGGGAGAAGGCCTCCGAGGGCACCCCGGTGATCGTGTTCTTCGACGAGATGGACTCGATCTTCCGCACCCGTGGCTCCGGCGTCTCGTCCGACGTGGAGAACACCATCGTCCCTCAGCTGCTGTCGGAGATCGACGGCGTCGAGGGCCTGGAGAACGTCATCGTGATCGGCGCCTCCAACCGCGAGGACATGATCGACCCCGCGATCCTGCGGCCGGGCCGCCTGGACGTGAAGATCAAGATCGAGCGGCCCGACGCCGAGGCGGCCAAGGACATCTTCTCCAAGTACCTGCTGGCCGACCTTCCCCTGCACCCCGACGATCTGTCCGAGCACGGCGACTCTCGCGAGGCGACCATCCACGGCATGATCCAGAGTGTGGTGGAGCGCATGTACACCGAGAGCGAGGAGAACCGCTTCCTCGAGGTGACCTACGCCAACGGTGACAAGGAAGTCCTCTACTTCAAGGACTTCAACTCCGGCGCGATGATCCAGAACATCGTCGACCGGGGCAAGAAGATGGCCATCAAGCAGTTCCTGGAGAGCGGGCAGAAGGGTCTGCGGGTGCAACACCTGCTCACCGCCTGCGTCGACGAGTTCTCCGAGAACGAAGACCTGCCCAACACCACCAACCCCGACGACTGGGCCCGCATCTCCGGCAAGAAGGGCGAGCGGATCGTCTACATCCGCACGCTGGTCTCCGGCAAGCAGGGCACCGAGGCCGGCCGTTCGATCGACACGGTCGCCAACACCGGCCAGTACCTGTAGGGAACGTCTGGAAAGGGCCGCGCGGCCGCCCGCGCGGCCCTTTCCATGCCCGCCGGGCAAAGCGGCCCTATCCATGCCCGCCGGGCAAAGCTGTCTGGAAGAGACGGGGCCGGCTTCCCGAGGAGAGCGGGAACCCTCCGGGGTGACCTTCGGGGGAGGCGTCCGGGAGAGAGCCGGGGGAAGCCACCCGGGCCGGCGCGGGGGAGAGCCGGGGCGCTTCTCGGAGATGGGCGCGCGACTTCCGGGGAGACGGGGGCGTCCTCTTCAGGACAAAGCGTGCTTCTTCTTGAGGAGAGAGCGCGTGAGTTCCTGGGAGAAGGGGGCGCGACACGCGTCATCCGCCGTACAAGCCGCCCGGGTGAGGCGCACACTGGGCCTGTGACGGTCCGTAAGCGGGTGGACGTCCGCGTCGAAGGCGTCGTTCAGGGCGTGGGGTTCCGCCCCTTCGTGTATTCGCTGGCCAGCAGGCTCGGCCTGGCCGGCCGCGTGCGCAACGACGTCGAGGGGGTGTTCATCGAGGTCGAGGGCGCCCTGGCCGGGGTCGAGGAGTTCCTGACCGCGCTGGAGCGCGACGCGCCCGCCCTGTCGGAGATCGAGAGCGTCACGGTCGTCAGCGGCCCGCCCGCGGGGCACCGGGGCTTCAGCATCGCCGCCGGCGACCCGGCCGGCCCGCGCCGCGCCCTCGTCCCGGCCGACCTCGCCACCTGCGACGACTGCCTGCGCGAGCTGGCCGACCCGGCCGGCCGGCGCCACCGCTACCCGTTCATCGCCTGCGCCAACTGCGGGCCGCGCTTCACCGTCGTGCGCGGCGTGCCCTATGACCGGCTGCTGACCACCATGGCCCGGTTCGCGATGTGCGCCGGCTGCTCGGCCGAGTACCACGACCCCGGCGACCGTCACTTCCGCGCCGAGTCCACCTGCTGCCCGGCCTGCGGCCCGTCCCTGCGCCTGCTGGACGCCCGCGGCGCCGAGCTGTGCGGCGATCCGGTCACCGCCTGCGCGACCCTGCTGCGGGCCGGCCGCGTCGTCGCCGTCAAGGGGCTGGGCGGGTTCCATCTGGCCGTGCCCGCCGCCCACCAGGAGGCCGCCGCGGCGCTGCGGGCCCGCAAGCACCGCGCGGAGAAGCCGTTCGCCGTCATGGTCGCCGACCTCGACCAGGCCCGGCGGCTGTGCGCAGTCGACGGGCAGGGCGCCGCGCTGCTCACCGGCCGCGCGCGGCCGATCGTGCTGCTGCCCCGGCTGCCCGGCGCGCCCGTCGCCGACGCCGTCGCGCCCGGCAGCCGCGACCTCGGCCTGATGCTGCCCTGCACGCCGCTGCACCACCTGCTGCTCGCGGAGCTGGCCGAGCCCATGGTCCTGACCAGCGGCAGCGTCGGCGACGAGCCCATCGCCTACGAGGACGCCGACGCGGTCACCCGGCTCGGCGGCATCGCCGACGCCTTCCTCGTCCACGACCGGGCCATCCACGTCCCCGCCGACGACTCGGTGCTGCGTCCCTGGTCGGGCGGGCACACCGTGCTGCGCCGCGCCCGCGGCCACGCGCCCGAGCCGCTCACGCTGCGCCGTCCCGCGCCCCGGCCGGTGCTGGCCTGCGGCGCCGAGCTGCGCAGCACCTTCTGCCTGGTACGCGGCCGCCGCGCGTTCCTGTCCCAGCACATCGGTGACCTGGACGACCAGGAGACCCTGCGCTCCTTCGTCGAGGGCATCGACCACTTCTGCGGCCTGTTCGACATCCGTCCCGAGGTCGTCGCGCACGACCTCGACCCCGGCTACCTGTCCACCAGGCACGCCCTGGAGCTGACCGGCGTCGAGCTCGTCGGCGTCCAGCACCACCACGCCCACATCGCCTCCTGCCTGGCCGACAACGGCGAGACCGGCCCGGTGATCGGCGTGGCCCTCGACGGCCCCGGCCACGGCCTCGACGGCACGCTGTGGGGCGGCGAGTTCCTGCGCGCCGACCTGACCTCCTTCCACCGGCTCGGCCACCTGGCCCTGGTGCCGATGCCCGGCGGGGCCGCCGCGGTCCGCCAGCCGTGGCGCATGGCCGCCGCCTACCTGCGCGACGAGCACCCCGGCCTGGACGTCGTCCGCCGCAACGCCGCCCACTGGCCCGACGTGCTCGCCCGGACCCGCACCGGGCTCGGCGCGCCCATGACCTCCAGCGCCGGGCCGCTGTTCGACGCCGTCGCGGCGCTGCTCGGCATCCGGGACGCCGTCACCTACGAGGGGCAGGCGGCCGCCGAGCTCGAACAGCGCGCCGACCCGGCAGAGAGCGGCTCGTACCCGGCGACCATCACCGAGGGCGACCTGCTCGTCGTGCACGCCGCCGACCTGGTCCGGGCCGCCGCCGCCGACGTCGCGGCCGGGGTGGCCACCGGCTCGATCGCGGGCCGCTTCCACAACGGCGTGGCCGACGCCGTCGTGCGCTGCTGCGTCATGCTCAGGGACGGCACCGGCCTGAACACCGTGGCGCTGTCGGGCTCGGTGCTGCAGAACGCGCTGCTGCTCGAACGGGCCGTCGAGCGCCTGCGCGGTGCCGGGTTCCGGGTGCTCACCCACACCCGGGTGCCGCCCGGCGACGGCGGGCTCAGCCTCGGCCAGGCCGCCGTGGCCGCCGCCCGCGACCGCTCGTCGTGACATGCGGCCGGGCGCGCCCGCCAGGCACCCGGGAACGCCCGTCCTAGCATGGCGATCATGCACTTCTTCAACCCCGGCCGCACGCCCTACGCCGAACGCGACCGTGAGCTGATCGGTGTGGAGCACGCCCGGCTCGCCCGCGCCCACTTCGCCCGGCACCCCGCCTACCGGCCCACGCCCGTGCACACCCTGACCGATCTGGCCGGGGCGGGCACCGTGCACGTCAAGGACGAGAGCGGCCGCATGGGCCTGGGCAGCTTCAAGGCGCTCGGCGGGGCCTACGCCGTGCACCGGCTGTCCGAACGCGACGGCGGCGGCACCACGTACGTCTGCGCCAGCGCCGGCAACCACGGCATCTCGGTCGCGGCCGGGGCCAGGGAGCTCGGCGCGCACTGCGTCGTCTACCTCAGCGAGCAGGTGCCCGAGCCGTTCGCGCACCGGCTGCGCGCCCTGGACGCCGAGGTCCGCCGCGAGGGCGGCGACTACGACGCCAGCCTGGCCGCCGCCCTGCACGCCTCCCAGGAGCACGGCTGGCGCCTGGTCGCCGACACCTCCTGGGAGGGCTACGACGACATCCCCCTGGACGTCATGCGCGGCTACACCGTCCTGTTCGACGAGATCGAGATCCCGCCCACGCACGTGTTCGTGCAGGCCGGGGTGGGCGGGCTGGCCGCCGCCGCGGCCGGGTACGCGCGCGACCGCTGGGGCGAGCAGCCGCGGATCGTCGTGGTCGAGCCCGACGGCGCGCCCTGCCTGCTGGAGAGCGCCCGCGCCGGACGCCCGGTGCACGCGACCGGTTCGCCCACGCGCCTGGGCAGGCTCGACTGCCTGGAACCGTCCCTGATCGCCTTCGACCTGCTGAGCCGGCAGGCCGACCTGTTCCTCACCGTGTCCGACGCGCAGGCCGCCGAGGCCGCCGCGCTGCTGGCCGAGCGCGGGGTGGCGCTGTCGGAGTGCGGCGCGGCCGGGGCCGCCGGGCTGCTCACCCTCGATCCCGGGACCCGCGAGGCGCTCGCGCTGGGCCCGGCGGCCCGCGTGTTGCTGGTGGGAACAGAGGGACCTGTGGAACCAAAGTGATCAGCGGGTCGTCAAAGGGGCGTGCATCAAGCTAACCGGCCAAAGCATGCTCGGGGAGACGGCCGGTTGGCCGAGCTCGACCTGCTGCGTTTCCTCGCCGCCCTGGCGGTCGTCGCCTTCCACTACCTGGTGGCCTTCGCCTCGGTCTGGGGGGCCAGGCCCGCCGCGCTGTTCCCCGCGGTGGCGCCCTTCGCCGGGCTGGGCATCCTCGGCGTCGAGCTGTTCTTCGTCATCAGCGGGTTCGTCATTCTCATGACGGTGTGGGGGAGGGGCCTCGGGGCGTTCGCGCGGTCGCGGCTGGTGCGGCTCTACCCGGCGTACTGGCTGAGCCTCGGCGCGGTGGCGGCCCTTTACGGGCTGACCGGCGCCACCGCGCTGGACCCAAAACTTTCACCAGGCCAGTACCTGGTGAACGCCACCATGTTCCAGCGGCTGTTCAAGGTGGCCGACGCCAGCGGCGTCTACTGGTCGCTCTGGGCCGAGCTGCGGTTCTACCTGCTGATCGCGATCCTGGTGATCGCCGGCGTCACGTACGGGCGCGTGCTGGTGTTCTCGGGCGTCTGGCTGGCCGCCGCGCTGGCCGCCAGGTTCGTGGAGAACGACCTGCTGAACGAGATCGTCATGCCCGACTACGCCCCCTACTTCGTCGCCGGCATGGCCTTGTATCTCATCCACCAGAACCGCAAGGCCCTGCTCCCGTGGCTGTACGTGGCCGCCGGATACGCCATGGCCATCCCCGCCGCGCTGGGCCGCGTGCACCGCCGCATCGACGCCGCCGGGTTCAAGAACATGCCCGTCACCGATACCAGCGTGATCGTCACGCTCACCCTGATCTTCGCCGCCATGGCCCTGGTCGCCCTCGGCCTGATCCGCCTCAAACCCTCCAGGACGCTCACCGCGCTCGGCGCCACCACTTACCCGCTTTACCTCTTCCATGGGGTCGCCGCGGCGGCGCTCATCCCGCTGCTCACCGGCGACCTGCCCCCCTGGACGGTGGCCCTGGTCACGACTCTGGCCGCCGTCGTGCTGTCGTATCTGATCTACTCCTTTGCCGAACGGCCCATCCAGCGACTCCTCAAGCCCCGCAGATCACCGCAAACCACAACAAGCTCCGCCGTACAGATTCAGAAGGCGTCGGTGCCATAACTCTGTGGCCTCGGGGCACTGTGAAGGGCATAGGCTCGGGCATATAAACGGCGGATAGGCAGATCCGGACGAACAGAGGGTGTTGCATGACGGTGCGTCGGGTGATGGGCATCGAGACCGAATACGGCATCTCCGTACCAGGTCAGCCAGGCGCCAACGCGATGGTGACCTCCTCCCAGGTCGTGAACGCCTACCTGGCCGCCTCGGCGGCCCGCGCGCGCAGAGCACGATGGGACTTCGAGGAGGAGAACCCGCTCCGCGACGCGCGCGGCTTCGACCTGGCCCGCGAGGTCGCCGATCCGAGCCAGCTCACCGACGAGGACCTCGGGCTGGCCAACGTCATCCTCACCAACGGGGCCAGGCTCTACGTCGACCACGCCCACCCGGAGTACTCCTCGCCGGAGTGCACCAACCCGCGGGCCGCGGTCATCTGGGACAAGGCCGGCGAACGCGTGATGTACGACGCGGCCACCCGCGCCTCGGCGATCCCGTCCAACGCGCCGATCCAGCTCTACAAGAACAACACCGACGCCAAGGGCGCCTCCTACGGCTGCCACGAGAACTACCTGATGCGGCGCGCCACGCCGTTCGCCGACATCGTCCGGCACCTGACGCCGTTCTTCGTCTCGCGGCAGGTCGTCACCGGCGCGGGCAAGGTCGGCATCGGCCAGGACTCCCGCGGCGAGGGCTTCCAGATCAGCCAGCGCGCCGACTTCTTCGAGGTCGAGGTCGGCCTGGAGACCACGCTCAAGCGGCCCATCATCAACACCCGCGACGAGCCGCACGCCGACCCCGAGAAGTACCGCCGGCTGCACGTGATCATCGGCGACGCCAACATGTCGGAGATCTCCACCTACCTCAAGCTCGGCTCCACCGCGCTCGTCCTGGCCATGATCGAGGAGGGCTTCCTGACCCGCGACCTGGCCGTGGAGAACCCCGTCCAGTCGCTGCGGGCGGTCAGCCACGACCCGACCTGCCGCTACGAGATCCCGATGCGCGACGGCCGCAAGCTCACCGCCGTGCAGCTCCAGATGGAGTACCTGGAGCAGGCCCGCAAGTACGTCGAAGAACGCGGCACCGCCCAGGACGAGATGAACAAGGACGTCCTCGACCGCTGGGAGTCCGTGCTCACGCGCCTGGCCGAGGACCCGATGCAGCTCTCGCGCGAGCTCGACTGGGTCGCCAAGCTGGAGCTCCTGGAGGGCTACCGCACCCGCGACAGCCTGCCCTGGTCCCACCCGAGGCTGCAGCTCGTCGACCTCCAGTACTCCGACATCCGCCCCGACCGCGGCCTGTACAACCGGCTCGTGGCGCGCGGGCGCATGCAGCGCCTGATCAGCGAGGAGGAGGTCGAGCGCGCGATCGAGCTGCCGCCGACCGACACCCGCGCCTACTTCCGCGGGCGCTGCCTGAGCCAGTACAGCGAGTCGGTGGCCGCCGCCTCCTGGGACTCGGTGATCTTCGACATCCCCGGCCGGGAGTCCCTGCAGCGCGTGCCCACGCTCGAACCGCTGCGCGGCACCAAGGCCCACGTCGGCGAGCTGTTCGACCGCTGCCGCACCGCGGCCGAGCTGGTCGCGGCGCTGACCGGCAGCGGGGAGTGACCGGGGCCCCGGGCGGTCCCGGGGCTCACAGCAGGCCGATGCCGAGCGTCAGCGTGCCCGCGGCCAGCGACGCGCCGCCCACCGCGGTCAGCCAGATCAGCCGGTTCGGCTTGGTGTCGCGCGGACGCAGCACCGACAGGAAGAAGCCCAGCGGCATCAGGATGGGCGCGGCCACGATGAGCGTGCGCGTCAGCGCCTTCACGCCTTCCGGCAGGCTCGCCTGGTCCACGTACACCATCGCGACCAGGCTGAACAGCACCAGGACGCCCGCGTGCGCGTGCCCGGCCCGCCACAGGCCCCTGCGGACGGGGTTGTCCAGATAGCCCGGCTCGTTGCGCATGAGGAAACGCAGCAGCGTCACGCCGCCGAAGGCGACGCCGGGAACTGTGATGAGGAGCACACCTGCCGTGTGCAGCGACGAAGGCGACATGTCGGGATCTCCTTGTGTATAGGTGGATCCATTATTGGATAGGACTGCTATCCAGTCAAGCCGCCAAGATCGCAGGGTGTTCGACGCGAAATGTCGTCCGGTTCGGGGAAGATATGCCTTAGAGGCAGTCCCCCAAGCGGAGGTAGGACATGGCAACCAAGGACACCGGCGGGCAGAAGCAGACCGGCCGGCGTGAGGCCGAAGTTGAGGAGACCGAGGCCTCGGCGGCGCCGGACGTGCAGGAGCGACAGGAGAAGCTCACTGACGATGTCGACGCGATCCTGGACGAAATCGACGAAGTGCTCGAAGAGAACGCAGAGGAATTCGTGCGTTCCTATGTGCAAAAGGGTGGCGAGTAGGGCCAGTAGGGCCTTGTCCTCACCGCTCTGACCATGGGGAAGGATGAGCCCCGGCCGGCCCGGCCGGGGCTCACTCCTCGGGCCCTGCCGGGTCCGGCGTCCGGCCGGGCGCCGTGTAGTCGACCGCCACGCCGAGCAGCCTGATCGGGCGGTCCAGGTCGAAGCGGCCCAGCGCGGCGAGCGCCGCCTCGGTCAGCGCGCCGGGGTCGGCCGTGGGCTCGGGGAGCGTGCACTGCCGGGTACGGGTCAGGAACGGGGTGAAGCGCACCTTGACCGTCACCCGCGCGCAGAGACGCCCGGCCGCCACGGCGTCGCGGGCGACCTGCCCGGCGAGATCGGCCACCTGACCGGCGACGGCCTCGCGATCGGTGAGGTCACGCGGGAAGGTGATCTCGCGGCTGTGACCGCGGGCCACCCAGGGAGTGGTGTCCACCTCGGCCTCGCCCTTGCCGAGGGCCAGATAGCGGTACCAGGGGCCGTTCACCGGGCCGAAGGCGCGGGCCAGCTCGGCGGGGTCGGCGGCGGCCAGCTCGGCGACCGTGCGCAGGCCGAGCGCGGCGAGCTTGCTCGCCGTCCGGGCGCCGATGCCCCACAGCGCGTCGGTGGGCCGGTCGTTCATCACCTCGGCCCAGTTCTCGCCGGTCAGGCGGTAGACGCCGGCCGGTTTGGCGAAGGCCGAGGCGAGCTTGGCCTGGTGCTTGTTGTCGCCGATGCCGACCGAGCAGCTCAGCGTGGTGCGGTCGAGCACGACCCGCCGCAGGTCGGCCGCCAGCGCCTCGGGGTCGTCGGTCGTGGCGCCGACGAACGCCTCGTCCCAGCCCCACACCTCCACCTGCACCGGAAGCTCGCGCAGGGCGGCCATGACGCGCTCGGAGGCGGCCTCGTAGGCGGGCGGGTCGCTGGGCAGGAAGACCGCGTCGGGGCAGCGCCGCAGCGCGGTGCGCAGCGGCATGCCGGAGCGCACGCCGTGCGCGCGGGCCTCGTAGGTGGCGGTCGCGGCGACCGTGCGCGGCTGGGCGGGGTCGCCGGAACCGCCCACGACGACCGGCCTGCCGCGCAGCTCGGGATGGCGCAGCAGCTCGACGGCGGCGATGAACTGGTCGAGGTCGACGTGCAGGATCCAGGACCTGGCCATGAGTCCAGTATGCGAGGCGGCCCCCGGGGTCACAGCAGCCGGTCGTCCCGGTAGACCAGGGCGCGGCGCGGCACGGCCCAGCGGGCGGCGCCGAGCGGCGGCTCCTCGCCCTCCGGCACGACGGCCTGGACGAGCGCGTCCGGGGACTCCAGGGTGATGAGGGTGTGGGTGCCCATGTTCTCCAGGACGGAGACGACGCCAGGGAAGGCGTCGGGGCGCTCGGCGGCGGACAGGTCCATGTACTCCGGGCGTACGCCGTACGTCACGGGGGCGTCGTCGTCCGGGGCCAGGCCGTCGGGCAGGGGGCGCAGGGCGCCGGCCACCTTGAGCCCGGAGCCGGTGACCTGGGCGGGCAGCAGGTTCATCGGGGTGGAGCCGATGAAGGAGGCCACGAACGTGGTGGCCGGCCGGTGGAAGATCTCCGCCGGGGTGCCCACCTGGATCATCGAGCCCCTGGACATCACGGCGATGCGGTCGGCCAGCGCGAGCGCCTCGGCCTGGTCGTGGGTGACGAACACGGTGGTGACGGCCAGCTCCCGCTGCAGCCGCTTGAGGAAGGTGCGCGCCTCCAGGCGCAGGCGGGCGTCGAGGTTGGACAGCGGCTCGTCGAACAGGAACGCGGCCGGATGGCAGGCGATCGCGCGGGCCAGCGCCACCCGCTGCTGCTGGCCGCCCGACAGCTCGGACGGACGCCGCAGCAGCAGCTCGGTGAGGCTGAGCCGGGCCGCGACCTCGGCCGCCTTCTCCGCCCGCCGGGCGCGGGGGACCTTCCTGATGCGCAGCGGGTAGGCGATGTTGGCGGTGACGTCCATGTGGGGGAAGATCGCGTAGTCCTGGAAGACCATGGCGACGTCGCGCTCGCCCGGCGGCAGCGCGGTGACGTCCCTGCCGTTGATGGCGACCGTCCCGGAGGTGGGGGTCTCCAGGCCGGCGATGCTGCGCAGGAGGGTGGTCTTGCCGCAGCCGGAGGGGCCGAGCAGGGCGAAGAACTCGCCGTCCTCGACGGTGAGCGCGAGGTCGTCGAGCGCGCGTACGCCTCCGGGGAACACCTTGGTCAGGCCGTGCAGGGAGATCAACGCTTGATTCCTCCGTGGAAGCGGAAACCGTACCGCTGGGAGACGAACAGGTACATCAGCACCACCGGCAGGGAGTACAGCAGCGAGAAGGCGGAGATGAGGTCGAGCCGGGGCGCGCCGCCCTCGGTGTAGAGCGTGTAGAGGATGATCGAGCCGGGCGCCTTCTCCGGGTCGCGCAGCAGGATGAACTGGAACAGGAACCCGCCCCACACGCTGGCCAGCGCCCACACGGCGATGGTGGCCAGCCCCGGCCGGACGAGCGGGACCACGATGTGCCGCAGGATCTGCAGCGACGAGGCGCCGAAGACCCGGGCCGACTCCTCGTAGGAGGTGGGCGTCTCGTCCATGAAGTCCTTCAGGATGAAGATCGCGGCGGGCAGCAGCCCGGCCGAGACCACGAGGACGACGCCGAGATGGGTGTCGATCAGGCCGAGCCGGGTGGCCAGCTCGAAGATCGGCACCATCGCCGCGGTGCCGGTGACCACGGACGACAGCAGCAGAAGCAGGTAGAGCAGGACGTCGCGGCCGGGCAGCCGCACCCGCGAGAGGGCGTAGGCGGCCAGCGCCGACAGGACGACGACCAGCGCCGCCGCCCCGCCCCCCTGGATCAGGGAGTTGCGGATCGAGCCCAATGCGTACGGGTTGTCCAGGACGGCGGCGAAGTTGCGCAACGTGAACTCGGGGATCGACGTGGTGATCGTCGGCGTGGCGTCGAAGGGCGCGCCGGCCAGCCAGAGCATGGGCAGCGCGAAGAAGGCCAGGACGACGGCGACGAACACGGTGGCGGCCAGCCGTCCGAGCGTGTGGCGGATCATGCGGGCGGTCCTCCGGCGGCGGCGGCCTCCCGGGTGCGGCGGCGTCCGCGCAGCAACCGCAGGTAGGCCAGGGCGAAGACGAGGTTGATCAGCAGGATGAGGAAGGAGATGGCGGCGCCGACGCCGAGCTGCCCGTCCTGGAGGGCGACGCGGTAGACGTACACGGGCAGGATCTCCGAGCGGCCCTCGGGCCCGCCGCCGGTCAGCACGAACGGCGTGAAGTCGTTGAACGTCCACAGGCTGATCAGCAGCAGGTTCGTCAGCACGTGCCGCCTGATGGCGGGCAGCACCACGTCGCGCAGCTGCTGCGGCACGCTCGCGCCGGCCAGCCTGGCGGTCTCCAGGTGCGAGGGCGGCACGTTCTCCAGGGCGGCCGAGTAGAGCATCATCGAGAACGCGGTGCCGCGCCACACGTTGAAGACGATGATCGACAGCAGCGGGTAGTCCAGCAGCCAGGCGAACCCGGGCGTGTGCAGCAGGGCGTTGAGCGTGCCGTCGTCGCGGTCGAGCAGCGCGAACCACAGCATGCCGACCACGGTGCTGGGCAGGATCCACGACAGCAGCACCGCGCCCTCGACGACCCGGCGCAGCGGGCCGGTGCGCGAGCGCAGGATCCAGGCCAGGGCGAACCCCAGCCCGGCCTGCCCGACGACGGCCGAGCCGCCGACGTACAGCAGGGTGAGCCACAGCGAGGACAGGAAGCGCGGGTCGGCGAGCGCGGCGGTGTAGTTGTCCAGCCCGACGACCTGGGGGTCGGCGGCGGCCAGGCCGGTCAGCCGGTAGTCGGTCAGGCCGAGGTAGATGGTCCACAGGGCGGGGAAGAGCAGGAAGACGCCGACCAGGACCAGGGCGGGCAGGACGAACGCGACCGCCCTGCCCCGGCCCAGCCCCGCGGCGTCAGCCGCCGACGTTGGCCGCGCCACCGACCAGTCCCTCCAGCTTGACCCGGTACGCCGCGGCCGCCTCCTCGGCGCTCTTCCCGGCCACCACGGCCGCGGTGGCCTCCTGCAGGGCGGTGGAGACCTGCGGGTAGACGGCCAGGCCCGGCCGGTAGGCGGTGATGGGCAGCACCTCGTCGGCGACGAACTTGAGCATGGGGTCGGCGCTCAGCACCTCTTCGTTGACGTCGGTACGGGCGCTGACCCGGGCCTGCCCGGCCAGCTGCGACTTGGTCGCGGCGGCCGAGTGCATGAAGGCCAGCAGCTCCCAGGCCGCCTTGGGGTTCTTGGAGAAGGGGTTGAGCACGCGGACGGCCCCGCCGGACATGCTGACGAAGTCCTGGCCGCGGATGCCGCCGCCGGGCTGCTTGGCCGGGATCTTGGCATAGCCCACGACCTGGTCGCGGTCGGGCATGGGGGCGACCCCGGCCTTGGGCTCGATGACCGAGCGCCAGAAGTAGTCGCTCTCGGCCAGGATGGCGATCTTGCCGGCGGCGAACTGCGCGAAGGACTTGTCGCGGCCCTTGGCCTCCTGCTGGAGCTTGGGGTCGCCGAGCCCGCTGCCGCCGTAGACCTGCTGGTAGAAGCCCAGGACGTCCTTGACGGCCTGGGAGGCGCCGGTCCACTTGCCCGAGGCGTAGATCTCCGCCCCGGCGCCGGCCAGCAGGGGCAGCACGCCCTGCATGGTGGTGGCCTCGCCCATGGCGGTGCCGGCGTCGATCTGGATCGGCGTGGGCACCCCGGCGGCCTTGAGCTTGACGCCGGCGTCGATGATCTGCTGCCAGCCGGTCGGCTGCCAGGTCTCGGGCAGCCCGGCCTTCCTGAACAGCGCCTTGTTGTAGAACAGCACGCGGCCGTCGGTGCCCTGGGGCAGGCCGTACTTCTTGCCGTCGAAGATGCCGAGGCCCTGGACGGCCTGCGGGATCTGCGACCAGCCCTCCCACTGCTCGACGCCGGCGCCGCCGACCTCGGTGAGCGGCTTGATGTATCCGGCCTGGGCGAACTCGCCGACCCAGATGCCGTCGAGGTCGATGACGTCGGCCCCGGTCCTGGACTTGAGGTCGAGAGCGATCTTGGTCTTGTACTGCTCGTCTTCCACGCCGTTGCCCTGGAAGAGCACCTTGACGTTCTGGTGGGTCTTCTCGAACTCGGGGATGACCCACTTCTTGATCCAGGCGGCGGACTCGGAGTTCTTGCCGCCCTCGATGGAGTTGGCGGTGATGGTGAGGGTGACGCTGCCCCCGGACTGGCTGCCGGAGCCGCAGGAGGTGAGGGCCAGGACGGCTGCGGCCGCGACGAGCGCGGGCCGGCTGGGGAGTCGCAAGTCGGCCTCCTGTTCAGGACGTGCAGACATACCGACAATCGCACGGGGTGTGGCGGGCGTAAAGAAACGATCTGATGAACGGTTCGCCGTGAGCTGATCGTGGGAAGTGCAGACAGCGACGCAACATGAGTAGGGTCGGCCTAAGACACTGATGTTGGGAGGGAGTCGCGTGGCACCGAACAGGGATCTGCCCGTCGGCCTGGTGGACCAGCTTTTCCGAAACTCAGGGAACTCCTCGTTCACCGAGTTCGTCGGCTCTTACGCGCCCGAGTTGCTGCCGCAGCGTCACCAGGCGCTGGCCACTCCGATCGGCGACCAGGTCCCGCACGCGACCACGATCGTGGCCGCCACCTTCGCCGGCGGCGTGGTGATGGCGGGCGACCGGCGGGCCACGTCGGGGAACATCATCTCGCAGCGTGACATCGAGAAGGTCTTCCGCGCCGACGACTACTCGTGCATGGGCATCGCGGGCACGGCCAGCACCGGCATCGAGATGGCCCGCCTCTACCGCGTGGAGCTGGAGCACTACGAGAAGATGGAGGGCCGCACGCTGTCGGTGGCGGGCAAGGCCAACCGCCTGGCCACCATGATCCGCGGCAACCTCGGCATGGCGATGCAGGGCCTGGTGGTGGTGCCGCTGTTCGCGGCCTACGACCCCGACCGCGACGAGGGCCGCATCTTCAGCTACGACGTGGCGGGCGGCCCCTACGAGCGCGACCGGTTCGACGCCATCGGCTCCGGCTCGATCTTCGCCCGCGGCTCGCTGAAGAAGCTCTACCGCGACGGCGCCTCGGCCGACGACATGGTGATGACGGTGATCCAGGCCCTCTACGACGCGGCCGACGACGACTCGGCGACCGGCGGTCCCGACGTGTCCAGGAAGATCTGGCCGATCGTGTCGGTGATCGACGCCGACGGCTTCCGCAGGCTGACCGACCAGCAGGTGGCCGCCAAGGTCGAACAGATGCTGGAGGCCCGGATGATCTCGCCCGACGGCCCCATCGCCCCGCTGCGCTAGAAAGGACCACTGCCCGTGTCCATGCCTTTTGGATATGCGTCCCCTGAGCAGATCATGCGGGACAAGGCCGACTACGCGCGCAAGGGCATCGCGCGGGGCCGGTCGGTCGTCGTGTTGCAGTACGTCGACGGCATCCTGTTCGTGGCGCCCAACCCGTCCCGGGCGCTGCACAAGATCAGCGAGATCTACGACCGCATCGGGTTCGCCGCCGTCGGCCGCTACAACGAGTTCGAGGAGCTGCGCCTCGGCGGCATCCGCTACGCCGACATCAACGGCTACACCTACGACCGCTCCGACGTGACCGGCCGCGGGCTGGCCAACCTCTACGCCTCCAACCTGGGCCGCATCTTCACGGAGTCGATCAAGTCGCTGGAGGTGGAGGTCGTCGTCGCCGAGGTCGGCGACACCCCCGACGGCGACGCCATCTACCGGCTCACCTTCGACGGCTCGGTGTTCGACGAGCACGGCTTCGCGGCCATGGGCGGCCAGGCCGACGCCGTGGCCGGGCGGCTCAAGGAGCGCTACCGCGAGTCGATGTCGCTGGCCGACGCCCTTGAGGTGGCGCTGACCGCGCTCACCGAGCCGGGCGGCGAGCGGCCGCCGGTCGCCCAGCTGGAGGTCGCGGTGCTCGACCGCAACCGCGAGCACCGCAAGTTCCTGCGGCTGACGGGCGCGCGGCTGGAGCGCCTGCTCGCCCAGACGACGACGTCCGCCACGCCGCCCGCCACGCCGCCCGCGGCCCCGCCGACCGGGCCCGCCGACGAGTCGTCCGCGTCGTCCGCGTCGTCCGAGGCGTCTGAGACCCCGCCTGCGCCGCCCGCCGCGCCGCCCGCCGCGCCGCCGACCGGTCCGCCCACGGGCCCCGAGGGCGACGTCGACGACGGCTCCGGGCCGCTCTGAGCCTTCGAAGATCGCCGGGACAGGGCGAGGGCCGCGGTGACGGCCCTCGCCCTGTCCCGTGAGGCCACCGCGTCCATGAGGCCACCGCCCGGTACAGGGGGCCCGGTACAGGGGCCCGGTAGAGGGGGCCCGGTAGAGGGGCCGCGCTGTGTGACCTGTATCACTGGCGTGGCGGTGAACCCCGGGGCGCGAGGCGGGATCTCAGCAAGCGTGAACACAACGATGCGCACCCTCCTCGCCGGTGGCGTCGCCGCCGCCGCGCTGCTGGCCTCCGGCGTCGCCGCCCACGCGGCCACGACCGCCACCGCGACCGCCACCGCGACGGCGAGCAAGTACCCGGCGTACAAGAAGCCCGCGATCTTCGGCACGAGCTTCCAGGCCGACCCCGGCCACGACTTCACCAAGGGCATCCACTCCCGCCACAACGGCATCCTGCGCGGCTGGATCACCGACGTGCGCGACGGCGTCGCCGAGTACGAGCCCATCAAGTGGAAGCGGTCCAAGACCACCGAGGGCTACTTCGTCGGCCCGCCCGAGGGCGACGTGACGGCCTACGCCTCCCCGATCGCCAAGGACGTCGTCTTCCTGTCGGCCTACGGCTGCAAGCCGGTGATGGCCGCCATGACCGTCGACCGCAACACCGGCCTGGGCGCCAAGCGCTGCCCCGCCTCCGTCCTGGTCAAGCGGCACGACAAGCAGCGGCAGCCGTCCCTCATCACGGTGCACCAGGGCAAGATCGTCAAGGTGCAGGAGATCTACACCCCGTGATCCCGGCTCCGCGCTCCGCGGGGGCGGGCGCGGACCTGGTAAAACCCACCCAGCAAATCTGGCAAATGGGACGTCCGCCGGAAAACACCTGTGAAGATCTCTCCCGATCGCCGATCCGTGGGCATAGTGTGAGGTGATGGATCGTCGCATCTTCGGGCTGGAGAACGAGTACGGCGTGACCTGCACGTTCAGGGGGCAGCGCAGGCTGTCCCCCGACGAGGTCGCGCGCTACCTGTTCCGGCGGGTCGTGTCCTGGGGCCGATCGAGCAACGTCTTCCTCCGCAACGGCGCACGTCTCTACCTCGACGTGGGCAGCCATCCTGAGTACGCAACACCCGAGTGTGACAACGTCATCGAACTCGTCACCCACGACAAGGCGGGCGAGCGCATCCTTGAGGGCCTTCTCGTCGACGCCGAGAAACGCCTGCGCGAAGAGGGCATCGCGGGTGACATCTACCTGTTCAAGAACAACACCGACTCGGCCGGCAACTCCTACGGCTGCCACGAGAACTACCTGGTGGGCCGGCACGGCGAGTTCGGCCGCCTGGCCGACGTGCTGATCCCGTTCCTGGTGACCCGGCAGATCGTGTGCGGGGCGGGCAAGGTGCTCCAGACGCCGCGCGGCGCCGTCTACTGCGTCTCGCAGCGGGCCGAGCACATCTGGGAGGGCGTCTCCAGCGCCACCACCCGGTCCCGGCCGATCATCAACACCCGCGACGAGCCGCACGCCGACGCCGAGCGCTTCCGCCGCCTGCACGTCATCGTCGGCGACTCGAACATGAGCGAGACCACGATGCTGCTCAAGGTCGGCGCGACCGACCTGGTGCTGCGCATGATCGAGGCCGGCACGGTGATGCGCGACCTGTCCCTGGAGAACCCGATCAGGGCCATCCGCGAGGTCTCCCACGACATGACCGGCCGCCGCCGGGTGCGCCTGGCCAACGGCCGGGAGGCCTCCAGCCTGGAGATCCAGCAGGAGTACCTGTCCAAGGCCCAGGACTTCGTCGACCGGCGCGGCGGCGACGCCATCACCCGCCGGGTGCTGGAGCTGTGGGAGCGCACGCTGCGCGCGGTCGAGACCGGCGACCTCGACCTGGTCTCGCGCGAGATCGACTGGGTGACCAAATACCAGCTGATCGAGCGCTACCGCAAGAAGTACGACCTGCCGCTGTCCTCGCCCAGGGTGGCCCAGCTCGACCTGGCCTACCACGACGTCCACCGCAAGCGCGGCCTGTTCTACCTGCTGCAGAAGCGCGGCTCGGTCGAGCGGGTGGCCTCCGACCTGAAGATCTTCGAGGCCAAGTCGGTGCCGCCGCAGACCACCAGGGCGCGCCTGCGCGGGGAGTTCATCCGCAAGGCGCAGGAGAAGCGGCGCGACTTCACCGTCGACTGGGTTCACCTGAAGCTGAACGACCAGGCCCAGCGCACGGTGCTGTGCAAGGACCCCTTCCGCAGCGTGGACGAGCGCGTCGACAAGCTCATCGCCGGCATGTGAGGGAACGGCCGGGGCGTGGTGTTTACCTCGGCCCTACCTCGATGTCAGGTAGGGTGACGCGAATCTGACGTCTTTTCCGAGGGAAGTCCATGCGCCGCGCTCTGGCCGTACTGGCAGCCGTGCCTTTGATCTTCTTCGCCGCCGCGTGCGGCGACACCGACGCCGGGGCGAACGGAGGCGCCACCACCAGCACCGACTCGGCCGGGCTCACCGTCACCGGGAACGTGGGCGTCAAGCCCACGGTGACCTTCCCCGCCGGCTCGCCGGCGACGAAGTCCTCCTACCAGGTGATCCAGCCCGGCACCGGCCCCGAGGTCAAGACCGGCGACAAGCTGATCGTCAACCTGACCGTCTACAACTGGGACGGCAAGGGCAACGCGATCCAGGGCTCCTCCTACGACACCAAGCAGCCCGAGACCGTCCCGGTCAACGAGCAGCTGCCGCAGGTGCTGCGCGACGGCTTCACCAAGGTCAAGCACGGCGGCCGGCTGCTGGCCGTGCTGGCCAACGACTCGGCCCCGGCGGGGCAGGCCACGGCCGGCGCCGAGCCGACCAAGGTGTTCGTGCTCGACGTGGTCGGCGCCCGGCCCCCGGCGCTGAAGGCGGCCACGGGCAAGGAGACCGGCCAGACCCTCAAGGGCGTCAAGGTGGACAACCCGGGTGGAGACAAGGCCCCGACGCTGACCACCAAGACCGGCGACAAGCCGTCCAAGGAGCTGGTGGTCAAGACCCTCATCGAGGGCACCGGCGCCAAGGTGCAGCCCACCCAGACCCTGACGGTCCACTACACGGGCAAGATCTGGGGCACCGACAGCCAGTTCGACTCCAGCTGGGAGCGCGGCGAGCCGGCCGAGTTCCCGCTCGCGAACGTGATCCAGGGCTGGCAGAAGGGCCTGGCCGGGGTGCCGGTCGGCAGCCGGGTCGTGATGAGCATCCCGCCGGACCTCGGCTACGGCGACCAGGCCCAGGACAAGATCCCCGCCAAGAGCACGCTGGTGTTCGTGGTCGACGTGCTGGCGGCCTCCTGACCGGGTGATCTCCTGACGGGCCGTCCGACGACGCGGTAGCATCTCGTGGCCCGGTGGCGTCTCGCCGCCGGGCCACTCCGTCGTGGGAGGGCAGATGCGCCGCCGTACGATCGTGCCGTCGCTGGCGTCGCTGCTGCTGGCCGCCGCCTGCACGGGCCCGACGGCCGGCGGGGGCGCGCCCAGGGCGCAGGAGAGACTCGACCTGAAGGTGGGCGGCGCGTTCGGCGCCCGGCCCACGATCGTCTTCCCGGCCGGCCGGCCCGCCGCCGATCTCCGGGTCGACGAGCTGACCACGGGCGGCGGCGACCGGCTGGCCGACGACGACGTCGCGGTCGTCCAGTACACCGCGCACGTCTGGGACGGCCGCGGCAACCGCCTGGTCGACTCCAGCTTCAACCGGGGCGTCCCGGCGGCCTTCCCGGTGGGCTCGCTGCTGCCGGGGCTCGGCAGGGCGCTGCGCGGCCGTACGGTGGGCAGCAGGGTGCTCGCGGCCGTCCCGCCCGATCAGGGCTTCGGCGCGACCCCGCCGCGTGGCGTCGGCCCGGCCGACGACCTGGTCTACGTCGTGGACATCCTGGGCGCCCACCGCAAGGGCGCCTCGGTCGAGGCGGCCGGCGGGTCGCTGTCCGGCGTCGGCGTGACCGGCGGCGAGCGGCCGAAGTTGTCGATCCCGGCCGCCGCGCCGCCGCGCGCCTTCGCCGCCAAGGTGCTGCGACGGGGGAGCGGCAGCCCGGCGCAGGCCGGGCAGCTCCTGGTCACCCAGTACGAGGGCGCGATCTGGGCCCGGCGCAAGGTCTTCGACGCCACCTGGCCGACCGGCCTGCCCAGGGCGTTCCGGATCGGCGACGGCGCCGTGATCAAGGCGTGGGACAAGGCGCTGGTCGGGGTGCCGGTCGGCAGCCGGGTGCTGATGGTCGTGCCGCCCGCCGACGGCTACGGCGCGCCGGGCCATCCCGCGTACGGGATCAAGGGCTCCGACACCCTCGTGTTCGTCGTGGACGTCCTGGCGGCCTACTGAGGCTCCGTAGACTCCGGCTGTGAGCAGTGACGACGACCTGCAGGCGCTCGGCCTGCTGCACGACCCCGTGCGCCGCAGCCTGTACGAGGCCGTGACGGCCGGCGGCGGCGACGTCGGCAGGGGCGAGGCCGCCGAGGCGGCCGGCGTGTCCAGGACGCTGGCGGGCCACCACCTCGACAAGCTCGTCGAGGCCGGGCTGCTGGAGAGCGGCTTTCGCGCCCAGGACAGGAAGGGCCCCGGCAGCGGCCGTCCGGCCAAGGTCTACCGCAGGGCCAAGGGCGAGCGCACGGTCAGCCTGCCCCCGCGCGACTACGCGACGCCCGCCTCGGTGCTGGCCGACGTGGTGGAGCTGCTCGGCGCCGAGGAGCAGGCCGAGCAGGCGGCCCGCCGGGCGGGCGCGCGCATCGGCAGGGGACGTGGCGGCGAGCCCGTCGACCGGGTGCTGCGCGAGCGCGGCTACGAGCCCTACGACGAGGGCGGCGCGCTGCGACTGCGCAACTGCCCCTTCCACCTGCTGTCCCAGGACCAGCCGCTGCTGGTGTGCTCGATGAACCTGGCGCTGTGCCAGGGACTGCTGGAGGGCATGGGCGAGGACCCGGGCAGGGCGCGGCTGGATCCGCGGCCGGGGGAGTGCTGCGTCTCGCTTTCTAAAACAAATGAAGATTGACATAGAAGCCGCGAGAGTGATGTGCTGAGCCCCATGCATCTGGCCCAGCTCAACGTCGCGCACCTGCGCGCGCCCATCGACGCCCCCGAACTCGCCGAGTTCGTCGCCCTGCTCGAACCCGTCAACGCCGTCGCCGACGAGGCCCCCGGCTTCGTGTGGCGGATGAAGGAGAGCGAGAGCGACCCCACCGCCACCGTCGTGCACGACTACGGCGACCACCTGCTGATCAACTTCTCGGTGTGGGAGTCGCTGCAGACCCTGTGGGACTTCACCTACCGCAGCGTCCACCTGGGCGTGCTGCGCCGGCGCAGGGAGTGGTTCCTGCGCGTGGCCGAGCCGTACATGGTGATGTGGTGGGTGCCCGAGGGGCACATCCCCTCGCTGGCCGAGGGCATGCGGCGGCTGGAACGCCTCAGGACCGAGGGGCCGAGCCCCGAGGCGTTCACCTACAAGGACTCCTACGACAGCAGCGAGGCCGCCAGCCTGCCCGCCGCCGCCGAGGTCAGGAAGTAGGGCAGGTCCTCCTCCAGGCCCCTGCCCATGGTGGACAGCTTCACGGGCGCGGCGCGCAGCGCCTCGTGCAGGCCGTCCACCGGCACCGGCACCAGCCGGTGCCGGGCCGCCAGCGGCCCGGCCTGCTCGCGCACCCGCTCGCCGAACGCGCCGGGCAGCTCCGGCACCGCCACGTCGGCCGGCGAGAGCGCGACCCGGCCGTAGGCGGTCAGCGAGTGGTGGGAGACGCCGACGTGCCGCTCGCGCGCGTCGCCCTCGCTGACCCGCAGCGCCGCCACCGGACGGCCGCCCAGCACCCCGGCGGCGTTGACCGCCTCGCCCGCCGCCACGCCCGAGAAGCCCCAGCGGGTGCCCGTCCCCAGGTTGCCCGGGCCCTGCGTGACGATCGCCACGTCGGCCCGCAGCACGTGCCTGGCCGCCAGCAGCCCGGTGTGGACGGTGACCGTCTCGACGTCGCCGCCGAACGCCTGGCCCGTCGTCACCACCCCGGCCAGCCACCCGGTCTCGCGCAGCCGGGCCGCCGACATCGAGAACCAGGCGGGCAGCGCGCCGCCGTCCTGCATCACGTACGCCACCCGCAGGCCGGGGGCGCCGTCGTACAGGCCGGACAGGATCGGGGCCAGCGCGGAGTGCAGATCGGCCACGATCACCGGCATCCCGGCCAGGTCGTCGGCCTGGCTCAGGACGTCGTGGAACGGGGAATCCTGCTCGTCGGCGCCCAGCACCGTGGCCTGCAGCGGCGTGTAGCGGGCCTTCACCAGGTGCCCGGGACCCACCGGATCTTGCGGCAAACGGTTCGGGACGGCCACCACCATGGCGTAACCTCCCGTACCGAGACCCATCGCGAGTGCGGTCGTGTTGAGCAGCACCTCGTCACCGGGTTCCGGGCGGCCCACCAACGGGGGGTAGGCCAGTGCCCGGCACTCACCTTCGGGGACGGCGACATCCAGCTCCACCGCTCCCGGCCACTCGCGTCGGATCCGGACAACCTCGCCCTTGCGCCATCTGATCACGGGGGCAGGGTAGCGTCGATGAAGGAGGAGTGAGGCAGATGTCGCGCCGTAAGACCGAGCGGTTGCTGAATCTGGTGATCTGCCTGCTCGCCACCCGGCGCCCGCTGTCGGCCGAGCAGATCCGCCAGGCGGTTCCCGGCTACGACCGCGACGGCGACGAGGCGTTCCAGCGCATGTTCGAACGCGACAAGAACGAGCTGCGCGAGATCGGCATCCCCATCGACGTCGTGCGCGACCCGTGGGAGGACGAGCCGGGCTACCGCATCGACCCGCAGTCGTACGAGCTGCCGGAGATCACCCTGGAGGCCGACGAGGCCGCCGTGCTGGGCCTGGCGGCGCAGGTGTGGCAGCGGGCCAGCCTGGCCGAGGCCGCCTCGGGGGCGCTGCTGAAGCTGCGCGCCGCCGGCGTGGCCACCGACGAGCCGGTCGGCGGCCCGATCGGCGGCGGCGCCCTGGAGCTGCGCGTCGACACCCGCGACCCGGCCTTCCCCGCCCTGTGGGACGCCGTGCGCGACCGCCGCGTGGTGCGCTTCGACTACCGCGCCTCCGGCAGCGAGACGGTGCGCGCCCGCACCGTCGAGCCGTGGGGCGTGGTCAGCCGGCGCGGGCGCTGGTACCTGGCCGGGTTCGACCGCGACCGCGCCGCGCCGCGCGCCTTCCGCCTCAGCCGCATCGCCGGTCCGGTCACCGCACTCGGCCGTCCCGGCGTCGTCGAGGTGCCCCACGGGGTCGACCTGCGGGCCATGGTCGGCTTCCCCGAGGAGCCCGTGGACGAGCGCGTCGCCGTCATCCGGGTGCGCCGGGGCACCTGCGAGGGCCTGCGCCAGCTCGCCAGGGCCGTGCGCCCGCGCGAGGACGGCTGGGACGAGGCCGAGCTGGCCTTCGCCGACCCCGAACGCCTCGCGGGCTGGATGGCCAGCCTCGGCGCCGACGTCGAGGTGGTCGGGCCCCCCGACGCCCGCGAGGCCGTCATCCGCCGACTGAAGGGAGCCCTGGCATGAGCGGTTCGGCTGACCGGCTGCCCAGGCTGCTGGCGCTGGTGCCGTACCTGATGTCCCACCCGGGGGCCCAGGTCGGCGAGGTCGCCGAGGTGTTCGGGCTGAGCGAGAAGCAGCTCATCGACGACCTGCAACTGGTGTGGATGTGCGGCCTGCCCGGCCACACCCCAGGCGACCTCATCGACGTCTCCTGGGACGGCGGCGAGATCATCATCGACAACGCCGACACCATCGCCCGGCCGCTGCGGCTCGGCATCGACGAGGCCAGCGCGCTGCTGGTCGCGCTGCGCATGCTGGCCGCCACGCCCGAGCTGGCCGACGTGGCCGCCGGCGACGCGCTGCCGCGCGTGGTGGCCAAGCTGGAGCGCGCCGCCGGCGAGGGCGCGGCCACCGTCAGCAGCCAGGTCGCCTTCGACGTCGAGGCCGCCCCCGACGCCCTGGGCCGGGTGCGCGAGGGGCTCACCGCCCGGCGCCGGCTGTCGCTGCGCTACTACGTGCCCGGGCGCGACGAGGTCACCCCGCGCGAGGTCGACCCGACCCGGGTCGTGGTCGTCGACGGCCGCACCTACCTGGAGGGCTGGTGCTACCGGGCCGAGGCGATGCGGCTGTTCCGGCTCGACCGGGTGCTCGGCGTCGACGTGCTCGACGTGCCGGCCGACCCGCCGGCCGAGGCCGAGCCCATCGACGTCACCCGCGGCGTCTTCCGTCCCTCGCCGACCGACGAGCTGGTCGAGCTGGAGGTCAGCGCCGCCGGGCGGTGGGTGGCCGAGTACTACCCGTGCGAGGAGGTCACCGAGCTCGGTGAAGGGCGGCTGAAGATATCGTTGCGGGCGCGTGACGAGGACTGGATCGTCAAGCTGGCGCTGCGGCTCGGCGACACCGGCCGGGTCGTCTTCCCGCCCGCGATGGCCGAGACCGTGCGCGGGGAGGCCGAGCGGGCCCTGGCCCTGTACGCTCAGCACCCATGACGTGGATGTTCTTGGCCGCCGGGCTGGTCCTGGCCGGGCTGGCCGTGCTCGGCGCCGCGGGCGCCAGGGCCGCCGCCGCGGCACGTGCCTTGAAACGGGAGGTCGCCGCGGCGAAGGCGCGTCTGGAGCGGGGGCAGGCCAGATTGACGCCTCGGGAAGATGAGACCACGGCCCCTGGGGGCGTACCATCGGGGCTGAAGACCGGCACTCGCTGATAAAGGACGTTTCATGTCGAACCTTGGAGTTCCCGAGCTCCTGATCATCGCAGGCGTGCTCGTCCTGCTGTTCGGTGCGAAGAAGCTGCCCGACGTGGCCAGGGGCGTCGGCAGGTCGCTGCGCATCTTCAAGTCGGAGACCGCCAAGCTCCGCGATGACGACGACGACACGCCCCACACCACGGTCCAGGCGCAGCCGGCCCCGGCCCAGCAGCCCGCACCGCAGCCGATCACCCCCGCTCCCGCCCCGGCCCCCGCCGCCTCCCCGGCGCTGTCGGCCGAGGAGCAGGCCCGCCAGCTCGAGGAGCAGGCCGCCCGCCTGCGCGCCAGCGCCGCCCAGGCCGACAAGCAAGGCTGACCCCCCTTCCTCCTCCTTCACCCCTGGACTGCGAATGGCGCTGCTCAAACGGTCGAGAGATTCCGGATCGGCCCCCGACCCCGAGGGCCGGATGCCGCTCATGGAGCACCTGCGCGAGCTGCGCAACAGGTTGCTCATCTCGGTTCTCGCGGTGGTCGTGGGCATCGTCGTCGGCTGGATCCTGTTCGACCCGGTGTGGGAGGCGCTGCGCGCGCCCTACTGCGAGACGGTGCAGTCGCGCCAGCTCAACGGTCACTGCAGCCTGGTCTACAACGGCATCTTCCAGTCCTTCTTCATCACGCTGAAGGTCTCGGCGATGGTGGGCGTCGTGGTGGCCTCACCGGTCTGGCTCTACCAGATCTGGGCCTTCGTCACCCCGGCCCTCTACCGCAACGAGAAGCGCTACTCCATCGCCTTCCTCGGCCTGGCCGTCCCGCTGTTCGTGTTCGGCGCGGGCCTGGCCTACGTCATCATGGACACCAGCCTCGGCATCCTGCTGAGCTTCTCGCTCGAGGACACCGTCGCGACGATCTCGATCGACGAGTACCTCGACTACGTCCTGATCATGTTGATGATCTTCGGCGTGTCGTTCGAGCTGCCGCTGCTGCTGGTCTTCCTCAACGTCATCGGCGTCCTGTCCCACGCGACCGTCAAGAAGCACCGGCGTACGGTGATCTTCGCGATGTTCGTGTTCGGGGCGGTCATCACCCCCGGTGGCGACCCGCTCACCATGATGGCGCTGGCCGCGCCGATGATCATCCTGTACTTCCTCGCCGAGCTCTTCATGTTCGTGCGGGAGCGCCGCAGGCCCGCGGGCGAGGACTTCTCGCACCTGTCCGACGACGAGGCCTCGCCGCTGGCCGACGCCCCGTCCGATGCCACGTCCGACGCCGAGGATTCCGACGGCGCCCGATAGGCGATAGGTTCCGGGCGTGGCCCCCCAAATCGCCCTGCTCGTCAACCCCGCCGCACGCGGCGGGCGCACCCTGCGACTGCTCGAACCCGTCGCCCGCCGGTTGCGGGCCGGCGGCGCCGAGCTGTCGGTGATCGTCGGCGCCGACGCCGCCGACGCCCTCGAACGAGCCTGCACCGCCGTCGCCGAGCGCCCCGACGCGCTGGTGGCCTTCGGCGGCGACGGGCTGGTCCACCTCGCCGTCCAGGCCGTGGCGGGCACCGACGTGCCGCTCGGCATCATCCCGGCCGGCACCGGCAACGACTTCGCCGCCGCCCTGGGGCTGGCGCGCGACCCGCTGGCCGCGGCCAGGACCGTGCTGCGGATGCGGGCCCGGCCGGTCGACGCCGCCCGTGTACGGGCCGGGGAGTCGGAGGAGCTGTTCGCCGGGGTGCTGTGCTGCGGCTTCGACTCGCGCGTCAACGAACGCGCCAACCGGCGCACCTGGCCGCCAGGCAAGGGCCGCTACCTGGTGGCGGTGGCCGAGGAGCTGCGCGCCTTCCGGCCCATCCCGTTCCGGGTCACGCTCGACGACGGGGAGGTGGTCGAGCAGGAGGCCATGATGGTCGCCGTGGCCAACACCCGCTCCTACGGCGCCGGCATGCGCGTGTGCCCCGACGCCTCGCCCGACGACGGCCTGCTCGACGTGATGATGGTCGGCGCGGTCTCCAAGGGCGAGTTCCTGCGCGTCTTCCCGGGCGTCTACCGGGGCACCCACGTGGGCCACCCGGCGGTGTCGGTGCGGCGGGCCCGCAGGGTCACACTGGAGGCGGCCGACGTGGTGGCCTACGCCGACGGCGAGCGCGTGGGGGCGGTGCCGGTCAGCTGCGAGATCCAGCCCGGCGCGCTGCGCGTGATCACCTGATCTACAACGTAAAGGCTGTTCGCCGCGGGCCGAGTCCGCCGGGACGGACCGGAATGGCGATTTCGGTAGGCTGACGGGTATGACAACGCCAGCGGAACGCTACGCGGCCTTCCGTCAGAAGCACGGAGACGACGGAGGGGCGCTGAGATCGTTCCGCGGTCTCT
Organism: Nonomuraea sp. NPDC049646; assembly: GCF_044465525.1. Classification (NCBI taxonomy): domain Bacteria; kingdom Bacillati; phylum Actinomycetota; class Actinomycetes; order Streptosporangiales; family Streptosporangiaceae; genus Nonomuraea; species Nonomuraea sp. NPDC049646. The sequence continues at coordinate 88,624 of NZ_JBITLU010000018.1, read as the reverse complement.
ACGACTTCGAGCTCGACGACTTCCAGCTCGACGCCTGCCGGGCCCTGGAGGCGGGCGACGGCGTCCTGGTGGCCGCGCCCACCGGGTCGGGCAAGACGGTCGTCGGCGAGTTCGCCGTCCACCTGGCCCTGGAGCAGGGCCGCAAGTGCTTCTACACCACCCCCATCAAGGCGCTGTCCAACCAGAAGTACAACGACCTGGTCAAGCGCTACGGCACGGCCAAGGTCGGCCTGCTGACGGGCGACAACAGCGTCAACGGCGAGGCCCCGATCGTGGTCATGACCACCGAGGTGCTGCGCAACATGCTCTACGCCGGCTCGGCCACCCTGGCCGGGCTGGGCTTCGCCGTCATGGACGAGGTCCACTACCTCGCCGACCGCTTCCGCGGCGCGGTGTGGGAAGAGGTCATCATCCACCTGCCGGAGTCGGTGCGCCTGGTGGCGCTGTCGGCCACGGTCAGCAACGCCGAGGAGTTCGGCGAGTGGCTGGGCGAGGTGCGCGGCGACACCACGGTCATCGTCGACGAGCACCGGCCGGTGCCCCTGTGGCAGCACATGATGGTCGGCAACCGCGTCTACGACATGTTCATGACCGACGACCTGACGCCGCGGATCAACCCCGCGCTGATGCGGGTGACGCGCGACGCCGAGCGGCTGATGGCCGGGCGGCGCGGGCGCGGCGGCTACGGCAAGGTCCACCGCTCGCGTCCGCCCGACCGCGTCCAGGTGATCGAGAAGCTCGACTCCGAGGGGCTGCTCCCGGCGATCACGTTCATCTTCTCGCGGGCCGGCTGCCAGGCGGCCGTGCAGCAGTGCCTCTACGCCGGCATCCGGCTGACCACCGACCGCGAGCGCCACGAGATCAGGCAGCTCGTCGACGAGCGCACCGCCCACCTGCCCGACGAGGACCTGGCCGTGCTGGGCTACCTGGAGTGGCGCGACTGCCTGGAGCGCGGCCTGGCCGCCCACCACGCGGGCATGCTGCCGGCCTTCAAGGAGGTCGTCGAGGAGCTGTTCACCCGCGGCCTGGTCAAGGCCGTCTTCGCCACCGAGACGCTGGCGCTCGGCATCAACATGCCCGCGCGCAGCGTGGTGATCGAGAAGCTCGACAAGTGGAACGGCGAGACCCACGCCGACCTCACCCCGGGCGAGTACACCCAGCTCACCGGGCGGGCCGGGCGGCGCGGCATCGACGTCGAGGGGCACGCGGTGGTGCTGTGGCAGCCGGGCATGGACCCGCTGTCGGTGGCCGGGCTGGCCGGCACCCGCACCTACCCGCTGCGCTCCAGCTTCCAGCCGTCCTACAACATGGCCGTCAACCTGGTGGGCCAGTTCGGCCGCGAGCGCGCCCGCACGCTGCTGGAGGAGTCCTTCGCCCAGTTCCAGGCCGACCGGGCGGTCGTTGGCCTGGCCAAGCAGCTGCGCAAGCACGAGGAGGCCCTGGAGGGCTACCAGGAGGCCATGACGTGCCACCTGGGCGACTTCCCCGAGTACGCCGCGCTGCGCCGGCGGCTGTCGGACCGCGAGGCCGAGCTGTCCAAGCAGCGCGGCGCGGCCCGGCGCGCGGCCGCCGTGCGCTCGCTGGAGGCGCTGCAGCCCGGCGACGTGATCCGGGTGCCGGGCGGGCGCCGGGCGGGCCTGGCGATCGTGCTCGACCCCGGGCGCAACCCGCGCGGCCACGGCCCGAGCCCGCTGGTGCTGACGATCGGCAAGCAGGTCAAGAAGCTCGACCCGGCCGACTTCCCGGTGCCGGTCGAGCCGCTGGAGAAGCTGCGCATCCCGAAGAACTTCAACGGCCGCTCGCCGAAGGAACGCGCCAACCTCGTCTCCACCCTGCTGGCCAAGATCGGCGACCGCGACCTCGGCAAGCCGGCCAGGGCGCGCGACCACTCGATCGACGACGACGAGGTCAACGAGCTGCGCCGGCGCATCCGCCAGCACCCCTGCCACGGCTGCGACGAGCGGGAGGACCACGCCCGCTGGGCCGAGCGCTACTACAAGCTCCAGCGCGAGACCGAGGGGCTGCGCCGCCGCGTCGAGGGCCGCTCCCACGTCATCTCCCGCACCTTCGACCGCATCTGCTCGGTGCTGGAGCAGCTGGGCTACCTCGACGGCGAGGCCGTCACCGACGAGGGCCGCCGCCTGGGCCGGCTCTACACCGAGCTCGACCTGCTGACCGCCGAGTGCCTGCGCGGCGGCCTGTGGGAGGAGCTCGAACCGGCCGAGCTGGCCGCGTGCGTGTCGGCGCTGGTGTTCGAGTCGCGGCAGTCCGACGACGCGCGCCGTCCCAAGGTCCCGGCGGGGCGGGCCCAGGACGCGCTGTCGTCGATGATCCGGCTGTGGGGCGAGCTGGAGGGCATCGAGTCCGACCACGGGCTGTCCACCATCCGTGAGCCCGATCTGGGGTTCGCGTGGGCGGCGTTCCGGTGGGCCAAGGGCCACAGCCTCGACGCGGTGCTGCTGGAGGGCGTGGCCGGCAACGAGCTGGCGGCCGGCGACTTCGTGCGGTGGATCAAGCAGCTGATGGACCTGCTCGGCCAGCTCGGGAGCGCGGCTCCGGAGGGCAGCAAGATCAAGCAGACCGCGGGCAAGGCGATGGACGCCATGCGGCGCGGCGTCGTGGCGTACTCGTCGCTCACCTGAGGTCCCTGCAGGTCACCTCAGGTCACCGCAGGTCACCTGGCGTGACCTTTGACGCGGGAATGTCCGCGAAGGGCGGGCGGATCCAGCCGGATCCGCCCGCCCTTCGGGCTTTCCGATTAGCTGAGAACCAGTTCTGAGTAGCATCTTTGAGCGTTCCGTGACCGCCATAAGCGGATTTCGCGATTTACGGCTCATTTAAGTAGCCGGCGGCAGTGCCTTTGTGGCCGGGATTCACCGGTCAATTCTCCCTTTAACGGCCGAACTTCTGGTGATTTGCGGCGAATTCGTGGGTATCGTCCCATTTGTCGAATGGAACAGCCATACGGGGGAGGAAGATATGGCTAACAACCAGCTGACCCAGCCCGGCTTCCAGGAGTCCTGGCGCTGCCGCCGTCGCCGGTGGTACCGCCGTCGCTGCTGCTACCGCAGGTGGTGGGGCTGGGGGTGGTAGAGCAACCCCGTGAGAGCCGGCGGCCCAGCCGCCGGCTCTCCCTTACGCTCTCCGGCCGTGAACTCGCTCCCGCCGTTTCCATCCGTCGAACCTTTCGCGAGTTCTGGCCGGACACCAAAGGTCTGCGCCGGTTTTTCGCCTGTGGCGTGGTGTTCGCCGTCCTCGCGGCGCTCTGCGAGGTCGCCGCGATCCGCCTGTTCGGGCACATCACGGACGACGTGCTCGCCACCCGCGATCTGGACGCCTTCTGGGCGCCCGCCTTCACCTGGCTCGGGCTCGCCGCCTTCGCCGGGCTGACGTCCTTCGTCGGGACGTACGCCACGGCCTACGGCGCGGAACGCTTCCTGCTCGCCCTGCGCGACCGCGTGTTCGCGCACATCCAGACCCTGTCGCCGGACTTCTCGGAGAACCGGCGGCTGGGCGACCTGATGGCCCGGCTGACCGACGACATCCAGGCCATCGAGGAACTCGTCGGCTCCGGCCTGGTCAAACTGTTCACCACCGCGGCCAGCGTGGTGTTCTTCGCCGGCGCCGCCTTCCTCATCCGCTGGGACCTCGCCCTCGTCACGATGGCGCTGATCCCGGCGTTCCTGGTCGTCTCGAAGCTGTTCGCGGCCAGGTTCAGGACGGCGGCGGCGCGCGAGCGGCTCAGCAACGGCGCCATGAACAGCGTGCTGGAGGAGGGGCTGGCCAACCAGGCGCTCGTCCAGGCCTACAACCGGCAGGGGGCCGAGTCCGGGCGCCTGCACGGCGAGGGCCGCCGCTGGCTGCGCGCCAATCTGTCCCAGGCCTGGCTGTCGGGGCTCTACCAGCCCGTCGTCCAGGTCATCGAGACGGTCTGCCTGATCGTCATCATCGGGTTCGGCGCCTGGGAGATCGTCTCAGGACGGCTCACCCTGGGCGGCCTGCTCGCCTTCGCCGCCTACCTGGCGATGCTCTACCCGGCCGTGCAGAGCCTGGGGGAGCTGGCGCTGACGGTGTCGGAGGCGGCGGCGGGATCGGACCGGGTGATCGAGATCCTGCGCGTCCGGCCCCTCGTCACCGACCCCGAGGGGGCGGTGGCGCTGCCCGGCCGGGCCGAGGGACGGGTGGAGTTCGACGGCGTCGGCTTCACCTATCCGGGACGCACCCGGCCGGCCGTGCGCGATGTGTCGTTCACCGCCGGGCCCGGCGAGCTCGTCGTCTGCACCGGGCCCAGCGGGAGCGGCAAGTCGACGCTGGCCAAGCTGCTGCTGCGGTTCTACGACCCGGAACGCGGGCGCATCCTGCTCGACGGCCGCGACATCAGGGGCCTGACGCGGGAGTCGCTGCGCGCCAACGTGGCGATCCTGCACCAGGAGACGCTGCTGTTCTCGGGGTCCGTGCGCGACAACATCGCCTACGGCCGGCCGGGCGCCTCGCTCGACGAGGTGATCAGGGCGGCCGAGGCGGCCGGCGTGCACGACTTCGTCAAGCTGCTGCCCCAGGGGTACGACACCCCGGTCGGGCAGCGGGGCCGGCTGCTGTCCGGCGGCCAGCGGCAGCGGATCGGGATCGCCAGGGCCATCCTGCGCGACGCGCCCGTCCTGGTGCTCGACGAGCCGATGACCGGTCTGGACGACGCCACCGTCGCCCAGGTCATGAAGCCGCTGCGGCGGCTGATGGCCGGGCGCACGACCATCCTCATCACCCACGACCTGCGTCACGTGCCGGAGGGCGCGCGAGCCGTGGAGCTGGAGCCGGTGCCCCGCGAGGAGCGCATCCGGCTCAAGCGCGTCGGCTCGTTCGGCCTGCGGCCGCCGCTTGCGGCGCCGCCCTGAGCGGCGGGCGCGGCAGGTCCCATGCGGCCGCCCCTCCTGGCTCCGGCCAGGGCGGGCGGCCGCGCCACGCCGGGCTACCGCCCGGTAGAATCGGAGCCCTCCCTCCGCTTGCCGAAGGCAGGTTCCCCATGGGCGACCACAGCTCCGCCCGGCCGTTACGCGCCGACGCCCGCCGCAACCGCGAGCGGGTCCTGCAGATCGCGCAGGAGGCACTGGCCGCCGACGGGCTGACCATCTCCCTCGACGAGATCGCCCGCCGCGCCGGGTTCGGGGTCGGCACCGTGCACCGGCACTTCCCCACCGAGGAGGCGCTGCTGGAAGCGGTGCTGCTGGGCCGGGCCGAACGTTTCGTGGCCGACGCCCGCGCGCTGGCCACCGCCGAGGACGCAGGCCGGGCCTTCTTCGGCTGGTTCTGCCGGGTCGCCGGGCAGGCCGCGGCCCACCAGGCGCTGTGCGACCTGCTGGACGGCGGCGCGGGGCCGGCGCCGCGGCCCGGCTCGGCGCTGGAGGCCGACCTCGCCGACGCGGTCGGGCGGCTGCTGGCCCGCGCGCAGCGCGCCGGGGCCGTGCGCCGCGACCTGTCCGCCGACGACGTCCGCGACCTGCTGCGCGGCGCCCTGGCGGCCGAACGCCACGCGCGGGGCAGGGGCGCGGCCGGGCGGATGGCGGCCGTGATGTGCGACGGCATGCGCGCCGGGGCGGGCTGACCGGCCGTGAGGGCTGGCCGGCCGTGAGGGCTGGCCGGCCGTGAGGGCTGGCCGGCCGTGAGGGCTGGCCGGCCGTGAGGGCTGGCCGGCCGTGAGGTGCGGCGGGCGGGGGCCGACTGACCGGCCGGTCAAGGGGGTGTCGTCATATGGCTACAGATCGTCACCCTCGGGGCAGTTTCTCCGCCGAGTCCGGCGGACATCCCGAAGACGTAGGAAAGGGACCCCCTTCAGGTCCATCGGGCCGGGGTCCGGTCAGCTCGGGAGGTAACCCGTGTTCGCTCTCATCGCCGCCCTGTTCTTCCTGCTCGCCCTGATCTTCGACATCGCCGGCACCGCCGTAGGCAACGTGCTCACCGCGGGCACGCTCACCACGGCCGGGCTGCTGTGCGTCGCCCTCCACCTGCTGGGGGTCGGCGCGGGATGGTCGCCGCTCAAGCGGTGAGGGCGGGTCCACCGGGGGCCGCGCGCGAGATCGTCCGGCGCGCGGCCCTCGCCGTGCCCGGGAGTGCCGTGCCCGCGGGTGCCGTGCCTGCGGGCGCCGGTCTCGCGGCGGGTTTCAGGCCAGGGTGAAGCGGACCTCGCGGGTTGCCGGGTCGGCCTGCGTCAGGCGGACGGTGACCCGCTCGCCCAGCGGCAGGACGCCGTCGCAGCGGGCGATCACGGCCGGCTCGACGAGCTGCACCTGGCCGCCGCCGCGGCGCTCGTCCACGTCGATCACCATCGCCTCGAACGACTGGCCGATCCGCTCCCGCAGCAGGAACGCCTCCACCAGGTCCACGCAGGCCCGGTCGACCGCCCCGGCGCGGCGGCCGGTCGCCGACATGATGTCCGGCAGCAGCGGCAGCGCGGCCCGTACCTCGGCGGGCACCGGCTCGCCCGCTGCGACCGCCAGGCACACCTCCGTCGCGTACCGGTCCACCAGCCGCCGCAGCGGCGCCGTGACGTGCGCGTACGGCGCCGCCACCGCCGCGTGCTCGGCCAGCTTGGGCGGCGCGCCGTCGAAGGCCGCGTACCCGGCGCCGCGCAGCAGCACCTTCGACTCCTGCAGGAACGCCGCCTGCTGCGGGTTCTTCGGGTCGAGGTCGTGCACGACCTCCCCGTAACCGGCGCCCTCGGGCCACGGCACGCCGAGCGCCTGCGCGACCCTGCGCACCTTGGCCAGGTCGTCCGGCTGCGGAGCGGGCAGCACGCGCAGGATGCCGACCTCGGCGTCCAGCATCATCGAGGCGGCGGCCATGCCGGTCAGCAGCGAGATCTGGGCGTTCCACGCCTCGGCGGGCAGCGGCAGGCGGAACTCCAGCCGGTAGCCGCCGTCGGCGTCCCGGACGACCTCCTGCTCGGGCGTGGGCAGGGTGACCCCGCCGCGCGCCCGCTCCAGCCCCAGCCGCAGCGCGCCGATCTCGGCCAGCAGGCTCAGGGTGCCGTCGGCGGTGCCGGTGTCCACGGCCGCCTGAACGTAGGCGTAGTCGAGCCGCTCGCGGCTGCGCACCCGGGCGCGCTGCACGTCCGCGCCGACGATCCGGCCCTCGGCGTCGAGATCGACCCGCCAGACCGCGGCCGGACGGATCGCGCCCGGCAGCAGGCTCGCCGCGCCCTCCGACAGCACCTTGGGATGCAGCGGCACCCTGCCCACCGGCAGGTACACCGTCTCACCCCTGGTACGGGCCTCGGCGTCGATCGCGCCGCCCGGCCGGACGAAGGCCCCGACGTCGGCGATGGCGTACCAGACGCGGTAGCCGTCGCGCAGCCGTTCCAGGTGCAGGGCCTGGTCGAGGTCCATCGAGCCCGGCGGGTCGATGGTCACGAACGGCACGTCGGTCAGGTCTTTGGCGTCCAGCCTGGGCACCTGCGCCACCCAGTCGGCCTCGTCGAGCACGTCCTGGGGGAATCCGGCGGGCAGCCGCTGCTCGCGCAGCACGCGGTCGAACCCGTCCTCCAGCCTGGCGGGGATCGGGCCAGGAACCTGAATCATCGACACGCCCACAACCTACTCAAGGCGGGCGTACCGTCACGACTGGGGCGTCAGGTGGGCGTCCAGGCCGGTGATGCGCAGCAGGCGCTTCATGTTGGGCGGGACGTTGGCCAGCCGCAGGCTGGTGTGCCCGCGGGCGGCCTGGTTGTGCAGGGAGACCAGGATGCCGAGCCCGGCCGCGTCGATGAAGGACAGCCCGCCCACCTCGATCACCACCGACATGTCCGGCCGCCGTGCCCGCCCGGCCTCCTCCAGCACGCCGAGCAGGTGGCCGCGGACGGCCTCGGTGGTGGCGATGTCGAGCTCGCCGCTCAGGGAGACGGTCACGGTCGTGTCGTGGCGGCTGGTGGTCAGGTGAAGAGAATCCATGTCGGCTCCCCGCTGTCGGTCCGGGCGGAGGAAAGTGGTGCTGACTACGGGGACCCGCCCCTGGCCGAAGGCGCCGGATGCGATGATCGTCACGCAGCGCTACGGTCTGTTTCCGAAGAGGAGTGTACATGCCCTCCTGTCCGGGCTCGCGGAGCAGGCCCCCTCCGTGCGAAGAGCCCGCCGAGACCGGCGCCGCGGGCGTTGCGGGCGGGGGCGTACCGCCCGGTAACGTCTCGTTCCACCTGATCCACTGACATTGAGGAGCGTGACGTGCCCCCCGTCATCCTTTCCGCCGCAGGTTCGGCCCTGGTGCTCGACGACTCCGGCCCCGGGCTGCCGCGGGTGCGGCACTACGGCGCCGACCTCGGGTCGGTCGCCGGAGCCGACCTGGCGCCCGCCCTGCTGTCGCTGACCCCCGCGCTGGCGCTGCTGCCCGGCCAGGACGAGTCCTGGTTCGGACGGCCGGGCCTGTCCGGTGACCGGGCCGGTGAGCACTGGCCGGTGCGCTGGAGCGCCGAGAGCGTCGAGACGGCGGCCGAGCCGGGCGCGGGCGGCCGCGTCACCGTCTCCGCCGCGGACGCCGAGGCGGGGTTGCGGCTGCTCAGCGAGCTGGTGATGGACGCCTCCGGCGTCGTCATGATGCGGCACACGGTGACCAACACCGCCGCCTCGCCGTACCGGCTGCAGGGGTTGACGTGCGCGCTGCCGCTGCCCGCCCGGGCCGGGGAGCTGCTGGACTTCACCGGACGGTGGGCGCTGGAGAAGGTGCCGCAGCGCAGGGAGTTCGGGCAGGGGGTGTGGTCGCGGGAGAGCCGCCGCGGCCGGACCGGGCACGACGCGACCGGCCTGCTCGTCGCCGGCACGCCCGGTTTCGGGTTCCGCTCCGGCGAGGTGTGGGCCGTGCACGCCGGCTGGAGCGGCGGCCACGTCCACTACGCCGAGCGGCTCGTCGAGGGCCAGGCCGTGCTGGCCGCCGGCGAACTGCTCGAACCCGGCGAGATCACCCTCGCCCAGGACGACGCCTACACCACCCCGTGGGTCTACTTCACCTGGTCCGGCAGCGGCCTGGACGAGGCCGCCGGCCGCCTGCACGACCACCTGCGCGCCGCCCGTCCGCTGCCGGTCCGCCCGGTGACCCTGAACAACTGGGAGGCCACCTACTTCGACCACGGACTCGACCGGCTGCGCGAGCTGGCCGACAAGGCGGCCGCCGCCGGGGTCGAACGGTTCGTGCTGGACGACGGCTGGTTCCGCCACCGCCGCCACGACCGCGCCGGGCTCGGCGACTGGTACGTCGACGAGGACGTGTGGCCCGACGGCCTGCACCCCCTGGCCGAGCACGTACGCGAGCTGGGCCTGCAGTTCGGCCTGTGGTTCGAGCCCGAGATGGTCAACCCCGACTCCGACCTGGCCCGCGCCCACCCCGACTGGATCCTCGCCCGCGCCGCCCGTCCGCCCGCGCTCTGGCGCAACCAGCAGGTGCTCGACCTGGCCCGGCCCGAGGTCTACGACTACCTGCTCGACCGCCTGGACACGCTGACCCGCGAGTACGCGCTGGACTACATCAAGTGGGACCACAACCGCGACCTGGCCGAGCCCGTCCACGACGGGAGGCCCGGCGTGCACGCGCAGACGGCCGCGGCCTACCGGCTGATCGACGAGCTGCGCCGCCGCCATCCCGGGCTGGAGATCGAGTCCTGCTCGTCGGGCGGCGCGCGCATCGACTACGGCGTCCTGGCCCGCACCGACCGCGTGTGGGCCTCCGACTGCAACGACGCCCTCGACCGGCAGGCCATCCAGCGCTGGACCGGGCTGCTGGTGCCGCCGGACCGCATGGGCTGCCACGTCGGCGCGCCGCACGACCACATCACCGGCCGCGCGCTGCCGCTCGCCTTCCGGGCGGCCACGGCGATGTTCGGTCACATGGGCGTGGAGTGGGACCTGACCTCGGCGAGCCCGCAGGAGCTGGAGGAGCTGGGCGTCTGGATCGCGCTGCACAAGCGGCTGCGTCCGGTGCTGCACGCGGGCCGGGTCGTGCGGGCCGACCATCCCGACCCCTCGACGCTGGTGCACGGGGTCGTGCTGCCCGAACGGGCCGTGTTCGCCTGCGTCCAGCTCACCAGCCGGGTCACCGTCAGCCCGGAACCGTTGCGGCTGCCGGGGCTCGACCCGGCCGCGCTGTACGAGGTGCGCGCCGCCGGGCCGCTGCCGGAGGGGGCGGGGCTGCCGCAGTGGGTGTTCGCGCCGGCGCGGCTGCCGGGGGCGGTGCTGGCCGAGCTGGGGCTGCCGGGGCCCGCGCTGCGTCCGGCCTCGGCGTTGATCTTCGAGGTCGAACGCGTGGCCTGAGGGGGGCGGAGCTGGCCGATCGATCGCCGGGCCCCCGGCCCATCGAACCGCCCTCCCGCGCCTCGGCGGCGTACGGGGGCGCGCGGTCGGGGTACGGTCGGGGTGCGGTCGGGGTGCGGTCAGTGGGTGGCCGGGCGCCAGGGGGCGTCGGCGGGGGAGGGGCGCCAGGCAGCCCAGTCGATGCGCACCCGGTCCGGCCGCGCCGGGTCCACCTTCACGGGCAGCACCGCGCCCGGGATCACCAGCCCCATGGGGATGCGCGGCAGCGTCTGGCGGTGGGCGACCCGGTAGGCGGGGCCCTCGTGCGGCTGCACCACCAGCCCGAAGCTGACGACGGGCTGGTCGTTGACGGACATGTGGGTGTCGGCCATCGACTCCACCACGGCCTGGGCGGGAATCCCGGTCGCCAGGAGCCGCTGGCCGTTCCTCGCCATGATCAGGAACGGCACGCCGACCGCGGCCGTGATCAGCGTCGTCCCGGCGGTGATCGCCACAGCCAGCAAGATTCCCGTGGTCACTGTGCTTCCCCAGTTCTGTTCTCCGCCCGGCGTCCGGGCGGCTCGTTCCGTCTGATCTCGAAGGAGTTTCTAGCGGGGACGGCTTGATCGCCGCTTGATCGCCGGTTGCAAGATCCGGCCGTCTAGCTGGTTTATTTCACGGGTAAAACACCTGGTAACCTTTTGGGGATGACCAGTGCTCTCCGACCCCGTGCCCGGTCCCTGCCGTCCCGTGCGTCGCCGTCGCTGGCGCCGGGGCCTTCGTTCGAGGCGTCATTGCGGTCTGGGGTGGGGGCGTCGGCGGGGTGGCGTGCGCGGCTGCCTGTGTGTGCGGCGCTGCGTCTGGGGCCCGTGGGCGACATCTGGCACAAACCCGCCCTGAGCGCCGTCGTCGCCCTCGCCGTCCCGCTGCTCGCCCTCCTGGCCGCCGGACGGCTCGACCTCGTGCCCTACGCCGCCGCCGGGTCGATGTGCGCCTTGTACGGTCACGGCCTGCCGTACGCGGCCCGTGCCAGGGCGCTGGGCTGGGTGGTGCTGGGGATGACGTCCAGCACGGCGGTCGCGCTGGTCGTCTCGGCCCTCACCGGCTCGGTCGCCGTCCGGGTGGCGGTGGCCGCCCTGCTGGCCGGGCTGCACAAGGCCGTCTGCGACGCCACCCGGATCGGGCCGCCGGGGAACGTCGTGCTCACGTTCGTCGCCGCCGGCTCGGTGTTCGTACCGCAGGAGCTGGGCGACGTGCCCGCCCACGTCGGCCTCGGGCTGCTCGGCGGCCTCCTGGCCTGGACGGTCGGCATGGCTCCCGGCCTCCTCCGCCCCGACGGCCCGGAACGCGTCGCCGTCGCCCGCGCCCTCGAATCCACCGCCCACCTCCTACGCACGGCCCCGAAGCCCCGCCATCTCCCCGAGCCCCACGATGTCCCCGAGACTCGCGGCCTCCTGGATGGACGCAGCCTCTCCGGCATCCGCCGCCTGCCCGGCGCGCGCGGCCTCCTTGCAGGGGCCGGCCTTTCAGGGACCTGCGAACTCTCGGAAGACCGCGACTTCCGCGAGGGGCGCGAGGGCGTCGCGGTGCGCCAGGCGCGCCATGCCGCTGCGGCGGCGGTCAACGCTGCCTGGCAGACGCTGCTGCGCTCCGGGGTTTCCGCTCGGCGCCGCGACGCACTGGCCCGGCTGCTGGTCCGCGCCGAGTCGGCCGCCGCTGGGATGGCCGAGGAGACCGGTCCGGGCGCTGCGAGGGCTCCGGGCGTTCCCGCCTCTCCACGTGTTCCGGGTGTTCCGGCCTTTCCCGATGTTCCGGGCGTTCAGGCTTCTCCTGGAGTTCCGGGTGTTCCAGCCTTTCTGGGTTCGGCCTTTCCGGAGGATCAGGTGGTTCCTGAGGCTCCGGTCGCTTCAGGGGCCGCGCGGCGGGCTGCCCCCCGAGAGCTTGCCGGATGGGCCCGGGACCTGCGTAAAGGGCGCCCGCTGCCGTCTCCTCGCGAGGTCCCGCTCCTTGCGGACGAGCGGGCCGAAGTCGTAGGCGTCGCGGCTGGACGGGACGAGTCCGCGATGACCGGAGCGGACCGGCCGGGGCGTCCGGCAGTGGCCGGCGAGGTGGGACGTGCGGCAGGGGCCGGCGGAGTGCGGCGTGGAGGATCGGGCGAGGGAGTGCGGCGTGGGAGATCGGCCGATGGAGCCCGGTGTGGGGGATCGGGCCTTGGAATGCGGCGTGGTGTCGTGCGGGTGGTGGTGGAGGTGGCTAGGCGGTGGCGGGTTGTCGGGATGGTGTTCGGCGGGGCCGCTGCGGCCGGGTGGGGGTCGTTGGCGCTGGGGGTGGGCAGGCCGTACTGGGCGGTGGTGACGGCGGCGGCCGTGTTCGCGGCCAACACCACCCTCTCCTGGAGCCGCGCGATCCAGCGCGTCGTCGGCAACCTGCTGGGCGTCGGGCTGTTCACCCTGGTCGCCCCCGTGACCCGGCTGGGCGCGGTGGCGCTGGTCGTGGCCGTTCTGGCGTTGCAGTGTGCGACGGAGGCGGCCATCACGCGCAACTACTGGCTGGGAAGCGTCTTCGTCACGCCGATGGCCATCCTCATGGGGGAGTTCGCCGGGACGCGGCCGGTGGCCGAGCTCGTGGCCGACCGCTGGCTGGACACGTGTCTCGGCGCGGTGGCGGGGCTGCTGGCCTGCGTGCTGGTGCCGGACCGGAGGGCGGCCCGGCGCGTACGGGCGGGGCTCGTACGTCTGGAGCGGATGCTGGCCGGGACGCCGGAACCGGGGGAGCGTGACCGGCTCCGCGCGGCGCTGGCGGAGGTCCGCGAAGCGGCCGACGTCGCCGCCGGCGAGTGGTGGACCGGGGCGCTGCCCCACGAGCGCATCGCCGCCGCCGAGCGGGCCGGCCACCGCAGGCTCGCCGCCCTGTACGCCTGACCCCACGCCTCGGGCGACCGCGCGGCCGGTCGCCGTCGGCCCACCCCGCACCACGCCCCGGCCCCGGGTGGAGCGCGTACGATCGGAGCCACCGGAAGATCGGCACGATGAGAGGAACGAGCACGTGGAGGACGCCGTCGCGAAGGCGTTGCGGCAATGGCGGCAGGTCCTTCCCGACGCCGACCTCGACACGATCGCCGTCATCGGCAGGCTCAACCGCTGCGCCGCGCTCCTGCAGCAGGCCGCCGACGCCCCGCTCGGGCGCGCCGGGGTGAGCCGCCCCGAGTACGACCTGCTGTGCGCCCTGCTCAGGGTCGGCGGCGAGCTTACGCCGGGCAGGCTGGCCCGCGAGACGTTCGCGTCGGGAGCGGCGGTGACCAAGCGGGTCAGGCGGCTGGAGGAGATCGGCCTGGTCGCCCGGCGGGTGGACGAGCGGGACCGGCGCGTCGCCCACCTCTCGCTGACCGGGCGCGGCAGGGAGCTGATCCTGCGCCTGCTGCCCGAGCAGCTCGACTACGAGACCGAGCTGCTGGAAGGGCTTCCCCGCGACCGCGAACGCCAGCTCGCCGACCTGCTGGCCGAACTGCTGCTCGTCCTGGAGGGCCGCCTCGGCGGCCTGCTCGGCTGAACCCCGCCGCCCCCGCCCGCCCACCGCCGCACGGCAAGCCCCGCCAACGGCGGCCCGCCCGCGCGGCCCCGCCCGCGCGGCCCCGCCCGCGCGGCCCCGCCCGCGCGGCCCCGAGCGTGTGGGGCCCGAGCATGTGGGGCCCGAGCGTGTGGGCCCATAGTGCGTGGGCTGCGAGTGCGGTCGGGCGGGAGGTTCGGGTGTGCGGCTCGGGTGTGAGGTTTGGGTGGCGTACGGATGGAGGAGGCGGGGAGCGGGGTTAGGGTGGCCGCGTGCATATCGACGAATGGCTGCAAGCGATCCCCGCCGCCTGGTTGTGCGCGATGGTCGCGCTCGTGATCGGCCTGGAGAGCCTCGGCATCCCGCTGCCCGGCGAGATCGTGCTGGTCAGCGCCGCCATTCTGTCCGCCAAGGGCGTGGTCAGCCCGGTCGCCGTCGGCGTGTGCGCGAGCGCGGGGGCGATCGTGGGCGACTCGGCCGGCTACGCCATCGGGCGCAAGGGCGGCCGCCGGCTGTTCGACCGGCTGGGCCGCCGCTTCCCCCGTCACTTCGGCCCCCGCCACGTCGCCAAGGCCGAGAACTACTTCCACCGGTACGGCGTCTGGGCCGTGTTCGTCGGCCGCTTCATCGCGCTGCTGCGCATCCTGGCCGGGCCGCTGGCGGGGGCGCTGCGCATGCCGTACTGGCGGTTCGCCGTGGCGAACGTGCTGGGCGGCATCGTGTGGGCGGGCGGCACCACCGCGGTGATCTACTATCTCGGCATGGTGGCCGAGAAGTGGCTGAAGGGCTTCTCCTGGGTCGGGCTCGGGGTGGCGGTGCTGTTCGGCATCGGCACCACGCTCTACCTCAAGCGCCGCGCGGCCTCAGCGCTCGATGAGGGTGACCTCGAGGGAGTAGTGCGAGGCCCGATAGACGTGTGAGCCGTGCTCGACGGCCCGTCCCTGGTCGTCGTACGTCGTCCTGATCATGGTGAGCAGCGGCGCGCCGCGGCGCTCGTCGAGCAGCTTGGCCTCGACCTGGCCGGCGGCGCGGGCCCCGATGCGCTGGTTGGCCACCCGCATGCGCACGCCCGCGCCGCGCAGCAGCTCGTACAGGCCGCGGCCCTCCAGGTCGGCGGCCGAGAGCGGGGCAAGGCCCAGCGGCAGCCAGTTGTGCAGCACGGCGAGCGGCTCGCCGGCGGCGAAGCGCAGGCGTTCGAGGTAGAGGATCTCGGTGCCGGGCTCGACGCCCAGGATGGCCGCCTTGTCCTCCTCGACCGGGCGCGGCTCCAGCGCGAGCACCTGCGTGGCCGGCTCCTGGCCCGAGCGGCGCAGGTCGTCGTAGAGGCTGGTCAGCTCGACCGAGCGCTTGACCTGGCCGTGCACCACCTGCGTGCCGACGCCGCGCTTGCGCACCAGCAGGCCCTTGTCCACGAGGTATTGGATCGCCTGGCGGATCGTCGGCCTGGACAGGCCGAGCTTGTCGGCGAGCAGGATCTCGTTGTCCAGCCGGGAGCCGGGCGCCAGGTCGCCGCGCCGGATCGCCTCGGCGATCTGCTCGGCCACCTGGAAGTAGAGCGGCACAGGGCTGGATCGGTCCAGGTCGATGGCCAGGTTCGGGGTCATGCTGATCAGCCTAACCGAGGTCAGAATGTCAAGACAAATAGCGTGTGGCGAGCAGTGCGGGCAGCCCGGCGAGCGAGGTGAGGCGGGGGAACCCGGGCGGCGCCGCCTCGACGCCCAGCCGGTCGATCCACACCGAGGGCATGCCGGCCGCCGCCGGGCCGCGTACGTCGTTGTCGAGGTCGTCGCCCACGAGCAGCACCTGTCCGGGCGGCAGGCCGAGGGCGCGCGCGGCGGCGGCGTAGCAGGCGGCGGACGGCTTGAAGTGCCCGCCCAGGCACTCGCCGGTCAGCACCGGGCCCACGTCGAGGCCGAGCGCCCGGATCTTCGCCTCCTGCACGTCCTGTGAGCCGTTGGTCAGGACGCCCAGCGTGTAGCCGCGCAGTTCGGCCAGCGCCGGGACCACGTCGGGGTAGGCGGCCCAGCCGCGCCGGTAGTGGTCGCCGTAGCTCGCGAAGGCGGCCTCCAGGTCGGCGGGCGCCTCGACGGACAGCTCCCGGCACAGGGCGCGCACCCGGCGGCAGCGCTGCTCCTGCCAGGAGCACTCGCCGGCCTGCCAGGCGGCCAGGTGGGGGATCTCCAGCGCCGCCCACAGCGCGGCCACCTCGGGCAGGCGGGGATGGCCGGGGGCCAGCTCCGACGCCCACGCGGTGATCGCGGCGTCGGCCGCGCCGCGATGGTCGAGCAGAGTGCCGTCGAGGTCGAACAGGATGCCCTTGATGGTGCCGCTCACCCGGCGAGCATATCGGCGGTCACCCGGGCCGCCGTCTCGCGCGGCGGGTAGCCCAGGGTGAGGCCGCGCACCGAACGCGGCGCGGCGGCGAAGCGCGCCTCGGCGTCCTCGCCCAGCACGTAGGCCAGGGCGGGGGACAGGCCGCGATGCGACTCCAGCGCCGCCACCTCGGCCGCGGCCCGCCCGGGGGGCAGGGCCTCGTGGTAGTCGGCGATCAGGGAGTCGAGGTCGAAGAGCCGCTCGTAGGGCTCGGTGGTGCCGGCCACGACCCGGACGGCCGCGCCTTCGGCGCGCGCCCGGTAGACCAGGCCGGTGCCGCCGCTCTTGGCGAACCAGCGCAGCGCCTCCTCGGCGGGCAGGATGAAGGTGCCGTACGGCTTGCGCCCGTACAGCAGGGCCTCGGCGATCCAGCGGTCGCACCAGTGTTCGTCGCGGTACGGCGTCGGCGACCCCGGGTCGCAGCTCAGGCCCTGGGCCAGCACCGGGTTCCAGGCCGAGACCAGCGGGCTGCTGAAGCGCGGCATGCGGGGGCCCAGGCAGCGGCTCAGCGCGTAGCCGTACCAGACGGTGACGACCTCGGTGCGCCGCTTGGGACGCCTGCGCTCGTAGGCGCCGTTCATCACCTGGCCGTCGGGGTGGCGCCAGGGGCCGGGTTCGGTGGCCTGGTCTGTGGGGACCCGGGGGGTGCGGTAGTCGGGATTGAGCGTCCACGCGTCCGCCACAGTGTCGGCTCCTTCGGCGTCGGGGTCGCGGCAAGACCATCAGAGTGACTCATCGTGCAACACCCGTCACGGTGAATCAATGAACCGGGAGTGAACGATGATGTTTGTCATCAGTGGTGCCTGCGGTACTCGCCTGCCTGCCGGATATGGTCGATCATGACGCGTTCCGCTGCGTCGGCGTCGCCCGCCTCCAGGGCGGCCAGCAGCCGCGCGTGCGCCTGGAGCTGCCGCCCGACCTGCTCGGGGTCGAGCCACAGCGACGCCTCGGCGGGCACCGGGACGCCGTTGCGCACCGACCTGGCGTGGGCGCCGAGGAGGGCCGGGCCGCCGACGTCGACGATGCGCAGGTGGAAGCGGCTGCTCTGCTCGGCCAGCCGGTCGTGCCTGCCCTGCTCGGCGTCGGCGGCCATCTCGCGGTGCAGGTCGCGCAGCCCGGCCAGGTCGCCGGGGGTGATCCGGGCGGCGGCCAGCCGCGCCCCTAGGCCCTCGACGACCGCGCGCAGCCCGTAGTACTCGGCCAGGGCGTCGTCGCCGAGGTCGATGACGGTCGCGCCGTGGTGGGCCTCGTAGCTGATCAGCCGGTCCTTCTCCAGCCGGCGCAGCGCCTCGCGCACGGGGGTGACCGAGACGCCGAGCCGCCGGGCGACGGCCCCGGCGCGCAGGGCGGTGCCGCCGGGGATGCGGCCGCCGCGGATCTCGTCCAGCAGCACGGTGTAGACGTACTCGGCCTTGCTCATGGGGGGCGCGGGCGGCGTCGGGTCGCTGGCTGTCATGTCTCCAGTCTCTCGCACGGCCGGTCGCGGCTATTACTTATTTCTTATAACTTACAAACTATGACAAGTCTGGCCGACCTGCGGGTCATCGACGCGGCGACGCTGTTCGCCGGTCCCTCCGCCGCGATGATGCTCGGCGACTTCGGCGCCGACGTGATCAAGATCGAGCATCCCCGCCGCGGTGACCCCTCGCGCGGCCACGGCGCCTCGGTGGACGGCGTCGGCCTGTGGTGGAAGTCGCTGTCCCGCAACAAGCGCACCGCCGCCGTCGACCTCTCCCGCGCCGAGGGCCAGGAGATCCTGCGCCGCCTGGCCGAGCGCTCCGACGTGCTGATCGAGAACTTCCGTCCCGGCACCCTGGAACGCTGGAACCTGGCCCCCGAGGACCTGCTCAAGGCCAACCCGCGGCTGATCGTGGCCCGGATGACCGGGTTCGGGCAGATCGGCCCGATGGCCGGGCAGCCGGGGTTCGGGACGCTGGCCGAGGCCATGAGCGGGTTCGCGGCCATGACCGGCGAGCCGGACGGCCCCCCGACCCTGCCGCCGCTGGCCCTGGCCGACGGCATCGCGGGCCTGGCCATGTCGTACGCGATCATGGTGGCCCTGCACGCCCGCGCGGCGACCGGCCGCGGGCAGGTGATCGACCTGGCCATCATCGAGCCGATCCTGGGCCTGCTCGGGCCGCAGATGACCGCGTACAAGGCGCTCGGGGTGGTGCCGCGGCGCACCGGCAACCGCTCCAGCAGCAACGCCCCGCGCAACACCTACCGCACCCGCGACGGCCGCTGGGTGGCGATCTCCACCAGCGCCCAGCCCATCGCCGAGCGGGTCGTCACCCTCGTCGGACGGCCCGACCTGGTCGAGCAGCCGTGGTTCGCCAGCGGTCACGGCCGCGTCCAGCACGTGGACGAGCTGGACGAGGCGGTCGCCACCTGGATCGCCGCCCGCGACGCCGACGAGGTGATCGCCCGCTTCGAGGAGGCCCAGGCCGCCGTCGCCCCCATCTACGACGTCACCGACCTGGCCACCGACCCGCAGTACGCCGCGCTCGGCACGTTCGTCGAGCTGCCGGACGCCGAGCTGGGCACGGTCACCCTGCAGAACGTGCTGTTCCGCCTGTCGGAGACGCCCGGCGAGATCCGCTGGCCCGGACGCCCGCTCGGCCACGACACCGACGAGGTGCTCGGCGAGCTGGACTACCCGGCCGAGACCGTCGCGGCCCTGCGCGAGGCCGGGGTGATCGCGTGAACGCCCCCGTCACCTGGCTGTACGTGCCCGGCGACCGTCCCGAGCGCTTCGCCAAGGCCGCCGCCTCGGGCGCCGACGTCGTCATCATCGACCTGGAGGACGCGGTCGCGCCCGCCGCCAAGGACGCCGCCCGCGCCCACGCCGTCGCCTACCTGCGCGGGCCCAGGCAGGGCGGGCCGCGGATCCACGTCCGGGTGAACGACGTGACGACCCCGCGCGGCCTGGACGACCTGGCGGCCGTGGGCGAGCTGGCCGACGCCGTACGGCTGCCCAAGGTCGAGTCGGCCGCCGCGCTGGACGCCCTGCCCGGCACGGCCCCCCTGTACGCGCTGCTGGAGTCGGCGGCCGGGATCCTCGGGGCCGGCGCCGTGGCCGCGCACCCGCGGGTGGCCGGCGTGGCGCTGGGCGAGCAGGACCTGGCCGCCGAGCTGTCCCTCACCGACGAGAGCGCCATGAACCAGCTCAGGCTGCAGGTCGTGCTGGCCGCCGCGGCCGCGGGCCTGCCGCCGGTGCCCATGTCGGTCTACCCCGACGTCAAGGACGAGGACGGGCTCCTCGCCTCCTGCCGGGCCGGCCGCGCGCTGGGCCTGTTCGGCCGGACCGCCATCCACCCCGCGCAGCTCCCGGCCATCCGGCGGGCCTTCCGCCCGACCGAGGAGGAGACGGCCAGGGCCGCCGAGATCGTCGAGGCGGCCGAGCGGGCGGGCGCGGGAGCGGTGGCCCTGCCCGACGGCCGCTTCGTGGACGCCCCGGTCCTGGCCCGGGCCCGCCGCGTGCTGGACCTGGCCCGCCGGCTCGCCCCCGCCGACCGGCCCGGACCCGGTTAACGCGACGGGTACCAGCGAACCTGCAGCTCCTCGTCGTCGGGGGCCGGGCCGGGCAGGTCGCGGTGGGCGGGCGGCACCCGCAGCGAGTCCATCATCAGCGTCAGGTAGCGGTGGCGGAGCCGGCCGGTGCGCTCCTCGTCACCGAGCTTGATCGAGGCGATCTGCTCGAACAGCAGCGCGATGTCGGCCACCGTGACGTCGGCCCGCAGCACGCCCGCCTCGACCGCCCGGCGGTGCAGCCGGGTGGCCAGGTCGCCGGCGCGGACGGCGTCGTGGTAGAGCTCCTCCGTCGGCTGGAAGGTGCCGGCCAGCTTGATCGTCAGGGAGCTGGTGTCGGCGTCGACGATGCCGCGCAGGTAGGAGGCGAACGCCTCCCAGGGGTCGCCCTCGTCGTCCATCGCGCGCTGGGCCACGTCGGCGTAGAGCTTCAGGCCGTCGCCGCACAGCTTCTGCAGCAACGCCTCCTTGCTGGGGTAGCGCCGGTAGAGCGCGCTGATCCCGACGCCCGCCTTCTCGGCCACGGCCGCGATGGGGGCGCCCGGATCGGCGGTGAAGACCGCCCTGGCCGCCTGGAGGATCAACTCGTCGTTGCGGGCGGCCTGAGCCTTGCGGCCGCTCATGGGTGCGCTGGTCATGCCTCCAGCATACGGGAACGAAAGATTCCGTTCTACTATTAGCGAAGATCGAAGCGCTGGTCCGTATGTCTATACAAAGAGATCGCAGTGCGGTAGAACCAGGCTAGCCCGTTGGTCTTGGAGGTATTCGATGAGACGTACCCCGATCGTGCTGGCGCTGGCCGGCGTACTGGCCCTGACCGGCTGTTCCTCCTCCGCCGAGCCGGCCGCGCAGAGCGCCGCGCCAGGCTCGGCCGCCGCCCCGGCGGCCGGCGGCAGCTTCGCCGTCATCACCCACGGCGGCGCCGGGGACGCCTTCTGGGACGTGGTCAAGAACGGCGCCGAGGCCGCCGGCAAGCAGTACGGCGTCAAGGTCACCTACCAGGGCGACGGCGACCCGGCCAAGCAGTCGCAGCTCATCGACCAGGCCGTCGCGGAGAAGGTGGACGGCCTCGTCGTCTCCATGGCCAACCCCGACGCGCTCAAGGAGGCCGTCGGCAAGGCCGTCGCGGCCAGGATCCCGGTCGTCACCATCAACTCCGGGGCCGACTCCTCCAAGGCGTTCGGCGCCCTCACCCACGTCGGCCAGTCCGAGGACGTGGCCGGGCGCGGCGCCGGCGAGCAGCTCAAGGCCGCGGGCGTCACCAAGCTGCTGTGCGTCGTGCACGAGGCCGGCAACGTCGGCCTCGACCAGCGCTGCAAGGGCGCCGAGCAGACCCTCGGCGGCACGGTCGAGCGCCTGCAGGTGGACGTCGCCAACCTGGCCGACGTCACCTCCAAGGTCACCGCCAAGCTGCAGTCGGACAAGCAGCTCAACGGCGTGCTCGCGCTCAACCCGGCGGTCGCCGTGGCGGCCAGGGACGCGATCAAGGACTCCGGCTCGCAGGCCAGGCTCGCCACCTTCGACCTGTCGGGCGACGTGGTCGCCGCGATCAAGGACGGCGAGATCCTGTTCGCCGTCGACCAGCAGCAGTACCTCCAGGGCTACCTGCCGATCGCGTTCCTGAAGCTGTACAAGGACAACCTCAACACCGTCGGCGGCGGGCTGCCGGTCAACACCGGGCCCGGGTTCGTCACCAAGGACAACGCCGAGCAGGTGGCCAAGCTGGCCGAGGCGGGCACCCGATGAGCGGCCGCCCGGGCGAGCGCGGGGACGGGGAGGGCCGCCGATGACGGCCGCACCCGCGCGGGCCGACGAGCGGGTCGCCCGGGTCGGCCTGGCCCGCCGCCTGATCGTCCGGCCCGAGCTCGGCGCCGTGGTGGGGCTGGTCGCGGTGTTCGCGTTCTTCGCCGCGCAGTCGGAGGTGTTCCGCTCGCCGGCCGGGATCGCCAACTGGCTCGACCCGGCCGCCACGCTCGGGATCATGGCGGTCGCGGTGGCGCTGCTCATGATCGGCGGCGAGTTCGACCTGTCGGCCGGCGTGCTGACCGGCACCAGCGGGCTGATCCTGGTCACGCTGGCCACCCGCTACGGGTTCGGCGTGTGGCCGGCGATGCTGGCCGGGCTGGTCGTGGCCCTGGCCGTGGGGTTCGCCAACGGCCTGGTGGTGACCCGGACGAAGCTGCCCAGCTTCATCGTCACGCTGGGCACGTTCCTCATGCTGCAGGGCGTCAACCTCGGCGTCACCAAGGCCATCACCGGGACCGTGCAGGTCGGCGGGCTGCGCCGGGCGGCCGGGTTCGACGGCGCGAGCGCGCTGTTCGCGGGCACGATCCAGATCGGCGGCACGTCGTTCCGGGTGGCGATCCTGTGGTGGATCGCGATCACCGCGCTGGCCACGTGGGTGCTCATGCGCTCCAGGCCGGGCAACTGGATCTTCGCCGTGGGCGGCGACGAGCAGGCCGCGCGGGCGGTCGGGGTGCCGGCGGCCCGGACGAAGATCGCGCTGTTCATGACCACGGCGGTGGCCGCCTGGCTGGTCGGCTCGATCCTGGCGCTGCGCTACACCTCCGTCCAGGCCAACATCGGCATCGGGCAGGAGTTCATCTACATCATCGCGGCCGTCATCGGCGGCTGCCTGCTGACCGGCGGGTACGGCTCCGCCGTCGGCGCCTCCATCGGCGCGGTGATCTTCGGCATGGCCGACAAGGGCATCGTGTTCCTGGGCTGGGACGCCGACTGGTTCAAGTTCTTCCTCGGAGCCATGCTGCTGCTCGCCACGCTGGCCAACCGGATGGTCCGGCGCTACGCCGAGGAGGTGCGGCATTGATCCTGCAGACCCGCGACATCGGCAAGACGTTCGGCTCGGTGCTGGCCCTGCGCGGGGTGTCGATGGGGGTGGAGGCCGGCTCGGTCACCTGCGTGCTCGGAGACAACGGCGCCGGCAAGTCCACGCTCATCAAGATCCTGGCCGGGGTGCACCAGCACGACACGGGGACGTACCTGGTGGACGGGGCCGAGGTGTGCTTCTCCAGCCCGCGCGAGGCGCTCGACCGCGGCATCGCCACCGTCTACCAGGACCTGGCGATGATCCCGCTCATGTCGGTCTGGCGGAACTTCTTCCTCGGCTCAGAGCCCCGCAAGGGACTCGCCTTCGACGTGGCCGGGGCCCGCCGGGTGGCGGCCGAGGAGCTGCGCGCCATGGGCATCGACATCCGGGACGTCGACCAGCCCGTCGGCACGCTGTCGGGCGGCGAGCGGCAGTCGGTCGCCATCGCCAGGGCCGTGCACTTCGGCGCGCGGGTCCTCATCCTGGACGAGCCCACCTCGGCGCTGGGCGTCAGGCAGGCGGGCGTGGTGCTGCGCTACATCGCCCGCGCCCGCGACCGGGGGCTCGGCGTGGTGTTCATCACCCACAACCCGCACCACGCCTACCCGGTCGGCGACCGGTTCCTGCTGCTCAACCGCGGTACCGGCATGGGCGAGTACGCCAAGTCCGACATCGCCAAGGACGAGCTGACCGCGCTGATGGCCGGCGGCGCGGAACTGGCGGAGCTGGACCACGAGCTCCGGCGCGAATGAGCCGCTTGATCGGAATTTGGCGAAACCGGGCGATCGGATCGAGGTAGGTCAAGGCAGGAACCGGGGTGGACCACACTGACGACCGGGGGCGGCCACCGTGACGACGATGATCAGCAAGCAGATCGTGCTGGAGAAGGCGGCGCAGGAGTTCGCCGACGCCAACGCCAAGCGGCCCTTCATCTACGAACTGCCGCCCGAGCAGGGCCGCGAGGTGCTGGAGAAGCTGCAGTCCGATGCGAGCGTGCCCAAGCCGGAGATCGACGAGGAGTGGATCCAGGTCCAGGGCGGCCCGACGGGCATCGTGCCGGTGCGCATCGTCAAGCCCAAGGGGGCCACGGGCACGCTGCCGGTCATCTTCTACATCCACGGCGCGGGCTGGGTGTTCGGCTCGGCGCACACCCACGACCGGCTCGTGCGCGAGCTGGCCGTGCGGACCGGCGCCGCCGTCGTCTTCCCCGAGTACGACCGCGCGCCCGAGGCGAAGTACCCCACGCAGATCGAGCAGAACTACGCCGCCGCCCAGTGGGTGGCCGAGCACGGCGCGGAGAAGGGCCTGGACCCCTCCCGCATGGTCGTGGCCGGGGACTCGGTGGGCGGCAACATGTCGATCGTGCTCACGCTCATGGCCAAGGAGCGCGGCGACGTGCGGCTGCTCGGCCAGGTGCTGTTCTACCCCGTCACGGACGCCAACTTCGACACCGAGTCCTACAAGCAGTTCGCCACGGGCTACTACCTCAACCGGGACGGCATGAAGTGGTTCTGGGACCAGTACACGACAGATCCGGCGCAGCGCGCGGAGAGCCACGCCTCGCCGCTGCGCGCGAGCGACCAGGAGCTGCGCGGCCTGCCGCCGGCCCTGGTGCTGAACGGCCAGGCCGACGTCCTGCGGGACGAGGGCGAGGCGTACGCGGCCCGGCTGCGGGAGGCCGGCAACGACGTCACGGCGGTCGAGCTGGCGGGGATGGTGCACGACTTCGCCATGGTGGACCTGCTGCGCGACACCAACGCCAACAAGGCCGCCATGAGCCTGGCGGTCGCCAAGCTCCGCGAGTGGCTGAATCCCTGATCTACAACGTAAAGACGCCTGCGTTCCACGCTGCCCATACGGTGAGAAAGAACCATATTTCTCCACCAAGACAAAGGAGTACGGAAGCGTGGCACGCGACGCTGTCTGGGCCGTTATTACCGGCATGTACGACGCCTACGCGCGAGGTGACAGGCAGGGCATCGACCGGCTCCTCCACCCGGAGGCCACGATCTGGGACTCCGCCGAGCCGGGCCTGATCACCAGCAGGCGGCAGCTCGACCGAGTGCGCGACGCGCGCCCGTCGGACGGCCCGGCGGAGACCTCCGTCCGGGCCATCGACGAGATCGTGGACGTCTGGGGCGACACCGCCCTGGCCCGGTACCTGCTGCAGGTGGACTTCGAGCGCGGCGACCCCGAACTCGTCCGGACGACGAGCGTGCTGCGCCTGGTGGACGGCGAGTGGAAGATCGTCCACGTGCACGAGAACACGCTCAGCTCGTGCACCAGGACACACACCGACGACGTGCGCGAGGACACGCCCTGACGGCGTGACCGGAGGCAGGCCCGCCGCCTGAGGGACCGGCGGCGACCCGGCGGCGACCCGGCGGTGACCCGGCAGTGACCCGGCAGTGCGCCGCGCACAGCCGGGCCCGCCCCGGCCGGGCGTCGCGCACACCGACGCGGAAGGGGGACGGCCCTATGGTGCGGCAATACTTCGCGCCCCCCTCCGAGGAGCTTGCATGACCGCCACCGACGCACCGACGCTCCCCATCGGGGCGGCGTTCGACCGGATGCCGTTCTCCCGCCGGCACGTGCTCATCGCGCTCGCCCTGTTCATCGCCTTCGTCATCGAGTCCTGGGAGCAGCTCGCCCTGGTCTACGTCTCCGGCGACCTCGGGCCGGCGTTCGGCATCGACGAGGCCGGGATCGGCGTCGTGCTGTCGGCGGTGGCGTTCGGCATGATCCCCGGCGTGCTGGTCTGGGGGCCGCTGGCCGACCGCGTCGGGCGCAGGCCGACCGCGTTCTGGTCGCTGCTGGCCTATGGCGTGATCGCGCTCGCCTCGGCGTTCGCGCCGAACATGGCGACCCTGGTCGCGCTGCGCGTATGCTCCGGGCTCGCGCTGGCCGGGGTCTACACGATCACCTTCCCGCTCTTCCTGGAACTGCTGCCGACCAGGCACCGGGGCCGGGCGGCGGTCTACCTGTCGATCGGCTGGCCCATCGGCATGCTGGCGGCCATCGCCGCCTCGGTGACGCTCGGCGGGCTCGGCTGGCACGTCGTGGTCATCGCCAGCGCCGCGGCCGGGCTGTGGGCGTTCGCGATCAGGGCGTGGGTGCCCGAGTCGCCGTACTGGCTGGCCGCCCGCGGGCGGCAGGAGGAGGCGCGGGCCGTGCTGCGCGTCCTGGGCAGCCCCGACGCCGAGGCCACGTTCACGGTCGCCGGAACGGTGGCGAGCCAGCGCGCCAGCCACCCCATGGACCTGTTCCGCGGCCGGCTGGCCCGGATCACCGTGCTCATGCTGCTGCTCAACTTCGTCTTCAACTGGGGCTACTGGGGGCTGCAGACCTGGCTGCCGACGCTGCTGCAGGCCAAGGGCCTGTCGCTGTCGGCCTCGCTCGGCTTCGCCGCGCTCAGCGCGCTGATGATGATCCCCGGATACGTGAGCGCGTCCCTGCTGACCGGCCGGTTCGGCCGCAAGAAGGTCTTCCTGTTCTACGTCGTCGCCGCCGTGCTGGGCGGCCTGTGGTTCGCCACCGCGAGCAGCCTGACCGGCCTGTACCTGGGCAACTTCGTCCTGTCGTTCTTCAGCCTGGGCGCGTGGGGCGTCTGGAACACCTGGAACGGCGAGTTCTACCCGACCGCGCTGCGCGGCACCGGCTACTCCTGGGCCACGGCCTCCCAGCTCGTGGCCACCACGGTCGCGCCGTCGGCCGTGGGCGCGCTGCTGGCCCACGCCACCGGCTTCACCGCGACGATGCTGGTGATCAACGCGTTCATGGTGGCCACGGCGCTGCTGGCCATGCCGCTGCCCGAGACCGAAGGGCGCGAGCTGGAGTGATCCTCGGCGTCGCGCTGGACGGGCCGTCGCCGGCGGTGGTGGCCGTCGGCGACGGCGCGCCGCCGTCGCAGGCCGTACGCGCCTGCGTGGCGGTCGACCTCGACGGGATGCCGCGCGCGCCGGTGGCCGCCATCCGCGTCGGCGGGCCGTGCCCGCCGGTGCTGCGGCCGGTGGCCGACCCGGGGGTGGCCACGATCGTGCGCGGCGGGCACAGCCTGACCGGCCGCCCGCTGGCTCCGCTGGACACCGGCGCGGTGCGCGAGTTCGCCGCCGGCTGCGGCCTGGTCGACTTCGCGGTGACCGCGACCGGCTCGCCGATGCTGGCCGACCACGAGCTGGCGGTGGCCGCGATCATCGCCGCCGAGGTGCCTGCGGCCAGGATCACGCTGTCGTACGAGTTCGGCCGCCCCGGCCTGCGGGAACGCGAGGCGCACGCGATCAGGAACGCGGCGCTGGGCCCCGAGGCGGGCCGGATCGCCGACCGGGTGGCGCGCGAGCTGCCCGGGGTGCCGGTGTTCTTCGCCCGCACCGGCAGCGGCCTGGTGTCGGCGCACTACTTCCGCAGGTACCCGCGGGCCTGCGAGCGCGGCGGGACGACCAGCCTGCGCCGCGGCCGGGCCGCCCTGGCCGCGGCGGACGTCCCGGCGCCGTTCGAGGTGATCGAGCCCGGCGGCGCGGGCGAGGACCTGCTGGCCGCGGCCTACGGGGCGGCGCTCGCCCGTCCCGAGGCCCAGGTGGAGCGGATCGTGCAGGCCCGCGGCCGGGCCGAGCTGGACCGGGCGCTGCAGGACGCCAGGGACGAGGCCCTGACCCGCGTGGTCAGCGCCGGCGCCGCGCCCGGCTTCGCCCGGATCGCCGAGACCACCGTCAACCCGCTGTCCTACCTGCCCGACGGCTTCTACCGGGTGCGCGTCACGGCAGAAGGTGCGACGCCGTGACCCGGCTCGTCGGCCCCGATGAGCTGCGCCGCTTCTCGGCGGGGTCGCGGCTGTTCGCCACGGGCGCGGGCGAGTCCTCCTACGGCCTCACCCTCGCCTGGGCGGAGTCGGTGCTCGGCGACGGCGTCGAGCTGGCCGCCGCGCACGTGCTGGACCCCGGGACGTTGTGCATGGTGGTCAGCCTGGTCGGGTCCACGACCGCGCTGGGCGAGCAGCTGCCCGCGGGCGACGAGCCGGTACGGGCGGTGCGGGCGCTGGAGCGGCGGCTGGGGGAGCGGGCCGGGGCCGTGGCGGCGCTCAACCTGGCGGCCGAGAACGCGCTGATCCCGCTGGTCGCCGCGGCGGCCCTGGGCGTGCCGCTGGTCGACGGCGACGGGACGGGCCGGGTGTTCCCGCTGGTGGAGCAGACGACGTACACGCTGGGCGGGCTGAGCGCGTCGCCGCTGGCGCTGGCCGGGGCGTCGGGGGAGCTGGTGCTGCTGGAGACCGCGGGCGGGCGGGTGGAGGAGCTGCTGCGTCCCGTCGTGCTGGCGGTGGGCGGGTGGGCGGTGGCCGCCTGCTACCCGATGGCGGCGCGGGACCTGGCCCGGGTGCTGGTGCCGGGCACGGTCAGCCTGCTGCTGGCGGCCGGGGTGCCCGGCGCGCCGCGCTCGGCGGCCGCCCCGTACGGGGTGCGCACGCTGTGCGCGGGCCGCATCCTGGCCGTCGAGGGCAGCACGGGCCACGGCGCCGACGTGGCCATGCCGTCGCTGCCCTCCAGCATCGTGGTGCAGGAGACGGGCGGCCTGCGCAGGCTCGTCCGGCTGGAGGCGCACAACGAGATCGTGCTCGCCCTCGCCGACGGGGCGCCGGTGGCGATGGCGCCGGACCAGATCTGCATGATCTCGTCCGCCGACGGCCTGGTCGTGGACGTCGACAAGGCGGCGCCCGGCATGGAGGTGGAGATCATGGTGGTCAAGGCCGCGCCGGTCTGGCACACGGACGCGGGGCTCGCGCTGGGCGGGCTGCGGGCGTTCGGGATCCCGTTCGAGCAGCGGGCGGAGTCGCCGTGAGCGGCCTGCGCGAGCCCGGCTGGGAGGCGCCGGTCACGGTGGCGGAGCTGGTCAACGCCGGCCCGCTGGCCGGGGCCAGGATGTACGGCAGCGGCGACAACCCCGTGCACCAGGTCCGCATCGTGGACGACCTGTCGGTGTTCGGCGCGGTGACGCCGCACACGGCGGTCGTGCTGATCGGCGCGGCGGCCGGCGGCGGCTGGGCGGTCGAGATGGCCATGCGCCGGGCCTGGGAGCAGGCGGCGGCCTGCGTGATCGCGCCGTCGGGCGGCCTGAGCGCCGGGTCGGGCGAGGTGCTGGCCGAACGGCTCGGCGTCACCCTGATCTTCGTGGACGAGGACCCGCTGATCGTCGCCGTCCGGGTCGCCTCGGCGGCCTCCAGGCCGGAGGCGGCCCGCACCCAGCTCGTCGCCCGCTGCGCGACCCGGCTGGCCGACGCGGGCCCCTCGGCGCGGCGGGTGCTCGGGGTGCTCAACGCCGAGCTGCCCGGCACGTCGGTGGCCTTCCTCGACCGGTACGGCCTGCACGTCGCCGGCCGCCAGAGCGCCACCCGCGCGCCGGGCGAGCACGAGCCGGCCCGGCCGCCGGGGTCCCGGTGGGCGGCCGAGGTCGAGGTGCCCGGCCAGGAGGGGCCCGCGCTCGGGACGCTGGTGGCCGCCGGCACGTCCCGCTCGCCCGGCTGGCCCGCGGTGGTGCGGACCGTGCTGGGCCTGGCGGTGGCCCCGCTGGCGGCGTGGGCGGCCCAGGAGCGCCTGCGCGCCTCGCGCGACTTCGCGCTGCAGTCGGCGCTGGCCCGGCGGCTGCTCGCGGCGGGCCGGCCGGCCCACGAACCGGCCGGCGACGGCGGCATCTGGCTGGAAGGGGCCCCGGCCGAGGCCGTGGCGCTGGGATGGGGGGTGCGCGGCACGCTGACCGCCTACCACGTCCGCCCGGTGGGGGCGCTGGCCGACGACGGGCCGCTGGTGCAGGCGCTGGTCACCGCGGCGCTCGGCCAGGTGCCGGTGCTGCGGCGCGGCGAGGGCTGGGCCGGGTGGTCGCCGGAGCCGCCCGGCGACCTGGCCGAGCACCTGCGGCGCTGCGTGCACGGCATGCCCTGGCCGTGCGCGGCCGGGGTGGGCGCGGCGGTGGAGGGGCTGGAGGCGGTGGGGGAGTCGCTGCTCGGCGCCGAGGCGGCGGCGTTCGTGGCCGGCGCGGGCACGGTGGCCCGCGCCGACCGGATGGGACCGGCCGAGCTGCTCGGCGCGCTCCCGGCGGGGGTGCTGCGCGCGCCGGCGACCGTCGTGCTCCAGCCGCTGCTGGCCGTCGACAAGGACGGCACGCTGCTGGTGACGCTGGCCGCCGTCCTGGACGAGGGCGGCGCGCTCAAGGCCGCCGAACGCCTGGGCGTGCACCGCAACACGGTCACCACCCGCCTGGACCGCATCAAGGCCGCCGGCTTCGACCTGGACGACGCCGCCACCCGCCTGGCGCTGCAGCTCGCCTGCCACGTGCTGCTGCGCTGAGCCGGGGGCGGCGTCGCCGGGTCAGGAGCCCCTGGTGAGGCGGACGCCCGCGCCGACCTTGCGCCGGGTCCCGACGCCGTCGAGGAGGTTGCCCGAGGAGGCGATCGACATCGACTCGCCCTCGCCCTTGGCCAGCAGGATGCCGGTCTCGCGCTTGGTGCCGTGGCCGACGACGGTGTTGCCGGTGATCGCGGCGTGGCCGGCGCCGTAGTTGACGGCGTCCAGCGCCAGGTAGACGAAGTCCACGCCGTCGGGGAGCGGGCCGGTCGCGGCGATCTTGCGCTCGGGCGGCGCCGAGCCGCTCTGGCGGGCCTTGCGCAGCCCGGCCAGCGCGTTCGGCGGCGGCAGGAACTTGTGCACGCGGTTGCCGGTGATGGTGGTGGCGGCCTCGCCCTGAAGGTCGCAGCGGATGCCGTAGTACGTCTGGCCCGCCGTGCTCTCGGCGCCGAAGTCCTCGATGTAGTTGTCCTGGATCGAGGTGCCGAAGCAGCGGTGGGCGTCGATGGCGTTCTTCGGGGTCGCGTACAGGTGCAGGCCGCTCATCGTCCAGCCGGCCGCGTTGTCGGTCTGGATGGCGCTGGTGCCGCTGAAGCCGATCCAGGAGCGTTGGAGCGTCCAGTCGGTGACGGAGTTGCCGGGGTCGACGACGCGGATCCCGGCCTCGGCGGCGCCTTCGATGTAGACGTCGCTGATGACGCTGTTGACCATGGTGTTGCGCAGCGTCGTGCCGTTCCTGGACGGGTTGCTGATGCGGATGCCGTCCGACGGCGTGCCGTAGATGTCCACGTCGTAGACCCGGGTGTTCCACGAGCGCAGCAGCAGGCCGACCGTGCCGGTGTTGTGGTCGCGGTTGCCGTCGATGGTCAGCCGCTCGACGCGCACGCTCTCGCCGCTGAACTCGGTGTCCTCCAGCCAGCCCTTGGAGGCCAGCACGGCGGGCAGGTTGGCGCCGTCGGCCTGCTTGAGCACCGTGCCGGCCTTGGCGTCGCCCCGGTAGGTGCGCCGGTCGGCCAGGCTGATCGTGGCGTTGATCAGGCACGGCCCCTTGATGACGATCTCGTCGCCGTCCTTGGAGGAGTCGATGGCGGCCTGGATCGCCGCGGCGTCGCCGGGGGCGTCGGAGCAGGCGGCCTCCACCCTGGCGGCCGAGGCGGGCGCGGCCGGCGTCAGCACGGCGACGCCGGCCAGGCCCGCGGCGAGCGCGGCCGAGCCCGCGAGAAGGCGCGTTCGTAACGCAGTCATGAGAGTCCCCTCGTGAAGATGGTCATGACGGGGACACAGCCTCCCCAGGCCGTCGCGTGCCCCCGCGTTGTCGATCATCTTCACAGACCGGAGAACAATCCGTGTGATTTTCGGTCGAACGTGGATCAGTTTGTGGTCATGCCCTCGGCCAGGTCGGCCGCCCGCGCCGCCGGGGAGCGGCGCTCGGCCGGGCCGTAGCCGCCGCCTCCGCCGGACTCGCAGCGCAGCACGTCACCGGCCGACACCGGCAGGGCGTTGACCTTGAGCATCCGGCGCTCGCCCGCCGTGCCCGGGTTGAGCGTGACCCGCGGGGGAGCGCCCGCCGCGCCGCCGGCCAGGCCCCACGCCGGGGTGACCGAGCGCTCGAACCACAACGACAACGAGGTGTCGCCGCAGAACTCGTACTCCCGTACCACGCCGTCGCCGCCGCGCCACCGGCCGGCGCCGCCGGTGTCCGGGCGCACCTCGTACCGGCGCACCCGGACCGGGAACAGCGTCTCCAGCACCTCGATCGGCATGTCCCGCAGCGAGCCGTTGACGTTGTTGATCAGGCAGGACTCGCCGTCGCCGCCCTCCCACGCCCCCCAGCCGCCGACCGTGGCCTCCTGGGAGACGTACAGCTTGCCGGTACGCGGGTCCGTCCCGGTGAACTGCACGATCATCGAGTCCCCGTACGAGGCCGCCGCCGCCTTGCCCGGCAGCGCCGGGGCCAGCGCCTTGACCACCAGGTCGATGAGCAGCCCGAGGTGGGAGTAGTAGTACTGGCAGGCGGCCGGCGACCGCGCGGCCAGCATCGAGCCCGGCCGGGTCTCGACGCTCAGCGGGCGGAAGGAGCCGCCGTTGAGCGGCACGTCCCCCGACACCAGCAGCTTGTACCCCACCCGCACCGCCGCCACGGCCTGCGCGGCGCCGCAGTTGACCGGCCCGCGGGCCTGGTCGGCGCAGTCGGTCAGGTCCACGTGCATCGACTCGCCCGACACCGTGACGCGCACGTTCACCGGCAGCGGCGTGGCCAGGTCGATGCCGTCGTTGTCGAGGAACCCGGACGCCTCGTAAACGCCGTCGGGGATCGCGGCGATGGCCTGGCGTTCCAGGCGCTCGGTCTGGGCGAAGATCTCGTCCCGGGCGGCCATGACCGTCTCCAGGCCCCAGCGCGAGACGATCTCCTGCAGCCGCCGCTGGCCGGTCATCGCGCAGCTCACCTGGGCCCGCATGTCGCCGAGCGTGGCGTGCGGGAAGCGCACGTTGCGGGCGATCACCTCGTGCAGGTCGCGGCACGGCCGCCCGCCGGCGTACACCTTCACCGGGCCGAGGCGCAGGCCCTCCTGGAAGATCGAGGTGGAGTCCATCGAGCCGCCCGGGTCCTTGGAGCCGACGTCCAGCCAGTGGGCGCGCGAGGCGGCGAACCCGGCCAGCTCGCCGCCGGCGAAGATCGGGCCGTAGACGGTGACGTCGTTGAGGTGGGTGCCGCCGACGTAGGAGTCGTTCAGCACCCACACGTCGCCCTCCTGCCACACCTCGCGGCCGTACATGCGCTCGGTCTCGCGGGTGCACACCTCCAGGTTGCCCAGGAAGATCGGCAGGCCGGACGACTGCCCCAGCACGTTGTGGTCGCGGTCGAGCAGCGCCACCGCGCAGTCCTTGGCCTCGTAGATCACCGGCGTGTACGAGCTGCGGACCAGCGTCGTGTTCATGTCCTCGGCCGCCTGGAGGAGCGCGCACCGGATGATCTCGGTCGTCACGGGGTCGATCACTGGACGTCCACCTTCACGATGAGGAAGCCGTTGTCGTCTATGGTCGCCAGGCAGCCCGGCGGGATGACCGTGGTCGCGGTCTCCTCGACCACGATCGCGGGCCCGGCGAACGAGCCGGTCAGGCCCGCCCGCCGCAACACGGGCGTGCGGTGCACCGCCCCGTCGAAGATCACGTCCCGGACGTCCCCGGACGTCTCCTCGCGCGGCTCGGCGGCCCCGGCGGCGGCGCGCGGGAACGAGCCGAACCCGGTGCTGCGCAGCATGACGAACTCCACCGGCGCCTCGGGGGTGGCGTGGCCGTACCGGCTGGTGTGGGCCTCGGCGTAGCGGGCCGCGACCGCGGCGAGGAAGCCCGGCTCACCCGGCTCGGCGGCGTCGCGCAGCGGGACGGTGAGCGTGTAGTCCTGGCCCTCGTAGCGCATGTCCACGGCGTGCTCGACCCGGCGCCGCTCCTCCGGGACGCCCTGCCCGGCCAGCGCCGCCAGCGCCTCCCGCTCCAATGTCGTCAGATGCCGGGACATGTCGTGGCCGTCGAGGGTGTCCTGCGGCCGGAAGTACGGGTGCGTCAGGTCCCGCCGCACGTCCGCCTCCAGCATGCCCCAGGCAGAGAACGCCCCCGGGAAGCGCGGCACGACCACCTCGGAGATGCCCAGCTCGCGGGCGATGAAGACGGCGTGCATCGCGCCCGCGCCGCCGAAGGCGACCAGCGCGAACTCCCGCGGCTCCACCCCGTGCTCGACCGTCAGCGTGCGGATCGCCTGGGCCATCTTGGCGTTGGCCACGTCGCACACGCCCTCGGCCAGCCGCAGCGGGTCCAGGTCCAGCTCCCGCGCCAGCGTGACCACGGCCGCGCCCGCCGCCTCCTCGTCCAGCGTCATCAGCCCGCCCGCGAACCAGGCCGGGTCCACCCGGCCGAGCACCACGTTCGCGTCGGTCACGGTGGGCCGGGTGCCGCCCCGGCCGTAGCAGGCCGGGCCCGGCACGGCCCCGGCCGACTCCGGGCCGACGCGCAGCGCGCCCGCCTCGGCGTAGGCGATCGAGCCGCCGCCCGCGCCGATGGTGTGCAGGTTCACGATGGGCATGAGCACCGGGTAGCCCTCGATGCGGGCCTCGGCGCTGACGTCGGGCCGCCCGTTCACCACGAGCGAGACGTCGAAGGAGGTGCCGCCCATGTCCACGCAGATCGCGTTCTCCCGGCCCAGCATGCGGGCCGCGGCCACGCCGCCCATCGTGCCGCCGACCGGCCCCGACAGCAGGGTCTGCAACGGCCGCCGCATCGCGTACGAGGCGTTGACCAGCCCGCCCGAGGACTGCATCACGTGCACCGGCACCGGCAGGCCGCGCTCGGCGAAGCGCCGCTCGATCCTGGCCAGGTACCTGCGCACGACCGGCCCGGTGTAGGCCTCCAGCACCGCCGAGGAGGTGCGCTCGTACTCGCGCCACTCCCGCGCGACCTCGTGCGAGAGCACCACGAGCACGTCCTCGCCCAGCTCGGCCCGCAGGATCTCGCCCGCGCGCAGCTCGTGCGCGGGGTCGGCGAAGGAGAACAGCAGGCACACGGCGACGGCGTCGAAGCCCTCCTCGCGGGCGCGCCGCGCGGCCCGCCGCACCGCCTCCTCGTCGAGGGGTTCCAGCTCGCGGCCCCGGTGGTCGAGGCGGCCGCCGGCCTCCATGACGTCCTGGCGCGGCACGAGCGGCGACGGCTTGCGGTAGCGCAGGTCGAACATGCGGTCGCGGTTGCCGCGGGCGATCCGGTAGACGTCCCCGGCGCCCCGGCTCGCCAGCAGCAGCACCCGCGCGCCCTTGCGCTCCAGCAGCGCGTTCAGGCCCTGCGTGGTGCCGTGCACGAAGAAGGAGATGGCCGCGGGGTCGTCCACGACCCGGCCGAGCGCGGCGAACACGCCCTCGGCCAGGTCCCCCGGAGTGGTGGGCGCCTTCGAGGCGGTGACGGCCCCCGTGCGCTCGTCGTAGCAGACGACGTCGGTGAAGGTGCCGCCGATGTCCATGGCGACGCGATAGGTCATGCGCCGCACCGTACGCGCGGGACGGCGGCGCGATCATGGGCGTCCTGCACAGGGAGGGGCGGCCTGCCGTGCATCGCGCTCAACCCGGTCCACCCGCCCGGAAATCTACAACGTAAAGGCGGTAGCCTGGCGGACGTGTCCCAGTCGTACCTCACCCTCGCGACCGGCGTCGAGCACGAGACCGAGGTGCGCCGCTCCCGGTTCGTCTGCGCGCTGGCCCCCGCCCGTACCGTCGAGGAGGCCGCCGCCTTCATCGCCGCCCGCCGCCGCGAGCACGCCGGCGCCACCCACAACTGCACCGCGTACGTGATCGGCGGGCGCCTGCAGAAGGGCGACGACGACGGCGAGCCCGGCGGCACGGCGGGCACGCCGATGGTCCAGGCGCTGGTCGGCCGGGGGTTCAACGACGTGGTCGCGGTGGTCACGCGCTACTTCGGCGGCGTCCTGCTGGGCGCGGGCGGGCTGGTGCGCGCCTACGGGGGAGCGGTGACCGAGACGCTCGACCTGGTGGAGCCGGTGCGGATGGTCCCGGCCAGGCTGGTGAGCGTCTCGGTGGCCCACGACCAGGCCGGCCGCGTGGAGAACGACCTGCGCGCCTCCCGCTACGCGCTGCGCGAGGTGACCTACGCGGCCGGGGTGACGTTCTCGGTGGCGGTGGGGGAGGACGAGGTGGCGGCGTTCGGCGAGTGGGTGGCCGCGCTGACGGCCGGCCGGGCCCGCGTCGAGGTGGGCGAGGGCGTGCACGTGCCCGGCTGAGGCCGCTCAGCCCTCCAGGGCGTACTGCATGACGCGGAACTTGGCCTGGGCCTCGGCCAGCTCGGCGGCCGGGTCGGAGTTGCCCATGATGCCGCCGCCGGCGAACAGCCGGGCGCGGTTGCCCTCGATCAGCCCGGAACGCAGGGCGATGCCCCATTCGCCGTCGCCGTGGGCGTCGATCCAGCCGACCGGGCCCGCGTAGCCGGCGCGGTCCATGCCCTCCAGCTCGCGGATGACCTTGATGGCGGTGTCGGTGGGGGTGCCGCCGACGGCGGCGGTGGGGTGCATGGCGGCCACCACGTCGAGCACGGACGCGCCGTCGGCCAGCCGCCCGGTGACGTGGCTGGCCAGGTGCTGGACGTTGGGCAGCACGAGGAGTTCGGGCTCGTCGGGGGTGTGCAGCGAGGAGCAAAGGGGGGCGAGGGTCTGGCGCACGGAGGCGATGGCGCACTCGTGCTCGTGGCGGTCCTTCTGGGAGGCGAACAGCGCGGCGCCGCGGGCGACGTCGTCGGCCGCGCCGGTGCCGCGGGCGGTGGTGCCGGCCAGGACGAGGGATTCGATCTCCTGCCCGGTGCGGCGGATGAGCAGCTCGGGGGTGGCGCCGACGAGGCCGGCCACGGAGAAGGTGTAGCACTCGGGGTAGCGCCGGGCCAGCCGGGTCAGCAGCAGGCGCACGTCGATGGGGTGTTCGGCGGTGGCGAGCAGGTCGCGGGCGAGCACGACCTTCTCCAGTTCGCCGTCGCGGATGCGGCGGGCGGCGCGGGCGACGACGTGCTCCCATTCGGGGGCGGTGAGGCTGCCGTCGCCGTAGCTGATGCGGCCGGGCTCGCGGATGGGGCTGAACGTCTCCAGCGGGGCCTCGCCGACGGTGGTGAGCCAGGCGCGGCCGCCGCGGCGGGCGAGCACGGCCCGGGGGACGACGAGCACGGACCCGGGGGCGTCCTCGTCGAAGGTGAAGCTGCCGAAGGCGACGGGGCCGGAGCCGGAGCCGGGGGCGCGCCCGGCGTCGTCGGCGGGCGCGTCGCCGAGGACGGTGCGCAGCCACTCGCGGGCCCAGGCGAAGCGGCCGGGGCCCGGCGGCACGGCGACGCGGGCGGCCTGGCCCCATCCCACCAGGCCCTCGCCGTTCCTGATCCAGGCGTAGGGCGCCGTCTTCGGGAGGGATGCCAGCAGGTCACCGGGGTCGCCGACAGAAGTGGTGCGAACCGGTAGCGGGCGGGTTGTTCCGAGCGCGACACTCACTCAAGACACTCTATGCGGGAACTGAACACGTTCGACTCGGACCCCCGTTAATGCGGTGTTACTGCCCACGAGCCAGGAAATAACCGGATCTTGACGTTTATTGAGGGCGCCCAGCTCGCGGAGGCACTGTCAAGCGGTGATAGGAAGACGGTCCTGAAATGGCAGACCTCGCCTGAAGGTCATGGTGCGACCTTGATCCACTCCCTACCTTTGGGGCCATGCTCGGTCGTCTGTCCCCTGTCGTCACCGCCGTCCTCGTCCTGGCCGCTTCGGGCCCTGCGCAGGCCGTCGCCGCAGCTCAGCCCGTCCCTGAGACGATGGCGGCGCTGGGCGACTCGATCTCCACCGGCTTCAACTCCTGCGGCTGGTACGTCTCCTGCGCGGCCCGTTCGTGGGCGGCCGGCGACAACGCGCAGGTGGACAGCCACTACCTGCGGCTGCGGGGGCTGGCTGGAACGCTCCACCGGGAGAACTTCGCGGTGCCCGGCTCGACGAGCGCCGACCTGCTCGGCCAGGTCAACCAGGCGATCGCGGCGAAGGCCGATTATGTGACGATCCTCATAGGCGCCCAGGACGCGTGCAAGCGCACCGAGCGGGAGATGACGCCGGTCGCGCTCTACCGCCGGCGCATGGACGCCGCGCTGTCGGCCCTGCGCGCCGGCGTGCCGCAGGCCAGGGTGTTCATCGCCAGCGTCCCCGATCTGCGGCGGTTGTGGCAGGTCGGCAAGGGCAACCCGCTGGCCCGTACGTTCTGGACCGTCGGGAGGATCTGCCAGACCATGCTGGCCGACCCGGCCTCGGTGAAGAAGGCCGACGTCGAGCGGCGGGCCCGGGTGCGGGCGCGGGTGATGGCCTACAACCGGGAGGCGGCGCTGGCGTGCGCGGCGATGGGGCCCTCCTGCGACACCGACGAGGGCGCGATCTTCTCGTTCCCGTTCACCCTCGACCACGTCAGCAAGTGGGACTTCTTCCACCCCAACCTCGCCGGGCAGAAGGCGCTGGCCGAGCAGACGTTCGAGCACGGCTTCGTCTGGGAGGACCCGCGCTAGCCCGGCCCCGGTGAGTGGCCGCCTTCCGGCGCGCGGGAAGAAAAGCCGCGTGCGCCGCGAAGGATGGGTGAAAGTAATGATCACCCACCGGAAGGCACACTCATGACGGAGACGGGCACATGACCGCCGACGTGGGCGAGCAGGTGACCGACGCCGACCTCGTCGCCGGGTACCGGCGGAACCCCGAGCTGTTCACCGCCGTGTATGACCGGTATTTCCATGACGTCTACCGGTACGTGGCGGGACGCCTGGGCGCCCAAGTGGCCGAGGACATCGCGGCCGAGACGTTTCTGCTGGCGTTCGACCGGCGTGACCGTTTCGCGCTGGAAAAAGGTGCTCTGCGGCCCTGGCTGCTCGGCATCGCCACGAACCTGGTGGCCCGGCACCGCCACAAGGAGGCCCGCCGGTACCGGACGCTGGCCCGGCTCGATCCCGTGCCGGTCGTGGAGGGGCACGAGAACCGGGTCGTCACCGCCGCGACCGCGCAGCCGTACCTGGCCATGGCGCTCGCCGCGCTGAACGGCGGCGAGCGTGACGTGCTGCTGCTCCTGGCGCTGGGCCAGCTCAGCTACCTCGAGATCGCCCAGGCGCTCGGCATCTCCCTCGGCACGGTGGGCTCTCACGGCTCAGCCGGGCCCGCGCCAAGATCCACGCCCTCACCGGCAAGGAGACCCCTCATGCATGACGTGGAAGAGATCGCCGCCTTGCTGGACGAGCCTGAGCCGTCCGCCGGGGCGGTCGCGCGCGGCAGGGAGCGCCTGGAGCGCAGGGTGATGGCGGGCCGGGCGCGCCGGCGCGTCGGCTGGTTCGTCCCGGGAGTGGCCCTGGCCGCCGCCGGTGCCGTCGCCGCGGTCGTGTTCGCCACGGGGGCGCCCACGAACGACGGCGCCCCGGTCACGGGCAAGGAGGTCCTGCTCATGGCCGCCGTCCGCGCGGAACGTACGCCCCAGGGCTCCGGGACGTACTGGCACGTCACGCGCCGGTGGCTCTCGTCGGACGCCCCGCCGATAGAGAGCTGGACCAGGCGCGACGGCAAGCGCTGGACCAGGGCCGTGCCGGGGGATCCCGCCGGCGCCGTCATCCCGGCGCCGGCGGGGAAGACGCTCAGGCTCAAGGGCGCCAAGGTGAGCTTCGAGGAGCTTGAAGGGCTGCCGACGGACCCCGAGGCGCTGAAGGCGTCGCTCGTCGCGCGCAAGGGCCAGGAGAGGGACATGTCCGGGTCCGAGATGCGCGGCGATCCCACCCTCACCCTGCTGGCGCTGATCACGGACCTGCCGGCGCCTGGGGAGGTCCGCTCGGCGGCGTTCCGCGCGCTCGCCGCGACACCGGGGGTGGAGAACGCGGGCGCGGTCGAGGGCGGTCAGCATCTGCGCATTCCCGACCCTGATGGTGACACGGACATCGAACTGGTCATCGATCCCGAGGAGGCCCGGGTGGTCCGCGCCAACCTCGTCCTCGTCGACGACGGCGACCTGGCGTTCAGCGCCCAGTTCATCTCCGTGACCACCGAGTGGACGGACCAGCTTCCCCGGTGAAGAGCTGAGGCGGGATGCCGTGAGCCCCGCGGGTGATCCCGACCGCTGACGGTCCTCCTCTCCCGCACGCGTCCGCCCCCCGGGCCTTCCAGCCCGGGGGCGGACGCGTCGTGATTCAGCCTTCCGGCCGTACGGGTCAGCCCACGGCGTAGGCGCGGGTCACGGTCTGGGTGACGCCGTTGCCCGCCTTGTCGATGACGGTCGCGCGCAGCGAGACGTACCCCGCGGTGGCGGGGTTGTCCAGCCGCGCCGTCCAGCCCGCTCGGCTCGCCCGGACGTGCACCGGCCGCCACGTCCTGCCGTCGTCGGCGGACGCCTCCAGCTTGATCGAGGAGACCGCCGCCCTGGCGGCGCCGGGAGCGCGTTCGACCTGGATCGGGACGGTGGTCCGTGATCCCGGCCTGGCGCGGTTGGCGTCATCGAGGCCCTGGGGCGCGTAGCGCACGGCCATCAGCGGCAGAGGCTCGGGCTTGGCCGTACGGGCCGAGCGGAAGGTCCAGACGGCGTCGACGCCCGTGGACAGCTCGGCCTGCGATCGCCGGGTGGAGGCGGTCAGGGTGTAGGCGGTGTCGGCCTGCGGCAACGTGGCGGTGAGCGTGCACTCCTGGCCGGGGTAGGGCAGGCAGCCGGTGATGCCGGTCGTGGCGATCTGCTTGCCGTTCCCGGTCAGGGTGAGGGTGCCGGTCGCGGTCGCGTCCATGCCGGTGCGTCCGGCGGCTCCGCTGCTGTACAGCCCGTGGGCGGGGAAGGCCAGGGTGTCGCCGGCCCGGCTGCCGCCCGAGGCGGCGAACGAGGGGCCGGTCACCGCGGCGTTCCAGACCTGGGTGAAGTTCCTGTCGCGCACCGGGCCGGTGCCGAGCTCGGTCAGGCCGCCCGTGATGAACTCGTCGTTCCACGCGAATCCCGGGGTGAGGTACCTTGTCACGCTGCTCGGCAGCGGGATGCCGTTCCAGACGCCCATTCCTGGCGAGAGGGCGTCGCCGGGCGGCACCGGCGCCGTGATCAGGGTGCCGGTGGCGCCCGGGACGGTCGAGCGGTAGGTCTCGGTCGCCTTGACCAGGTCCCGGGTCCGCGCGGCGTACCCGGGGGCGTCGGGGAAGCCGTCCGTCCTGTGGTCGACGAGGTCGTAGCGGTACGGGCTGGGCGTCGTGTCCTTCTTGGTCCACGTGGTCTGGGCCAGGTAGGTGAGCCCCGGCTGCCGCACCGGGACGAGGTAGAAGCCGCCGGAGTAGCCGAACGCGCTCATCGCGGTCCGCCAGGGCCCGTTGGCCACGGAGAGGGCGAATCCGGAAGCGGGGACGGCGGTGGGGTCGTCCACCGTGAACGTGATCCGCTTCGCCTGGCGGCCGTCGACCGTCAGCGACACGTCGGCGTCGCCGACCTCGAACGGCCGGTGCGCGAGCGTCAAGCTGTGCTCCGCCCTCCCGAGGATCTCGGTGTAGAGGTTCCAGCGTCCCTTCGGCAGCCTGATCCTGGCCGTGCCGCCGTGGAAGACGAGGTTGCGCGGCGCGCCGGTCGCCTGGTCGTAGACGACGCCCTGCGCATACTCGGTGGCGGCCCCGTCCCTGTCCTGGACGGTCACCGTGACGTCATGGGACTCCGGCTCCACATAGGCCCCGGCCGGGGTGCGGACCACCGTGTCACCGGCCGTGGCGGTGACGATGCCCGGATGGTCGCCGGGGGCCTTGCCCTCGGCGTTGATCGTCACCGTGACCGACGCCTGCCCGCCCGCGGGCACCTCCAGCCGTCGCGGCGACAGCGTGAGCACGTCGGAGCCGGCGGCGAGGTCCAGGGTGACGGGCGTGGCCCCGGTGTTGCTGTAGGTGATCTTCCCGGTCGCCCGCCGCTCGCCCGGCTGGTCCCAGGGGAAGGCGGCCCACACGCCGGTGGGAGTGGCGATCACCTCCTGGGCCAGCGAGCGGAGCACGTCCACCCGCCCGGTGCCCTGCTGGTACGGCGTGGCGCCGTCGGTCGGCCGGGCACTGCCGACGAGCGCCGCCTTGAGCTGCTGCCCGCTCCAGCCGGGATGGCGCTGGGCGAGGATGGCCGCCGCTCCCGCCACGTGCGGACTGGCCATCGACGTGCCGCTCATCGCCACGTGGGTTCCGTCTGCGGTGCCCGCCGCGGCGGCGGCCATGATGTCCACGCCGGGGGCGGTGATGTCCGGCTTGACGGCATGGTCGCCGATACGCGGGCCCGTGCTGGAGAAGTCGGCCACCTGGTCGGAGCGGTCCACCGCGCCGACGGTCAGCGCGGCGTCCGCGCTGCCGGGGCTGTTCACGCTGCCCACGCTCTGCTCGCCCTCGTTGCCCGCGGCCGCCACGAACAGGGTGCCCGTGGCCTGCGACAGGGTGTTCACCGCCTGCTCGATCGGGTCGAGGCCGGCTTCGTCGGGGCCGCCGAAGCTCATATTGACGATCTTGGCCTTGACCTCCGTGGCGGCCCACTCCATCCCGGCCAGGATCGCGGAGTCGCTGATCTGCGTGCCCAGCTTGCCGAAGGCGATGCGGGCTCCCGGCGCCACGCCGCGGTACTTCTCGCCGGCGCCGGCGATGATCGAGGTGACGTGCGTGCCGTGCCCGAGTCGATCAGTCATGTCAGGCTCGTCGGAGAAGTTCCGCGACTGGGTGACCACGTCCTTCAGGTCGGGATGCGTGGGATCGTACCCGCTGTCGAGCACGGCGACCGTGACGCCCTGTCCGGTGAGACCACGCTGCCACGCCTCGGTCGCGCCGATCTGCCTGGTGCT
Organism: Nonomuraea sp. NPDC049646; assembly: GCF_044465525.1. Taxonomy (NCBI): domain Bacteria; kingdom Bacillati; phylum Actinomycetota; class Actinomycetes; order Streptosporangiales; family Streptosporangiaceae; genus Nonomuraea; species Nonomuraea sp. NPDC049646. Next base: position 46,403 of record NZ_JBITLU010000018.1, on the reverse strand, counting down.
GCGGTCCAGGGTGTACGAACGCCGGCCGTCGAGCCAGATCCTGCCCTTGCCCGCGGCCAGCGTGGACGCCCCGCCGAGCAGGCTCCGCCACGTCTCGCCCGCGCTCTTCTTGGCCACCCGCTGGGCCGTCATGTCGAGGGCGGCCAGCCGCCGGGTGGTGGCCGCGCCGCGCAGCGCGGGGGCGCTTGCCTGCGGCGACTGGGTGATCAGCGGGATGTCGGGCGTGTCCGCGTCGCCGTAGCGCCAGGCGAGCAACTGGGTGACGTCGAACAGCCGCTCGTCCAGCACCCCCTGGGCGACCAGGGGCGCGGCGTCGGACGGGACGACGTACAGGTGCCCGTCGCGGTAGCCGGAGGAGAAGTGCACCTCCCGGGCCGCGCCCGGCTCCACCCGGAAGCTCCTGCCCGTGACCACGACACGGTCGCCGGTGAGCAGCGTCACGCTGCCCGCCGGGCCGGAGCGCGGCTGTCCGGGACGCGCCTGGCCCGCGTCGGCCGTGCCGGTTCCCGTTGTCGCGCCCATACCCAGCGTGCCTGCCAGGACCGCTGCCAGCAGTCCCTTGCCTAACGTCATTGATCCTCGCAAGAAGAGAAAACGATCGCTTTCCTCTCCTCTTCCGCGTAAGGCGGATTCTTCTTCCCTGGGCCCCTGAGGCGGGGGACGAGCTAGCGGCACTGCGCGAGCATGGCGTTCTTGTCGGCCCTGGTCACGGGCAGGTCGTACTTGAGCGCGACCTGGGCGAAGCGGGTGACGTACGCGCAGCGGACGCGGCGCTGGGGAGGCAGCCATCCGGCCGGGCCGGAGGCGTCCTTCTCCTCGTTGGCGCGGCCGTCGACGGGTAACAGGTTGAGCGGGTCGTTGGCGAAGTCGAGGCGTTTGGACATCGGCCAGCGCGGCGCGCCCATGCGCCAGCCGTAGTTGAGCGGCACGACGTGGTCCACCTGCACCTCGTCGGCCTGGGCCTTGTGCCAGGAGATGAGCCGGCCGGTGTAGGGGTCGGTCAGCTCCATGGCGACGACCTCGCAGCTCGACCCGGGCCGGTACTCGACGCCGGTGCCGTCGCGGGCGAGCAGGTCGTCGCGGGTGCGGCAGCCGTTGCGGGCGTAGGGGACGCCGGTGGCGGTGTCGGCCCAGTTCTCGCCGTACCGGCTGCGGGCGTAGCCGGTGTTGGGGCCGCGGCCCTTGACGCGTAAGCGGCCGATGAGGGCGCGCGCCCTGGCCTTGTCGCCGTCGGACAGGACGGGGGCCAGGCCGGGCAGCGTCCCGCTGGCGTTGCTGAGGGGGCTGGCGGCGGTGGCGGCGGGACTCTTGGCGCTGCCGACGAAGGAAGCGACGATGACGGCTGCGGCCAGGATCGCGATGGCGTCCTTCGTGCTCAAGCGGCTCTCCGTGGTTCCCGCGGGCGAAGTTGTCTAGAGAATTCCCGCCATCGCCGGATTTGACACGGGAAGGCTTCCGTCACTGATCACTCCACGCCGCCCTCACCGCTCGCTTCTTCGCACCCTTCGCCGAGCCGGCGGACGTCCGGCTCGGCGGGTGCCGGGGCCCGTCCCGCTAGGCCCGGGGGCCGGCGGGCTCGGTGGCCTCGGCCGGCGCGGGGGTCGCGTCGGGTTCGGGGGTCGCGTCGGGTTCGGGGCGGGGCGGGCGGACGTACGTGCCGTTGCGGCGGGCCACCAGTTCGGCCAGCAGCTCGTCCCACTTCTGGCCCACCGCGTCCACGTCGTACGTGCGCGCCGTCTCCAGCGCCGCCGCCGCCAGCGACCGGCGCAGCGGCTCGTCCTCGATGACCCGCATGATGGCGGCCGCCAGGTTGGCGTTGGTGCGCGGCTTGACCAGCAGCCCGTCCACCTCGTCGGTGATCATCTCCTTGGGCCCGTGCGGGCTGTTGAAGCTGACGATGGCCAGCCCCTTGGCCATGGCCTCCAGGATCGTCATCGGGAAGCCCTCGTGCCGCGAGCTGAGCACGAAGATCGACGCCTTCTCCAGCTCGGCCCCCACGTCGCTGGTCGGCCCCGGCAGCTCCACCTTGCCCTCAAGCCCGGCCTCGACGATCTGCGCCGCCAGGTTGTCCTCCTGCGGCCCGGCGCCGAAGATGCGCAGCTTCCAGTCGGGATGCGCGGCGGCGACGGTCTCCCACGCGGTGATCAGCCGGTGGAAGCCCTTGAGCCGGGTCATCCGGCCCACGGCGACGACGACCTTGGAGTCCAGCCTGGACACCTCGCCGCTCATCGGCGGGACGGCGTTGGGGATGCGCGCCAGCTTCTTCGGCTTCTTCGGCAGCGTGCTGCGGTAGTCGCGCAGGTCGGCCTTGGTGAGGGTGACCAGGGCGTCCATCCGCCGGTACCGCCACTTGATCAGCTTCTGCATCGGCTCGGCCTGGGTGCGCAGGGCCACGTGCTCCTGCCCGATGGTGATCACGCCCGGCTGCGCTAACTGCGCCATGGCCAGGTTGAGCCCGGGACGGGTGGCCATGAGCACGCCGCTGTCGAGCGAGCGGATGTAGCGGGCCAGCTTGTAGTCGGTCCACAGGGTGAAGCGGTGGTAGGCGGTCTCCTCCGGCGGGATCAGCTTGCTGGGGAACTTCGACAGCATCGCCCGCAGCGGATCGGGGCTGGGCTTGAGCCGGTCGTCGAGGAAGCGGAAGCGCACCCGCGGGTCGATCGGGAAGAACGGCTCCTCGGCCTCCTTCAGGATGCTGACGATCTCGACGTCGTGCTTCTCGGCCAGGTAGCCGGCCAGGTTGAACACCGTCCTGATCGTGCCGCCCATGCCGTTGGCGTGCAGGAGCAGGATTCTGATGCGGTCGGTCGACGGCGGCGGCGCGTTGCGTGCCTTGCGGCGGTTGTACCCCCGGTACAACCGGACCATCGCCGACTTCCCCCTGCGTGCCAGTGCGCGCACCTGGACGATCCCCCTTGTGCTCGGTTGCCTTCGCAATGCGCGCGGAGCCGATAGTCAGGCCGCGCGCGAGCGGAGTGCACATGTCATCCCCTGTGCGCTTTCCCCGCCTATGATCTTTAGACGCCCAAGAGGTTCCTAAGGTTGCATACCTGGCCGATGCGACGGATCCGGCGTATGCGGCGAATGCTCGGCAAGCAGGCCGAGGGCGACGTCGATGGCCCGCTCCAGCTGCGTGTCCACGCCTTTGGCGTAGTCCTGCGGGGTGATGTCCACCTCGATGTCGGGATCCGTGCCGTAGTTCTCCACCTGCCAGCCGACGTCGTCGAAGGCGAAGGAGAACTCCGGCTGCGTGGTCACGGTCCCGTCGGCGAGCCGGTGGCGCGGCCAGATGCCGACCACCCCGCCCCAGGTGCGCTTGCCGACCAGCGGGCCCAGCTTGAGCAGCTTGAAGGTGTGGCTGAAGATGTCGCCGTCCGAGCCCGCCCACTCGTTGGTGATGGCCACCAGCGGCCCGCGCGGCGACTCCGGCGGGTACGGCTCCGGGTCCCCCCACCGCGGGTAGTCGTAGCCGAGCCGCCGCCTGGCCAGCTTCTCCAGCAGCAGCGCCGAGACGTGCCCGCCGCCGTTGAAGCGCACGTCCACGATGAGGGCGTGCCGGTCGTACTCGGCCAGGAAGCCCCGGTGGAACTCGCCGAACCCCTCGGTGCCCATGTCGGGGACGTGCAGGTAGCCGATGCGCCCGCCGGAACGCTCGTGGCACTCGGCGCGGTTGAGGTTCACCCAGTCGCGGTAGCGGGCCGGCTGCTCGTCGGCCAGCGCGCGCACGGTCACCGTGAACACCCGCTCCTCGCGCCGCAGGGTCAGCTCCACCTCCTCGCCGGCCTGGTTGACCAGCCGCTCGTTCGGCGTGGCCGCGCGGCCGATGGGCGCGCCGTTGATGGCCAGCACCGCGTCGCCCGGCCGCACGTCGAGCCCCAGCCGGTTCAGCGGCGAGGTGGCCTCGGGGTCCCACGGGTCGCCGGTGACGATCGCGCGCACGTGGTAGACGCCGTCGCGGTAGTCCCAGTCGACGCCCAGCTTGCCCTGGCTGTAGTCCGGCCCTGGACGGTACTCCCCGCCGCTCTCGTAGGCGTGGCTGGTGCCCAGCTCGCCGTGCAGCTCCCACAGCAGGTCGGAGAACTCGCCCCGGGTGGTGACCCGGTCCACCAGCGGCTCGTAGCGCCGGTACACGCCGGGCCAGTCGACGCCGGCCATGTCCTCGGTCCAGAAGTTCTCCCGCTGCAACCGCCACGCCTCGCGGAACATCTGCCGCCACTCCGACTCCGGCGCCACCGACACCTTGATGCGCGACAGGTCGATCCAGCCGCTCTCGCGTCCCGGCGGGTCGTCGTCGTGCTCGGGCACCTCGCCCGCCTTGACCACGCGCAGCCGGCTCCCGGCCCGGTACAGCAACGTCTTGTGGTCGCGGCCCAGCTCGAACGCGGTGACCCCGTCGGCGAACGTCTCGTTCCTGCCCTTGGCGAAGTCGTACAGGTGCAGGGTGTTCTCGCCCTCCAGCGGGCTGGTCAGCAGCAGCGCCCTGCCCTTGAGCCCGGCCACCCCCTCGTAGCGGCCCTCCGGCAGCGGGAAGGCGGTGACGCGGGCGGCCAGCCCGTCCAGGTCCACCCGGACGGGCTCGGCCGGCTCGTCGTCCTCCTCGTCCTTGCCGTTGAGCGGACGCCGTCCGGGCACGAACGGGTCGGGCGCGTCGGCCCGCAGCGCGATCGCGTACGGCCGGGTGCCCAGCGGGAAGCCCAGGTCGAACTGCAACTGGTCGTAGACGGGCGAGAAGACCCGCTGGCCGATGAAGTACAGGTAGCGGCCCTGAGGGTCGAAGGCCGGCATCGAGTCCTTGAGCACCGGCTCGGAGGCGGCCACCGTCCGGCCCGTCTCCGGGTGATGCAGCTTGATCGCGGTCGTCTGGGCGTTGAGCGGCCCGGCGTAGGCCAGCCACTGGCCGTCGTGCGACCAGGCCGGGTCCTCGGGGGGCCCGTGCGGGTTGCGTTCCACCAGCGTGGCCGCGCCCGTGGCCAGGTCCAGCAGGTACAGCTCGTGGCGGTGGTTGACCACGGCCACGCGGTCGTGCGCGGGGTCGGGGACCAGCTCGTTGATCCTGCCCAGCCGGGCCACCTCGACGCCGCAGCCGCCCTCGTGGCCCTCCAGGATGACCAGCGTCTCCTCGTCGGACTCGCCGCTGGCCGCGGCGATCAGCCGCACGCCGTCGTTCAGCCAGGTCAGGAAGCGGTAGCGGACGCCGTCCGGCTCGCCGTGCTGGCTCACCGGGCCCTCCCAGTCGGCCATCGCGTACGCCTTGCCGCGCGAGGTGATCGCCAGCGCGCTGCCGTCCGGGCTGAGGGTCGCGCTGTCGAGGAAGTCCTCGGCGTCGACGAACCGGCGGTTGCGCTGCGTCCTGGAGCTGGCCAGCCGCACCTCCAGCCGCCTGGGCTGCTCCTCCGGCTGCTCGTCCGGCTCCAGCAGGTACAGGTCGGCGCCGGCGTGGTAGACCAGCCGGTGGCCGTCGCCGGACAGGTTGCGCGCGTAGTAGTCCTCGTGGTGGGTGTGCTTGCGCAGGTCACTTCCGTCCGGAAGGCAGGAGTAGACGTTCCCGACGCCCTCGTGGTCGGACAGGAAGCAGACCCGCCGGCCGCTCCAGCACGGCGAGGCCAGGTTCCCCGGCAGCCGGATCAGCCGCCTGAACTCGCCGTCGGCGTCGGTGTCGATCCACAGGTCGCCGACCGTGCCGCCCCGGTAGCGCTTCCAGCGCGCGGGGTCGGCGGTGTTGCGGCCGAGCACGATCATGCCGTCGGGGCCGTGGGCGATCGAGTTCGCCGGTCCGTACGGCAGCCGCTGCGGCACCCCGCCCGGCGCCACGCGGTGCAGCCATTTGCGCCCGGCGAACGGCTGGGACTGGTCGCTGGCGTACAGGATGCGGCCCTCGTGGTCCCACCCGGTGACGGTGCAGCGGGCGCCGTGGAAGGTGACCCGGCGCGCGGCGCCGCCGACGGCCGGCATCACGTAGACCTCCTCCGGGCCCTCCTCCCGGCCGACGAAGGCGATCTGGTCGCCGCGCGGGGAGATGCGCGGGTAGCCGGCCTCGGCCGCGCCGGCGGTCAGGCGGAACGCGCGGCCGCCCTGGGCCGAGACCATCCACAGGTCGTCCTCGGCGGCGAAGACCACCACGTCCTGAAAGACAGTGGGAAAGCGGAGATAGGCCGACATGTGCGCAGCTCCTCTTCCACCGGACAGCCGGGGGCCGCCGGCCCCCGGCTGCGCGATTCACCTCACGGGGTCATCCCTCGTCGGTCCTTCGGGTTTCCTTCTTGGTCTCCTTGGCCTGCCGGTTCGTCTTGATGGCCTGCTTCTTGGCCTTGCCCGACTTGGTGGCCGGTTTCTTCTTCGTGTCAGCCATCGTTTTCCCCCTGAAACGGTTGCGCCCGATTGGCACACTATGGCGGATTAATACCCATCTATCCCTGATATCCGACATACCGCCTATCGCGTACGAATCGGGCGATCTCCGGACGGACGTGACCACCACACGCCCTCGCCGCGCGACAGGCCCGGCAGCCGCCGCTCGGCCTCGTGCACGGCCGCCGCCGGGATCTCCCCTTCGAGCACCCACGTCTCGGCCCGCCTGCTCGTGCCGTCCAGGACCGCGCCCAGCCCGGCCAGCCGGGACGACACGGCGGCGAAGGCGTCGGCGGGCACCTCCGCCTCGAACCGGTGACACGGCTCGTACACCCTGGTCCCGGCCCTGCGCAGCGCCTCGGCCAGCACCACCCGCGCCTGCCCGCGGAAGTCGCCGGCGGTCGTGACCGGGGAGGCGTAACCCGTCGCCGTCAGCGTGACCAGCACGTCGGTGACCGGCCACCCGCGCGGCCCCGCCCCCAGGCTCTGCCGCACGCTCTCCTCGATCGCCCGGTGGAAGGCCAGCGGCAGCGAGCCCAGATCGACCTCCAGCCGGTAGAGCACGCCCGAGCCCGGCGCGGCCGGCTCGACCCGCAGGCCCACGGTCGCCATGAACGCGTCCCCGGCGTGGCGCATCTCCCGCCTGGCCGCGCCGGTGCCCGCCGGGCGCTCGAAGTGCACCGGACGGCTCGGCTCGAACTCCGCCTCCACGCCGAAGTCCCTGGCCAGGGTCTCGCCGATGACCTCCTTCTGGACCTCGCCGTACAGCAGGACCGACGTCCGGCCGCCGGGCAGCGTACGGGTGCCGATCAGGGGGTCCTGCTCGGCCAGCGCGACCAGCGCGGCGTGCAGGCGCGACTCCTGGCCGGGGACCCGGGGTCGTACGACGGTCTCCAGGCTGGGCGGCGTGAAGTGGGCCTGCTCCGCCGGGCCTGGCTCGCCCAGCCGGTCGCCGACCCGGATCTCGGGCACGCCCCGGACCGTGGCGATGTCACCCGCCACCGCCACCCGCGCCCCCGACCCGACGACGGCCACCCCGCTCGGCCGCCCCTCGTACGCGTGCACACCCCCACCCGCCTCCCGCCGCAGGAACGTCACCCGCTCCCGCCCCCGCAACTCCCCGCCATACATCCGCAGGTACGCCACCTTCTCCCCACCCCGCCCCCGCTCCACCCCGAACACCACACCCACCGCCCCCGCTCTCGTCGCTGTCGCCGTCGCGGGTGTCGCCCTTCCGGGCGTGGTCGTCGCCGGCTCAATGGGCCCGCCTTCGGCTGTCGCCGTCGTGCGATCGGCGCTTGCATCCGCGCCGACCGGCGGCTGGGGAACAGCGGGCAACAGCCGGACAGCCCCGAGCAACTCGGCCACCCCCTGGCCCGTGATCGCCGACCCGAACACCACCGGATGCGCATCGCCCGCCGCGCACTGCGCCGCAAGCGCCTCCCGCACCCGCCCCGCCCCCGGAACCACGTCATCGACGAGCAACTCCAACAGCCCGTCATCCCCCTCGGCCAACACCTCAGCCGCCACCATCCCCGCGGCCTCCAGCCCGCCCTCCACGTCTGCCTCGGCATCGACCCCCAAGCTGAGCCCAGTGCCAGCCCCTGCATCGGCTGCGAGATCAGCCCTCGCGTCGGCCCCTGCGTTGGGCCTCGCGCCGTCCTTCACCTGGGGCACCGCGCCGGGCCTTGCATCGGCCTTCGCGTCGGCCTCCGTCCTGGCGGGCTCGACCTCGACGGGCCCAGTGGCCCGCACCACCTCCTCCGGGCCGCCGCCCGCCACCCCAGCGCGGGGAGCACCCCCAGAGGCCGGGGGAGCCAAGACGGGGGAGCGGGTGGCGACGGCCGGGTCGTCGGCAGCCGCACCGGAAGTCGAGCGAGTGAAGGTGCGGGGTCCGGAGGCGGGGGACGTGGAGGGGAGGGGGTGTGAAGGTGGGGGGCTTGGGGTGGTGTGGAAGCGGGGTGGGGCGAAGGTGAAGGGGTGGGTGGTGGCGGACGGGCCGCCGATGTCGCTCACCGTGTTGAGCGGGACGACCCGCGGCGACAACCACCGCCGGATCTCGGCGAGCACCCCCGCCTCCCGTGCCCCCATCCGGTCGATCTTGTTCACGAAGATCAGCGTGGGCAGCCGCAACCGCCGCAGCGTCTTCATCAGGACCCGCGTGTGCGGCTGGACGCCCTCCACGGCCGACAATACGAGGACGGCGCCGTCGAGCACGCCGAGCGCGCGTTCGACCTCGGCCACGAAGTCGGCGTGGCCCGGCGTGTCCACGAGGTTGACCCGCAGGTCGCCCATGGTGAACGAGGCCACCGCCGAGCGGATGGTGATGCCGCGGCGGCGTTCGATCTCGCCGCTGTCGGTCTGCGTGCTGCCGTCGTCGACGCTGCCGAGGCGCGCGATGACCCCGGTCTCGAACAGCAGCCGCTCAGTGAGGCTGGTCTTGCCCGCGTCCACGTGCGCGAGGATGCCGATGTTCAGGATGTGCATGAGTGGTGGAGCCCTCGAGAACTCTCGTGCCAATGGGGCGCTGGAAGATCTCTGGGCGGCGCCGCATCTCGTGCTCCTGAACGTCGTCCGGCTGGTGCCCGGTCATCCTGTCACCGGGCCGGGCCGTCGGGCCACCGATTTAAACCGGGTCACAACACCCGAACCGGGTCACAACAGGCGGAGCTGCTCCGGCTCGGCGACGGCCGCGGCGGGCGTCCGGCGGGGCGGCACGCGGCGGGCCATGGCAGGCGTGGCTCTGCCGACCCCGTGGCGCCGGGCCAGCTCCTTGACCTGGGCGACGACGCGGTCCTGGTAGGAGGCGGGGGCGTAGGCGCCGCGGCCGTACAGCTCCAGATAGCGCGGCACCAGGCGCGGGTGCTCGCGCCCGAGCCAGCTCAGCCACCACTCGCGCGCCCCCGGCCGCAGGTGCAGGACGATCGGGGCGATGTGGGTGGCGCCGGCCTCGGCGATCTCCTTGACCGTGCGTTCGAGCTGGGCGGGGGAGTCGGTCAGGTACGGCAGGATCGGCGCCATCAGCACCCCGCACGCCACGCCGTTGTCGTTGAGCGTGGCGCACGCCTCCAGCCGCCGGCGCGGGTTGGGCGTGCCGGGCTCGACCTCGCGCCACACCGCCTCGTCGACGAAGCCGACCGACACGCTCGTGCTGACGTCGGTGACCTCGGCCGCCTCGGTGAGCAGATCGAGGTCGCGCAGGATCAGCGTGCCCTTGGTGAGCACCGAGAACGGGTTCGCGGCGTCGCGCAGCGCGGCCAGGATGCCCCGCATGAGCCGGTAGCGGCCCTCGGCCCGCTGGTAGCAGTCGACGTTGGTGCCCATGGCCACGTGGTGGCCGCCCCAGCGGGCCGCGGCCAGCTCCTTGCGGGCCAGCTCGGCCGCGTTGACCTTGACGACGATCTTCGAGTCGAAGTCGGCCCCGGCGTCGAGGTCGAGGTATTCGTGCGTCTTGCGGGCGAAGCAGTAGACGCAGCGATGCCCGCACCCGCGGTAGGGGTTGATCGTGTACTCGAACGGCACCCGGCTGGCCCCCGGCACCCGGTTGATGACGGACCGGGCCTGGACCTCGTAGAAGGTCATCCCCCTGAACTCGGGCGTGTCGAAGGTACGGGTGACCGCGCCGCGGGCGAACAACGGCACGGCAGGATCGGCCTGACCGGGCCCGGCCAGGCGCAGGTTGTCCCAGCGCATCCCATGATTAGAACAAAAGTTCGATCGTGATCGCAAACCGAAAAGAGGCGGTAATTAGGGGGTCACGGCAAGGCTAATGATCTTCATGGTTGGGGAGGAACACGCCACAGTGCTTGCGTTCCGGAGGTGCGTCTATGGCCTGGTCGCAGGACGAGGAGCGAATGCTGGCCCAGATCGAGCAGCACCTCGTCGACGACGATCCGCGGCTCGTCGCCCGGCTTGAGTCGTTCAACGAGCGGGCCCGTCGCAGCGAGGCGAGGGCGAAGGGGCAGCCGGGCCACAGGCGGCCACGCCGGTCGACGGTCATCATCGTGATCAGCTGGGTGCTCATCGCGACGCTGGTGGCCACCCTGCTGATCATGGTGCTCCAGCACGAGGCCGCCACCGCCGTGGCCCTGGCCGCCTCGCGCTGACCGCTCCTCGACCGCCCCCGGGCCGCTTCCCGGCCGTTCGCGCCTTCCGGCCTGCCTTCAGGCTGTGCGGACGGTCGGCTCGTGGCGTACCGGGAAGTTGACCGAGGCGGCGATGAAGCACGCCTTGTGGGCGTCCTCGTGCAGGCGGGCGGCGGTCTCGGCCATCTCCGGCGAGGCCACGGTCACCTCGGGGCGGAGCACGACCTCGGTGAAGTGGCCGCCGGCGCCGCTCTCGGCCATGGTGCCCGACGCGTGGTCGGCGTACGCGGTGACCACGACGCCCGCCTCGGCGCACAGGTGCAGATACCACAACATGTGGCACTGGGAGAGTGAGCCGACCAGCAGCTGCTCGGGGTTCCAGCGGGCGGGGTCGCCGCGGAAGGCGGGGTCGGAGCTGCCCGCGATGACCTGCCGGCCCTCGGCGGACAAGTCGTGGTCGCGGTCGTAGTCGCGGTAGCCGGTGGTGCCGGCGCCCCGGTTGCCGGTCCAGGTCACGGTGGTGGTGTACGTGTGGTGGCGGGTCATGCGGGTTCGTCCTTGCTGTGAGTGACGGCGCGGGTGTCGAGGACGTGCGCGCGGGCGATGGCCGCGGCGTCCTGCGGCCGGGCCTCGATGATCGCGGCGAGAAGCTGTTCGTGCTGGCCGGAGACGTGCGCGGGACGGGACGGCGGCGCCAGCGAGCGCAACGTGGACACCTGGATCTGGTCCCACACCCGCTCCAGGGTGTGCAGCGCGATGGCGTTGGCCGCCAGCTCGGCGATCCGCCGGTGGAAGCGCCGGTTGAGCCCGACGGCCTCGCCGAGCCGGCCCTGCGCGGTGGCGGCCGCCGTGGCGTCGGCGACCTGCCGCAGCGAGGCCAGGTCGGCGGGGGCGATGCGGCCCTCGCCCTGACGGGTGGCCGCCAGCTCGGCCGTGAGCGCCTCCAGGGCCGCCCGCACCTGGTAGGCGTCCTCCAGCGCGGACGCCTCCAGGGCCACGACGACCACCCCGCGCCCGGCCGGGCGCACCAGGCCGTCGGCGGTCAGCGCCCGCAGCGCCTCGCGCACCGGGGTGCGGCTCATCTCCAGGCTCGCCGCGACCTCCGTCTCGGTCAGCCGCGCCCCCGGCGGGTACGTCCCGTCGAGGATCAGCTCCCGCAACCGGCCCCAGGCCACATCGCTCTGCACGGACGGGACTCTAGCGCTTTGCATACACTGCATGCAACGGTGCGTGGCCTGAGAGCCCGCACCCGCAGGCAAGAGGACTCAGAGGCCCTTGAGGAAGGTCGCCGCCACCGGGGCCGCGACCTTGCCGCCCGTGCCGCCCCCCTCCACGACCACCGCGAAGGCCACGTCGCCCTTGAACCCCATGAACCAGGCGTGGGTGTCGAGCTTGTCGCCGGTGCCGAACTCGGCCGTGCCGGTCTTGCCGTGGGTGCCGGCGGGCAGGCCGCTGCCCCTGGCGGTGCCCTTGGAGACGACGGCCGCCATCATGCTGTGCAGCTGCTCCTTGACCCCCTTGGGCAGCGCCTGCTCGCCGGCCTTCTGCTTGATCGACGGCACCAGCGTGGGCGGCCGCCACGTGCCGTCGGCGATGGCGGCGGCGACCGAGGCCATCGACAGCGGGCTCGCGGTGATCCTGGCCTGGCCGAAGGACTCGGCGGCCAGCTCGGCGTCGGACTGGGCCCGCGGGAAGCTGGCCTTCGTGGCCGGCACGCCGATGTTGAGCGGCTGGTTGAAGCCGACGCCTTCCGCCGTCTTGAGCAGCTTGTCGGCGCCGAGCCGCTGTTCGGCCAGCGGCGCGAAGGTGGTGTTGCACGAGTGGGCGAAGGAGTCGAGGAACGACAGCGAGCCGAACTCCTCCTTCTCCGAGTTGCGGATCTTCAGCCCGCCGACGGTGGCGTACATCGGGCAGGTGACCTTGTCGGCGGGCGACAGGCCGGCCGACAGCAGGCCGATCGCGGTGACCGCCTTGAACGTGGAGCCGGGCGGGTAGCGGCCGTCGAGGGCCCGGTTGAAACCGCCCTGGTTGTTGACCACGGCCAGGATCTCGCCCGTGGAGGGCCGGATGGCGACCATGGAGGTGGGCTTGGGGACGTCTTTGACCGCGGTCACGGCCGCCGCCTGGGCCCGCGGGTCGAGCGAGGTCTCGACGGGCTTGCCGTCGGTGCCCTCGATGATGCCGAGGGTCTTGCCGCCGAGCTGGATCTGCGTGGTGGGGGTGCCGGCCAGCCGCTTCTGGAACGTCTCCTGCAGGCCGCCGCGCCCGATCGCCTGCCCCACCTTGTAGGAGGCGCCGAGCTTGGCGACGTCCTTCTTGGTGGCCTTGTCGAGGTAGCCGACGAGCTGCTGCACCGAGCCGCCGGACGTGCCGGTGTCGATGCGGCCGCCGTCGGCGTCGGTGATCTTCGCGCGCTGCGGCCAGCTCGTCTTGACGGCGAAGGCCGCGCCCGGGGTCAGCTGCGGGTGCAGCGTGGCGGGCCGCCAGTCGATCTTCCACATGCGGTCGGCCACCACGAGGTCGAGCTGCCCGTCGTAGGACCAGGAGCCGATGTTCTTCAGCGCCAGGGTCGCGGTGTAGGGGACCTTGGCCCGGCCGTCGCCCTCGACGACCCGCCCCAGCTTGACCGTGGCCGACTCGACGCCGAGGGCGGCGCGCTGCTGGTCGTAGGCGGTGAGCTGCTGCTGGGTGGCCAGCTCGGCGGTCATGGCGGCCTTGTCGCCGGCCTGCCAGGCGGCGGCGAAGCGCTGCGCCGTCTCGCCCGGCGTGCCCTTGGTGCGCAGCAGGTAGTAGGCGCCCCCGCCCGCGGCGCCCGCCACGAGCACGGCGGACACCGAAACGATCGCGATGGTACGGCCCCGCGCCACTGGTCAGCCCCCCGGTCCTCGACGTCAGGTGTCAGAGCCTAGCGGTCACGTCGTTCCGTTGGCGGACTTGAAGCTGGAGGCGTAAGCGGGCACGTACTCCTGCCCGGACAGCTTCTGGACGGCCTCCATGACCTCGTCGGTGACCCGGCGCCGGTCGCGCGCCTTGGTGTGGTCGCCCTCGAAACGCATGGGCCGGCCGATGGAGATGCCGATCTTGGCGGGCCTGGGCACCTTGGCCCCGACCGGCAGCACCTTCTCGGTGCCCTTGAGCGCCACCGGCAGCACGGGCGCGCCCGTCTTGAGCGCCAGCCAGGCCACGCCGACCTTGCCGCGGTAGAGGCGGCCGTCGGGGGAGCGGGTGCCCTCGGGGTGGATGCCGAACAGCTCGCCGCGCTCCAGCAGCTCGGCGGCGGCGTCGAGCATGGCCTGGGCGGCGTGGGCGCTCTCGCGGTCGATCGGCAGGCTGCCGCCCAGGCGCATGAAGAAGCCGGAGACGGGGTTGCCGTCGAAGTATTCGTTCTTGGCGGTGAACGTGACGTGCCGGGGGAGCAGCGCCGGCAGCAGGAAGGAGTCGAGCACGGAGAGGTGGTTGGCCGCCAGGATGGCCGGGCCGACCCTCGGCACGTTCGCGGCGCCGGTGATGTGCGGCCGGCACATCGCGTGGGCGAGCGGCGCGGCGGCGAACTTGACCACTTCGTACAGCAACGGGCTCTCCTGGATCATGGGCAGTCAACCTTGCCACCCTAAGGCAGCCGGGCGCCCGGAAAGCTTAAAGGCCGATGTGGTGGTCGCCTCCTCGGCGAGGTGCACAACACGGTTCCAGCCGAACGGTATTCCGTGAAGGCGGTAATTTGCGGCCCGGGGGACACAGCCACATCGGCATTTCCGAGTTAAGCACAGCCTCTGGCGTTGGAGGTAATCGTGCCCGCCGCATGGTCCGCGCGTGACCTGCGCGCCGGAGCTCAGGGGCCGGTGGCGCCGTCCATGAGCAGGGCGTAGGCGTGTCCGGCGGCGCGCACCGCGTCGGCCTCGGTCTCGGCCAGGGGGCGGCCCGCGGCGAGCTGCGCCCAGGCACGGCGGGCCAGCACCTGCTGCACGGCCAGCGCCTGGGCCGCCAGCAGCGCGGCGGTCAGCTCGTCCATGCTCTCGGCCAGCGCCTCGGCCAGCTCGGCCTCGTCCTGGGCCATGTGGTGGAACAGGCGGACGGCCAGGCTCGGCGTGTCGAACACCATGCGGTGGAAGGCCAGCACCTCGGGGTGGTCGTTGAGCCCGGTGACCGGGTCGTGGGCGGCCAGGCGGGCGAGGTGGTGGCGGCGCAGCGCCGCGACCGGGTGCTCGCCGGGCGCCCGCCCGCGCACCACGCGGGCGGCCTCGCCCTTGTGGTCGGCGAACCGGTGCAGGACGAGGTCCTCCTTGGTCGGGAAGTACTTGAACAGTGTCGGCTTGGACACCCCGGCCGCCGCCGCGATCTCGGTCACCGGCACCTCGTCGAAGCCGCGTTCCAGGAAGAGCGCGATCGCCGCCGTCGAGATGGCCTCGTGCACCCGCTGCCGCTGCAGCTCCCGCAGTCCCGTCATGGCCCCACTCTAGCAAAGTGTTAACCTGGTCAATGTCTTAACCGAGTTAACGCTTTGGGGGTGGGCATGGGAACGCTCGACGACGAACGGCGTCACGTCGAACGATGCAGGGCGGGGCTGCGCAGGATGCTGGAGGGCGCGCGGGAGAACGTGATCGTCGGCGAGACCGTCGCCGGCGACCGCTACAGCGCCGAGCGGCTCGGCCGCCATCTCAAGAGCCTGGCCAAGGAGCTCAGCGAGGAGCCCGACGGGCCGCCGTTCTTCGGCCGGCTCGACTTCGGCCAGGACTCGGCCGAGCACCGCGGCCGGGCGTACCACATCGGCCGGCGGCACATCACCGGCGAGCACGGCGGGCCGCCGGTGGTGATCGACTGGCGCGCGCCCGTGGCGCGCGCCTTCTACCGCGCCGGCGCCCGCGACCCCCAGGGCGTCGAGGTACGCCGCCGTTTCGGCTGGTCGGGCAGCACGCTGACGGGCTACGAGGACGAGCGTCTCGGCGCGGGGGAGGAGGGCGGCGGCGCGCTCCTGGCCGCCGAGATCGAACGCCCCCGCGTCGGCCCGATGCGCGACATCGTCGCCACGATCCAGCCCGAGCAGGACGACCTCGTCCGCGCCGACCTGGACACCACCATCTGCGTCCAGGGCGCCCCCGGCACCGGCAAGACCGCCGTCGGCCTGCACCGGGCCGCCTACCTGCTGTACGCGCACCGCCGGCGCCTCGAACGCTCCGGCGTCCTGGTACTCGGGCCGAACCGGACCTTCCTCGGCTACATCTCGGCCGTGCTGCCCGCGCTCGGCGAGGTGGACGTCGAGCAGACCACCCTGGAAGGGCTGCTCGGCGCCTACCCGGTGCGGGCCGTCGACTCCCCGGCGGCCGCGGCGGTCAAGCACGACGTCCGGATGGCCGAGGTGCTGCGCCGCGCGCTGTACGGCCGCATCCGCAGGCCCGCCGAGCCCGCCGTGGTGGCCGACGGCTCCTACCGCTGGCGCGTCGGCGAGGACGAGCTGCGCCGCATCGTCGAGGACGCCAGGCGGGCCGCGCTCCCGTACGGCGTCGGCCGCGAACGCGTCAGGGCCAGGACGGTGGCGGCGATGCGGCGGCAGGCCGAGGCCCGCGGCCAGACCTGCAACGCCGCCTGGGAACGCCGGATCGGCCGGGCGCTCACTCCGGCGCTCGACGCGACCTGGCCCGCCGCCCGCCCCGAGGACGTGCTGCACGAGGTCCTCAGCGCCCCGCCCGAGGGCCTGCTGACCGACGCCGAACGCGCCGCGCTCGCCCGGCCCGGCCCGCCGCGCGGCGTCAAGAGCGCCCGATGGACCGAGGCCGACCTGGTGCTGCTGGACGAGCTGGCCTGCCTGCTCGAACGCCCCCGCGGCTACGGCCACGTCATCGTGGACGAGGCCCAGGACCTGTCGCCCATGCAGTGCCGGGCCGTGGCCAGGCGCAGCGAGCACGGCTCGCTCACCGTGCTCGGCGACCTGGCCCAGGGCACCACGCCGTGGGCGGCCAGGTCGTGGCCGGAGCACCTGGAGCTGCTCGGCAGCCCCGGCGGCCGGATCGTCGAGCTGACCACCGGCTTCCGCGTGCCCGGCGTGGTCGTGGAGCTGGCCAACACGCTGCTGGCCGCGCTCGACGCCGACGTGCCCCCCACCCGCTCCTACCGCTCCGACGGCAGGCTGCGCGTCATCGCGACGGCCGAGCTGGAGAAGGGGGTCGTGGCGGCCGTGCGGGAGGCGGCCGGGTTCGAGGGGTCGATCGGGGTGATCGCGGCCGACGCCCAGGTCGAGGCGATCACCTGCGCGCTCTGGAACGAGGGGCTGGACCTCGGCGAGCGGCTGAGCGTCGTGCCCGCCTCGATGTCCAAGGGGCTGGAGTACGACCACGTGGTGCTCGCCGAGCCGGCCGCCGTCGTCGCGGCCGAACCGCGCGGGCTCAACCGCCTGTACGTCGCCCTCACCCGCGCGGTCTCCCGGCTCGACGTCGTCCACGCCGAACCCCTTCCCCCTCAGTTTTCCCGCCCGTCAAAAGCCTTCTGAAATGGGCAGATGTCTGGACTCGGCGGCTCGACAGGTCTCCGGCTCTGGTGTGTGATGTGATTCACTTCACGAGGGAGCCGGAGAATGACCGCTTCGCAAGACCCGCCCCCGGGCGACGACGAGCACACGCGTGAAGGGCGCCGGCCGCAGCCGCCGCCCTACACCCGGCCGCCGCAGCGGCAGGGCGCCCAGGTCCTGTCGATCATCGGGTTCGTCAGCGCCGCGGTGGCCATCCTGTTCATACCGATCCTGTTCGGCCTGGCCGGCATCGTGCTGGGCATCGTCGGCCACACCCGCGGCGAGTCCCTGGGCAAGTGGGCCGCCATCGCCGCCGCGGCCTGCATGGTCGTCGGCATGGTCCTCGGCGCGCTGGCCACGCGCGCGCTGGGCTCCTGACCCGCTGTGCCCGCGTGAGCTCCGCCGTCGCGCGGGCACAGGGCCGCGTCCCGGAATGAAGCGCGCCTGCCGGGTGCTGTCAGGGACGCAGTCGCTCATGGAAGAAGGCGTTGATCATGTCCCCGCAGGCGGACGCGGCCCATCTGATCGTGCGAGCCCTGGAGGCGGAAGGCGTCGAGTACGTCTTCGGCATCCCCGGCGAGGAGAACATCCACTTCGTCGACGCGCTCAACGACTCCTCCATCCGCTACATCCTCGTCCGGCACGAGCAGGGCGCGGCGTTCATGGCCGAGATCTACGGCAGGCTCACCGGCAAGGCGGGGGTGGCGTCGGCCACGCTCGGCCCCGGCGCCATCAACCTGCAGCTCGGCGTGGCCGACGCCACCACCAACAGCACCCCCGTCGTGGCGATCACCGCCCAGGTCGGCCTCGACCGCATCTACAAGGAGTCGCACCAGGTGGTCGACCTGGTGTCGCTGTTCCGGCCGATCACCAAATGGGCCGACCTCGCCCCCACGGCCCTGGCGCTGCCCGAGATGATCCGCAAGGCGTTCAAGACCGCCCAGACCGAGCGGCCCGGCGCCGTCTACCTGGCCATCCCCGAAGACGTCGAGTCGGCCCCCGTGCCGGCCGGCCTCGGCCCGCTGCCGGTCAACGTCGTACGCCCCCAAGACCCCTCGGCCGCCCAGATCGCCCGCGCGGCCGAGGTGCTGGCCCGCGCGCGCAGGCCGATCGTGCTGGCCGGGCACGGCGCCGTCCGGGCCGGGGCGGCCGCCGCGCTGGTGCGCTTCTCCGAGCGGCTCGGGCTGCCGGTGGCCACCACGTTCAACGGCAAGGGCGTCTTCCCCGACGACCACCCGCACGCGCTGGGCGCGGTCGGCTTCATGCGGCACGACTACGTCAACTTCGGCTTCGACGAGGCGGACGTGCTGATCAGCGTCGGCTACGAGCTGCAGGAGTTCGACCCCGTCAAGATCAACCCCAACCGCGACAAGGAGATCGTCCACCTCCACCGGTTCCCCGCCGAGGTCGACGACCACTACCCGGTGGCCGTCGGCGTGCACGGCGACATCTCCCGGTCCCTGGACGCGCTCGCCGACGCCGTCCCGCGCCGCTTCGAGCTCAACGGCACCGGCGAGAAGATCCGCCGCCTGATGCGCGAGGAGCTGGAGCAGGGGCGCTCGGAGGACGGCTTCCCGCTGTCGCCGCGGCGCGTGGTCGCCGACATCCGGGAGGCCATGGGGCGCGAGGACATCGTGCTGGCCGACACCGGCGCGGTGAAGATGTGGATGGCCCGCATGTACCCGACGTACGAGCCCAACACGATGCTGGTCTCCAACGGGCTGTCCTCGATGGGGTTCGCGGTGCCCGGGGCGCTGGCCGCCAAGCTGGCCTACCCCGAGCGCAAGGTGCTGGCCGCCACCGGCGACGGGGCGTTCCTGATGAACTCCCAGGAGCTGGAGACGGCCGTCCGCGAGCGCGTCCCGATCACGGTCGTGGTGTGGGTCGACGACGCGTACGGGCTGATCGAGTGGAAGATGGACCTGGAGCTCGGCCGCCACTCGGGCATCCGCTTCGGCAACCCCGACTTCGTCGCCTACGCCGAGAGCTTCGGCGCCCGCGGCTACTGGGTCACCAGCGCCGGGGAACTGCTGCCCACGCTGCGCAAGGCGCTGGCCGAGGAGACGGTGTCGGTGATCGCGGTGCCCGTCGACTACGCGGCCAACCTGGAGCTGACCGGCAAGCTCGGCGAACTCACCGGCCCCTTCTGACCGGCCGGCCCCGGGGCGGGCGGGTCAGGTTCTCGTCCAGTGGGGCTGCGCGACGTCGAACACCCGCTGTTCGCGCCCGCGCAGCGCCACCTCGGCGAACTGCCACAGGATCGCCCCGGTCGGCGCGTGGATCACGATGTCCGGCCCGAGCGGCATCTGCAGCAGCTCGCCCTGCCAGCGCGGCACGCCGGGCGCGAGGAAGCGCTCCAGCGGCACCGCGTGCACCGAGGCCACCTCATGGGCGTCGCCCACCGGCTCCTGACGGCCGCCGAACGCCACCACCGGGGTGATCACGAACCCGGAGTCGGCGACGAAGTCGTCGAGCAGCCCGGCCACCGCCACGCCGGTCACCCCGACCTCCTCGGCCAGCTCGCGCAGCGCCGCCTCCACCGGCAGCTCGCCGTCGTCGAGCCGCCCGCCCGGCAGCGCCCACTGCCCCGGGTTGCGCCCCCGCGCCGCCCTGCGGATCAGCACCGTGTACGGGACGCGCTCGGCGTCCTCCAGCACGCACACCGTCACGGCCGCCCGGCGCACCCCCGGGACGGGCGGCGCCTCCCGGCGGTCGAAGGCGGCGAGATGCGCGGTGACCTGCTCGCGCAGCACGTCGATCGGGGGCAGCATCCCCTCAGGATCTCACGCCCCGCCCGTACGGGCCGAGGGCCCGTCAGGAGAGCCCGGCCACCCCCTCCAGGAGGCGGTCGACGTCCGAGCGGTCGTTGTAGTGGACCAGGCCCGCGCGGACGGCGCCGCCCGAGTCGCGCACGCCGAGCGCACCGGTCAGCTCCCAGGCGTAGTTGTGGCCGTTCCAGACGTTCACCCCCAGCCCGGCCAGATGCTCGGCGACCTGGCGCGGGGTGTGCCCGGCGACGGTGAAGTACGCGGTCGCGGTGCGCCTGGCGGGCTTGCCGAGCAGGGTGACGTGCGGCATCGTCTCCAGGCCGGAGAGCAGTCCGGCGAACAGCTCCAGCTCGTGCTCCTCGGCGGCGGCCATCGAGGCGAGGAGGCGTTCGCGGCGGGTGCCGGCGCCGGGGACCATGGCGGCCAGGTGGTCGACGGCCGCGGTGACCCCGGCCAGGTCGGCGAACGCGGACGTGCCCGTCTCGAACCTCTCCGGCACGGTGTCGGGGGAGGGCCGCAACTTGGCCGGGCGGACCGTCTCCAGCAGCGCCGGGTCGGCGACGACGGCCCCCACGTGCGGCCCCGACCACTTGTAGGCGCTGGTGGCGTAGAAGTCGGCGCCCAGCGCCCGCATGTCCACCGGGCCGTGCGGGGTGGCGTGCACGCCGTCCACGTACAGCAGGGCGCCCGCGCGATGGGCCAGCTCGGCGATGGCGGCCACGTCGGGACGGGTGCCGAGGATGTTGCTGGCCGCCGTCACCGCGACGACCTTGGTCCGCTCGCCGATCAGGTCGGCGTACTGGTCGACCGGGAGCTCGCCGGTCACCGCGTCCACCTCGGCCCAGCGGACGGCGGCGCCCGTCTGGGTCCAGGGACGCACGTTCGCGTCGTGGTCCAGCCTGGAGACCACCACCTCGTCGCCGGGCCCGGTCAGCGCCCTGGCCAGCCGGTACGTCAGCGTCGTCATGTTCGGGCCGAGGATCACGCCGTCGGGCTGCCCGCCGACCAGGTCCGCGACGGCGGCACGGCAGGCGGCGACGATCTCGTCCGCCCGGCGGCTGGCGGGGAACGCCCCGCCCACGTTGCCGAGCCCGGCGCGGTAGGCGGCGGAGATGGCGTCGATCACCGGCTGCGGTGTCTGGGTGCCGGCCGCGCCGTCGAGGTAGGCGTAACCATCGGAAAGCGCGGGATAGGAGGAACGTACGGACTCCAGGGGGAAAGGCATGATAAGTAGATGCTCACCCTCAGAGACCTCAACCGCGCCACCTTGGCCAGGCAGCACCTCCTCGCCCGGCACGAGGGCCGCCCGGCCGACGTCGTGCACCGGCTGGCCGGGCTCCAGGCCCAGGAGCCGCGGCCGCCCTACCTGGGGGTGTGGACGCGGCTGGCCGGGTTCCGGCGCGACGACCTGCACGCCTCGCTGCACGCCGGCGACCTGGTGCGGGCGACGATGATGCGGGCCACGCTGCACCTGGTGACGGCGGAGGACTTCGCGTCCCTCCGTCCGCTGCTGCGTCCCATGCTGGCCGCCGCGGCGCGCCGGTTCGAGGGCGTCGACTTCGAGGTCGTCGCCGCGGTAGCCGACCGGCTGCTCGCCGACGGGCCGCTCACCTTCAACGAGCTGCGTCCCCTGCTGCTGAAGGAGTTCCCCGGCGCCGACGAGCGGGTGCTCGGTTACGCCGTGCGCATGATGACGCCGCTGGTCATGGTGCCGACGCAGGACCGGTGGAGCTTCCCGCGCGAGTCCGCCTTCGGGCTGCCCGGCGTCGACCTGGACCCGGCGTCCAGCATGGAACGCCTGGTCGAGCGGTACCTCGCCGCGTTCGGCCCGGCCACGCCCGCCGACGTCCAGACCTGGTCGGGGCTGGGCGGGATGCGGGCCGTCATGAAGGGGATGGAGCTGGACCGGCTCGCCGACGAGACGGGACGCGAGCTGTTCGACCTGCCCGGCGCGCCGCGGCCGGGCGGCGACGTGCCCGCCCCGGTGCGCTTCCTGCCCGACTTCGACAACCTCGTCCTGGGGCACGCCGACCGTACGCGGGTGCTGGCGGACGAGTTCAGGCCGCTGGTCGCGACCAAGAACCTGCGGATCAAGGCCACGTACCTGGTGGACGGGTTCGCGGCGGGCACGTGGCAGATCAAGCGGTCCGGCAAGAAGGCCAAGCTCCTCATCAGCCCCTTCGCCGCACCGACGCCACTGGACGTCCTGGAGGAGGAGGGGCTCGCCCTCCTCACCTTCGCCGAACCCGACGCGACCACCCACACCCTCGAACACACCGCACCCAACTGACGTCATGGCCGAGCTCTCGCGCCACCTGAGCGACATCGGCCCGACCGAACGCACTCAACGGCACCGACCACGTCGCCGAAGAGCGAAGCCAGACAATGATCGATATGCCACCTGAGAGCAAGCGAACAGTTCAAGAGCTTCATCGCTACCTCCTGAACCAGCTGAACGCCGTCTTACGCCGGCCGGGGATGTTCGGCGGCGAGATGGCGCTGAGGCTCTACCTGGATGCGATGGCCTTCGCCGACGACCGTGAAGCCCTCTGGCGAGAAGAAATGGAGCAACTCCGGATACGAGAGTGCTTCCTGTCCACGGGGGTGCGCGGAGCGTTCCGGCTGCTCTGGGAAGACGATCACGAGGGTGCGGTGTCGTCGGTCTATGCCGAGATCGCCCACCGGCGGGGCTGGCTGGAACTGGATCGGACGCTTTCCTCAGCCGAGTACGACGAGATACTTCGCACCAGCACGTCGTGGTGCGGGCAAGATCGGTTCCTCAGCGAGGTCCACACGACGTTCGGGCCTCCGTCGGTCCTGTTCGGAGGCGCCAACCCCAACTTTCCCAAGACGCTGGCCTACTGCACGAACCGTCCCGAAGACCCGCTGATCTGCTTCCATCTCTGGAACGGCTTCGCGTCCCCGCTCGACGGCAGATCACCTCCCGTCCACGCCGAACCTGCGCTCCTGGCGATACGCAGCGGTGGCGCACGGTTCATCGACGGCTTCACTTTCACCCCGGAGGGAACCTCCCGCCGTCGGTCGGTCGGGCGCGCACGTAGTAAGGGGTCTTCGTAGCTGGGTGTCCCAGTTGCGTGGGTGGCGGCGGGGTGAAATTGGGGTGCCGGAGCCGGGGGTGCGTCCCTACTCTCGGCGCATGGGCCACGAATTCGCTCTGTTGAACGTCATCGACGTGGAAGCCACCTGCTGGGACGGACAGCCGCCGCCCGGGGCCGTCAACGAGATCATCGAGATCGGCCTGACCGTCGTGGACGTGCCGGCGCGGCGCCGGGTGTCCCGTCACCGCATCCTGGTCCGTCCCACCCGATCGGCCGTGAGTGACTTCTGTACCGAACTGACCGGCCTGACGCAGGCCGAGGTGGAACAGGGTGTCACCTTCGCCGAGGCGTGCCGGATCCTTGCCGAGGAGTACGACGCCGGGGAGCGTCCCTGGGCGAGCTGGGGCGAGTACGACCGCCGGCAGTTCGCTCGGCAGAGTCAGGCCGACGGGGTGGCCTACCCGTTCGGCCATCCGACGGAACGCACCCACACCAACGCCAAGGCCGTGTTCGCAACGGCGTACGGGCTGCGCAGGAAGCCCGGCATGGATCACGCTCTGCAGATCGCCGGACTGCCGCTGGAGGGACGCCATCACCGCGGCGAGGACGACGCCTGGAACATCGCGGCACTCGTCCTCGACCTGGTGGGCCGCGGGGCATGGCCGCCCGACCACGGTGTCTGTGGGCCGGCGCGTCAGTGATCATGTTGGGGTCGGGAGGGGGCAGGGTGACGGGGGCGGTTTCGAGGTCGGCGACGCCGGACGAGGTCCGGCGGGCGCGGGCCGAGACGGCGATGAGCCTTCCGGCTCCGCTGCCGGCGCTGTGGAGCGCGCGGGACGGCCTGCACACCGAGTCCGGTGTCGTGGTGTACCCGGCGGGGGACATCGGTGAACGCAACGCCACCTACGAGGTCGCGCGGTATGCGCCAGGATTCCTCCTCGTCGGCGACGACAGCGGTGGCCGCGGATTCCTCGTGCGTGCCGACGACCAGGCCTCGGCCGTGTACTCCTCCGACCTGGGCGATCTGGACCCTGCGTACTTCGACGTCGTGGCCGCGGACTTCGCGTCCTGGATCGAAGCACTCGGGTGAGGGGCACGACGCGTCAGCGAGCCGCTTCGGCCGGGGTGAAAAGGCTTCGCGATGTGGGTGCGCCGGATGGCAGGGTGCAGCGCATGGCACCCCAGTACCAGGTTCGCGCCGACTACGACGCCGACACGATCGTCGTCTACCAGGCATACGCACCCGCCATAGCCGAGCCGGCGCTGCGCGCGGGCCGTTTCGTTGCGCCGTTCTCGTTCCACCGGATGACCTGGATCAAGCCCTCGTTCCTGTGGCTCATGCACCGCAGCAACTGGGCCCGCAAACCCGGTCAGGAGCGCGTTCTCGCAGTGCGGATGACCCGGCAGGGCTGGGAGGAGGCACTGTCCCAGGCCGTGCTCACGACGGCGGATCCGGCAGCGGTGGCCCAGGCGGCCGTACACGTCCAGTGGGACCCGGAACGGTCGTCGCGCGGAGCGGCGCTGAACCACTACAGCATCCAGGTCGGCATCGGCCGCGACCTGATCCGCACCCTCACCGACGACTGGATCGTCAGCCTCACCGACCTCACCCCGCAGGTCCGCAAGGCCACGGTATTGATACAAACCGGGCACGCCGCCAAGGCTCAGCGGCTGTTCCCCGCCGAGCGGGTGTATCCACTGCCGCGAACGCTGGAACGCCTCCTCTCCTCGGGGAGATGACAGGGCGGGAGGACGAGCACACCCTGTTCACCGGGATCGTCACCCTCCTGCGCGAGGAGAGCGGCCGCGTCAAGGTCCCGCGCGGGTGCTCGACGTGGAGCCGTTGTCCGCGGGGTGATGCCGTCGGGCAGGTCGGACAACGTCCACCACCGACTGCCCCAACGGCGGCCCGGTCAGGCGAGGCCGAGGTCGCGGCGCACGCGGGCGTAGTGGCGGCCCGGCAGCAGGCTGCCGACCGCCCACGGCTGGTTCTCCGGCATGCGCCTGCCCGCGCCCTCCAGCAGGCGCTGCGCGCTGGTGAGGTGGCCGCCGTGGTAGAGCGCCGCGCCGAACAGGTGTGCGGCGTCCAGCGCGCGCGGATGCGGCGGGCCGCCCTCGCGCCACTTGCCGGCCGCCGCCACCAGCGGGCCGGCCACCTCGGGGTCGCCGAAGTAGCCTTCGAGGACCTGCCGGGCCGTACGCTCCGACTCGCCGATCCGTCCCCACGCGACTTCGAAGTGGGCCAGCGCCAGCGCGGCCGTCACCGGGTCGCCCGCCGGCGCCGCGTCCGCCGCGTGGCGGGCGAAGGCCAGCACCTCGCCGTCGGAGCCGTACCACTTGCCGCACAGCACCTGGACGCGGGTGTAGTGGCCCAGATACAGGTGCGGGGCGCGGGCGGTCAGCTCCGCCCAGAGGCGGTCGAGCTCCTGCCGGTCGGCCTGCGTGCCGAGCGCGTGCCACTGCAGCCGCTCCCACGGAACGGGATCGTCCGGACGGGCCTCGGCGGCCTGCCGCAGCGGGACGGCGGCGTCCGCCAGCACCTCGTGGAAACGGGCCAGGCGCTGATCGCCCACGTACGCGGCGTAGGAGCCGCCGCGGATCGCCCAGGCCCGCTGGATCCGGGCGGCGCCGAGCCAGAGCAACGCGTCGGGGTCGTCGCCGGCCAGCCGGAGCAGCGCCTCGGTGTGCGCGCGGGCGGCTATCCCCAGTTGCTCGACGCGCAGCGCCCGCACCTCGTGGTCGTCGCGCGCCTGGCGGACCAGCTCCAGGCCGGGCTCCAGCCGTCCGGCCCGCACCTGGCGCAGCGCCTGCTCCAGCGCGGGATCCTCCCACGACCGGCCCGGACGCATCCGCGAGGTCTTGTCGAGCAGCTCGGCCGCGGTCGTGATCACCCGTATCAGGGACATCCGTGATCAATACCGCACGTGATCATGGTGTCGCAACAGCGGGACTCACATGGGGGGCACGTGCGTGGCCGGGCATCGCGCCTGGAGGACGGCCGTCATCCGTGCGACCTCCAGCGGCACGTTCTGGATCACGGCCAGCTCGTGGGCGCGGCGCAGGCAGGCGGACGCTTCGGCCGGGCGCCGCAGCGCGATGAGGCTGTCGGCGCGCAGGCACAGCGCCGCGCGCGAGAGCGGACTGCGCGCACTTCGACGCCTTGGTGCCGTCCCCGTAGCAGTACGAGACCCAGACGTGGTCATAGGTGCCCGACCTTGCCGTTGTCGAAGAAGGACCGGACGTTCTTGTACGGGCTCTGGTGAGGGGGCGCCGAAAGGAGCGGGCGTCTTCTGGAGTGCCGTCGATCGGAGGGGGCGGGGGCGAGGTGGCGGGGTCGGGGGGCTGGTCAGGGGGCGGATGTCGGCGGCGGATCAGCGGGAATCGGGTTTTCGTCGAAGCCACGTTCGAGGAAGTGTTGGGTAGCCTGGTCAGAGACGGCCCTGCCAGGCCCCGCTTCTTCCGTTCCCTCATGCCCTGAAGGTTCCGACGCCTATCGGCCCGCTACGTTTCCCCGCCGGCCCTGCCCGCAGGCCGGCTCAGTCACTGAGCGTCCACCCAACGCGAGCGAGGAGAGAATTTTGTCCCAAGCAGCAGAGGTTCTCGAACTGGACGACACCATCGCCGACGGTGGCACGGCCGTCGGCGCCGACTCGGTCAAGACCTATCTGAAGGAGATCGGGCGCGTCCCGCTGCTCACCGCCGAGCAGGAGATCGAGCTGGCCAAGCGCATCGAGGCCGGCCTGTTCGCCAGGGAACGGCTCGACAGCGAGCCGGGACTGCCCTCCGACCTGCGTGCCGACCTGGAGTGGATCGCCGACGACGGCCTTCGTGCCAAGCGCCGCATGCTGGAGGCCAACCTCCGGCTCGTCGTCTCCATCGCCAAGCGTTACACCGGCCGCGGCATGCTCTTCCTCGACCTGATCCAGGAGGGGAACCTCGGCCTGATCCGGACGATCGAGAAGTTCGACTACCGGCTCGGCTACAAGTTCTCCACCTACGCCACCTGGTGGATCAAGCAGGCCATCACCCGTGCCATGGCCGACCAGGCCCGGACGATCCGCATCCCCGTGCACATGGTCGAGCTGATCAACAAGGTGGCCCGCGTGCAGCGCCGCCTGCAGTCCGACCTGGGCCGCGAGCCCACCCCCGAGGAGATCGCCGCCGAGACCGATCTCGACGTCGAGCGGGTGTCGGAGGTGCAGGGCTACGGCCGGGAGCCGATCTCCCTGAGCACGCCGCTCGGCGAGGAGGGCGACAGCGAGTTCGGCGACCTGATCGAGGACACCGAAGCCGTCTCCCCGGCCGACGCGGTCTCGTTCACGCTGCTGCAGCAGCAGTTGCACAGCCTGCTCGACCAGCTCTCCGAGCGCGAGGCGGGGGTGATCACGATGCGCTACGGCCTGGCCGACGGCAAGCCGCGCACCCTCGACGAGATCGGCCGCGTCTACGGCGTCACCCGTGAGCGCATCCGCCAGATCGAGGCCAAGACCATGTCCAAGCTGCGTCACCCCTCCCGGGCCATGGCGCTGCGCGACTACCTGAGCTGACCGCCCGATCCCCGGGAGGGCAGCACGCGACACGCCGAGCAGGGCTCGCCGTGTGGACGTGGAGCGTCACCGCCTTGTCGACCGAAACAGCCGCCGCGACGCCGGCGCGACCAGCGACAGGCACGACCTCCGTCCACCCCGGCGACCGCGTGCCGCGCCCCCGCCGCCCGATGACGAGGCCGCCGACGAGACGTCCAGGGGTGGGAAAGGGCAGGTAAAAGGGGGCTCTGGAGTGTGTGGAGCCCGGAGCGGGCCGGGTGGGCCGGACCTACTCTGCCCAACGTGAAACGCTCCCGTACGAGCCTCGTCCACCAGGCCGCCTACGCGTTCCGGCACCCCCACAGGATCGCTCCCCACCTGCGCCGGCTGGCCCGCGACACCTGGTTCAGGCTCCGCACCCACGACCACGTCACCTACTACCGCGCCGTCATGAGGTCCGACACGGCCCGCGACCCCGAGGGCGCCGTGGGGTCGCACCGGCACCGGCGCTGGCTCGCCCTGGGCCGCATGCAGTTCGACTACCTGGTGGAGCACGGGCTCAAGCCCGACTGCCGGATGCTGGAGATCGGCTGCGGGAACCTGCGCGCCGGCCGGCTGTTCATCGGCTACCTGTTCACCGGCAACTACTACGGCGTCGACATCTCGCCCGACATCCTGCTGGCCGCCCAGGACACGATCGAGAAGCACGCGTTGCAGGACAAGCTGCCGTACCTGGCGCCGGTGCGCGACCTGCGGCTGGCGTTCCTGCCGGACGAGTACTTCGACGTCGTCCACGCCCACAGCGTCTTCTCGCACTCGCCGATCGAGGTCATCGAGGAGTGCTTCGCCAACGTGGGCCGGGTCATGAAGCCGGACGGCTGGTTCGACTTCACCTTCGACCGGACCGAGGGCAAGGAGCACCACGTCCTGCGCGAGGACTTCTACTACCGCACCGAGACGCTGGTCGAACTGGCCCGCCGGCACGGGCTGAAAGCCACTTTCATGGACGACTGGGAGCAAGGCCCACATAAGCAGTCGAAAATCCGCATCACCCGGCGATAACCTCCCGGAGAGTGAGAGACCTCCGCCTGCTTCCCAAGGCCCACCTGCACGTTCACCTGGAGAGCACCGTACGGCCCGCGACCGTGCGCGAGCTGGGCGGCCCGCCCGAGCCCGAGGGCACGTTCGCCAGCTTCCGCGAGTTCGCCGACCAGCGGGCCAAGGTGCGCGACCTGCTGCGCACCCCCGAGCACTTCCGGCGCGTCGCCCTGGAGTTCTGCGAGGACGAGGCCGCCCAGGGCACCCGCTACGTCGAGGTCACCTTCACCGCCGCCGCCCACGGGGAACGGCTGGGCGCACCGGAGATGCCGCTGGAGGCGGTGCTCGACGGCCTGGCCGAGGGCAGGCGGTACGGCATCGAGGCCCGGGTGCTGCTCGACCACTCCAGGCGGCGGCCCCTGGAGCGGCTGTGGCGGACGTACGAGCTGGCCACCCGCTACGACGAGGTGATCGGCCTCGGGCTCGCGGGCGACGAGGCCCATCCGCTGGCCCCCTTCGCCGAGGTGTTCGCCGCGGCCGGGGACGCGGGCCTGCACCTGGTGCACCACGCGGGCGAGGCGGCCGGGCCGGCGAGCATCCGCGAGGCGCTGGACCTCGGCCGCACCGAGCGGCTCGGCCACGGCATCCGGGTGCTGGACGACCCGGCGCTGGTGGCCGAGGTGCGCGAGCGCGGCGTCCCGCTGGAGGTCTGCCCCACGTCGAACGTCCTGCTCGGGCTGGTGCCGTCGCTGGCCGAGCACCCGCTGCCGCGCCTGCGCGAGGCGGGGCTCGCGGTCACGGTCAACACCGACGGCGAGACCGCGCTGGCCGAGGAGTACCGGCGGCTGCGCGAGATCTTCGGGTTCGGCGACGACGTCCTGGCCGAGCTGGCCCGCGCCTCGATCAGGGCCTCCTTCGCCCCGGACGCCCTCAAGGCGGACCTGCTGGCCGCCGTCGACGCCTGGCTCCGCTGACCCGACCGGCCCCCGCCGGGCACGGCGATCTCCGTCACATCGTGGAATAGTTGGCGAATCGGCGACCGTTGCGAACGGAGGTGGCGCGAACGCCACGACAGTGGCAGCCCGCGGCCTTGACGGGCCGGGGCCGACCGCCCGACCGAAGGAGCAGCGTTTGCGCACCGACTCGGCAGACTTACGACTCAGGACCGCGTCGGCGGTCTACCCGGCGGGCATGCTGGCCGCGCCGCCCCGCACCCTGATCGACATCCTCGACGAGACCGCCCGCCGCCACCCCGGCGCGCCCGCGCTGGACGACGGCGACGTGTGCCTGGACTACCGGTCGCTGCGCGCCGAGGTCGACCGGGTCGCCGCCGAGCTGGCCGCGGCCGGCGTCGGGCGCGGTTCCCGGGTGGGCGTGCGCATCGCCTCCGGCACCGCCGAGCTGTACGTCTCCATCCTCGCCGTGCTCGCGGCCGGCGCCGCCTACGTCCCCGTGGACGCCGACGACCCGGACGAACGCGCCGAACTCGTCTTCGCCGAGGCCGCCGTGGACGCCGTGCTCGACGGCGGCCCTGTCACGCCGGTCACACCTGTCATGCCGGTCACACGGGTCCGCCGGGAGGCCACGCCCGAGCGGCCTGCCCCGGACGACGACGCCTGGATCATCTTCACCTCCGGCTCCACCGGCCGGCCCAAGGGCGTGGCGGTGACGCACCGGTCGGCCGCCGCGTTCGCCGACGCCGAGGCCGGGCTCTTCCTGCAGGACCGGCCGCTCGGCCCCGGTGACCGGGTGCTGGCCGGGCTGTCGGTGGCCTTCGACGCCTCCTGCGAGGAGATGTGGCTGGCCTGGCGGCACGGCGCCTGCCTGGTGCCCGCGCCCAGAGCCCTCGTGCGCACCGGCATGGACCTGGCCCCCTGGCTGGCCGGGCAGGGCGTCACCGCCGTCTCGACCGTGCCGACGCTGGCCGCGCTCTGGCCCGCCGCGCACCTCGACGGCATCCGGCTGCTCATCTTCGGCGGCGAGGCCTGCCCGCCCGAGCTCGCCGAGCGGTTGGCCGTGCCCGGCCGCGAGGTGTGGAACACCTACGGGCCCACCGAGGCGACCGTGGTGGCCTCGGCCGCCCGCCTGACGGGGGAGGGGCCCGTACGCATCGGCCTGCCCCTGGACGGTTGGGACCTGGCGGTCGTGGACGGCGCGGGCGAGCCGGTCGCCATGGGCGAGACCGGCGAGCTGATCATCGGCGGCGTGGGCCTGGCCCGCTACCTCGACCCGGTCAAGGACGCCGAGAAGTACGCGCCGCTGCCGTCCCTGGGCTGGGAGCGCGCCTACCGCAGCGGCGACCTCGTCCGCGCCGAGCCCGAGGGCCTGATCTTCGCCGGCCGCGCCGACGACCAGGTGAAACTGGGCGGACGCCGGATCGAGCTCGGCGAGGTGGACGCCGCGCTGAACGCGCTGCCCGGCGTCACCGGCGCGGCGGCGGCCGTCCGCACCGCGGGCGGCGGCCACCAGGTGCTCGTCGGCTACGTCGTCACCGGGCCCGGCTTCGACGCCGGACGGGCCCGCGAGCTGCTGGCCGGCTCGCTGCCCGCCGCGCTCGTGCCCCGCCTGGCCCCCGTGGACGCCCTGCCCACCAGGACCTCCGGCAAGATCGACCGGGACGCGCTCCCGTGGCCGCTGGCCGGTCCGGCCGCCGCGGACACCGGCCTGACCCCGGCACAGGCGCTGCTGGCCGCGCAGTGGACCGAGATCCTCGGCGTGCGCCCGGAAGGGCCGGGATCGGACTTCTTCGCCGACGGCGGCACCAGCCTGGCCGCCGCCCGTCTGGTCTCCGTGCTCCGGGCCACCCACCCCGACGTGGCCGTCGGCGACGTCTACGCCCACCCGACCCTCGCCGGGCTGGCCGAGCTGCTGGCCGCCAGGGGCGGGACGCACGCCCCCGCGCACGCGGCGGCCGCCCCCATGCCCAGGCGCGCCGCGCTGGCGCAGACCGCGCTCATGATCCCGCTGCTGACCGTGGGCGCGCTGCGCTGGGCCGTGCCGCTGGCCGCCCTCGGCAACGTGCTCGCCCCGCCGTGGGCGCCCCGGCTGTCGTGGTGGTGGGTGACGCTCGGCGCGCTGGCGTTCGTCACCCCCATGGGACGCATGGGCCTGTCGGCGGCTGTCGCCCGGCTGCTGCTGCGCGGCGTGCGCCCCGGCGCCCATCCGCGCGGCGGCGGCGTGCACCTGCGGTTGTGGTTCGCCGAGCGGTTCGCCGACCGGCTCGGCGTGCCCGACCTGGCCGGCGCGCCGTGGATGGCCTGGTACGCCCGGCTGCTCGGCGCCACCGTCGGCCCGGACGCCGACCTGCACTCGCCCCCGCCGATCACCGGCCTGCTCAAGCTGGGCAGGGGAGCCTCCGTCGAGCAGGAGGTCGATCTCGCCGGCCACTGGTACGACGGCGACCTGGTGCACGTCGGCGAGCTCCGCATCGGCGCGGGCGCCACCGTCGGCTCCCGCTCGACCCTGCTGCCCGGCGCGCGGATCGGCAAGAACGCGCAGGTCGCGCCCGGTTCCGCGGTGGCCGGGACGGTCCCGTCGGGCGAGCGCTGGGCCGGCGTCCCGGCCTTCCGCCAGGGCAAGCCGCGCCGTTCCCGGCCGGCCGGGCGCGCCGCCCGCTCCCGCCCGTGGGTCGCGCTGTACGGGGTGAGCGCGATCGTGCTCAGCCTGCTCCCGGTGGCCGCGGCCGGCGTCGTGCTCGCCGTCCTGGCCGCCTTCGCCGGGGACGAGCCCACGCTCGGCGGCGCGCTGGCCGCCGCCCTGCCCGCCGTGCCCCTGGCCACGGTCGCCGGCATGGCCGCCTTCGCCCTGGTCACGCTGGCCGGGGTGCGGCTGCTCGGCCTGGGGCTGCACCCCGGGCACCATCCGGTGCACAGCCGTCCGGCCTGGCAGGCGTGGGTGACCGGCCGGCTGATGGCCTCGGCCCGGGTGTGGCTGTTCCCGCTGTACGCCAGCGTCCTGACGCCCGTCTGGCTGCGGGCGCTCGGCATGAAGGTGGGCCGCGGCGCCGAGCTGTCCACGGTGCTCGCGCTGCCCACGATGACCTCCGTCGGCGACGGCGCCTTCCTGGCCGACGACACCATGGTGGCCCCGTACGAGCTGGACGGCGGCTGGATGCGCCTGGCCTCGGCGCGGATCGGCAAGCGCGCCTTCCTCGGCAACTCCGGGATGACCGCCCCCGGCCGCAAGGTGCCCAAGGACGGCCTGGTCGGCGTGCTGTCGGCGACGCCCAAGAAGGCCAAGTCGGGCTCCTCGTACGTCGGCATGCCGCCCATGGAGCTGCGCCGCACGGCCGAGGAGGCCGACCGCAGCAGGACCTACGACCCGCCCGCGCGCTACCGGGCGGCGCGGGCGCTGGTCGAGGTGTGCCGGGTGGTGCCCGCGATGGGCGTGGTCGCGCTGGCCGTGCTGGCGGTGGCCGCGTTCGAGTGGCTGGCCGCCGGTCACGGCTTCGCCGTGGCCGCCGCGCTGGGCGGGCTGGTCGTGCTGGCCGCCGGGGTGCTCGCGGCGGCGGTCGCGACGGCCGCCAAATGGGCGCTGGTCGGCCGGATCAAGGCCGGGAACAGGCCGCTGTGGAGCTCGTTCGTGTGGCGCAACGAGCTGGCGGACAACTTCGTCGAGGTGCTGGCCGCGCCCTGGTTCGCCCAGCCGTGGCTGGGGACCGCCCCGCTGAACGTGTGGCTGCGCTCCCTCGGGGCACGCATCGGGCGTGGGGTCACCTGCGAGACGTACTGGCTGCCGGAGGCGGATCTGGTGACGCTCGGCGACGGCGCGTGCGTCAACCGGGGATGCGTGCTGCAGACGCACCTGTTCCACGACCGGGTCATGAGCATCGACACGGTGACGCTGGAGGAAGGCGCGACGCTCGGCCCGCACGGCGTCGTCCTGCCCGCCGCGCGGGTGGGCGCGGGCACGACGGTCGGGCCGGCGTCCCTGGTCATGCGCGGCGAGGCGCTGCCCGGCGGCAGCCGGTGGTTCGGCAACCCCGTCTCGGCGTGGCGATGACGGCGTACTTCCCGGGGCACGGCGACCACCGGTACGCGGTCGAGCACTACGACCTGGCGCTGCACTACCGGGTCGCGGCCAACCGGCTCGACGGCACGGCCCGCCTGACCGTCTCGGCCGTCGAGCCGCTCGCCGAGCTCGCCCTCGACCTCGGCCACTTCCGCGTCCAGGGCGTCACGGTGGACGGCCGGGCCGTCCGCCACACGCACGGCCAGGGCAAGCTGCGCCTCACCCTGCCCCGCCCGCCGGCCGCCGGGGAGCGGGCCGTCGTCGAGGTCCGGTACGCGGGCACGCCCGTCCCCATTCGCAGCCCGTGGGGCGGGCTCGGCTGGGAGGAGCTGACCGACGGCGCGCTCGTGGCCGGTCAGCCGATCGGCGCACCCTCGTGGTTCCCGTGCAACGACCGGCCGGACGACAAGGCGTCCTACCGGATCTCGGTGACGACGGCGCCGGCGTACCAGGTGATCGCCAACGGCGTGCTCACCGCCAGGCGGCGGGCGTCCGGGACCACGACGTGGGTCTACGAGCAGGCCGAGCCGATGGCGACGTACCTGGCCAGCGTGCAGATCGGGCGCTACCAGCTCTCGGAGGCGGGCGGCACGCGCCTGGCCCATCCCGCCCGGCTGGCCGCCCGCGCCCGGCACGACTTCGGCCGCCAGGGCGAGATGATGGCGCTGTTCGGCGAGCTGTTCGGGCCCTACCCGTTCAGCGGCTACACCGTCGTCGTGGCCGACGACGACCTCGACATCCCGGTCGAGGCGCAGGGCATGTCGATCTTCGGCAGGAACCACGTCGACGGCGCGCGCGGCTGCGAGCGGCTGGTCGCGCACGAGCTGGCCCACCAGTGGTTCGGCAACAGCCTCACCGTGGCGGGGTGGGCCGACATCTGGCTGCAGGAGGGGTTCGCCACCTACGCGGAGTGGCTGTGGTCGGAGCGCTCTGGCGGCCCGCCCGCCGACGAGCACGCGCTGCGCTGGCACCGCAGGCTCGCCGCGCTGCCGCAGGACTTCGTGCTGGCCGACCCCGGCCCGGCCGTGCTGTTCGACGACCGCGTCTACAAGCGCGGCGCGCTGACCCTGCACGCCCTGCGCCGGGCGGCCGGCGACCAGGCGTTCTTCACGATGCTGCGCTCCTGGGCCGACAGCCGCCGGTACGGCAGCGTCACCACGCGGGAGTTCGCCGCGCACGCCGGACGGCACGTCCCGGCCGGCGCGCTGCTGGCCGCGTGGCTGCACGAGCGGCCCCTGCCGCCGATGGCGGGCGGCGCGCTGGCCCGCGACCGCGGCGCCTGACCGGCCCCGCGCCGCACACGCGCCGACCTGGTCGGACGGTCGCCGGGGTGGCGGCTCGGGGACGGGCGCGTCCACTCATAGCCTGGTCACATGGCGACCCGGCTGGCGACCTGCAACCTGTGCGAGGCCATGTGCGGCCTGCGCGTCGACCTGGACGGCGACCGGATCACCGGCATCCGCGGCGACGAGGACGACCCGCTGTCGGCCGGGCACCTGTGCCCCAAGGCGGTGGCCCTGCAGGACGTGCGCGAGGACCCCGACCGGCTGCGCCGTCCCGTGGTCCGCACCCGGGACGGCTGGCGCGAGGTCTCCTGGGCGGACGCGTTCGACCTGGTCGCCGCCCGGCTGGCCGGGACGCGCATCGTGCACGGTCCCGACGCCGTGGCCGTCTACCTCGGCAACCCGGTGGTCCACAGCCTGGGCGCGCTGACGCACGCGCCGCCGTTCGCCCGCCTGCTGGGCACCCGCAACCGCTACTCCGCCGCCTCCCTCGACCAGCTCCCGCACCAGTACGTCGCCCGCCACCTGTACGGCAGCCAGTGGCTGCTCCCCGTGCCCGACATCGACCGCACGGCCTACTTCCTGGCCTTCGGCGCCAACCCGGCGGTCTCCAACGGCAGCGTGATGAGCGCGCCCGGCGTCGTCCGGCGCATCCGCGACCTGCGCGCCCGCGGCGGCCGGATGGTGCTGTTCGACCCGCGCCGCACGGAGACCGCCCGCCTCGCCGACGAGCACCACTTCGTCCGCCCCGGCACCGACGCCGCGCTCATCCTGGCCATGGTCGGCCTGATCATCGGCGGCGGCGCCGCCCGTCCCGCGCCCTACGTGGACGGGCTCGACCGGCTGGCCCCGGCGCTGGAGGCGTTCACGCCGGAGCGGGCCGCGGCCGTCACCGGCGTGCCGGCCGAGGTGATCACCCGGATCGCGGCCGAGTTCGCCGCCGCGCCGAGCGCCGCCGCCTACGGCCGGATCGGCGTGTCCACCCAGCGGTTCGGCACCCTGTGCCAGTGGGGGATCCAGCTGCTGAACCTGGTCACCGGCAACCTCGACCGGCCCGGCGGCACGCTGATGAGCAGGCCGGCCGTCGACCCGGTGCGCAACCGCCTGATCGACCCCGGCCACGAGGGCAGGTGGCGCAGCCGGGTGCGCGGCCTGCCGGAGTTCGGCGGCGAGCTGCCCGCCGCGGCGCTCGCCGAGGAGATCCGCACGCCCGGCGCGGGGCAGGTGCGGGCGCTGGTGACCATCGCCGGCAACCCGGTGCGCTCGGCCCCCGGCGGGCACGAGCTGTCGCGGGCCCTTTCCGGGCTCGACTTCATGGTCAGCCTCGACTTCTACGTCAACGAGACCACCCGGCACGCCGACGTCATCCTGCCGCCCACCGACCTGCTCGAACGCGACCACTACGACCTCGTCTTCAACCTGGTCGCGGTCCGCGACCACGCCCGCTACACCCCGGCCGTGCTGCCCAGGACGCCCGGCGCCCGGCACGACTGGGAGATCCTGCGCGAGCTGGCCCGGCGGTACCGGCGCCTGGTCCGGGCCGGGTCGCTGCCCGACCGGCTCATGCTGCGGCTCTCGCCGGAGCGGATCGTGGACCTCGGGCTGCGGGCGGGGCCGTACCGGCTGAGCGTGGCGCGGCTGCGCCGCCACCCGCACGGGCTGGACCTGGGCCCGCTCAAGCCGAGCCTGCCGGGCCGGCTGCGCACGCCGGGCCGCCGCGCCCGGGCCGCGCCGCCCGTCCTGCTCGACGGGCTCGCCCGCGCCCGCGCCGAGCTGCTGGCCCCCGCCCCCGCCGGGCTGCTGCTGATCGGCAGGTCGGCGGGGTGCATGAGCAGGTGCGCGCCCGCGGTCTCGCCGACGGCGCGCCGGTCCGGGTGCGCTCCCGCAGCGGCGAGGTGACGGTGGAGGTGAGCGCGAGCGAGGACGTCATGCCCGGCGTGGTCAGCCTGCCCCACGGCTACGGCCACGACCGGCCGGGCGTGCTGCTGTCGGTCGCGGCCACGCTGGGGGGCGCCAGCGCCAACGACCTCACCGACCCCTGCCTGCTGGACGAGCTCACCGGCACGGCGGCGCTCAACGGCGTGCCGGTCACCGTCGAGCCGCTCACCGTCGAGCCGCTCAGGTGACGGGCACGATCTCCGCGCGGGTCAGGACGCCGTCCCGGACGGTCAGCAGCCCGATCGTGCCGTGCGGCTGGCGGCGGCGGTCGGTGGGGGAGCCCGGGTTGAAGATGCGCAGCCCCTCGCCCGACTCGTCGAGCGGGATGTGCGAGTGGCCGAAGACCACCAGGGCGGCCTCGGGGAAGCGGCGGCGCAGCCGGGCCAGGCGGCCCTTGGCCGGCCCGCTGTCGTGGATCATCCCGATCCGCAGGCCGTCCAGGGTCAGCTCCAGCGTCTCCGGGGCCACCACGTCGGGGCCGTCGTTGTTGCCCTTCACCACGTGCACCGGGGCGTAGGCGGCCAGCTCGTCGAGCACCGCGCGCACGCAGACGTCGCCGGCGTGCAGGATGACGTCGGCGCCGCGCAGGTGCTCGGCCACCCGGGGCGGGCAGGCGCGCCACCGCCGGGGCGCGTGGGTGTCGGACAGCGCCACCACGTTCATCCGGAAGTCATGCCCGATCCGCGGCCAGATCCTCCAGCCAGGCGCGCCAGGCCGCAGCCTGCCCCGCGGGGTCGCCGAACAGCAGGTGCATGGCGAGCAGGCCGCCGCCCATGCCCTGGACGAACCGGTAGAGGGCGTCGGGGGCGCGGACGCCGACGGTCTGGGCGTTGCGGAAGTAGACCACGCCCTGGACCGGTGGCAGGCCGGGCGGCGCGAGCCGGACGGTGTCGCCGGGCTCGGGGCGTCCGCCGAGAGCGGCGTACAGGGCCCGCCAGGCGCGCGGCCAGTCGCTCACCGGCGGGCCGGACTCGGTGAGCGGGGCGGCGGCCCGGCCGGCGAAGTGGCCGAGGTACTCCGTCAGGGTCGCGAAGAACAGGGCCAGGCCCGTGGACATCGCCTCGTACTCCTGCTCCCAGTCGTCGCCGGGCAGGAAGCCGCTGGTGACCATGCGGAGCAGGGTGCTGCCCTGGCCGCGGCCCTCCAGCAGGAACTCGTAGGCCACGAAACGGCCGTCGGGGCCCGGGACGCCGGAGTGGGCGAAACGCTTGAGCGGGTCTTCGGCGGTCACTCTGGACTCGGGCAGGTCGGCCCCGGCGAAGGCGGTGCGGATCGCGCCGCCCTCGACCTCGTTGCGGCCCATGAACCACGAGTCGATGCCCGGCCCGGTGGTGATGGCCTCCCACACCTGCTCGGGCGTCGCCTCGACCATGGACTCCAGCGGGATCTCGAACTCGCGCCCCACCTCAGGCGTCCTTCTTCACGGACGGGTGCACGGCGACGATCAGACGATGATCCCGCCCGCCTTCCGCGGACTCGTCATGATATTTGCTGACCAGCGAGGTCACGCACTGCGCCAGCTCCTCGGCGAACGCGGCCCGGTCGGCGGCCGAGGCGAAGCGCACCTCGCCGTCGATGGCGAACGTGGCCACCTTCTTCTGCGCCTGGGCCGCGCCGGTGATCAGCGTGCCGACGTCGCGGACGAGCTGCGCCGCCAGGGCCAGCAGCCAGCGCGCCGACAGCCGGTCGGGGGAGCGGGCGGGGTCGGGCTGCACGGCGGCCAGAGCCGTGGGGGAGATCACGAAGGAGGCGGCCGTGGCCTGCATGACGCGCTCGGTGACGTTGCCCTTCCTGCGCTCCTCGACCAGCTCGACCAGCCCGTGGCGTTCGAGGGTGCGCAGGTGGTAGTTGACCTTCTGCCGGGCCAGGCCCACCTTGGCGGCCAGGGACGTGGCAGAGCCCGGCTCGACCAGCTCGGCCAGCAACTTCGACCGCATCGGGTCGAGCGACGCCTCGGCGGCCGCCGCGTCTTCGATCACTGCCACTTCGTACATGTCTGCACGATCGCACCGAAAAAAATCGTTGTCAAGCCAGCCGGGCGGCCTTGCCCTCCAGGTAGCGCTGCTCAGGCAGACTGAGCGTACGCCGGGCCGCCTCGCGGAAGGCCAGCGCCGCCCCCTCCGCGTCGCCCTCCATCTCCAGCAGGTGGGCGCGGACCGCCGCCAGCCGGTGGTGCCCGGCGAGCCGGTCGTCGGCGGCCAGGCCGTCGAGCAGGTCGAGCCCGGCCCGCGGGCCGTGCACCATGGCGGCGGCCACGGCCTGGTTGAGCCGGACCACCGGGTTGTCCTCCAGCCCGGCCAGCACGCCGTAGAGGGCCAGGATCTGCGGCCAGTCGGTCTCGGCGGCGGTGGGCGCCTCGTCGTGCACGGCCGCGATCGCCGCCTGCAACTGGTACGGGCCCAGCGCGCTGGTGGCCAGCGCCTTGCTGACCAGCTCGACGCCCTCCTCGATCAGCCGCCGGTCCCACGACGAGCGGTCCTGCTCGGCCAGCGGCACCAGCGAGCCGCCCGGCCCGGTGCGCGCCGCCCGCCGCGCCTCGGTCAGCAGCATGAGCGCCAGCAGCCCGGCGACCTCGCCGTCGCCGGGCAGCAGCCGGTGGACGAGCCGGGCCAGCCGGATCGCCTCGCCGGTCAGCTCGGGCCGTTGCAGGTCGGGCCCGGAGGTGGCGGTGTAACCCTCGTTGAAGATCAGGTAGAGGACGTGCAGCACCACGCGCAGCCGCTCGGCCCGCTCCTGCTCCGGCGGCGGGCCGAACGGCACCCCCGTGGACCTGATGCGCTGCTTGGCCCGGCTGATGCGCTGGGCCATCGTCGCCTCCGGCACCAGGAACGCCGCCGCGATCTGCGCCGTGGTCAGGCCGCCCACGGCCCGCAGCGTGAGCGCGAGCTGCGAGGGCTCCGAGAGCGACGGGTGGCAGCACAGGAACAGCAACGTCAGCGTGTCGTCGCCGGACGGCGTGCGCTCCTCGCCCGGCGCCGGCTCGACGAACTCGTCGGCCGGGACGGCGACCGCCGCGCTCTCCTCCCGCCGCCGGCGCGCGCTCTCGCTGCGGAAGTGGTCGATGACC
This sequence comes from Nonomuraea sp. NPDC049646, assembly GCF_044465525.1. NCBI lineage: Bacteria > Bacillati > Actinomycetota > Actinomycetes > Streptosporangiales > Streptosporangiaceae > Nonomuraea > Nonomuraea sp. NPDC049646. The sequence continues at coordinate 6,782 of NZ_JBITLU010000018.1, read as the reverse complement.
CGGCGGGAGGCGACCGTGATCAGCCAGGCCCGCGGGTTGTCCGGCACGCCCTGGACGGGCCACTGCACGGCGGCGTCGAGCAGCGCCTCCTGGACGGCGTCCTCGCAGGCGTCGAACTGCTCGTAACGGCGGACGAGCACGCCGAGCACCTGCGGCGCTAGCTCGCGCAGCAGCCCTTCGATCACTCCGCCACCTCGTCGATGACGGGCCGCACCTCCATGGCGCACAGACGCGCGTCCGGCCAGCGCGCGGCGATCTCGGTGGCCCGCTCGACGCTCGCGCAGTCGACGATCAGATAGCCCGCCAGGTACTCCTTGGCCTCCAGGAAGGGGCCGTCGGTGACGGCGGGCACGCCGTCGCGCACCATCACGGTCTTGGAGGAGGCGGGGTCGCCCAGCGCCTGGCCCCCGGCCAGCTCGCCGTTGGCCTCCAGCTCGGCCATGAGCGCGTCGACCTCGGCCATGACCTGGTCGAACCCGTCGGCGACGGCCTGCTGGGCGGCGGGGTTGCTGTAGATGAGCAGCATGTATTTCACCTGCCTCATCCTAGGGTTCCGGGAAATCCTGCCGGGCCCGGCAGCCCCGGATCGGACGACGGCAGGACCGGATCGGCCGCCGGCAGCGCGGGCTCGGCCGATGTCAGGGCGGGCTCGGCCAGTCGTGGGAGGCGTTCAGGGGGCTGGCCGGGGGCGGGCCGCACGTTCATGTGCAGGAGTAACCGGGAGCCCTGCGGGCTCTGGTCGAGCTCGACGCGGTCGCACAGGTGCTGGATCAGCCACAGCCCGAAGCCGAACCCCGCCGAGTGGGCGCGGCCGTGTTCGGCCGCGGCCAGGTGGGCGGCGCTGAGCCGGCCGGACTCGTCCGCGATCTCCACCGTGACGCCGCCGGAGTCGGTGCGGGCCAGCACGGTGCCGGTGCCGCCGCCGTGGTCGAGGACGTTGGTGACCGCCTCGTTGACCGCCAGCACGAAGTTGTCCAGGCGCTCACCGGACAGCCCGCCGCGGCCGGCGTGCTCACGCACGAGGCGGCGGATGGCGTCGAGATCGGTGCTGATGGGACAGCGTAGCTCCGGTTCCATGCCCATGGTCTGATCAGTCCTGCCTGGGTGTGGCGTGGCGGGGGACCCGGCCTTGGTTGCTTACCAGACGGACGCCCGGCAAACTCCCGGGCCGCCCGGCCACGGCGCGGACGGCTACTGGAGGCGGGCGCCGATGATGCACGTGTCGTCGTCGGTGTCGGAGTTGCTGTGCGTCAGGAGGTGGTCGAGGCGCTGCTCCAGGGTGGCCGCGGGGTGCCGGGCGGTGTCCAGGAGCCGCTGCTGGGACTCGTGCAGGTTGACGTCCCGCCGCTCGATCAGGCCGTCGGTGTACATGAGCAGGATGTCGTCGGAGGCGAGCTGCACGTGCGTCTCCTCGTACTCGGCCTCGGCGACCGCCCCGAGCAGCAGGCCCTTGGTCAGGTCGAGCTCCCTGGCCTGGCCGTCGCGGACCAGGATGGGCGGCAGGTGCCCGGCCCTGGCGTAGCGCAGCACGCGGGTGCGGGGGTCGAACAGCCCGCAGATCGCGGTGGCCGTGACGTTCGCGGTCAGGTGGTGGGCGACCAGATTGAGCCAGGTCAGCAGCTGGGCCGGCCCGGCGCCGGTGGCCGCCAGGCCGCGCAGCGCGTTGCGCAGCACGACCATGCCGGTGGCCGCCTCGATGCCGTGGCCGGCGACGTCGCCGACCGACAGCATGATCTGCTTGGTGGGCAGCACGACCGCGTCGTACCAGTCGCCGCCGACCAGGTGTTCCTTCTCGGCCGGCCGGTAGCGCACGGCGATCTGCAGGTCGAACGCCTCCAGCGGCTCCCGGCTCGGCGGCATGATCGCCTGCTGGAGCTGCAGGGCCAGCCGGTTGCGCTCGGCGGCCTGCTGCTCGGTGTGGGCGAGCTGGTCACGGGTGGCGGCCAGCGCCACCTCTGTCCAGTGCTGGGAGGAGATGTCCTGGTAGGCGCCGCGGATGGACAGCAGCAGGCCGCTGTCGTCGAAGACGGGCTCGGCGACCACCCTGATGTGCCGCACGGTGCCGTCGGACCGCTGGAGCCGGTAGGCGGTGGAGGCCGGACGGCGGTGGTGCAGCACGGCCCGGACGAACCGGCCGATGGCCACGGCGTCGTCGGGATGGGCGTGCGTGGCCAGGTGTTCCAGCGGGATGGGCGGCTCGTCGGGGGACATGCCGTACAGGTCGTGGAGCTGGGCGCTCCAGACGATCTCGCCGGTGAGCAGGTTCTCCTCGAAGCCGCCGATGCGGCCGAGCCGCTGGGCGTGCTGGAGCAGGTTGGCGAGCTGGGCGTCCTGGTCCTGCAACCGCCAGATGAGCAGCACGCCGTCGCCGAGCCGGATGATCGCGATGCCCGCCACGGTGTGCAGGGGGATCTGGTCCACCAGGGCCGTGATCGTCATCTTCTCGGCCCTGAAGGTCTCGCCCGTGGCGTGCACGTGCTCGATCCTGGCCAGCAGCGCGCCCTCCTCGGCGGCCAGCGGGTACGCCTCCAGGAACAGGCTCCCGACGACCTCGCCGCGCGGCCGCCCGGCCGGGTCGAGGAAGCGCGGGTTGGCGTGCACGATGCGGAAGTCGGTCAGCCGGCCCTCGGTGCCGAGCTGCGGGCGCAGCACCAGCGCCGCGTCCGGCAGCGCGTCGGCCAGGTCGATCAGCTCGGGCAGGACCTGCGACTCGTGGGCTGCCTGGTCGGTGCTCTCGAAGGTGTGGGCGCACAGGTCGGCCAGCACCTCGATCTGCTTGACGACCCGCGCGTCGGGCTGCGGCATCGCGTGCGGCCAGCCGATCTCCAGCACGCCCAGGATCCGGCCGCCCGTCCCGGCCGGCGCGGTCGCCCGCGCGCCGGGGGTCTGACGCTGCCCGATCGAGGGCAGGCCGACGGCGGCCAGGTCGTCCAGCCACACCGTGCCGCGGGCCAGCAGCGCGCGGCGGGCCGGCGTGGCCACGCCCGGCGGCACGTAGCGCCAGCGCCTGGCCTCCTCGTCGGCCAGCCCCGCGTACCCGGCCAGGGTGAGCGAGGCGTCCGGCCCGGCCTCCCAGATGGCGACCGTCGTCGCGCCGAGCGCGGACAGGGCCTGATCCAGCAGCGACTGCGCCACGGCCTGCGCGTCGGTGGCGGTCAGCGCGCCGTTCTCGGCGGTGCGCAGCCGCACCGCCACCTCCGCCGACTCCTCGGCGCGGGCCGAGCTCAGGAAGTCGCGGGCGGCCTCGCTGATGCGGTCGTGGGCGGCCTGGTTGATGATGTCGGCGGCCAGTTCGAGCTGCGTCACCCCCGCCTGGTCGGCCAGGGTGGCGAGCTGCCTGGCGGCGGCGGCCAGGCTGCACTGCAGGCGCTCGACCAGGACGCCCTTGGCCACCTCGACCAGGGCGCGGCCCTCGGCGGCCCGCTGGGCCTCCAGGATCTGGCTGTGCAGGCGGTCGACCGTCGCGGCCAGGCGGCCGAGATTGGGCGGCTCGGTACGCTCCGGCGGCACTGCGGCCGCCGGATCGTGCGGGTGGTGCACTGCGTTGCTCCTTGGGGGGACGGGTCAGGCGCCGAGCCAGTGACGGATGCGTTCGACCAGATGGTCGGCCTCGACCGGCTTGGTCACGTAGTCGCTCGCGCCGGCCGCCAGCGCCTTCTCCTGGTCGCCCGGCATCGCCTTGGCGGTGACCGCGATGATGGGCAGGTCGGCGTACTGCGCCATCGCGCGGATGCGGGCGGTGGCGGTGTAGCCGTCCATCTCGGGCATCATCACGTCCATCAGCACCAGGTCGATCTGCGGGTGGGCGACGAGCGTGTCGATGCCCTTGCGGCCGTCCTCGGCGTGCAGCACGTCGATGCCGTGCACCTCCAGCATGCTGGTCAGCGCGAACAGGTTGCGGGCGTCGTCGTCGACGATCAGCACGGTCCGGCCCGTCAGCGAGGTGTCGATCTCGGCCCCGGCGAGCTGGTTGATGTTCCCGGCCCGGATCAGCGGCAGCACGTCGCCGGGCTGGTCGGCGGTCAGGTGCAGGGCGATGCGCTCGCGCAGCTCGTCGAGGCTGGACAGCAGCTCCAGCGGCTGGCCGCCCTCGCGCGTCTGCAACGGCACCGCCTGCTGGGAGCTGGCCCGCCAGTTGTTGTAGGCCAGCACCGGCACCGAGTTCAGGGCCTGGTCGCCGTCCATGGCCTCCAGCAGGCGGTAGGCGCTCTGGTCGGGCAGGTCGAGGTCGAGCACGATGCAGTGGCAGGGGTCGGCGGCGAGCGTGGCCGCGGCCTCCTGCGCGCCGGCGGCCGTGACGATCTCGATCGTCTCGTCCTTGCTCAGCGCCAGCTCCGTCACCACGCTCTCGGCCACGTGCGAGAGCAGGCCCTGCGGCCGTTCCTCGATCACGAGCAGGCGGCGCGGCTGCGGCTGGTGGGGCCTGGCCGGCGCGGCCGTCTCCTGGCCGGGCGTGGCGACGCGGGCGGTCTCGACGACCACCGAGGGGTCGGCCAGGGCCTTCTTCGGGGAGAGCCCGATGAAGTCGGGACGGGCGATCGGCAGGTAGAGGGTGAACACGCTGCCCTGGCCCGGCGTGCTCTGCGCCCCGATCGCGCCGCCGAGCAGGTGGGCGATCTCGCGGCTGATGGACAGGCCGAGGCCGGTGCCGCCGTACTTGCGGCTGGTGGTGCCGTCGGCCTGCTGGAAGGCCCCGAAGATGGCTTCGAGCTGCTGGGCGGCGATGCCGATGCCGGTGTCGACCACCCGCACGGCGATGGCCGCGCCGTGCTGGCGCACCGAGGCGGGCAGCTCGTCCTGGGCCGCCGGCTCGATGCGCAGCTCGACGCTGCCGGTCTCGGTGAACTTGACCGCGTTCGACAGCAGGTTGCGCAGCACCTGCCGCAGCCGCGAGTCGTCGGTCACGACCTCCACCGGGATGCCGGGGGCGTTCGTGATCGTGAAGTCGAGGCTCTTCTGCGACGTCATCGGCCGGAACGTGGCCTCGACGTAGTCGAGGAGCTGGCGCAACGGCACGCGTTCGGGGTTGATGTCCATCTTGCCCGCCTCGACCTTGGACAGGTCGAGGATGTCGTTGATCAGCTGGAGCAGGTCGGAGCCGGCCGAGTGGATGATCTCGGCGTACTCGACCTGCTTGGGCGTCAGGTTGCGCGTGTGGTTCTGGGCCAGGAGCTGGGCCAGGATGAGCAGCGAGTTGAGCGGGGTGCGCAGCTCGTGGCTCATGTTCGCCAGGAACTCGCTCTTGTACGTGGAGGCCAGCGTGAGCTGGTGGGCGCGGTCCTCCAGCTCCTGCCTGGCCTGCTCGATCTCCAGGTTCTTGGTCTCGATGTCCTGGTTCTGGCGGGCCAGCAGCGTGGCCTTCTCCTCCAGCTCGGCGTTGGAGCGCTGCAGCTCCTCCTGCTGCTGCTGCAGCTCCTCCGACCGGGCCTGCAGCTCGGTCGCCAGCCGCTGCGACTCGGCCAGCAGCTCGTCGGTGCGGGCGTTGGCCACGATCGTGTTGAGGTTGACGCCGATCGTCTCCATGAGCTGGTCGAGGAAGGCCCGGTGGACCGGCGTGAACGCCTGCACCGAGGCCAGCTCGATCACGCCGAGCACCTGCTCCTCGACCACGATCGGCAGCACCACCACCGAGGCGGGCTCGATCGTGCCGAGGCCGGTGGAGATCCGGACGGAGCCGGAGGGCACGTCGTCGACGGCGATGACCCGGCGGCTGCGGGCGGCCTGGCCGACCAGGGCCTCGCCGAGCCGGAACCGGGTGGGCCTGCCGGGGTCGGCCGGGTAGCCGTAGGCGCTGATGAGCTGGAGCTCGTTCTCCTCGGCCAGGAAGAACGCGCCGTACTGGGCGCTGACCAGCGGGGCCAGCTCGTTCATCACCAGCTCGGCGACGGCCGCCAGGTCGCGGTGGCCCTGCATGAGGCCGGACATGCGGGCGAGGTTGGACTTGAGCCAGTCCTGCTGCTCGTTGGCGGTCGTGGTCTCGCGCAGCGACTTGACCATCGAGTTGATGTTGTCCTTCAGGTCGGCCAGCTCGCCCTCGGCGTCGACCGTGATCGAGCGGGTCAGGTCGCCGGAGGTGACCGCGCTGGTGACCTCGGCGATGGCGCGCACCTGCCGGGTCAGGTTGGCGGCCAGCTCGTTGACGTTCTCCGTCAGCCGCTTCCAGGTGCCGGAGACGCCCTCGACCTCGGCCTGGCCGCCGAGCCGTCCCTCGCTGCCGACCTCGCGGGCCACGCGGGTGACCTCGGCGGCGAAGGAGGAGAGCTGGTCGACCATCGTGTTGATGGTGGTCTTGAGCTCCAGGATCTCGCCGCGGGCGTCGACGTCGATCTTCCTGGTCAGGTCGCCGCGGGCGACGGCCGTGGTGACCTGGGCGATGCTGCGCACCTGGTTGGTCAGGTTGTCGGCCATCGAGTTGACGTTGTCGGTGAGGTCCTTCCAGGTGCCGGCCACGTTCGGGACGCGGGCCTGGCCGCCGAGCTGGCCTTCGGTGCCGACCTCGCGGGCCACGCGGGTGACCTCGTCGGCGAACGCGCTCAGTGTGTCGACCATGGTGTTGATCGTCTGGGCGAGCGCCGCGACCTCGCCCTTGGCCTCGACGGTGATCTTCTGCGACAGGTCGCCGCGGGCGACGGCGGTGGCCACCTGGGCGATGCTGCGCACCTGGCTCGTCAGGTTCGACGCCATGACGTTGACGTTGTCGGTGAGGTCCTTCCACGTGCCCGACACGCCCCGGACGGTGGCCTGACCGCCCAGGTTGCCCTCGGTGCCCACCTCACGCGCCA